>NZ_JBFAGG010000020.1:0-156605 GCF_040653595.1 Sphaerisporangium sp. NPDC051011 | reverse complement strand
ATGTCAGCCGGCACACCCCAAGAAGCCCTCGACTGCGCCTGTGGTCTCTACCTCAGCTACTGACCCCCGAAGGACTTACGGGCGGGACCACTTAGACGCCCGTGGCGCCTGTTCAGGCGAGGTCGCGGCAAGCGGGTCGGCCGGCACGCTCTCGGACAGCCGTACGTCGAAGTCGAACGCGGCGAACCCGACCTCGCCGACCGCGCCGCGGCGGTACTGCTCGACCGCATGGAGCCGGCCTGGACGATCCTGTACGGGCCGTGGAGCCGCCGCTTCTACGCCCTGGCCCTGTACCCGACCCCGGAGCCGCTGGTCGTGGAGGCGCGCACCGCGCAGGAGCTTCTCGCCCAGATGCGCCAAGCCGAGCAGGAGACGCCGGTCCGCGCCCGTCCGCGCACCGCGGTCACGCCGGCCGCCTGAGCCCTCCGGGGCCTCGCCGCCTGTCATCCTCCACGTCGTATATCCCACGTCACCCGCTGGTGACATCGGCACTCGCCGCAGACCCCGTCCGGTGTGCCGTACGGCCTGTCCTCCGCCACCCCCTGACCAAGGACGCCTGACGCGATGAGCACTCCCGCCCCGCGAACCGAGACCGCCGTCTTCCCGGCCGCCGAGACTTCCGTGGCCGAGGCCCGGCGCTGGCTGGGCAAGATCCTGGATGGTCATCCCCGCCGCGACGACGCGGTCCTGCTGCTCTCGGAGGCCGCCACCAACTCCCTGTCACACACCGAATCCGTCACGATAGGCGTGACCATGACGATCGAGGAGAACGGCGACGTGCGGATCGAGGTCGCCGACGAAGGCGCCGAGACCATCCCGAGCATCCCCGCGCACCCCGACGACGACCTGACGTCGTCCGGCCGCGGCATCCGCCTGATCCGTGCCCTGTCCACTCGTTGGGGATTCACCGAGGACCACCCGCATCACGTCCTCTGGTTCGTCGCCTCGGCTCACGACTAGTCGGCCTGTGGGTGGGTCACGCCCAACACCACGGAGAAGGCGTCGGACGGCTGGGGACCGGTCGCGTGCGGCCAGCGGGTAGCCTGAGGTGTACCGCCGCGAGACCGCCGTCCGATCTTGTGTGAGACGTCGGCGCGGCGTTCGCATGTGGAGGGGTACGAAAGCCATGGGTGCTGCCCGCGTGGGCGTGGTCACATTTCCGGGAACCCTTGACGATCAGGACGCCGCCAGGGCCGTCCGGCACGCGGGCGCGGAGGCCGTCCCCCTCTGGCACGCCGACCGCGATCTCAGGGGTGTGGACGCGGTCTTCCTGCCCGGAGGTTTCTCCTACGGCGACTACCTGCGGTGCGGGGCGATCTCCCGCTTCGCGCCGTTGATGGACGAGCTGATCCCGGCGGCTCGCGCCGGGCTTCCCGTGCTCGGCACCTGCAACGGCTTCCAGATCCTCTGCGAGGCCCACCTGCTGCCGGGCGCGCTCACCCGTAACCAGGGGCTCCACTACGTCTGCCGCGACCAGCGCGTCCTCGTCGAGAACGCCACGACCGCCTGGACGGGCGACTACGCCCCCGGCCAGGAACTGCTGCTGCCCGTCAAGCACGGCGAGGGCCGTTACGTCGCCGACGCGGCCACGGTCGCCGCACTGGAGTCCGGCGGCCAGGTCGTCTTCCGCTACCTGGGCACCAACCCGAACGGGTCGATCAACGACATCGCGGGCATCAGCAACGAGGCGGGCAACGTGGTCGGCCTCATGCCCCACCCCGAGCACGCCGTCGAGGAACTCACCGGAGCGCCGAGCGTGGACGGCAGGGGCTTCTTCACCTCGATCCTGAAGAGGTTCGTCAACCTGTGACCGACGCCACGAGCGCGCCGCGAGGAGCACACATGATCGACTCAGTCGAGCGGGCCGACCGGACCCCCGACGAGCCGCAGCCGTACGCCGAGCTCGGCATGAAGGCCGACGAGTACGACCGGGTGCGGGCCATCCTGGGCCGCCGGCCCACGTCGTCCGAGCTCGCCATCTACTCGGTCATGTGGAGCGAGCACTGCTCCTACAAGTCGTCCAAGGTGCACCTGCGCCAGTTCGGCACCAAGGCCCCCAAGTCGGACGCCCTGCTGGTCGGCATGGGCGAGAACGCCGGCGTCGTCGACATCGGCGACGGCTGGGCCGCCACCTTCAAGATCGAGTCGCACAACCACCCGTCGTACGTCGAGCCCCACCAGGGCGCGGCGACCGGCGTCGGCGGCATCGTCCGCGACATCATGTCGATGGGCGCCCGGCCGGTCGCCGTCATGGACTCCCTGCGGTTCGGCGCCCTCGACGCCCCCGACACGCGGCGGGTGCTGCCCGGCGTCGTCGAGGGCATCAGCTCCTACGGCAACTGCCTGGGCCTGCCGAACATCGGCGGCGAGGTCGTCTTCGACCCCTGCTACATCGGCAACCCGCTGGTCAACGCGCTGTGCGTGGGCCTGCTGCGCAAAGACCAGATCAAGCTCGCCACCGCGCCGGGCCCGGGCAACAAGGTCGTGCTGTTCGGCGCCCGCACCGGCCCCGACGGCATCGGCGGCGCCTCGGTGCTCGCCTCGGCGACCTTCGAGGACGAGGCGCACGCCAAGCGGCCCGCCGTGCAGGTGGGCGACCCGTTCATGGAGAAGCTCCTCATCGAGTGCTGCCTGGAGCTGTTCGAGGCCGACGTCGTCGTCGGCATCCAGGACCTCGGCGCGGCCGGGGTGTCCTGCGCGACGACCGAGCTCGCGGCCAAGGGCACGGGCGGCATGCGCGTCGACCTCGGCCTGGTGCCGCTGCGCGACCCCTCGCTCCTCCCCGAGGAGATCCTGATGAGCGAGTCGCAGGAGCGCATGATGGCCGTCGTGACGCCCGAGGACATCGACGCGTTCATGGCGATCTGCGCCCGCTGGGACGTCCCGGCCACGGTGATCGGCGAGGTCACCGACACCGGGCGGCTGGTGATGACCTGGAAGGGCGAGGTCATCGTGGACATCCCGCCGGGCACCGCGGCCGACGAGGGCCCGGTGTACGAGCGGCCGTTCCACGAGCCCGCCGGCCAGGCCACGCTGAACGCCGACGACGCCGGGCGCCTGCCGCGGCCGTCGGACCTGCGGGCCACGCTGCTCCAGCTCCTCGGGTCGGCGAACCTCGCCTCCAAGGAGTGGGTCACCTCCCAGTACGACCGCTATGTCCGGGGCAACACCGTGCTCGCCACGCCGGCCGACGCCGGGGTGCTGCGCGTCGGCGAGGTCATGCCGGGCGCCGAGCCGACCGACCGCGGCCTCGCCCTGGCCACCGACGGCAACGGCCGCTACGCCCGCCTCGACCCGTACGCGGGGGCGCAGCTCGCGCTCGCCGAGGCGTACCGCAACGTCGCCGTCACCGGCGCGCGCCCGCTGGCCGTCACCAACTGCCTCAACTTCGGCTCCCCGGAGGACCCCGAGGTGATGTGGCAGTTCGCCGAGGCCGTGCGCGGGCTCGCGGACGCCTGCAAGACCCTCGGCGTGCCGGTGACCGGCGGCAACGTCTCGTTCTACAACCAGACCGGCTCGACGGCGATCCACCCGACGCCCGTGGTGGGCGTGCTCGGCGTGCTGGACGATGTGCGCAGGCGCGTGCCGCACGGCTTCACCGCGCCCGGGCTGAAGATCGTCCTGCTGGGCGACACCGGCGAGGAGTTCGGCGGCTCCGAGTGGGCGCACGTCGCTCACGGGCACCTCGGCGGCTTGCCCCCGGCGGTCGACCTGGAGGCCGAGCGCGCGCTGGCCGTCGTCCTCGCCGAGGTGGCGAGGCGCGGGCTGGCCGAGGGCTCGCACGACGTGTCCGACGGCGGCCTGGCCGTGGCCCTGGCCGAGGCCACGCTGGCGCGCGGGGTCGGCGCGACCGTCCGGCTGCCCATCGAGGACGCCTTCACCGGCCTGTTCAGCGAGTCCACGGCGCGCGTGCTGGTCGCCGTGCGCCCGGAGGCGTTCGACGAGTTCGCCGAGCTGTGCGCACGGCACGAGGTGCCCTGCTACGGGCTGGGCACGACGGGCGGCGAGACGCTGATGGTCGAGGACGTTCTGGAGATCCCGGTGGACGAGCTGCGCGCGGTGCAGGAGGCGCCGCTTCCGGCGGTCTTCGGCGCCTGAGCTGTCTTCGGCGCCTGAGTGGCGTCCGTCTCCGGGCTTCGGCTCGGGCTTCGGGCTTCGGCTCGGGCTTCGGGCTTCGGAAAGGCGGTGGATCCCCCCACAGATCCACCGCCTTCAGAGCGGACGTCCGGTATTCGCATTTATCCGGTCGTATCTGACAAAATAATGGATGTTTCGGTCGCCCGTTACCCCGGGCGCCTCCGGCGAGGGCCGATGTTCCCAGGGGCATTCGTCCCGTCGAAACCCATGACTGTCCTCCGCCTCCCACGGCCAGCGGGATAATCGCCACATCCGGCAGAACTCGACCGGCCCATGCGGAGGAGAACCGTGCCGTCGACCGATCACGCGGAGGCGTCTCCCGCGAGCCCCCCGGCCGGAGCACCCCCAGGAGACCCCGCGGACGATCCGTATCTGCCACCCGCGACCCAGCCGGTGCGCGGCGTCGTCTGGGCGCTCCACATGGCGTTCCCGCTGCTCGGCCTGTGGCTGCTGCTGTCCAACCCCGACCGGCTGAACATCCGCTGGGAGCACCCGCCCAGCCACTTCCTGCTGATCGTCGCGGTCGCGGGCGTCAACGTCGTCCTCGGCCTGTTGATCAGCCAGGCGGCCGCCCGCCGCCAGGACGCGCGGCTGCTGCTCGTCTCGCTGGTCTTCCTCGGCAGCGCCGGGTTCTTCCTGCTGCACGGCCTGGCCACGCCGACCATCATCGTGGAACATGGCAGTTACGCCTTCGACATCGGCCAGCCGGTCGGCCTGACGTTCGCCTCGGTGCTGGCGTTCGCCTCGTCCCTGCCGCTCGGCGAGCGGGCGGCGGCCGCCATCCTGGCCCGGGCCGACCTGCTGCGCGCCGGCCTGGTGGTCATCCTGGTCGCCTGGGGCTGGGCCTCGCTGGTCGAAGGCCTCACACCGCTCAGCGCGGTGCCTCCCCCCGGCGGGGCGACCATCGGCTTCGTCTCGTGGATCGGCGCCGCGCTCTTCGCCCTGGCCGCCGCGCTGATGTTCCGCATCCACCGCAGGCGCCCCTCGGCGATGCTCGTCAGCCTGCTGACCGCGTACGCGCTGCTGGGCGAGGCGATGGTCGCGGGGTTCTTCCGCCCGAACTGGCTCATGTCGTGGTGGGAGTGGCACCTGCTGCTGACGCTGGCGTTCGTCTTCGTCGCCTACAGCGCCTACATCCAGTTCCGGCGCGAGGGCTCCAGCCAGGGGCTGTTCGACTCGGTGGCGCTGGCGGCGACGATCCGCCGCATCCAGGCCCGGTACGACGAGGCCCTCGAAGAGCTGGTCGGCCACCTGCGGCGCATGGGTGAGAGCGGGTCGTCCTCGGGGCCGCCCGTGGCGACCCGGCTGGCCGGCAAGTTCCGGCTGAACGAGGGCCAGGCCGCCGTGCTGGACCGCGCGGGGCAGGCCCTGGCGGCCGAGCGCGAGCTGTCGGCGCGGCTCGGCGCGCTGGTCGACGTCGGGCGCCGCGCGCGGGTCGGCCTCCGCGAGGAAGAGCTGCTGGCCGGGTCGCTGGAGCGGGTCCGGCAGGCGTACGGGGACGTGCGCATCGGGCTGGTGTCGAACGGGCAGGTGGCGGTCGGCGAGCGGCGGTTCGGCGTGGACGACTTCAAGGAGACCGAGGTGATCATCGGCGACGGGGTCGTCGTCCACCCGCTGACCGTGAAGGGCGTGCTGGCCGGGGCCCTGGAGGTGCCCGTCGGCGCCACCCGGCAGGACGAGGCGCTCGCGGCCACGCTGGCGAGCCAGCTCTCGATCGCGCTGGAGAACGCCCGGCTGTACCGCGAGCTGGAGACGCTGTTCCGGCAGTACATGTCGCCGGACGTCGCGGCGTCACTGCTCGCCGACCCTGACCAGGCCGCGCTCGGTGGGTCGCTGGTCGAGCTGACCGCGCTGTTCGCCGACCTCAAGGGGTTCACGACGTTCTCCGAGCGGGTCGAACCGGGTGAGATCGTCGAGATGCTGAACCGCTACCACGGGGTCGCCGTGCCGTGCGTGCTGGAGCACGGCGGGACGATCGTGCAGTTCGTCGGCGATGCCCTGCTCGCCCTGTTCAACGCCCCGGCGGCGCAGGAGATGCACGCCGCCCAGGCCGCGCGGGCGGCCCTCGCCATGCAGGCGGCGGCCGAGGAGATCGCGGCGGGCAACCCCGGCTACCCGAGGTTCCGCATCGGCATCAACACCGGTCTGGCGCTCGTGGGCAACATCGGCGCCCCGGAGCTGCGCGGGTTCAACGCGATGGGGGACGCCGTCAACGTCGCCGCGCGCCTGGAGTCCCTGGCCGAGCCGGGCACGGTGGTCATCGGGGCCACGACCCGTGCCCAGCTCGGGCCCGGCGCCGAGGTCCGCCCGCTCGGCGCGCTGACGCTGAAGGGCAAGGAGCAGAGCGTCGAGGCGTTCGTCCTCACCTCTCTGGATTGAGGCATCCGTTCTGGACCGGGGCTCCCGTCCGGCCGAGGCGTCCGCGCGGACCGGGGCTCTCATCCGGACCGAGGCGTCCCCCGGGACTGGGGTTCCCGTCCGGAGTGAGGCATCCGTCCCGGGCTGGGGGGTCCTGTCCAGGCCGAGGCGCGCCCCGGTTGTCCACAGGCTGGGGACGCGGCGCACGTCCGTACGCGCAGTTGTCCACAGGCGGGAAGACGACGGGGTTGGGGCGTCAGACAAGCCGCGATAATCGGGAACGTTCCCCTGCCGCGTTCTTTGGAGTAGCGATGACGTCCCAGCCGTCCCCCGAGCCCGGGGAGTTCCTCTCCCTGCTCACCGCGGACGAGATCGCCGACCTCACGGCCGCGGGCCGTACGCGCCGGTGGGATCGCGGCGCGACCGTGATGACCGAGGGCGACACCGCCGACTGGGTGCTCGTCCTGACCTCGGGCCGGGTCAAGGTCTCCTCGCACACCGCCGGGGGCACCGAGGTCGTGCTCGCCATCCGGGGCCCGGGCGCGCTTCTGGGCGAGATGTCCGGCATCAGCGACGAGCCACGCTCGGGCACGGTCACCGCGCTGGAGCCCGTCGAGGGCGTCGTGATCCGCGAGTTCGCGGGCTTCCTCAACGAGCACGGCCGCGTCGCCGTCCTGCTCCTGCGGCTCGTCGTCGGCCGCCTGCGCGATTCCGACCGCAAGCGCGTCGAGTACGGCGCGTTCGACACCACCGGGCGGGTGGCCACGCGCCTGGTCGAGCTGGCCGAGCGCTTCGGCGAGCCGACCAACGGCGGCGTCAAGGTCGCGCTCCCGCTCTCGCAGGACGAGCTGGCGGGGTGGACGGGCGCGTCGCGCGAGGCGGTCAGCAAGGCCCTGCGCTCGCTGCGCGACCGCGGCCTGATCGAGACGGGCCGGCGGCGCGTGACCATCTACGACCTCGAAGGCCTGCGCAGGCGCGCCCGCTGACCCATCCGTCCGATGAAGAACTTCAGAAAGTCAGAGGGTTTGAACTGATTTAAGGCCTCACTGGCCGCCGCGGGCAGGCAGGGCCTGACCTGGGGAAGGTTTCAGCCGCCGCCCCGGACACCGGTGTGGTGACGTTATATACGGACGATTCCACTGACAACCGAGCATTTAGGCGACAAATACGGACGTAAGGCTTAGATCAAACTAGGGGCATGGTCGCCCATCCGCTCGAACAGGCCGCTCCCCTCCTGCCCGGAACCCCCGAGTACGCGAAGAAGCTCCGATACGCCTGGCGGGTATGCTCGGTCACCAGCCTCGGCCTCGTCCTCATCGGCATCAACGCGAGCACGCTGAACGTCGCCCTCCCGGCCGTCGTGCGGCACTTCGACGCCGACGCCCTGGCCTCGTCCTGGATCCTGCTGTCGTACCTGCTGATCAACACGGCGACGCTGGTTTTCTTCGGGCGCGTGGCCGACCTGCTCGGGCGGCGCGAGGTCTACCTCGCCGGTTTCGCGCTGTTCGTCGCCGCCTCGCTGCTGGCCGGGCTCGCGCCGAACGTCGGCTTCCTGATCGCCATGCGCGGCCTGCAGGGAGTCGGCGCCGCGATGATCCTGGCCAACGGCACGGTCATCATCACCGGCGCCTTCCCGCCGGACCGCCTCAGCCAGGGCATGGGCGTGTACATCGGCACGCTGTCGGTGGCCCAACTCGCCGGGCCCACCCTCGGCGGCCTCATCGCCGACGCCGCCGGCTGGCAGTGGGTGTTCTGGGTCAACGTCCCCGCCGGGGTCGTCGGGCTGCTGTGGGGATGGGCCACGCTGCGCCGCGTCCCCGCGGGCCCGCGCACGCCGGTGGACGCGGCCGGCAACCTCATCGTCTTCGCCGCGCTGTCGGCGGTGCTCATCGCCCTCTCCGAGGCGGGCTCGCGCGGCCTGGCGAGCCCGGTGTTCATCACGGGAACGCTGATCTTCCTGATCCTGGTGCCCGTGCTGGTCGTGGTCGAGCGCCGAGCCTCCCATCCGGTTCTGGACGCCCGCCTCTTCGGAGAACGCATGCTGACGTTCGCCAACCTCGCGTCCTTCTGCGCGGCGCTGTCCCGCTCGGCACTGATCCTGCTGGTCGCCCTGTACTTCCAGGCCGCGCGCGGGATGGACGCGTTCACGGCCGCGCTCGGCGTGCTCCCGGTGCCCATCGGCATGGCGCTCGCGTCCCCGATCGCGGGCGCGCTCGGCCGGCGGGTCTCGCCGTACGTCCTGTCCGTCGGCGGGTGCCTGCTCACCTTCGGCGGGCTGACCTGCCTGACACTGTCGACAGGTACCGCCACGCCGTACTGGATCATCGGCACGGGCCTGTTCCTCTCGGGCTGCGGCAACGGGACGTTCCTCACCGGCAACACGACGCAGGTGATGAGCGCGCTGCCGCCGGGAAGCCTGGGCGTGGTGAACGGCTTCCGGCTCATGATCATGAACGTCGGCATCGTGCTCAGCGTCGCCACCACCCTCAGCGTGCTGACCGGCACGCTGTCCCCCGCCCTGCGCGACCTCGTGTACGCCGGCACGCTGTCGCGGCTGTCGCCCGTGGCCGTCGAGCACCTGATGGCCGGGTTCCAGCGGACGTATCTCGTCCTCACGACGGTCGCGCTCGCGGGCGTCGTCACGGCCGCCTGCGCCCGCCCGCGCCGGAAGACCGCCGCGCCGGGCTAGAACAGGGCTAGAGCTCGGCAACCAGGGCCAGAGCTCCGCGGCAACCAGTCCTCGGGCAACGAGGCCAGAGCCCGGTCACGCGCGGCGGCGTGCCAGGCCCTCGACACCCTCCATCATCAGGTCGATGCCGAACGTGAAATATCGCTCGATGTCGGGCGGCGCGTGGAGCGTCGCGCCGTACTCGACCATGCGCGGGTAGCGGTCGCGCGGCAGCGTCTCGATGTGCAGCCTGCGCAGCCGCAGCGCCTCGGCCTGCTCCGCCTCGCTCATGTCGGCCGGCCAGCCCGGATGGTCCTTGACCAGGGCGATCGAGGCGTTCAGCAGGTAGGTCGCGATGTAGTAGCCCTCGACCGGGCTGAACCCGGCCGCGGACAGCGCGTCGAGGGCCGCCTCCGTCGCGCGCTTGAAACTCTCCAGCTCGTGCTTGTCCTCGACGACCGAGTTGAGGAAGTCGGGGAGGGACGGATGCTCGCGCATCGCGTCGACGAGTGCCCGCACCATGGCGCGCAGCCGCTTCTGCCACGGGTCGCCCGGGGCGATGTCCGCCGTCACGCCCGCGAGCAGGTGCTCGGCGAGCGCCCACACCAGCTCGTCCTTGTTCTTGAAATGCCAGTACAGCGCCATGGGGGTGACGCCCAGCCGGCCCGCCAGGCGCCGGATGGTCAGCGCCTCGACGCCGTCCTCGTTGGCGAGCGCCAAGGCCCGTTCGACCACGCTCTCGCGGGTCAGCTTGTCTGCGGCCACTTGACAACTATACGCGGTACAGGTTCTCCTATACAACGTACATGTACGACGTACAGGTACGCCGTAGAGGAGATTTGATGTGAATCGCAGATGGTGGGCCCTGGTGGCGGTCTCGCTGGCCACCTTCATGACGTATCTGGACAACAACGTGGTCAACGTGGCCCTGCCGACCATCCAGCGGGACCTGGGGCTGACGATCTCCGGCCTGGAGTGGATCGTCAGCGGCTACATGCTCGTGTTCGCCGGGCTGCTGATGGCGGGTGGACGGCTCGCGGACGTGTTCGGCCGGCGGCGCGTCTTCCTGACCGGCCTCGCCGTCTTCACGCTGGCGTCGGCGGCGGCCGGCCTGTCGGGGAACGGCGCGACGCTGATCCTCAGCCGGGGGTTGCAGGGCGTCGGCGCCGCGCTGCTGACCCCGACCGCGCTTGCGCTGATCCCGCGGATCTTCCCCGACCCGCGCGAGCGTGGCACGGCGGTCGGCATCTGGAGCGCCATCGGCGGCCTCGCGCTCGCCGTCGGCCCGCTGACCGGCGGGTTCATCAGCGAGAACTGGCACTGGGGCTGGATCTACCTGATCAACGTCCCGATCGGCGTCGTCACCTTCGCGCTCGCCGCCTGGGCCATCCGCGGATCCGGCCCCACCGTCCGCCACCGCCTGGACGTCCCCGGCCTACTGGCCTCCTCGCTCGGGCTGTTCGCGCTGACGTACGCGCTCATCGAGGGCGAGAGCCGGGGCTGGACGTCCGCGCTGATCCTCGGGTCCTTCGCGGTCGCGGCGGCCGCGGCGGCGGCCTTCGTCCTGATCGAGGTCCGCGCCGAGGAGCCGATGATCGACCTGTCGCTGTTCCGGGATCGCGTCTTCAGCGGCGGCATGCTGTCCATGGGGTTGTGGGCGTTCGGCGTCTTCGGCATCTACTTCTTCACCGCCCTGTGGCTGCAAAACGTCCTCGGCTTCACCCCGACCCAGGCCGGCGCGGCGTTCGTCCCCATGGCCCTGCTGACGGCGGCGCTCGCGACCATCGCGCCCCGCATCGCCGGCCGCCTCGGCACCGGACCGACCGTCGCCTTCGGCCTCGGCCTGATGGCCGCCGGGGTGGTCGCGCTGAGCCTCGTCGGCGAGGGCGGCACGTACATGCAGATCTTCCCCTGGCTGATGGTGTACGGCGTCGGGGCCGGGCTGCTCGTGCCGCTCACCAACGCGATCCTCGGAGCACTGCCGGAGGGCCGCGGGGGCGTCGCGTCGGCCGTGCTGAACGTCTCGCGTGAGGTGTTCGGCCTGCTCGGAGTGACCGTGCTCGGCGCGATCCTCAGCGCCCGCCAGAGCTCCTCCGCGGCGGACGGCGCGGGTCCCCTGACGGCGTTCCTGGACGGCTACCAGCTCGCGCTCGTCGTCGCGGCCGCCATCATCGCGGTCGGCGTCCCGGTCAGCCTGATCTCCCTGCGCTCCCGGCGCGCCGCGCTGCCCACCTCTGCGGACGCCCCGAAGATCCCCGAGCCCGTGGCCTGAACCGGACGCCGTCCCAGGGATTGATCCTTTCCATGGAGGATCATGTAACTACGGAGAGTCACCATCTGCCACGGTAAGCGAGGCGGCCCCGGCGAACGGAGGCCGCCTCACCGAGAAGAAGGGTTCTTTCCATGTCCTCCATGTCCTCCATGTCCTCCGCGGGACACGCGTCCGGACACCTCACCCCACCCTCGTCCACACGGCCCTTCGGGCGCTCCGCGCTGGCGCTCGCCTCGGCCGCCGCGGCCACGGCCGTCCTCGCGGCGCTGTCCCCGTCCGCCGCCCAGGCCGACGCCACCGCCCCGGACGAGCGCCAGCTCATCAACCGGATGGACGGCAGCCGCCTGGCCCTGATGAACGACGGCACGGGCGAGGGCGCGGTGGCCATCACGCTGCGATCCCCCGGCTGGCAGTACAAGACCGCCAAGTGGATCAACACCTACGACGCCGACGGCAACATGACGATCAAGAACGTCGCCGCCGGAAAGTGCCTCCAGCCCGCCACGGCCTCCCCGAAGGCAGGCGACGGCCTCGTCGTGAAGACCTGCGACGGCTCTGCGGCCCAGAAGTGGACCTACCGCTGGGAGGAGTCGGGCAACGGCAACTCCACCTGGTTCGCCCTGCGCCCCAAGTCCGCCCCCGGCCTGGCGATCACCCTCGCCGTCTACCAGGGCTCCGGCAGCTGGGACACCCTGTACCTGGACCGCGACCAGAACAGCACCGACCGCCTCTGGCGCTTCCTCCGCGACGGCCAAACCTGGTAACCCCTCTCGACCGAGCGCCGCCGCAGGGGCGGCGCTCGGTCGGCGTGAAGAAGAAGCTTGCTCGTGGCCGCCGCGGTCACGGTCCCTCACAACGAGGCGCTCCGCGCCAGGGGTTCGAGGCTGCAGTGCCCAAGAGGGGCTCCGCCCCCTTTCGATCCCCCTCCCGAAGGGCTTCGCCCCTCGGACTCCCCCTTCGACCTCGCCCCGGTCGTCCGTCAATTCACTGAGCGACCTCGTAACGTCGGGCGGCTCGCGCTGATCACCTCGACGCGGAGAGGAAATCCGGTGGATGTGTTTGCGTTGAGCATACTCGGTATGCATACTGAGTACTCATGTCGGTCCGGCACGGCCTGCTCGCTCTTCTCAGCCGTGCCCCGCGTTACGGGTACCAGCTTCGGGCCGAGTTCGAGGCGTCCACAGGGGCGACCTGGCCGCTGAACATCGGTCAGGTCTACACGACGCTGTCACGCCTGGAACGGGACGGCCTGGTAGCCCGAGGCGAACAGGCCGAACAGGACGACCAGGGCCGGGTCATGTATGCGATCACGCAGGCGGGCGTGGACGAGCTCGACCAGTGGTTCGCCAGGCCGGTCTCCCGGACCGACCGGCCCCGCGATGAGCTGGTCATCAAGCTCGCGATGGCCGTCACCACCCCCGGCGTGGACGTCGCACGCGTCGTCCGGGCGCAGCGAGCCGCGACCATGCGAAGCCTGCAGGAGCTGACGCGGGCCAAACGCGGCCTAGACACCTCGCATCAGGCCGCGCAGCGCCTGGTCCTCGACTCGATGATCTTTCAGGCCGAGGCCGAGCAGCGCTGGCTCGACCACTGCGAGGCCGTCCTCGCCGCACCCCCGAAGGAGACCACGTGACCGAGCCCGACCCGTCCACCCATCCGCAGGAGCGGTCACACGCGCCGGTCGGTGTCTCCCTGTCCGCCGAGGCCGCCTCGCCGGCTGCGGCGGACACGCCCGTCGTCCGCCTGATCGACGTCGTACGGACCCACGGCGACGGGCCGCAGGCCGTACACGCTCTGAAGGGGGTCAGCCTGGAGATGCGGGCCGGAGAACTGGTCGCGGTGATGGGGCCATCCGGATCCGGCAAATCCACCCTGCTCAACATCGCGGGCGGCCTCGACCGGCCGACCGCCGGATCGGTCCTGGTCGAGGGGCACCCGCTGGAGACCCTTTCGGCCAAGCGACTCGCGGCGCTGCGCAGACGCAGGGCCGGCTATGTCTTTCAGGACCTCAACCTGATCCCGTCGCTGACCGTGGCCGAGAACGTCGCATTGCCGCGCGAGCTGGACGGAGCCGGCATGAGGAGCGCGAGGAAGGACGCGCTGGCCGTGCTCGGCGAGGTCGGCCTCGCCGGCATGGCAGATCGATTCCCCGACGAGATATCGGGAGGCCAACGGCAGCGGGCCGCGATCGCGCGGGCGCTGGTGGGGAAGCGGCGGCTGCTCCTGGCCGACGAGCCGACCGGCGCGCTCGACACCCCTATGGGCGACGAGATCCTGCGCCTGCTCCGCGGACAAGCCGACGCCGGGGCCGCCGTCCTGCTGGTCACCCATGAACCGCGGTACGCCGCCTGGGCCGACCGCGTCATCTTCCTGAGAGACGGACAGATCGTCGACGGACCCGGCGACGGCCTGGTGAGCGCGCGATGAGCACCTTACGAGCCGCTCTGCGGATCTCCCGCCGCAACGCCTGGCGCTCCAAACGGCGCACCGGTCTGATCCTCGCGATGATCGCGCTGCCGGTCATCGTCGCCACCTGCGTGGCGACCGGCATGTCGGTTGCCACGGCACATACCGATAGCCGGGTGACATATCCGCTGGGGCAGGCCGACGCCGTGGTGTGGGGCGACCACAGCTGGACTCAGGTCACTCAGGACGCCGCGGGTAATGGGATCGGCTTCGAGCCGGGCGGGCGGGAGAAGCCGTTCACGACGGCCGAGATCACCCAGATGTTCGGCCCGGGCAGCCGGGCGATTCCGATGTCCCAGGGTACGCTGCGCTTCCTGACCCCGCAGGGGTACGTCTCCGGCTGGATGCGCCAGGTGGACCTGCGTGACCCGCTGTCCCAGGGAACCTTCCGCCTGCTGGAGGGCAGGTTGCCCGCGGCGCCCGGAGAGGTGGTGGCGGCCCCCAAGATGCTCGACTGGGGCGCGACCACTGGCATGACGCTTTTCGACACCCAGAGGCGGGTGCCGCTGCGGATCGTCGGTGTCGTCCTGTTCTCACAGGTGGGGACCTGGCCCGATCTCGCGGCGTTCCCGGGCAGCCTGCCGACCGGCACCTCCGGCTCGATCGACCCCAGGGAATCGGCAGGTTGGCTCGTGGACGCGCCGAATCCGGTGTCATGGGCGGACGTGCGGCGGCTCAACGCACATGGCCTGGTGGTCGTCAGCCGGGCGGTCCTCGACGGAGGTCTGCCCCCTGACCCCAACACGTTCGAGATCCGCAGTGGAGAATCGTCCCTCGCAGCGGTCCCGTGGATCGGGATGATGCTGCTGGAGGTCGTCCTGCTGGCCGGATCCGCCTTCGCGGTGGGTCGTCGGCGCAGGGCCCGCGAGTTCGCCCTCGTCGCCGCTCAGGGCGGCTCACCGGGACAGCTCCGTATGATCGCGCTCGCCGACGGCCTGTTGTTCGGCGCCGGCGCTTCAGTGATCGGGACGGCCCTGGGCATCGGCGCGGCGGCCCTCACCATGCCCAGATTCGAGATGCTCAACGGGGTCATGGCGGGGCCGTTCGAGGTTCCCTGGGGGGCGGTGGCGGTCATCGTGGTGCTGGGCATCACCGCCGGCCTACTGGCCGCGCTCGCCCCGGCCGCCCGTGTGAGCCGTACGGACGCCGCGGCCGTTCTGGCGGGCCGGCGCGCACCTGGGCGGGACCGCGCGGGCCGGCCGGTGCTGGGGCTCGTCCTCATCCTCGCGGGCATCACAGCGACGGTCGTGAGCACCCGGCACGGGATCGCATGGATCGTGGCCTCGGCCCTGCTCACCCAATTGGGGCTGGTCGCCGTCGTCCCCCGGCTCATCACGCTGACGGGCAGGCTGGCCGGTTTCCTGCCGTTGCCGCTCCGGTTCGCCGCCAGGGACGCGGCCCGCAACCGGGGCCGTACGGCTCCCGCCGTCGCCGCGGTGATGACCGCCGTCGTGGCGCTCACCGCGCTGGGCGTGGCGTGGAAGAGCGGGATGGCCCAGGGCCCCACATTTGGGCCCGAATATCCGCAAGGACCCGCGGGGGCGTTCTCGATCCAGAGCGATGATCTGAGCCCGGAGCTGTGGGATCGTGTGCGGGCCGTGGTGCGGAAGGAACTGCCCGCAAGTGTGCCGGTCATCGAAGGCCAGGCGCTCGCGGGGAAGTCCGGTGTGCCGCTCGGAGTGGACATGCCGACACCGGGGCTGAATCAAGATCGCCCGTTTGACTGGGTGAACTCCAGCGCGGGTGGCCTTCTGATCGGTGACGAGAACCTGCTTCGCTATGTGCTGGGGCGAGAGGATCGTCAGGCGGTCACAGCGCTCCACGATGGAAAGGCCGTCGTGCTCAACCCCGCCGCCGTACGGGACAGGAAGATCGAGATTGATGTCTCACGGGAAGACGGATCCAGCAATTCGGACGACCCCAAGCTCTCCCTGCCGGCGATCGGAGTGCGGGCCACCGGGCAGGGCTGGGCCCGGGCCGTCGTCGCACCCGAGGCGGTCAGGAAGAGGCGCTACACCACCGCGACCGTGCTGCTGCTGGTGAATCCCGCCGATTTCCGAGTCTCAAGCGCGACGGCACAGCGGATCGCGAAGCAGGTGGGCGCGATCACGCTTCAGGCGGCCGTCCGCCTCGAGGTGCCGGACGCCCCTGACGACACACTGCTGTTGATCCTGCTGGGCGGAGCCGCGGCCGTGCTGGTGCTCGGGATGACGTTCGTCGCGACCATGCTGGCCGCCGTGGAGGCGAGACCGGATCTGGAGACCATGTCCGCGGTCGGAGCTGCCCCCCGGCTGAAGCGGGCCGTGGTCGCGGGTCAGGCCCTGGTGATCGCGCTGCTGGGGTCGGCCACCGGAGTCCTCGCCGGCCTGGCGCCGGGCATCGCCGTCAGGTGGCCGCTGGCCCATCGGCATTCCGACTGGCAGCTCCTGGGTCCCGATGGAATCCTCATAGCCCGGCCCGACAATGTGACACCGGTGATCGCGATCCCCTGGACCCTGATCGGCCTGACCGTCATAGGGCTGCCGTTGATGGCCGCGCTCGGCGGGGCCCTGCTCACCAGGTCACGGCTCCCGACCCCCCGGCGCAGAGCCATGTGAGACGTCGGTTTCGCGGAGCAGCGCGTACAGCGGCAGGAACTCGCCTGGCATGAGCAGCCGTTACAGCTGCCGCCGCCCCATCCGGTGATGGCCGGTACGAGCGTTGGTGGCGTGCGAGGCCGCCGGCCTCTCCGTAGGACCGCGCCGCCTTCCAGATGATTCCGGAAGGCGGCGCGGGTGGTCAGGAGCCGATCTTCTTGCCCTGGGTGTGCCAGGCGACGGATACCGAGGGGCGGGGCTGGCTGGTGCCGCCGTCGGGCCAGTGGCTGGCGGGGTTGTCCGGAGTGGCGCCGGTGATCTCCCCGGGGTGCTGGACGGCGACGAAGACGCTGCGCTGGTCAGGGGTGATCAGCGGGCCGCAGGTCTCGGCGCCGTAGGGGACGGTGAGGAACTGGCGGACGTGACCCCGGTCGGGGCCCGAGAGCGGCATCGCGAACAGGCCGTCGTTCTTGCCCAGCGCGTTGCCGTCCGTGGCGATCCAGAGGTTGCCCTCGCGGTCGAAGGTCACGTTGTCCGGGCAGGAGATCGGCGAGACCTTGGTCTTGTCGAACCCGGCGAAGTACGTCGAGGGGTCGGCAGGGTCGCCGCAGACGAGCGGCAGCGCCCAGCGGAAGGCCGTCGCCCCGGCGTCGTTCCGGTCCTCGGCGATCTCCAGGATGTGGCCGTGACGGTTGGAGGCCCGCGGGTTGGCCTCGTCCGCGTTGGCGACGGTCCGGTTGGTGTTGTTGGTCAGTGCGGCGTAGATGTTGCCGTTGACCGGGTTGCGCTCGATGTCCTCGGGGCGGTCCATCTTGGTCGCGCCCACCTTGTCGGCGGCGAGGCGCGTGTAGACCAGGACCTCCTGGGCGGTCATGCCGTCGACGAACGACCTGTTGCCGCTGACCAGCGGGACCCACTTGCCGGTGCCGTCGAACGCGCCGTCGGCGGGGAGCTTGCCGGTGCCGTCGATCTCGCCGGGGCTGTCACCGGTGAAGATCGCCACGTACAGGGTGCCCTCGTCGAGCAGGCCGCGGTTGTGCCGGTCGAAGCCGGGGATGTACCGGTCCTTGGACACGAACTTGTAGATGTACTCGAACCGCCCGTCGTCGCCCATGTAGACGGCGACGCGGCCGTCCCGGGTGAGCGTGGTGGTGGCGGCCTCGTGCGCGAACCGGCCGAGCGCCGTGCGCTTGATCGGGGTCGCGTCGGGGTCGAACGGGTCGACCTCGACGACCCACCCGAAGCGGTTGATCTCCTGCGGGTGCTTGGCGAGGTCGAAACGCTCCTCGACCCGGTCGAAGCGCCGGTTCCCGCTGGGGATGGCGGTGGTCGTGCTGATGCCGTACCGCGACAGGTACGGCTTCTGCGCCTCGGGGACGCCGTTGCCGCCGACGAAGTACTGGTTCCAGTTCTCCTCGCCGGTCAGCACGGTGTTCCACGGCGTCGTGCCGCCCGAGCAGTTGTTGAGCGTGCCGAACACGGTGGTGCCGCGCGGGTCGGCCGCGGTCTTGAGCAGGGCGGATCCGGCGGCCGGGCCGCTGAAGCGCATCGGCGTCTGGGCGGTGATGCGCCGGTTGTAGCGGCGGCGGCCGCGGGTGACGAGCTTCCACTGCCCGGAGCGGCCGACGCGCTCGATCTCGACGACGGACCCGCCGTGCGCGGCCAGGCCGATCTTGATCTGCTCCAGCGGGACGGTGTCGCCGCTGGTCCAGCCGCGGAACATCAGGTTCTCGTCGGTGTACTCGTGGTTCACCCACAGCAGGCCCCGGTCGGAGCCGAGGGGGAAGAAGGTCACGTAGTCGCAGTTGTAGCCGAACTGCTTGGCCTGCGCCGCGGCGGTCTGGTTCTCGAAGTCGAACGCCGGCGCGTCCGGCAGGACCGGGTCGCCCCAGCGGACGACCACCGAGGAGGTGTAACCGTCGGCGACGATCAGGGCGTCGGCGGAGTTCGGGGCCACGGGCGTGAACCGCAGGCCGCCCTTGTCGTGCCACCGGCCGAAGGTCTGCGCGGCGGCGTCACCGGTGTCGCCGGGGTCGGCGAAGGCGGGGGCGGCGGCGCCGGCGACACCCGCGGTGGCGACCAGCGTGCCGAGGGCTCCGGCCCGCAGCGCGCCACGGCGTGAGAGGGTGCTGGTCAGAACGTCGGCGAAGTAGGGGTTGTCACTGCTGTTGGACACCTCGTGCGCGCAGGCGTTGCCACACCGGAACTGGCACGTCATCGCGTCCCGGCCGCCCATACGCGGTGCCGAGAGCAGAGGAAGCATTCTGCGCGGCGACGGGTTCGCCACTGGTACCTCCAAGATCGTACGTTCGGGAGTCCTCGCGTCGGACCGTACGGCCGCCATCACAACACGAGATGAATGCAGACTTCCATCAAGGTGAACGGCGATTCGCGATCGGCGCGGAATGGCCGTCGTCCGCGGCGGTGCAGGATAGAAGGGTGCCCGCACGCAAGATCGACCCCGAACTGATCCGCGCCGCGCTGGACGTGCAACTCGCCGAGCTCGGCGAGCACCCCTACGACGGCCCCCCGCAGGCCGCGCCTGAGGCGGCCGTGGAGGTCGTCCTCGGCCTGTACGCGCGTGGGCTGCGCCCGGAGAAGGATATCGCGCGGCTGACGGTCCGCCACCTCCTGGAGCGCCTCGCCGAGCGGGCCCCCGGGCGGACGGTCGAGGTGCGCGTCCCGCCGTACGCCGCCGTCCAGTGCGTGCCCGGCCCCCGGCATACCCGGGGAACTCCCCCGAACGTGGTGGAGACTGACCCGCGCACGTGGCTGGAGCTTGCGACCGGGCGCGTCACCTGGGAGGACGCGATGGACGCCGGGAAGATCAGCGCGAGCGGCACCCGCGCTGATCTGTCCGAATTCCTCCCGCTGACCTCGCGGGGGTGACGCGCGTCAGGGCGAGGGCCTCTGGACGTTCACGCC
Organism: Sphaerisporangium sp. NPDC051011; assembly: GCF_040653595.1. Lineage (NCBI taxonomy): Bacteria > Bacillati > Actinomycetota > Actinomycetes > Streptosporangiales > Streptosporangiaceae > Sphaerisporangium > Sphaerisporangium sp. NPDC051011. The sequence continues at coordinate 137,203 of NZ_JBFAGG010000020.1, read as the reverse complement.
GAGCTTGCGCTCGACGCACTGCTGCGCCTCGGACTGCGTCGGCAGGTTGAAGCACTCCTGGAAGGTGGAGAAGAACCAGGTGAAACCGACCACCGCGAGCACCAGCGTGAGGCCGCTGAGCACGATGCCGACGACCGCGCGGCCCCGGTTGGCGTTCCTCACCGTGGCGATGACGCCGAGGATGATGCCGACGATCGCCGTCAGCACGCCGAGGCCGCAGATGAACAGCAGGAACAGGCTGACGATGCCCAGCACCAGCGAGGCGGTGCCGAGTCCGCCGCCGGGGCGGGCGCCGGGGGGCCAGCCCCCGGGCGGCCCGTACGGAGGGCCTCCTCCGTAGGGAGGCGGGCCGTACGGAGGCTGCTCGCCTCCCGGCGGGCCGTATGGAGGCTGCGCACCCCCTGGGGGCGGTCCTCCTTGGGGCTGGTCTCCGGGAGACGACCACCCCCTGTAGGGAGGCTCGGCGCCCCGCCCATAAGAGGGCTCGCTCGGGGGCCGCTCGCCGCGAGAGGGGCCGCCGTCGTCGCGGCGACCATGCCGGTCGCCCCATGGGTCCGGGTTGTTCGGATCGCCAGATGTCGTCACGGTCCGCTCTCTCGACCTGGGCATGCCTGACCCCCCACTCTCCCTCCGATCGGGCGATATGCCTATGGGACACGGCGAAGCGGCGGGGATATTTGCCCGACGAGCGGCGTGCGCGCGGGCCCGTGTGATCACCTTGGCCGACCACGGACGCACCCGGGTTACCGTGTGGTCAAACCCCTTACTTAGAATGAAGCACGTGCTAAAGGGCGACGGCCGGCTAGGCCATGACCTTGACCCCCAGGACCGCGCGCCGCAGGACGCCTGCGGCGTCTTCGGAGTGTGGGCCCCTGGGGAGGACGTCTCCAAGCTCACCTACTACGGGCTGTACGCGTTGCAGCATCGCGGCCAGGAGTCCGCGGGCATCGCGGTCAGCGAAGGCAGCCGAATCCTCGTATACAAGGACATGGGCCTCGTCGCCCAGGTCTTCGACGAGTCGGTGCTCGGCACGCTGCGCGGGCACCTGGCCATCGGCCACTGCCGGTACTCCACGACCGGGTCGAGCGTCTGGGAGAACGCGCAGCCGACGCTGAGCTCCAGCGACGGCGGCGGCCTGGCGCTCGCCCACAACGGCAACCTGATCAACACGCGCGAGCTGATGGCACGCCTGCCGTCGGGCGCCACCCGGGCGACCACCGACACCGAGGTGCTCACGTCCCTCCTGGCCTGCGACCCGGGCACGTCCATCGAGGACGCCGCGGCCGATCTGCTGCCAGAGGTCAAGGGCGCCTACTCGCTGGTCTTCATGAACGAGAAGACGCTGTACGCGGCGCGCGACCCGCAGGGCATCCGCCCGCTGGTGCTGGGCCGCCTGGACCGCGGCTGGGTGGTGGCCTCCGAGACCGCCGCCCTCGACATCGTGGGCGCCGTCTTCACGCGCGAGATCGAGCCCGGCGAGCTGCTGACGATCGACGAGCTCGGTGTGCGCTCGCGCCGGTTCGCCCTCGCCGAGCCGAAGGGCTGCCTGTTCGAGTACGTCTACCTGGCCCGTCCCGACACCACGATCGCCGGGCGCGGTGTGCAGGCCACGCGCGTGGAGGTCGGCCGCAGGCTGGCCCGCGAGCACTCGGTGGAGGCCGATCTGGTGATCCCGACCCCCGAGTCGGGCACGCCGGCCGCCATCGGCTACGCGCAAGAGAGCGGCATCCCGTACGGCCAGGGCCTGGTCAAGAACTCCTACGTGGGCCGCACGTTCATCCAGCCCTCGCAGACGATCCGCCAGCTCGGCATCCGCCTCAAGCTGAACCCCCTGCGGGAGGTCATCGCGGGCAAGCGCCTGATCGTCGTGGACGACTCGATCGTGCGCGGCAACACCCAGCGCGCGATCGTCAAGATGCTCCGCGAGGCCGGCGCCACCGAGGTTCACGTGCGCATCAGCTCGCCGCCGGTGTCCTGGCCGTGCTTCTACGGCATCGACTTCGCCACGAAGGCCGAGCTGATCGCCGGGTCGCTGGAGGTCGAGCAGATCCGCGAGTCCATCGGCGCCGACTCGCTCGGGTTCATCTCGCTCGACGGGCTGACCGAGGCGACCACGCTGCCCGCCGAGCGCCTGTGCCGGGCGTGCTTCGACGGCGTGTATCCGATCCCCATCGACCATGACAACGTGGGCAAGTTCGTCCTCGAGGCCAAGGCGTGACCGCCGGGGCGGCCGGGGGCGACGCCGGCGTGAGCAGTTACGCGGCGGCCGGCGTCGACATCGAGGCGGGCGACCGCGCGGTCGAGCTGATGAAGGAACGGGTGGCGCGGTCGCGGCGGCCCGAGGTGGTGGACGACGCCAGCGGCTTCGCCGGCCTCTTCGACGCCTCGGCCTTCCTGCGCTACACCCGTCCTCTGCTGGCGACGTCCACCGACGGTGTCGGCACCAAGGTCATGCTGGCCCAGGCCCTCGGCAAACACGACACGATCGGCATCGACCTGGTCGGCATGGTCGTGGACGACCTGGTGGTGTGCGGGGCCGAGCCGCTGTTCATGACCGACTACATCGCCTGCGGCAAGGTCGTGCCCGAGCGCATCGCCGAGATCGTCGGCGGGGTCGCCGAGGGCTGCCGCCTGGCGGGGTGCGCGCTGGTGGGCGGCGAGACCGCCGAGCACCCCGGGGCCATGGGGCCGGACGAGTACGACCTGGCGGGCGCCGGCACGGGCGTCGTCGAGGCGTCCGAGCTGCTCGGGCCCGCCCGCGTCCGGGCGGGGGACGTCGTGCTCGGCCTGGCGTCGTCCGGGGTCCACTCCAACGGCTACTCGCTGGTGCGGCACGTGCTGCGCACGGCGGGCCTGGAGCTGGAGGGGTCGCTCCCCGAGCTCGACCGCACCCTCGGCGAGGAGCTTCTGGAGCCGACGCGTATCTACTCGCTCGCCTGCCTGGAGCTGACGCGGCGCACGGAGGTCCACGCCTTCGCCCATATCACGGGGGGCGGGCTGGCCGCGAATCTCGCGCGGTCGCTGCCCGGCTCGGTGGACGCGCTGCTCGACCGCGCGTCGTGGACGCCGCCGCCGATCTTCGAGGTGATCGCGGGGTACGGCCGGGTGCCGGCGGCCGAGATGGACCGGACGTTCAACCTCGGCGTGGGCATGTGCGCGGTCGTGCCGGCGGAGACGGCCGATCAGTCGCTCAAGGTCCTGCGCGAACGGGGGCAGGACGCGTGGGTGCTGGGCGAGATCGTCCCGGGCACCGGCGAGGCCCGCTTCACGGCCTGACGGCCTCACCTCGCGAGCCCCGGCCGTGTGGCCGGGGCCGTCCGTCCATGGTCCGGTTCACGACGGCGGCGCGTGGCCGCGATCTACCGGGATGTGTCCGGGCACGACGAAAAGCTCCTCGCCATCAGGGATGGCGAGGAGCCTTTCAGGCGCGCGAAGGAGGCACTCGGCGAGCCGTCGTTCACCGGGTGCCCTACCAGCGTCAACCCGAAAATCGCCTATCGGCGGCGGGACCTGTCGTCCTCGTCGTCATCGCCGATCTCGCTGGCGTAATCGGCGTACCGATCGGCCAGTTCGTGGTCGACGTCGTCATCATCGTGTCGGTTGGAGTCGTGATTGACTCCGAGCTCCTCGCGAAGACGGTCAAGATCGGTGCCGCCACTGTTGTACTTGAGCTGGCGAGCAACCTTCACCTGCTTGGCCTTGGCTCGGCCGCGCCCCATCGGCTCGACCCCCTCATGCGGGGTCGTGCCCGACCCCTCGTCGCTAACGCATCACGCGCTGATGCCGCCTGACTTCCGGCGTCAGCTCTCGTTCGCCTACAACCGTACCTGTTTTGCGCGCCTCTCGGTACGCCGTATGGGCGTCCACAGTCAGCGGCCCAGCCAAATACCCCTAAGCCGACCGACTTCCGACATTCTGCGCTCCGCCAGCCTATCGGCCGCCGCCGCCGGTGGAACCCCTTCCTCTTCGGCGATCGAAAAGATCTTCAACGTCGTGTCGAAGATCTGCGTCGCCTTTGCCCTGGCGCGCTCCATGTTGAAGCCTTCGATCTCGTCGGCCACCTGGATCACGCCGCCGGAGTTGACGACGTAATCCGGAGCGTAAAGGATGCCTCGCTCCGCGAGCTGCTTCTCCACGCCGGGATGGGCGAGTTGGTTGTTGGCCCCGCCGCACACGATCTTGGCGTTCAGCCCCGCGACCGCCTCGTCGTCCAGCGCGCCGCCCAGCGCGCACGGCGCGTACACGTCGATGTCGGCCCGCTTCATCGCCGCGGCGTCCGCCACGACGCCGACCTCGGGGTGGACGTTGCGCACCCGCTCGACGGCCTCGGCGCTCACGTCGCAGATCACGACCTCGGCGCCGTCCGCCAGCAGGTGGTCGACCAGGCGGTATCCGACTTTCCCGACGCCTTCGACGCCGACGCGCCTGCCCTGCAGGGTGGGGGAACCGTAGACGTGCTCGGCCGAGGCGCGCATGCCCTGGAACACGCCGAAGGCCGTGAGGATGGAGGAATCGCCGGCGCCGCCGTGCGCAGGGGTGCGCCCGGTGACGTAGGGGGTCTCCCGGGCGATGATGTCCATGTCCTCGCTGTAGGTGCCCACGTCACAGGCCGTGAAGTAGCGGCCGCCCAGCGACTGGATGAAGCGGCCGTAGGCGCGCAGCAGCGCCTCGCTCTTGTCCTTGGCCGGATCACCGATGATCACGGCCTTGCCCCCGCCCAGGTCGAGCCCCGCCAGGGCGTTCTTGTACGCCATCGCCCGCGAGAGGTTGAGCACGTCGGCGAGGGCCGTCTGCTCGTCCTCGTACGGGTAGAAGCGCGTGCCCCCGAGCCCGGGGCCGAGGGTGGTGTTGTAGATGGCGATGATCGCGCGCAGACCGCTGCGGTCGTCCGCGCAGAAGACGACCTGTTCGTGCCTGGCCTGTCCGATCGAGGGGCCCGTGTCCTGGTGGGACGGCCCAAAGACGTCGGTCACTGTGGTGACTCCCGGTCATTCCCGTCCGCCGCCTCGTCGCGGCGGATCCTGGAAGACAACATTATCCATCTGGCCACGCCCCGACCATGATCGTCCATTTCCCGAAACTTCTGTCCCACCCTTCGGGCGGCGCGCCCTCCCCCGGCGGTCGCCCCGCCGGGGGAGGGCGCCACCGAACGTGGTCGGGCTCGCTCACTCGCGTCGGCTCGCCGCTCCATGGCACCATTCGAGATGTGCTGCCCTACGCCGCCTATCTCCGTGTCTACGAGCCGTTGTCCGCGTTCACCGAACGAGAGCGCGCCTTCTGGGCGGCGTACGCCGACTCCAAGGATCGGCCGCGCCGCGCCTTCGCCCTGGAGGCCGAGCACGCGGAGGCCGTCCGGCGGCTGCTGGGTGTGCCCCCGATGCCTGCGCCGGGGGCCGAGAGCACGAACGCCTACCTGCGGCGCATCGAGGAGACCCTCTACGTCTGCCCGTGGCAGAGCAGGCTGAGGTCCTGGGTGGCCTTCGCCCGGTTCCGGGGCGCCACGCCGATCAAACTGGCCGACCGCTTCGTGCCGAGGACCATCGCCGAGCAGACCGCCGACGACTTCGACCGGCACAAGCAGAAGGGCGGCTCCTCCTCCCTGCGCACGCACATCCGCACGAGCACGTGGCACGTCCCGACGTCCTGGTTCGTGCCGTTCGACTCCGCCGAGCGCTGGCTCGTCCTCGGTCACCGTGAGGAGCCGTCGGCCGAGCCGTCCGCGCCCGCCACGCCGACCACCACGGCCCCGGCCAGGAACCTGCTGTACGTGACGTCGATGGCGCAGGCGCGCCGCAGGGTCGCGCGGGCGCTGGTCGTGATCCGCAGGCACGTGGGCGAGGTCGGCACGTTGACCGAGGTGGAAGAGGTCGGGCGCTGGCTGGAGGAGTTCCACCCGCACTCGCTGGTCGAGCTCGACTACGGCGGGCTCGTCCACGTCATGGACGACGCGACGCTCCAGGCCGACCAGTCCGCGGCCGAGCTGGCCGCCGCCCTCACCGGGTTGGACACGGGTCAAGAAGAACTGGCCTACGCCATGTATCAGCGCGTGATCGTCCGCTGGAAGTCAATACAAGCCCTCGAATCGGCGAACTGAACCGCAAATCATGCACGTGACCTGCAAAAGTAGGTAACGGGAGTCACCAGCTCGCTTCTGCGAACTGAGTAGTTTGCCGTTTTCACTGCGATACCACGAAACGTGTCGCTAGAATCACCGAGCGTGACATCAACCCGTGGACAAGGCGTTGTACTTTGAGGGCTCGCCAATCGCTCTACGTGGCTGTATGGTCACATCGGGTGATACCGCATACGGTCCAGAAAAATCCGTACGAACTGGATCATTGTGGGACATCCGTGACAAGCGCCAACACAAGTCGCAGGATCGCTGTCGCCGGTCCACGGAGGAGAGGCCGCACAAATGTCAGCTCGTACACCCGAGGCCGAGCCACTGCTCACCCCGGCGGAGGTCGCCACCATGTTCCGCGTCGACCCCAAGACCGTTACTCGGTGGGCGAAGGCGGGCAAGTTGACGTCCATCCGCACCCTCGGCGGTCACCGGCGTTACCGGGAGACCGAGGTCCGTGCGCTGCTCGCGGGTATCCCGCAGCAGCGATCGGAGTGAGGGCGGGACCGTCAAGGACCTAGGGGGGAGAACCGGCGCGCTCGCGTCCCGTATGTGAGCGCGTCCACCACACACCCATGGCCGCGTGGGGGCGGATCAGGGCTGGAGCGGAGGGCGACGTCGCTCACCGCATGCCCTGGGGCCGCGAGCAAGGCCATGGGATCGGCGTGGGAGGCGCCGCCCGCCCGGCGCCGGCCCACGAGAACCATGCGGATACGTCCCGGTGGATAACGGATCTAGGGCCTCCACCGCACGGAAGCCCTATCCACCGTTCCCTGGGCGAAGATCCGCGAATGTCCACCCGTGGCCACCCCGGCCGCGGCGGGTACGAAGTCATCACCCTTCCGTTACATGGGCCCCGGGGGCACCCTCACGGAGCGTCACCGCCCGGCGGGACCCGTCGTCCGAGGTCGGCCAGCAAGCGGCCGATCTGGCCATCCTCGCCCGCGGCGACCTTCAGTAACGCGACCATCTGGTCGAGCAGCAGACGTTCGAGGACCGCGCGATCGAGGTCGCGGACCTCCAGCCAGTCGAGCCCGGCGGTCTCGACGCAGGCGATCCAGGACCTCAGCGTGACGCGCAGCGCCGGGCTCGGCTCGCTCACGCGCATCTGGGTGAGGATCACCTTGGTCAGGCGCCTGCGGACGCCCTCGACGATCACCCCGACCTCGCCCGCGCGATTGGCGGGCCCGCCGCGCAGCAGGGCCGCGAACCCGGCCGCGTAATCCTCCACGAAGTCGAAGTAACGCGTGAGACCCGCCGCGAGCTCCTCGACGAGCGTGCCGCCCGCCACGGGACGCAGCCGCTCCTCCAGCTCCAGCGCCGCGCCCCGCAGCGCGGCGACGTACAGCTCGTGCTTGCCGCCGAAGTAGTGGTAGACCAGCGCGCGCGAGGCCCCCGCCGCCGAGGCGACGTCGTCGATCGAGACGTCCTCGGCGTCGTGCTTGCTGAAGAGCTCCAGGGCGGCGGCCATCAGCTCCTCGCGACGGCGGTCGACGCTCAGCCTTCGCCGTGCCGGGCGCGCGCCACCGGGACCGACGTTCTCGCGCTCACCTGGGGCCCTTGATGTCCCACCCACAATGCGCACACTATCGGAGGGCGTGCCCAATAAAGGGCGGCCCCGAGGACCATCCAGCGAGGCGCACAAACACCCGTACCCTCAGCGCGACTCGATCGTTTGGTCTGACAGGTGCACATCCACTCAGCGTGGGGAGAACCATGTCAGGACCGTCCATCCAGACGACCGCCCGGTACCACTCCGAGGTCGGCACGACCGAGCCCGGCCTCGGTGACGCGCACGGACCGCGTCCCCGGCCGACGATCCGGAACGTTGCAGAACGCGCGGGCGTCTCAAAGTCGCTGGTGTCCCTGGTGCTGCGAGGGTCCCCGCACGTCAGCGAACACCGGCGCGAGGCGGTGCTGCAGGCGGCCAGGGAACTCGGCTACCGGCCCAACGCGGTCGCGCGCAGCCTTGTCGAGGGACGCACCCATCTGGTCGGGGCGCTGGTCGCCGACCTGCACAACCCGTTCTACGCCGAGTTCCTGGACGGCCTCCAGGAGAGCCTCCACGGTGACGGGCTGCGGCTGCTGATCGGAAGCGGGCGATGGGATCCCGCCTTCGAGGAGGAAGCGGTCGAGGCCTTCCTGGAGCTCCGGGTCGACGGGCTGGTGTTACTCGGGGTCTCGCCGTCCAGCGAGACCCTGGCCGAGGCCGCGGCGTACACGCCCACGGTGGTCGTCGGCGAGCGGGACGTCGAGCTCGAAGGCGTGGACATCGTCGTGGACGACGACCAGCTCGGCGCCCGGCTGGCGGTCGACCACCTGGTGGAGCTCGGGCACAAGCGGATCGCCCACATCGAGGGCACGCCGTCGTCCTCGGCCCGGTTCCGGTGCGAGGGCTACCTGATGGCGATGCGCCGGCACGGGCTGGCGCCGCACATCATGGTCGAGCACGGGGACTTCACCGAAGAAGGCGGACGCAGGGCGGCACGCGCTCTGTTGGAACGTCACCCACGTCCCACGGCGATCTTCGCGGCCAACGACGTCGTCGCGCTCGGCGTGCTGGTGGCGGCGAGCGAGCTCGGGCTGCGCGTCCCCGAGGACCTCTCGGTCGTGGGGTACGACAACACGCACCTGGCCGCCGTGCACCACATATCGCTCACCAGCCTGGACCAGCCCCGCCGCTCGATGGGCAGGTCCGCCGCCACGCTGCTGAGCGACCGCATCGGCGACCCCGGGAAGGTGGCGCGGCTGCGGCAGGTGACGCCGAAGCTGGTCGTGCGGCACAGCACCGGCCCGGCTCCAAGTGATCCCCAAGGCTAGGTCAACATCCACGGGATCGGCGCGCCTCCCGTGTTGACTCGTAGGCATGGCGCCGGCCCTCCGGCGTGCCGTACTGGACCAATCTGGGCTGGATCGATCTGGACCGGACTGATCTGGGGCGGTGCGCCCGCATGTCGCGGGGGCAACGGGTGGGCAGGCGGTGCCCGCCGGGCCAGGCGGCCGGTGCCCGACCGGGGGGTTGTCATGCGTGATCCGGAACTGGTGTCGTGCGCGCAGCGCGCGGCGGCCGAGCTCGAGCGTGCGTGGGCGCACTGGCGTGCCACCCGGGGCAAGGACGACGAGGGCGCGAGCGAGTCGGTCGCCAGCTACGTCGCCCATTCCATCGACCACCCGTGGGGACGGCCGCGCGTCGTGCTCGGCCTGGACGCCGAGGACGCCAGGGAGCTCGCGGCCCTTCTCCAGAAGCAGGACCTCGGGGAACCGGCCTGGTGACCCGCACCGTAGGGCCGGTTGTGGATGGACCGGTCCTCCCGGCTGTGGATAACCGGCCCCTCCGGCCCTTCCTGTGGATAACGTCCGGGTCACCTCGCGCGTCCGCGTAGGTTGGAGCCGAGACGTCGTCTGCGAAGGGGATCATCGTGACCAGTCGAGCACTGGCCGTCGCGCTTCTGGCCTTGTGCGGGCTGGGCGCTTCGGCCTGTGGGGCCGCGGCGGGCCCGGATGCCGCCGACGCCGGCGCCGCCCACGCCGCCGAGATCAGCAGCGCGTCCGCGAGGCCCGCGTCCACGGAGGTCCGCGCGGCGAGCGAGGCGTCCGCGAAGACGGCGCCCGCGCCGGCCGCCGCCGCGGCTCCGACTCCCGTCAAGCCCCTGGCCGGCAAGGTGATCGTGATCGATCCCGGCCACAACGGCGGCAACTACCGCCACCCGGAGATCATCAACAAGAACGTCGACGTCATCACCGAGTCGAAGCCGTGCGACACGACGGGCACCGCGACCAACGACGGCTACTCCGAGGCCGCCTTCACGTGGGACGTCGCCAAGCGCATGGTGAAGGTCCTGAAGGCCAAGGGCGCCACCGTCAAGCTGACCCGCGGCGACAACGACAGCGTCGGCCCGTGCATCACCGAGCGCGCCGCCATCGGCAACAAGGCGCACGCGAACGCGGCGATCTCCGTCCACGCCGACGGCGCGCCCGCCTCGGGCAGGGGCTTCCACGTGATCATGCCGAAGAAGATCGGCGGCCCGGTCGACCCGGTGGTGGGCAAGTCCGCAAAGCTGGGCCTCGCGCTGCGCGACGCGTACAAGTCGGGCACCGGCATGCCGTACTCGACGTACATCGGCAAGAACGCGCTCGACTACCGCAGCGATCTCGGCGGCCTCAACCTGTCGACGGTGCCCAAGGTCTTCATCGAGACCGGCAACATGCGCAATCCGCGGGACGCCGCCAAGCTCAAGGACCCGGCCTTCCGCCAGCGCATCGCCGACTCCCTGGCCAAGGGCCTCCAGGACTACCTGGGCTGACCACCCCGCCTCCAGGCGACGGTGTGCCGCCCCCGGCCGGTGTGGCGGGGACGTTGATCCTCGATCGTATTTTGGGATGATCTGTAGACATGAGTGACTTGATCCCGCGTCCTCGGGTCGTCGAGGAGTCCGCCGGCTCGTTCGCGTTCGTCCCCGGGGCCTCCGTGTCGGGCCCCGCCGAGCTCGTGAACGCGGTGCGGGTGGCGCTGGCCGTGCTGGACCTCCGGCACGCGGATCCGTCGCCCGCACCCGCCGAGGCCGGCGCCGGCGGGCCCTCAGAGGCACGTACCGGGCCGATCATCGTGGAGCAGGACGAAACCCTTGTCCCCGAGGGTTACGCCGTCACGGTGACGCCTGAGGCCGTGCGGATCACCGCCGGGGACGCGGCGGGCGCGCTGTACGCCGGGCAGACCCTGCGGCAGATGCTTCCGGCGGAAGCGTTCCGATCCGTGGCCGTCCCGGGCGTGCGGTGGGCCGTCCCATGCGGGCGGGTGGAGGATTCGCCCCGGTTCGCGTGGCGAGGCGCCCACCTCGACGTGTCCCGACATTTCATGCCCAAGCGTGAAGTGCTCCGAATGATCGACCTGCTGGCCGCGCACAAGCTGAACCGCCTCCACCTCCACCTGGCCGACGACCAGGGCTGGCGTGTCGAGAGCCGGGCGTACCCTCTGCTCCACGAGGTCGGCTCCCACCGCGCGCGTACCACGACCAAGCCCTTCCGCGGCGAATCCGCGTTCGACGACACCCCGCACGGTGGCTACTACACCCTCGCCGACCTCGGCGAGATCGCCGCCTACGCCCGCACCCGCGCCGTCACGCTGGTGCCCGAGATCGACGTGCCCGGTCACGCCTCCGCGATCCTCGCGGCGTACCCGCACCTCGGTGCCGACCCCGGCCGGCGCCACGACGTGCTGGACCGCTGGGGCATCTCGCCCGCGATCCTCTCCCCGCTACCCGCGACGGTCGACTTCCTCGCCACGGTGTTCGGCGAGATCATCGAGGCGATCGGCTCGGTGCCGTACTTCCACATCGGCGGGGACGAATGCGTCCTCGACGACTGGGCGGCCTCCGCCGAGATCACCGCCTACCAGCGCTCGCTCGGGCTGGCGGCCCCCTCCGACCTGCACGCCTGGTTCCTGCGCGCGCTGGCGGACGTGCTGGCCGGGCTGGGCTCGCGCGCCGTGGTGTGGGACGAGGCGTTCGTCAGCGGCCGGCTCCGCCAGGACACGATCGTCATGCCGTGGCGCGGCGTCGAGGTCGGGCGGCAGGCCGCGGCGGCGGGCCACGACATCGTGGCGACGTCGGTCTTCCCGCTGTACTTCGACTTCGCCGAGTCGTCCTCCTCCGAGGAGCCGGCGGCGATCGGCGACACGATCACGCTGAACGACGTGGCCGCGTTCGCGCCCGCGCCGCCGTCCTTCGGCCCCGAGGAGGCCGCGCACGTGCTGGGGGCGCAGTTCCAGCTCTGGACCGAGCGCATCCCCGACGCCCGCACACTCGACTACCGCGCCTGGCCCCGCGGCTGCGCGGTCGCCCAGATCACCTGGTCCGGTGATGCCGAGGGCTTCGCCACCGCCCTCCCCGCGCACCTTCGCCGCCTGGACGCCTACGGCGTCGAGTACCGCCCCCTCGCCGGCCCCCTTCCCTGGCAGCGCGGCGGCACCGGCGACCGCATGCACCAGCCCGGCAAGGTCAAGGTCCGCGACGTCATGAGCCACCTGGAAGAACTGATCCAGGAGGCCGACTCCACCCGCCCCAGCCTCAGCTAGCCCTTACCGAGTCGACCGCCCGCCCAGAGGCCTTCAGCACGCCGAGCCAGTTGTTGATGGCGAAATGGCTTAGCGGACCCGTGTCGAAAACGAGTACCTGAGAAGTGTCCATCGGCTAGGAGACGAACTTCCAGATGACGCTCTCCGGGAGCGGGTCGAGTACCGGAAGATCGTCTTCGCACCAGGTGTCCATGAGCAGGTCTATCGCACGGGCCGCGGAGATGGTGGTGCTCCGGTAGAGCCGCAACACCGATTCCACGTACCGGATCGCGAGGTGTGGAGGCTTGAGCTCTTCAGCGACCTTGTCGTCATGGCCGACCGCGAACTCGACGTTGCGGGCCAGATGCTCGACCAGGCGGTCGATCTGGGGACTTGGGGCGCCGGGATCCTGGAGGTTGCGATGGGAGACGATCGTGGCCGGCGCTTCCTTGATGAACCACTCGATCCGCTCCCCGAGCGTGTCGGCGATACGGGACAGTTCCAGCGCGGTGACGCGCCGCGAGCCATTCTCGATCTTCGCTAGCGCCGAACGGTCGATGGAGATCGCCGCCGCAAGCTGAGCCTGCGTCAGCCCCTTGCGGTGACGCGCCTCGGTGATGCGCTGCCCGATCCGATCGCCTTCTCCTGCCGCCACGTGTGCGATTTTAGAACAACAGATGGTCCAACTCTACGAGCGTACGGTGTCCGCCCTGGTCAGGCGCGTGTTCGAGTGAATCGAACAAGCCGCCAGTGTCGAGCCTTGCCATCGGATCACTCAGCAGTGCCCGCTAATCTTCTAGATGAGTACAGGCGAGTGATGTCGCATCGATCCGAGGCGTGAGAATGGTCCACTTTCCGACGAACCGTACAGGGCTCCGGCGTGCAACGCGATCAATCCGGGCCTTAGCAGATCTGGGCGATCAGGCCATATGCGACATGGCTATGCACCGCCGAGTGCCCCAACTGGCGGCGAAGCCACCTGAGATGCCACGATGCTGGCCTAGAAGGACCGTCGAACCTCAGCAGATGCATGACCTGTAGTATTCTCCTCGCCCTTACCACATGCAGGTATGCACCACCAGCAATCCACAGTCAGGCTTCAAGATGCTCATTAGCGAGCTTGCGATAGAAAACATCAAAGGCTTTGGAGAGAAACAGACAGGCATCTCTCTAAGCTTCACAAGAAGCGATGGAAGCCTACCCCGCTGGATTGTGATTGCCGGGCGCAACGGAGCCGGGAAGTCCTCATTTCTTCAGGCGATCGCTCTTGCAATTGCGGGGCCGTCGGTAGCTCGAACGCTACGAGAGACCTATGCCGATTGGGTTCGAGATGGCGCGCACGAAGGTCACGCCAAAGTTCACCTCAGATTGTCTGACTTTGATGCCTTCGCACCGGGCCGAAAGCCGAACTTCGATCCATGGGCCGGCTTGAGGTGGATTCGGCAAGAAGAGGGCCCGGAGCCTTCAATCGAAAGAACCAAGGACAAGGCCCGAGAGGTATGGGATCCGAGTCGTGGACCATGGTCTTCGAATCCCCAGGGCTGGTTTCTGGCGGGCTATGGTCCATTTCGTCGGCTCTCCCTCGCCCCCACCGAAGCACAGCGACTGATGATGACACCTGGGCGGCCCGCAAGTCTCGCCAGCCTCTTCCGAGAGGAAGCCTCACTTTCCGAGTCGGTTCTATGGCTCCAGCAACTCTATCTTCGCAAGCTCGAAGGCTCTGAAGATGCCCAGCAGGTCGAACAGGCCGTCCTCAGGCTCCTCGGCGACGGTCTTCTTCCCGAGGGTATGGAGGTGAAGCGAGTCACCTCGGATGGGCTGTGGGTTACGACACCCGACGGCATAGAGCTTCCTCTGCGCTCGCTGAGCGACGGTTATCGCACTGTGGCGGCTCTCGTTCTTGATCTGGTCAAACAGCTTTATGCCGTTTATGGAGATCTCAGGGAGATCGACGGACCTGGGATATCCTTCGGTCACGAAGGCGTTGTTTTGATCGACGAGATCGACGTCCATCTACACGTGTCATGGCAGCAAAGAATAGGCTTCTGGCTGAAGGACCACTTTCCCAACCTCCAGTTCATAGTGAGCACGCACAGCCCCTTTATCTGCCAAGCCGCCGACGATAAAGGCCTGGTACGTCTCTCCGCTCCAGGCGAAAGGGACGGAGCTCGCATTCTAGAGGGTGAGCTCTTCAACCGGGTGGTCAACGGCACTGCCGATGATGCTGTGCTGACAGATCTCTTTGGCCTTGAGACCCCCTACTCCAGCCAAACCGTAGCCCTTCGGACCGAGGCGGCGTCACTGGAGAGGAAAGCGGTTGCGGAGCACATCTCATCCGCAGAGCGCGCCCGGCTCAAGGAAATAAAATCCAAGCTACCGCGGACGCCCTCTACGGATGTCGCAGACGCCATCCATCAACTGACGCTCGCGGACCTGATCAAGGATGCAATCGATCAGCTCGCCGAGGAAGCCCCGACGGCCAGGCGCCCGCTGGTTGATCGGATCCGAGGCAGTCGCTACCACAACATGAAAGAGTTGCGGCCGCCCTCGTCCGGTACGAGTGAGATTCGGATGCTCTTCTGATTTGATCCGATACGGGAGGCCATCTTTCTGGTCGCTGGCGACAAGGTCGGTAACTGGGAAGGCTGGTACAGGAAATCGATTCCTCTGGCCGACGAGCGCTTCACCGAGCATCTGATCGCGCTGAAGGAAGAAGAGGAGGCCCGATGAGTGCCAGGTACAGCAAGTGGAGCGACGTCAAAGCCAAGGGGCGAGCATTGGACCCCCGTAGTGACGCCGAACGTGCTGCTGGGGAGGCCGCTGCTCGTGAACGCCGCGAGGCCTACGTGCGCGGACACCAGCTTGCTGAGATGCGCAAGGCCACCGGGATCACTCAGGCCGAGCTCGCCGAGGCACTTGGAGTCACTCAAGCCAGGGTTTCCAAGATCGAGCATGGAGAAGTGTCTGGTATAGACGTCGTTCGAGACTATGTCACCGCGCCGCGGCCACGTTGAGCTGGTTGCCACTCTGGGTGATCGCACCTGGAAGGTCGCCTGATTCCGCATCCTCACACGGAAAACCTCATGGCTGTCGATAAGCGGCGAAGTCGGCCGCGTCCATCGTGCGTCGGTGCCATGACGCTTGGGTAGCCGTCGGGCGCGCGCCCGGCCACGCTTCAGCCTGGAAAACCAGTCCGAGCGGAGCGAGGCCCATCCGATAGTCGACCGGTGTTGACCATGCTCCCCCGTCACGGAGGGCGACGGTTCAACTCCCCAACGGTCAGCGTCCGGGCGGTTGCAATGGGCCGTCAGCGAAGCGTCGCGAGGAACTCCTTCCAGGCGTCCGGAGAGAAGGTCAACGTCGGGCCGGAAGGGTTCTTGCTGTCACGGACAGCGAAGGCACCGGGCAGATTTGAGGCCACCTCAACACAGTTGTCGGTGGTGGCCCCGCTATAGCTGCTTTTGCGCCACTGCAGACCGGACTTGGGGCAGTCGCTCATGATCACTCCTTGGACGCGGCAATCAGTGCCGCAGACTCAACAGGGGGCAACGCCTCATCTGCTAGGCGCTCGAACGTCAGCTTAAGGTCCCGCACTTGATCGGCCGCCTCCACATACACCTCGCCCCCGACACTGCCCGTGTAGCCCACGTCCGGATCATCAACGTCGAACGACAGGATCGAGAAGGCACCATCAAGGCCAGCGTTCGCACCAACTGTCAGCGGAAGGATCTGAATCGTCACGTTCGCCCAGTTGGATACCTGGGCAAGATCATCGAGTTGTCGCGCCATCACGCCAGGCGTTCCCACAGGGCGGTGCAGGACGGATTCGTCGATGATGGCGTGGAACGAAGGTGCGTTCGCCCCCAGGAGTGTGATCTTCCTGGCCATCCGAGCGTCCACACGCCGGGCCAGCTCCGATCCATCGAGGCCTGGGCGAGTACGGAGGACTTCGCGAGCATAGTCCTCGCACTGAAGGAGGCCTGGGATCAGTAGTGGCTCCCAGGTACGTATCGCGGTGGACTCGGCTTCCAGCACGACGTAGGAACCACTGAAGACGTCGGAGTAGACGGTCCACCAGCCACGCTGGCTGGCGTCTCGGCAGAGCTGGATCAGACCGGCCTTTGTCACCGAGTCCGCCCCGAACAGGTCGCACGCATTACCGACATCGGATGTGCTTGGCGCGATCCGCGCGTTTTCGATCCGGTTGACCTTGCTCGGCGACCAGCCGAGCTGAACGGCCACCTCGGCCACACTCAGACCCGCCTGCTCTCGGAGCCGCCGCAGCTCACGACCTAGACGACGATGCCGGACAGTGGGGGACTTCATTGGCATAAGCGCATTGTGTCCTTGACTCGGGGAGATTTCTATGTGCAGAACGCTTGCGCGCGTGCGGATTGCACGCTCATTATGGTCCTGGCACGCCGACACTCAGAGTGAGGACATGATGACACAGACGATCGGAGCCGTCGGCCGCATCGGTTCTGCCGAGCGCGGTGCTTCACTCGTCGGTCGGTTCCCACTCGTCTCGCGGGCGGACGAAGGTGCCCACGCCGGACTCCGCGTGGATGAACTTCTCGCGCTCCAGCCGGTCGACGGCCTTGCGGATGGTGTTCCGGGCGGTGTCCGGAAATGTCTGTTCGAGCTGGGAAAGGCTGGGGATGGGGTAGCCGGTCTTGTACTCACCGGCCTCCAGCTCGCCGCGCAGAATGTCGTAAATCTGCTTCCACTTGGCCCTGTCCTGGCGCCACTCAGGTCCCGAATCCCCCGCTCTCATCACGTCGTAGACCGTAGAGGGCCATGCTATTGCCCGCTTCTGCAGACCAGGGCACGGCCAGGCATGGCAGGGCATGGCAGAGATCTCCTTCTTGCTGCCCGGACGTCAGCGACGAGGGAGCACTCGATGCCGGCTCGACCTGAACGCGGACCCGACAAAGCAGGTCGATCCGCGCAGAAGGCCGGAGC
The DNA here is from genome assembly GCF_040653595.1 of Sphaerisporangium sp. NPDC051011. Classification (NCBI taxonomy): domain Bacteria; kingdom Bacillati; phylum Actinomycetota; class Actinomycetes; order Streptosporangiales; family Streptosporangiaceae; genus Sphaerisporangium; species Sphaerisporangium sp. NPDC051011. Next base: position 120,068 of record NZ_JBFAGG010000020.1, on the reverse strand, counting down.
CTTTCCGGGACGATTCCCGACGTCCCGGCGCTGAGCCGGTGCGGCGGCACGGTGAGGCCTGAACTCCTGAGCCGTCGCACCTTCCATCCCGTAAGTCCAAAACGGGTCCGCCCGGCGGTAGCGCGCACAGGCGGACCCAGACCGCACTCTGGAGGTGCGATCCCGTGGGTAATCCTAGGACCCTCAACCGGCCGTCGTTCCGGTTGATCCGCGTCCGCCACGTCGCCGACGCCCCGCCCAAGCCACTCGGCTGCCGGTGGTGCGGGCATCCGCCCTACGCGCATGACGCGGCGAGTCTCCCCCATCGGCGGCAGCACGAGTGGGAGCACCCTACGACCGCGCAGATGCGTGCCCGCCTGGACGTGCGTAGGCGGCTGGGTCTGTACGGACCGTTCCCTGCCGGGGCTCCGTGTCCGGCCCGGCCGACGAGGATTCATCCGGCCGCCGTCCCCCGTCCCGTGCCTCTTCCCGCTCTCAGCGCTGTCCCCCCTCCCCTTCTCCGGCATGTCCCCAGCCCCTCATTCCGACCGGCCGCCCTCGCCGTCCCCCCAAGTACCGGACGTGCGTCCGTCACCAAGACCCTGCCCAACGCCCTGTCCCAGCCCAGCGCTCTGCCGCTGCCCGGCTTCCAGCCGGGACCCGCTGCGCGCCAGCCGTATCGGACGGGAGCGGCGGCGTGAGGCGGGTTCCCGGGCGGCACCGGATCGGAGCCGCGCCGGTTCGGGTGAGCCCGCGCCGGTGGGATGTCGCGAAGACGGCGGCGGCCGCGCAACTGGATCAGGTCGAGCCCGCGTGGTTCATCTGGTACGGGGTGGGTCTGCAGCGGTTCGTGGCTGTCGCGATCTGGCGTACCGATGGGCCTCTGCGGATTCACGCGGCGACCGTTGAGGAGCTGCGTGAGCTGATGCGTGAGGCCGAGTTGGAGGCAATGGCCTCGTTCGTGCCGGGGCGAGCGTGGGTCGCGTGAGCGGGCTCGGCAAGCACGCGGGCGAGCCGGGCGGCGAACGGTCCGACCCGTACGGTTTCGGGCCGGGCGCGGGGATCTCGGTAGGCGGGTACTTCCCGCGCACCACCCTGCTCGGGACTCAGGAGAGGGCTCGTGGCACTGAAGCGGTAGCGAGCCGCCCGTCGTACGCGGTCGGGCTCGTCGTGCCGTCCTGGATCTTGCACGCCGTGCCATGGGAGACGGCCGTCCCCGGCGTTGCGACCACGGCGATGTGCGCGGCCAAGGCACGGGTGGCGGCGATCTCCCGGCTTCCCGTCATCTGGACGCCGCTGGACCCTATGGCGTGTCAGGACTGTGCGGTCGCCGTCGCCGCGACACGGGAGGCGCGGCCATGAAGCTCACCGCCACGGAAGGCAACGCCGATCACGGGTATCACGTCCTCCAGCCCGGGACCGACTGTGAGGCGGTCACCTGGCAGCCGGTTACCGAGGTGGAGGCACGGCGGAGGGTGGTGCGCTGGACCTGCCAGTGCAGGCCGGTGGTCTACTACCTCGTCACCTCTGGTGGGCGAGGCTACATCGAACGGGTCGGTCCCGGGCAGGCGACGGCGCAGACGTTCCGCATGCGATACGCGCAGATCGCGGACCTGTGGGAGCGCATCCTTCTCGGGCAGGCCCGATGATGGCCCGGCAGGCGGACACCGGTTGGCACGGCGACTTCCTGCGGCTCGTGGCAGCCGGGGCTACGTACAAAGCGGCCGTCCGTAGCCTCGGAGTGAGTGCCGCGACACTGAACAAGCACTTCCGGGTCGACAAGGACTTCCGTTCCACGGCCGCCCGAGCACGCCGGCGGTGGCTGATGGGCCCGCTTCCCGACACCAGTTGGCACGCCGGCTTGCCGCTGTTGATCACCTCTGGGCTGACGTTCGATCAGGCGGCCGCTCAGCTAGGCAGGACTCCGGTCACCGTTCGCACTCATCTGCGTCGATTCGCTCATTTACGCGACGCCGTGAACGCCGCGCTGCGAGCTGCGGGCAGGAGGGAACTTCGGTTGTCACCCGGGCCTTCGGTCGACGTCATGGCCGATCTTGAGCGGGAGAATCCGGGGCCGATCCGGCTGGCGTGGCATCTCGAAGACACCGGCATTCTAGCGATCCCGATGGTCGAGGATCTTGCCCGGCAGAAGGCCGCGGTCCGGCAGTGGGCCGAGGTCCTCGATCTTCCTGTCGAACCGCGTGACGGCAGGCTGGTCGTCATGGTCATCCGGCACGGCGTGCGTGTCTGTATCTCGACATCTGTGGACACGTGCCGTCCGGGAGAAACCCATGCATCCGAAACTCCCTCGGAGCCGCCTTCAGCCACATCGTGGGGGGCACCGGACACGTGCCCGGCCCCGCTTCAGCCCGCGTCCGAGTCGGTGACGCCGTCTGCTCGGTAGTGGTCCAGAGGGGAGGTCTGGATGGCATGCTAGGCGGACGGCGATCACGAGGAGACCTACGATGACCCACCCTCTCGGTACGCAGCCCGCGCCCCGGCGTAACCCTCTCAGTGCGGAGGAGAAAGTCCGGGCCGAGGTGAACTTTGCCCCGCTAGTCGCCCAGCACCTCGCCGAGAGCGGGCGGTTCAGGGTGACCGCCGACACCCCGGAGATGGTGGAACTGTTCCAGCGGGTCGCCCACAGGGTGAGTGCCACGCTCCAGCGGCCTGTGGTCAGCTATGCCAACGGCAGGGACATCGTGATCACCTTCGGCCAGGAGGCGGCTCCCGGCCTTGGCCAGGAGAGGGCTCCCGGCCTCACCGGCTGAGGCGCCCGCCGGACACACGAGTTACTGCCAGGCGTCAGCCATGGAGCCGAGCACTCCCCTGCCGGTGGTCGGCTCCGAGGTCTTGGGGAAGGTCAGGCGACCTTGTAGCCGGCTTCCTCTATCGCGGCGCGGATGGCCTCGTCGTCCAGAGGGGCGGTGCCGGTGACGTCGACGCGGCCGGTCGGGAGGTCGACCTCCACGGCGGTGACGCCGAGGACCTCGCCGACCTCCTCCTTGACCGAGCTGACGCAGTGGTCGCAGGTCATTCCCGTCACGGTGTACGTGCTGGTGGTCATTCGCCCGTCCTTCCGGCCGTCGTACCTAACCAGGGTATGGTACGACGGCCGTCAGCCCGCTACGCGGCCGACCACGTCCTGCACCGACTTGTACCCGTGGCGCCGCAGCCGCCGTGACAGGCCGCGATGGATGCGCCACGCCCACAGGGGCCCCTCGTAGATCATCCCCGTGTACCCCTGGACCAGCGTGGCGCCCGCGAGCAGCCGCTCCCACACGTCGTCGACGTCCTCGACGCCCCCGACGGACACGAGGGTGACGCGGTCGCCCACGCGGGCGCGCAGCCGCCGCAGGACCTCCAGGGAGCGGGCCTTCAGCGGCGCGCCGGACAGACCTCCGGCCTGGGCGGCCAGGCCTGCCTCGGCCTTGGAGAGGCCCTGCCGGCTGATGGTGGTGTTCGTGGCGATGATGCCCGCCAGGCCGAGCTCGACGGCGAGGTCCGCGACGGCGTCGACGTCCTCGTCCGCCAGGTCGGGGGCGATCTTGACGAGCAGCGGGGTGCGCCCGGCGGCCTGGAGCACTTCCTTCAGCAGAGGCCTGAGCAGGTCCACGGCCTGCAGGTCGCGCAGGCCCGGCGTGTTGGGAGAGCTGACGTTCACGACCAGGTAGTCGGCCAGAGGGGCGAGCTTGCGGGCGCCCGCGACGTAGTCGCGCACGGCCAGTTCCTCCGGGATGACCTTGGTCTTGCCGATGTTCACGCCGACGACCACGGGCAGACCGCGGGGGCGGCGCAGCCGGCGCGCGGCCTGGTCGGCCCCCTGGTTGTTGAAGCCCATGCGGTTGATGATCGCGTGGTCGGTCACCAGCCGGAACAGCCGGGGGCGGGGGTTGCCCGGCTGGGCGTGGGCGGTGATCGTACCGACCTCGACATGCCCGAAGCCGAACGCGGCCAGCGCCTCCACGCAGCCCGCGTCCTTGTCGAACCCGGCCGCGAGCCCGAAGGGGCTGGGGAAGTGGACGCCGAACGCCTTCACCCGCAGCGCCTCGTCCCGCGGCGCCAGCCATCGGTACAGGCGCCGCTTGGCCACGGGCGCGACCGAGAGCGCCCGGAGTGCGCGGATGGTCATGTGATGCACGGTCTCGGCGTCGAAACGGCGGAGCACCTGTGCGAAGAGCAGTCGATACATCACGGATCAGCGTAGCCGGGATCAGTTGAGGCTCTGCCCGAGGTCCCGGCACATCCGCCGCAGGCGGGTGATGCGCCGGCCCCGGCATAGCCGAACAGGCGGTCCACCACCCGGACGATACGTTCCACGTGGCGCACCACCCCGGTGGCCTCCGTGCGTGCGGGGCCCGGGGGCCGGAGATGATGGGACAGGGCCCGCGCGCGGGACGGGCCGTGACGCAGGAAGGAAGAAGCCGTGACGAACGCAGCGACCGTCGCGAGCCCGGTGGACTTCGCCGTCCACGGGGACTACGGCATCAAGGCGTCGACCACCGCCAGCGGGGCGTTCAACCGCCCCACGTACCGTTTCCAGGGGCGCGTCACGGCCGACGGCCAGAGCGGGTACCCGGCCGAGCCGGGCCGCTACCACCTCTATGTGTCGCTGGCCTGCCCGTGGGCCCACCGCTCGGTGATCGTCCGGGCCCTGAAGAAGCTGGAGGACGTCGTCTCCCTGTCGGTGGTCGATCCGGTCCGCGACGGGCGAGGGTGGGCGTTCCGGGAGGGGCCGGGCTTCACCGCCGATCCGGTGAACGGGTTCACCCTGCTGCGGGAGGCGTACGAGGCCAGCGAGCCTGGTTACGACGGGCACGTGTCGGTGCCGGTGCTCTGGGACCGTCAGACGGGCCGCATCGTCAGCAACAACTTCCCCGACATCACGATCGACCTCGGCACGCAGTTCGAGCGGTGGGCCGACACGAGCGTCGACCTCTACCCCGCCGACCTGCGGACGGAGATCGACGCGCTGAACGACCTCGTGTACCGCACGGTCAACAACGGGGTCTATCGCTGCGGGTTCGCGACGAGCCAGGAGGCCTACGAGGAGGCCGTCACGGCGCTGTTCGCGACGCTGGACGAGCTGGAGCGGCGCCTCGGCACCGGCCGCTACCTGTTCGGCGACCGGCTCACCGAGGCGGACGTGCGGCTGTGGGTGACGTTGGTGCGCTTCGACGCCGTCTATGCCACCCACTTCAAGGCCAACCTGCGCCGCATCGCCGACTACCCCAACCTCTGGGCGTACGCCAGAGATCTCTACCAGCGGCCGGCTTTCGGCGGGACGACCGACTTCGATCAGATCAAGCGGCACTATTACACGACTCATCCGCAGATCAACCCCCTGCGCATCGTCCCGGCCGGCCCCCTGCTGGACTGGAACGCCCCTCACGGACGGGACAGGGCCTGGTCCTGACGGGCGTCGGCCGAGCCTCCTCAGCGGCGCCGCCGACTCCGGAGGCCGAGGCCCGCCGCGCCGCCTCGGCCGACCGCCACTGAGCCGCGGGCCGCCGGCCCTGCTGTGGTTCAGCGGTTTGCTAGCGGGGCGGCGACGTCCCGCGCTGCGGCCTGGGGCTCTCGTCGCAGGTCGTCGTGGGTTCTCTGTTGGTGGGTTGGTGTTGTGTTAGTGCGGCGCAATGGGTGGCAAGGGGATTGCAAGCGGGGTGGGCCAGACTACGGGCATCGAAAAGAGCACGAAAGGACCGCTCCGATGACGATCAACCGCACTCTCACCGGCCTGGCCATGGCCGCCGCCATCGTCGCGATCGCCCCCGCCGCCGCACAGGCCGCGACCGGCGCGACGGGAGCGGTCACCACGGGCTACTCCCCCGCAGGCGCCTCCGCCGTCAACACCTCCGCCGGCACCTCGACCTCGGACAGCTCCGCCGGCGCCTTCGCCAACAACTGGGGGGCCTACTACGCGCCGGGCAAGCGGGCCAAGGCGCTCGGGTCGCTGTCGTTCACCGGTGAGGACCACGAGGTCATCCCGACCGCCGACACCGTGAAGATCTCTGGGAAGGTCTACGACCTCAGCCGGTCGTCGGCCTGCGGATGGGCGGTGTTCCGGATCACCTACCGGGACGACACGGGCAACCTGCCCTTCAAGCACCGCAGCATCCTCGACTGCTCGTACGGCTCGCCGAAGTCCTTCTCGTTCACATCCCACGACGTCTACCAGGTCGAGCTGAAGGTCTGCTCCGAGGGCAAGGCCTCCAAGCCGTCCCTCAACTGCCTCTACGCCGGGACCTGGAAGACCCTCTACCTGTCCAAGTGACACGGCGCGGCGGCGGCGCACCAGCACCGGAGCGCCGCCGTCATGGACGCGGACACACAAAATATGTTCCGGTCATCACACAATCATTTCGGCGGTATTAACGGGCGACCGTGAACGTACGTGAATCCACATGTAACAACAGATGAGGGCGCGCGCCGACGCTCCGAAGTGGTCACGTGTAAGAGGGCGATACGATCCTTACACGGGCGGCGGAAGAGCGCCGGCCATAGGGCTTCCCAACCCCGCAGACGAATGACCTGCGCAAATAAAGCCGGAAAACCGTGGACGATCACCCACGGTCACGATAAACACCAAATTAGCGACCTGACCTCGACCTGACGCAATACCATCGAATATTGTCACGCCCGATCTGACTGCCGAACGGTGAATGATAACAATGGAGCGCGTCCTCCTCATCACCGTTCTCAGGGGGCACCATGGCGCACCCGCCCGCAGGGTCCGCACAGAGCCGGAGCGGCGCTCCGGCCGGCGACACACCGCTCACACCACCCACCGAACGAAGCCGCCGACGTAACGCGCTCCCACCCGGGGGCGCGGGTGTCTGAGATCACCGGAATAGCCCTGGCAGGGGGCAAAGGCGTGCGCGCCCGCCCGCTGACGCTCGAAGGGCCGGGATACCTGCGCAGCAAGGCGACCGTCCCTTTCATCGGGCGTCCACTCATCGAGTGGCAGATCAACTCTTTTCACCAGCAGGGCGTCGAGAATTTCTATATCGCGGCCAACGGCCGTGAGAATCGCTATCAGGTCAAGGACGCACTGGGTTACGGCGAGACGCTGGGCGTCCGCGTCCAGTATTCGAGGGCCCGGGCCGACAGGTGGAACACGGGGTCGGGTCAGGCGACGCTCAGCGTGGCCGAGGAGTGGAATCTCAAAGGGCTCGCCGTGGTCTTCCCCACCGACTCGCTGTTCGAGTTCGACCTGGCCGAGCTCGTCGAGGGCCACGTGCGCAGCGGCGCGCTGGTCACGGTCGCCACGGTGCACCGGCAGGCCCGCGAGGTGGCGGGCACCTACGGCACGATGGTCGCCGACGACGACGGGTGGATCCGCGAGTTCGTGGAGAAGCCGCCGCTCCAAATCGTCAACGCCATGGTGGCCGACCCGTCGCGGGTGCCGATCAGCACCGGCCTGTACGTGATCGACTGCCGGCGGCTGCGCGAGCTGGCCGCCACGCCCGCGCTCGCGGCGCTGGCCCGCCTCAGGCTGGACTGGGGCAGGGATCTGCTGCCGTGGCTCGTCTCCAACGACCACCCGGTCCGGCACAGCCCGATCACCAAGGTCGGCGACCTGGGCAACCCGCGCGACTACCTGACGACGCTGGTGGACGCGCTGTCCGGGGGATATCCGAGCCTGCGCGGCACGGGCACCCTCACCATCCACCCGTCCTCGCTGGCGCGCCGCGACGAGGTGAGCGGGATGACACTGGCCGCCAAGATCGCCTCCGGCCTGGTCAAGATCGGCCCGAACGTGTGGATCGGCAGGGACGTCGAGATCGGGCCGGGCGTGGTGATGCGGGACTCGTACGTCGGCGACGGCGTCGACCTGCACGCGTGGTGCCACCTGGAGCGGGTGGCCTGCCTGGACGGGGCGATCATCGGCCCGGCGGCACGGCTGGTCGACACCCACGTCGGGATGATGGCGTGCGTGGAGTCCTCGCTCCAGGCCGTGACCACGCTCGACGGGTACACGGCGCTCGGCCACGAGGCGATCGTCCAGGAGGGGACGCGCCTGACGGGCGTCACCGTGGACCCGCGGCTGACGGTCCGCAGCGGTGACGACGTGCCGGCGGGCACGCAGCTCACCACGGTGGGCGATCTCGTGGACTGACTGAGGGCGCCCCGAACACGCCGTGCCGAAGGCGCGGCAATAGGCACAGTTCGGGGCGCGTCGGTGTTCTGGAGGAGGAGGGAGGAAGGGTGAGGAACGAGCCCCTTCCGAGTGACGACGGAAGAACGCCGCCTGAAGTGCGCCCCGAACACGCCCACCGGACTCGGAACGCCGCCATCCCGCCGGCCTCGCCATGGCGCCTCAGCAGGCGGGACCGGCGGGCGGGACGGCCACCTTCACGTCACTTGTCCAGGTTTTCCAGTCTTCTCCCTCGCGCGCGTCCGTGCGCACCCGTCCAGGGGGCGATGTCACATGCGAGCCGTGTTCTTACCGTTCTCCGGCGGCCGGGGCGGCGGCACCTCGCTGTCGTACTCGCTGGCGCCGTACCCGACGCCGCCGCCGAACCCGGGAGGGTCGTCGTCGGGCATGTCCCCGAGGTCGTCGTCCCCCCAGGCCATGCCGATCTCCTCGAACAACAGGTACGTCTCCATGGCGTGCGCGTGCGGCGCGTAGCGGGTGCGCAGGCTCTGGAAGACCTCCCACGCCTCCTGCTCGTCGCGCTCGGCGGGCAGCCCGACGTTCTGCGCCGCGCGCAGCGTGTCGGAGAAGCTGCGTTCCTCACGTCCTTGCAGGCTGACGGCGGCGCGCGGCAGCACCAGGCAGAGCTCCGAGGCCAGGCGCTGCATGCACCGCGAGCCGGTGGTGAGCAGCGCCCGGGTGCAGGGCGGCGCCCAGTGCGGCGAGACCGCCTCGGTGACCGCGGCGATGTCGAGGACGGTCACCGCCGCCTCCAGCCAGCACAGTTCGCCGACGGGGCGGGAGAACGTCAGGGCCGGGTAGGCGACGTGGGTGGTCTCGACGTCGGTCATCCAGTCGGTCCACTGGCCGAACATCGTGTCGAGGTGGTCGCGCGAGCCGGTCCGCAGGTAGGCGACGAGCAGGGCGTCGGCGTCCTGCGACTTGACGACGCGGCCGGCGAGCCGCGCGACGGCCCGCTCGCGGCGGCCGTAGGCGTCGGTGAAGCGCATGATGTAGGTGGTGATGGCGGCGAGCAGCAGCGCCTCGGAGACCCACACGAGCCCGGCGAGCGGGCCGCCCTGCCAGCGGGCCACGTGGAAGTCGGACCACGCGACCGACCCGGAGGCCAGGCCGTTCAACGCCCATCCGAGCAGGGAGAACCCGAGCAGGGACGCGCCGACCCAGACGCCGGCGATGCCGAACAGCGTCACCGGGGCGCACATGTCGAGCACGCGTTCGCGCGAGTCGCGGCGGGGCAGCCGTTTGGCGATGGCGAGGACGCAGGGGGCGACCACGCGGAGCGTCGCGCGGGCGACCATCGAAGATCGCGCCCGGGGCGTGAGCACGGTGCGCAGCACGCTGAGCCAGACCATCAGGACGAGGACGGCTCCGGCGGCACCGGCGGCGATGACGATCAGGTGCATCGCGCCACCCCCGAAGACGAGGTGATGCGGCGCGCGTAGGTCCTACCGGTCCCCATTCAGGCGTCCTCCCCCCTTTCCGATCCCAAGTGTGCGCTGTGAGAAGGAGGAGGCCCAGAGAGCGTTGATGATGGCAGTGGTAGTGCCACGCAGGCCGGCCCGAGCCGGGTCCGAAACCGGCTCAATCGTCGCCGAGTTCGGGGTACAGGTAGCGCGAGCGGTTCGCGACCGCCTCCTGCACCCACCTCTGGAAGTCGGCCTGGGTCATGTCGGCCCAGCGCGGGGTGTCCTCGACCTGGGCGCGCCCGATGCGGCGGCCGAGTTCGACGGTGGCGTTGCCCTCCTGGCAGCGTTCGGCGTCGTAGGCGGCGAGCGCGGAGGCCCAGGTGCCGTGCTCGCCGGCGATCCGTTCGAGGGCGAGGGCGTCGCGCAGCGCCTTGACCGCCCCGGCGCCGGTGTGGGGGCGGGCGACGGTGCCGGCGTCCCCCATGAGCATGACGCGGCCCGAGACGTACGTGGGGGTGGTGACGTCGAAGATGGGCTGGATGGCCATGCCCGCGGTCCCGGTCTTACGGACGAGCTCGCGCCAGCCGGTGGAGAGGCGTTCGTCGACGAGGCGGAGCAGGTGGCGGGCCAGGTCGTCGGTCACGCGTCCCGGGGGGATCCAGGCCTCGCCCTCCAGCCGGAACCAGGCGGGGAGCCCGCCGTAGACGCCCCAGTTCAGCAGGCGCCCGCCCGGGGTGGCTCCGTGTTCGAAGCCGGGGATGCTGGGGATGTGGTACAGGATGGCGTGGCCGCCGTCGAAGCACGCGGTCACGGCGCCGCGCCGGGTCACCTCCCGCAGGACGGGGTCGGTGAGCAGGTTCTCGTCGCAGGTGCCGCGCCACAGGACGTATCCGGCGTAGTTCAGCCGGGATCCGGGGTTGACCAGCCGGCGTAGTCGGGACTGGTAGCCGTCGGCGCCGATGAGCAGGTCGAACCGTTCGGTGGAGCCGTCGGCGAAGCCCAGCTCGCCGCCCTCCACGTCGGCGCGTACGGTGGTCACGGTCGTGCCGCCGTGGTAGACGTCGTCGGGCACTCCGGCGCGGATGCCCTGCCACAGCAGACCCCAGGTGGTGAAGGCGGCGGGCAGCGCCTGGCGCCAGATCAGCCTGCTTTCCCGACCACTCAGCTCCACCATCCAATTGCGCTCCGCATTCAAAATGAATGGTACATTTTTCAGAACGTAACCGCCCGAAACAAGTTCGTATTGCATTTCGATGGGGAGCGCAATACCCACCCCCCGGCCCCTCAACTCCCCCCGGGTTCTTTCATAGACCGTGACGTCACAGCCCAAACGGCGCAGCGCGACGGCGGCGGCGCAGCCGGCGAGGCTGCCGCCCACGATGCCCACCCGGCTTCCAGCCAGAGCCAAAACTCCACCTCCGGATACCACTCGATGACGATATGCCGGTAAGTGACCTACAGTCGTAGCGACGTGCGCACGACCGGCACGCATCACGTCAGGTGCAGGGGAGACTTCGTGTCCGGCAGTAGCGAGAGAAGGCAGGAGCTCGCCCGGTTCCTACGCAACCGCCGGGCACGCATAACCCCTGAACAGGTCGGTCTTCCCGCCGGCGCCCGAAGGCGTACCCAGGGGCTGCGCCGCGAGGAGGTCGCCGTCCTCGCGGGCCTGAGCCCGACGTGGTACACGTACCTGGAGCAGGGCCGGGACATCCACCCGTCGCCGCAGGTGCTCGACAGTCTGGCGAATGTTCTGTGTCTGGAGGAAGACGAGCGGAAGTACATCCACCAACTCGCCCTCGGCCGGACCGCGACGGAGATTCCGAGCGATCTCGACGACGAGGGCAGGCATCTGGTAACGCAGGTGACCCGCATCGCCGGGAACGGCCCCTTTCCGGTCTACGCGGCGAATCAATACGGTGAAGTCCTCGCCTGGAACAAGGCCACGACCGACTGGTACACCGACTTCGGCGAGCAGCCGGAGGGCCGCAGGAGCATGCTGAGGTGGATGCTCACGGCCCCCGAGGCGCGCGAGCGGATCATCGGCTGGGCCGAGGACACCCGCGACGTCGTGGCCCGGTTGCGGGCGGCATACGCGAGCCGGGCGGCCGACAGGCGGATGAACCAGCTCGTGCGCGAGCTGGAACGGGAGAGCCCGGAGTTCCGCATGTGGTGGAACGAGCAGCATGTCCGTGAGCAGCACGTCCGCCCGCGCACGCTCGACGTGCCGGGGCTCGGGACCTGCACATTCCAAATCGCGGTGCTGCGTGTCATGGACAGTCCATTCCATTCCATCGTGGTGCATCTGCCCATCGACGGCCCTCCGAATACCTCTGTATAGCATTTTCCCCAATACGGCGTAGGATTCCGTCATCTTTGGATTGACGCCTGGATTCCGTCTGGCTGATCGTGGGACGCGCGACAACGACGACCGAGCAGTCACGGAGCCGGACGTTTCCAATGTCGTCTGCCCTGATTAACGTCCAGGCCATGGTGACGCTCGATCGGTCCTGCCGTCCCCAGGCAAGTCCGGCGTGTTAACGCGGCCTGGGGAATTTGGGGGACCACAATGCACTGGAATTTCGTGGGCCGGAATGAGCAGCTCGAAAGCATCCGCGTGTCGTTGCGCGCCCGGGTGGCCGGCCCGATCATCATCGAAGGTGAACGAGGCATGGGCCGCACGGCCCTGCTCGAGCGCGCGCTCGAGTCCGAGGAGGCCTCGTCCTTCGAGATCGTCCGCGTCGAGGCCTCGGAACCTGCGTCCGGGGTCGCCGCCCGCGTCCCCGCGAACGGGCGTCAACTGCTCCTGGTGGTGGACGACGCGCACCTGAGCGATCACGCCACGCTGCTCAGCCTGCGGGACATGTGCAGGCGGGGGGCCGGAACGCTCCTGGTGACCACCGCGCCCGAAGGCTCCGTGCCGCACCCGGACCCGGCGGACAGCCTGCGGTTCGAGCCGCACCGGCGGAACGTCCACCTGCCGCCGCTGGCCCTGGACGACGTGACGACGTTGCTGGCCGACATCATCGGCGGCCACGTCCGGCACGCCACGGCCGAGGCGCTGCACGCCGCCTCGGGAGGCAGCCCGGCTCTGCTCCGTGAACTGATCACCTCGTGCGACCTCGGCGTCCACTTCGTCCTCCGCAACAACCTCTGGGAGTTCCGCGAGGTGAGCACCTGGACCTCCGGAGGGACCCGAAGGTCCCTCGAACTCCTTTCCAAGGCCACGACCCAGGCGTGGTACGAGCTCCAGCTCGAACGCGCCCACGAACTGTGCAAGGCGGCGGTGTGGTGCGGTGCCGGGGAGATGGTCGCCCCGGTGCTCGCCCACCTGCTGCTGCTCCACTGCCGGGCCCAGGACGTCGTCGACTTCCTGGACTCGATGCCCGACGACACCGTTGAGACGACGCCGCACCTCGCGCTGGCGAAGGCGATGGCCATGGCCTTCGGGCTCGGTCAGCCCATGGGAGCCGAGGATTTCCTGCTCAAGGCCGCGCTGCTGCGCGGTCCCCGCCCAGGCGGGCGGTATCTCGCCTACCGGTCCTGGATCCAGGCCCTCACCGGCCGCGGGTCCGAGGGTTCGGCGGGCATCGGGAACGTCGACCGGGACGACCGGGAGACGGCGCTTTTCGTTCATGCCGCGCGGGCGACGGCGACGATCGCCACCGACCCGCACGAAGCGGTGTTCCATCTGCGACGCGCGCTGGCGCTCGGCAACTGCGGCGTTGACGCCGGGCCGCCGTGGCTGTCGCCGTACATCACGGCGTGTCTCATCGACGCGCTCCTGCTCGCCGGCAGGTCCGGCGAAGCGACTCTCCTGGCGAGTGACTTCCACGGTGGCGAGCAGAACTCCGGATGGGACGTCGCGGTCGCGATATCCACGCTGACCGGCCAGGGGAGAACAAAGGTCACAGGCGGAGTGGAGGCCGCATGAACAGCACCCCCAGCCCCCGAGAGCCCATCGCCATCATCGGCGCCGCGTGCCGGTTGCCGGGGGCGTCGAGCGTCCCCGCGTTCTGGGACGTCCTGGTCGGAGAGTGCGACACCGTCGGGGAGATCCCCGTGGAACGGTTCGCCTCCAGCGACACCACCCAGGCGACGGCGCAATGGTGGAACCGCATCCCCGCGCGCGCGGGCGGTTTCCTGCAGGACATCGACCAGTTCGACGCCTCGTACTTCACGATCTCTCCCCACGAGGCGGTGCGCATCGACCCGCAGCACCGCCTTCTCATCGAGGTGACCGCCGAGGCCATCGACGACGCGGGCATCTCCCAGCAGGGCCTGGCCGGGAGCAGGACCGCCGTCTTCACGAGCTGCCTGCCGTCCGACTACTGGGACATCCTGCGCAGGGCGGGCCTGTACGACATGCACGCCGCGGTCGGCGCGGGCAACTGGGGAACGCTCGCCGGCCGCATCTCCTACCTCTTCGACCTGCGCGGGCCGAGCATGGGCATGGAGGCCACGTGCTCGACGTCCCTGCTGAGCGTCCACCTGGCGTGCAGGGAGCTGTGGAGCGGCAACAGCACGCTCGCCATCGTCGGCGGCGTCAACCTGCTGCTGGCCCCCGACCTGTACCTGAGCCTCGCCGACGCCGGGGTGCTCTCGCCGTCCGGCCGGTGCCGGTTCGGCGACGCCGGCGCGGACGGGTACGTGCGCAGCGAGGCGGCGGTGAGCATCGTGCTCAAGCCGCTCTCCCGCGCACTGGCCGACGGCGACCAGGTCTACGCGACGATCATCGGTTCGGCCGTCAACAGCAACGGACGCGGGTCGGGCACCCTCATCGCGGCCGGTGTGGACGGCCAGGAGGCGATGCTGCGCGACGCCTACGAGGACGCGGGCGTGGCACCGGGCCAGGTCGCCTACGTGGAGGCGCACGGGCCGGGGACCCCCCGCGGCGACCTGACCGAGCTGGACGCACTCGGCCGCGTGATGGGCGAGGGACGCGAGCCCGGGCATACCTGCCTGGTCGGCTCCGCGAAGTCGAACGTCGGCCACGGGGAGGGCGTCTCCGGGCTGATCGGCCTGGTCAAGGCGGCGCTGGCGCTCAAGCACAAGATCATTCCCGCGACGCTCCACGTGAAACAACCCCATCCGCTGTTCGACGAGCCCGGCATGCCGCTGCGCCCGGCCCGGCGCACCCAGCCCTGGCCCGACCGGCCGGGCCCCGCGGTGGCGGGCGTCAGCTCGTTCGGCCTGTCGGCGACGAACGCGCACATCGTGCTGGCCGAGGCTCCCGCGGTGGTGGAGGCACCGCGGCGCAAGCCGAGTTCCACGCCCTTCCTGCTGCCCCTGTCGGCGCGCGACTCCCAGGCGCTGCCGGAGATGGCGCTGCGGTACGCCGACGCCCTCGACACCCCGGGGACGGACCTGTACGACATCTGCCACAGCGCGGGCGCGCGCAGGAGCCACCACGAGCTGCGGCTCGCCGTCGTGGGCGGCGGGCACAAGGTGACCGCCTCGCTGCGGGCCTTCGGCGCCGGGGCCTCCCCCCAGTCGGTGGTCGGCGGGAGCTACCGGGCGTCCGGGCCGTCCCGGGTCGTGTTCGTCTTCCCGGGGCAGGGCTCGCAGTGGGTCGGCATGGGCCGCGAGCTGATGGACCAGAACCGCGTCTTCGCGCGGCGCATGCGCGAGTGCGACCGCGCGATCAAGGCCGAGCTGGGCTGGTCGGTCATCGACCGGCTGGGCGAGGACACCCCGCTGACGGCCACCAGTGAGGTGCAGCCCGCGCTGTGGGCGGTGCAGGTCTCGCTGGCCGCGGTGTGGCAGGACTGGGGCGTCACGCCGGACCTGCTCATCGGGCACAGCATGGGCGAGGTCGCCGCGGCGACCGTCTCCGGGGCCCTGACCGTCCGCCAGGGCGCCGCGGTGATCTGCCGCAGGAGCGTGCTGCTGGACGGGCTCAGCGGCTCGGGCGCGATGTGGGTCGTCCACCTGGACGAGGAGCGGGCGCGGGAGGCGATCGGCGAGCGGTCCGGCCAGGTGTGCGTGGGCGTGGTGAACAGCTCCCGCTCGTGCGTGCTCGCGGGCGACCCGGACGCGATGGCCGAGGTGATCGGGCCGCTGCGCGACCAGGGCGTCTTCTGCCGGCAGGTGCAGGTGGACTACGCCTCGCACGCGCCGCAGGTCGAGCCCGTGCGGCCGGCCCTGCTGGACGCGCTGTCGTCCCTGCGCCCGCGGGCCGGGGCGGTGCCGCTGCACTCCACCATGCTCGACCGGGTCATCGACGGCTCCGTGCTCGACGGGGACTACTGGATGGAGAACCTGCGGCGCCCGGTGCGCTTCGCCTCCGCGATCCGCGCCGTGCTGGCCGACGAAACCCCCACGCTGTTCGTGGAGATCAGCCCGCACCCCCTGCTGAGCGCGGTCATCGAGGACGAGATCGCGATCTCGGGGGCGGACGCCACGGCGGTGCCGTCGCTGCACCGCGAGGAACCGGAGCAGGAGTCCCTGCTGCACGGCCTCGCGCATGCCTACGTACGGGGCTGTGATCCCGCCTGGGAGCGCATCTACCCCGGCGGGCGGTACGTCCCGCTTCCGTCGTACGCGTGGCAGCGTAAGCGCTTCTGGGTCGACCCGCCTGCGGACACCCGGCCGGCGCCGGTGGCCGAGCCGGACTTCGTGGAGCCGGCCCGCGCCGACGCCCCCTACGACGGGGCGGACCTGGCGACGTCCTCGCCGGAGGCGTTCAGCCAGTACCTGATGCTGCGGTTCGCCGAGTTCCTGGGCCTGCCGCCCGACCAGCTCGACCCGGAGGTCCCGCTGACCCTGCACGGCCTGGACTCGGTGCTCGCCGCCAAGCTGAGCGCCCGCGTCAAGACCGACCTGGCCGTGGAGGTGCGCATCGGCGAGCTTCTCAGCCCGCGCCCGCTGGGCCGCCTCGCCGGGGAGCTGTACGAGGCGGTTACGGCCGTCCCCGTCGAGCGGACCTGACGACCGCAAAGGCCCGGCGCCGGACGCTGCCATCGCGTCCGGCGCCGGGCCTCGCCGTTTTCGGGCGAATATCCGATGCCGTGTTACGGCGTTACGGTCCCGCGAAACCCGCGGGCGGCGTGCGGCGCAGGGCGAGCATGGTGATGTCGTCGCTCTGCTCGGCGTGGCCGGCGAAGTGCCGCACCGAGGCGTCGACCTCCTCCAGCATCGTCTCGGCGTCGCGGCGCCTGTCGTTCTCCAGCAGGTCCACCAGCTTGGGCATCCCGTACAGGCGTCCCTGGATGTCGCGGGCCTCCACCACGCCGTCGGTGTAGGCGAACAGCGTGTCACCCTGGTCGAGCTGGACGTACCCCAGGGTGTAGGAGCTGTCGGGCAGGATGCCCACCGCGGGGCCGGTCGGCGGGAGCAGCGTGCGCCTGCCGTCGGCGTGGACCACCACCGGCGGGTTGTGGCCGCCGTTTATGTAGAGCACGACGCCCGAGACCGGGTCCAGGACGCCGAAGAACATGGTCGCGAAGTAGCCCTGCTTGAGGTGGTTGCGGGCCATGTACCTGTTCGTACCGAGGATGGCCTGCACCAGGGGTCCCGCCCCGAGCGACAGCAGCGGCGCCGCCGACCCGGCGGCCCCCTCGCCGTCGACCGACAGCAGGAACTCGTCCTCCACCAGGCGCGACGCCCCGGTGTGCTCGGCCGTGTGCCGCAGCAGCGTGCGGATCAGCGCCATGAACAGCGCGGCGCCGATCCCCTTGTCGCACACGTCCGCCACGACGAACGCCAGCCTGCGGCCGTTGACGATGGTGAACACGTCGTAGAAGTCGCCGGCGACCTGCTTGGCCGGGCGGAACCGCGCCCCGACCTCCCAGCCCTCCGGCACGGGAACGTTCTCGGGGAGGAACCCCGACTGGATCTCGTGGGCGATGTGCAGATCCCGCTCGTACTCGCGCAGGCTCGCCAGCGCCGCCATCTCCTCGACCGTGGAGCTGAGCCGCGACCTCTCCTGGCACGAGTTCATCCGGCTGCGCAGCAGGGTGCGCCGGAAGGGCGGGGTCACGTAGTCGAACCCGCCCTCGACGCACTCCTCCAGCGCGGCCAGATCGTCCTCGGGGAAGGAGATGATGGTCGGCATCCGCCCGTCGACCATGAAGTGCTGGCCGACCAGCGCCACGCGTTGCAGGCCGAGCGAGGCGGACACCATCAGCAGGTCGGGCTGTGGTGACGTCTCGGTGCGCATCGTCAGATCGTCCGGGCTGCTGTGCGCGACGTCGAACCCGTCCGCGCGCAGCACCTCGTCCAGCTCGGCCACCACCTGCGGCATGACCGACTCGGCCTCAAACACCACCAGCGCGTTCGGCATC
The DNA here is from genome assembly GCF_040653595.1 of Sphaerisporangium sp. NPDC051011. Taxonomy (NCBI): domain Bacteria; kingdom Bacillati; phylum Actinomycetota; class Actinomycetes; order Streptosporangiales; family Streptosporangiaceae; genus Sphaerisporangium; species Sphaerisporangium sp. NPDC051011. The sequence continues at coordinate 102,243 of NZ_JBFAGG010000020.1, read as the reverse complement.
GACTCCTCCATGTGCCTCGCCGGAGGTGGTCAGCCGCATGATCAACGTATTGCGGTTGCGCCCCCCGACGTATTGATATCTGAACTCGTCCACCTTGCCGAGCGCGAGCATCAAGCCGTACCCGCCCAGCTCACGGACACTGGGCGGTACGGCGAGACGGGGGGCGGGATCGTACGCCCGGGGGTCGAAGGCAGGGGCGTCGTCCTCGATGCGCAGGTACAGCGCATCGGCGTCGACGCCCCCTTCGAGGTCCACCACACCGTCGCGCCCGCGATAGCCGTGCTGGACGATGTTGGTGGTGATCTCGTCGGCGGCCAGCCTCAGCCAGTAGGCCGGACGTGTCGCCAGTCCGGCCCGCTCGGCCAGCGCGCCGACGAAATCGCCGACCGGCCCGGCGATGGACGCGCCCGAGCCATCGACCTCGAGCCGGCACGCGAACATCAGGCCTCCAACGTTTCCCGCATGACGATGCTGCGGTCGAAGCCCGTCAGCCGGATGGTCTCCGCGACGTCGGGCTGGGTGCCGACCAGCAGGATCTCCGTCTCTTCCGGCATCTTCTGGTGCGCGAACACCAGCGAGCGGATCCCGGCCGACGACATGTAGGAAAGCTCTTCGAGCAGCAGCACGAGCCTTTCGACGCGCTGGTCCGCGGCCCGGACCACGAGCTCGTTGAGCTCGGGGGCCGAGCGGCCGTCGAGCTCACCTTCGAGCCTGATGGTCGCGGTGCTGCCCTCGATCTGCATCCTCACTTTGAACGCCATCACTCCTCCTTCCCGTTGTCTCGTTGGTCCACCTGGACGCGATGAGCGACCAGGACGACGACGCTGCGCGGGCCCACTTCCACGCGGGACTGGTTCTGGAGCGGAGGCTCGGCGCCCGGTTCGTGCGCGTCCAGCGGCGAGGGGGCCGAGGTGTCGGCGAACAGGTGCCAGGCGGTGCCGGCGGGGGGCGTGGGCAGCTCCAGGCTGTGGCCCTCCCAGTGCGCGTTGGCGGCGACGTACACGCAGTCGTCCGCGCCCGCGTCGAACATGCCGGCCAGCACGCGGCAGCCCTCCGACCAGTCCGCCGTCCACTGGCGGACGCCGTGCCAGCTCACCGCCGAGGCGGGGCCGCGCCGGAGCACCGGGTGGGCCTGGCGGAAGCGGATCGCCTTCTGGACGAAGCGGAGCTGGTCCGCGTTGCGCTCGACCAGGTCCCAGTCGAACCACGTCAGCGGGCTGTCGTGGCAGTAGGCGTTGTTGTTGCCCTGCTGGGTGCGCCCGACCTCGTCCCCGGCGAGGATCATGGGCACGCCCTGGCTCGCCAGAAGGATCATGAGGATGTTGCGCATCTGGCGGCCGCGCAGGGCGATGATCTCGGGGTCGCCGGTCGGGCCCTCGTGGCCGCAGTTCCACGACTGGTTGTTGTTGTCGCCGTCCCTGTTGTCCTCGCCGTTGGCGTAGTTGTGCTTCTCGTTGTAGGACACCAGGTCGTTGAGCGTGAACCCGTCGTGGCACAGGACGAAGTTGATGGTGGCGGAGGTCCCGCGCCGGCCGTACATGTCGGGCGAGCCGACCATGCGGGTGGCCAGGTCGCCGGCCACGCCCGTGTCGCCCTTGACGAACCGGCGCACGGTGTCGCGGTAGCGGCCGTTCCACTCCGACCAGCGGCAGTAGTTGGGGAAGCTGCCGACCTGGTACAGACCCGCGGCGTCCCACGCCTCGGCGATCAGCTTGCAGTCGCGCAGCACGGGGTCGTAGGCCAGGGACTCCAGCAGCGGTGGGTTCCACAGCGGCGAGCCGTCGGGGCCGCGGCCGAGGATGGCCGCCAGGTCGAACCGGAAGCCGTCGATGTGGTACTCGGAGGCCCAGTAGCGCAGGCAGTCGAGCACGAACCCGCGGACCACGGGATTATTGCAGTTCAGCGTGTTGCCGGTGCCGCTGAAGTTGTAGTAGTGGCCGTCCGGCGTGAGCATATAGTAAGTGGCGTTGTCCAGGCCCTTGAACGAGATCGTGGGCCCGTGCTCGTTGCCCTCCGCGGTGTGGTTGAACACCACGTCCAGGATGACCTCGATGCCGGCCTTGTGCAGCTGCTTGACGAGGTTCTTGAACTCGTCGGCCTGCATCCCGTACCGGCCCGTCGAGGCGTAGGACGCCTTGGGCGCGAAGTACGCCACCGTGTTGTAACCCCAGTAGTTGGACAGCGGCTCCCCGGTGACCGGGTGAGAACGGGGGTTGTCGTTCTCGTCGAACTCGAATATCGGCAGGAGCTCGACGCAGTTCACGCCGAGCTCGCGCAGGTAAGGGATCTTCTCGATCAGGCCCGCGTACGTGCCCGGCGCCGAGACCCCCGAGGTGGGGCTCTTGGTGAAGCCCCGCGCGTGCAGCTCGTAGATGACGAGATCCTCGTGCGGGAGGCGCAGCGGACTGTCGTCCTCCCAGTCGAAGTCGTCCAAGGCCACCCGTGACCGCCGCGGCCCTGTCGAGGCGTCGCTCATGAGCCGCGCGTAGGGGTCGGCCAGCACGACGGAGGGGTCGAACCTGTGGCCGCGCTCGGGGTCGAACGGGCCGTAGGCGCGGTACCCGTATTCGATGCCCTCGGCGTCGAGGTCGAACACGGTCATGGAATAGACGCCGCCGATGACGTAGGAGTCGGGGAAGGGTAGCTCGGCCATCGGCTCGGGCTCGCCCGCCCGGTACAGCACCAAGGTCATCGCGGTCGCGTTGTTGGAGTAGACGGAGAAGTTGACGCCCCCCGGCACCGGGGTCGCGCCGAACGGCAGCGGCCGTCCGGCGCGCACAGAAAAGCCGCCGATCGAGCGCGTCGGGTAGGCGTCGATCCGTTCGATCGCCGGGCGTGCGGTCATACCGTCAACGCCTTGACGCCGTCTTCCACCGATCCCGCGACGGTGAAGAAGTCGAGGAACCCGGTGGCCGCCATGATGTCGTGCACCTCTTCGGGCACCCCGGTGAGCGCGAGGCGGGCTCTGCCGTTCTGCGCCCTGCGGTAGATCAGCAGCAGGACGCGCAGGCCGGCGCTGGACATGTAGGTGGTGCCGCTGAGGTCCAGCAGCACCAGCCCCTCCTCGGGGAACAGGGCCTCGATCTCCTGCTGCGCCTGGGGCGCCGTCCGGCTGTCCAGCGAACCTTCCAGCGCGATGACGGTGACGTCACCGCGTACCTCGGTACTGAGTCGCATGACTCCTCCTAGTTGCCAACCGGCGACAGGTGAGCGCGGACCCTGAGGGCGTTCTTCGAGTCGGGGAGCTTCACGGTCAGCGCCGTGGCGTCGAAATCCTGGTAGGGCCGGCCGTCGATCTCGACCCAGTCCAGCCGCACCCGGCCGGGGGGCAGCGCGTCCGGCGCGACCCGCAGGATCCGGTCGGCGAAGCCGTCGGGCTTCGGGCGGAAATGCAGGGTGAGCGGCTCGTCGTCCAGGAGCAGGCGCTGGTACACCGTGGCGAGGAAGCACAGCTCCGCGCCGTGGTACATGCTCATGGAGTGGCTGCCCTTGGACCGCTCGTTGCCGAGCAGGTAGGGAAGCCCGTTGGCGAGGACGTTGAAGTAGACGCCGCCCTCGTCGTGGTCCAGGAAGAAGCTGTTGTAGAACGCCGACGACTCGCGGGCCCGGCGCCGGAACTCGGCGTCCCCGGTGTGCCCGGCGAGGATCTGGTAGGCGAGGATCGCCTGCTCCTGCTGCCACCAGGCCTTGCGGTCGTGCCAGACGAACCGGTGGAGCTCCTGGCCCTCCTGCAGGTGCTGCTCGACGACGTCGTACCAGCCGCCGCGCTGCGGGTCTGCGCCGAACTCCGGCATCTTCCTGCCGATGTCGACGGCGAGCCGGCGGTAGCCGTCCTTGGGATGGACCGCCATCATCCGCATCAGGTTCCAGGCGATCTTGAGGTTGTGCCCGACGACGGCGCGGTCCTGCTGCCAGCTCCAGGAGCGGTCCGCCGACCAGTCGGCGTGGAAGCGCTCCTGCACGAACGGGCTGCCCTCCTGGGGGAAGTGCTTGACGATCAGGTCGAACGTCTCCTCCAGCATCTCGGCGTGGCGCGGGTCGCCGGTGCCGAGGTACAGGTTCGTCAGGTACGCCGGCGCGTGGTCGCCCACCGAGTTCCAGTTCTTGCGGGAACGGTTCGGGCCGAGCGACTCGTGGTGCGGGCTGAGCAGGATCGGGTCGATGTGGGAGTACCAGCCGCCCTGCTCGGGGTCGTGGTAGAACTTGCGGAACAGGCGCAGCGTGCCCTCGGCGTCGTCGAGGATCTTCGGGTCGCCGGTGAGCCGCCACAGCTGGATCGGCCCGGCGAGCGCGTAGATCTGCTCGTACATCGGGATGGCGTCGTAGTCGTCGCCGAACTCCGAGGTGAACAGCTTGTGCTCGGTGCCGTCGCGCACCTCGATGCCGTGGTACCAGTACACGACGTCCTCGTCGCGGTCCACGAAGCGCATGTGCTCGCGCAGGTACGCGGTGCCCTGCTCGGCGACGTCCAGGAAGTCCTCGTCGCCGGTCAGCATGTAGGCCGAGGCCATGCCGTAGACGAGGCGGGAGATCGTGTCGGTCTCCTGCACGCCCTTCTGACCCGCGTTCTTCTCGCCGCCGAGCCGCAGCGCGGTGCGGTAGTTCGCGTAGTCGATCGTGCCCTCGCCGAACTGCGCCTTGCGGTAGAACTTCGCGAGCGCGCTGAGCTGGCGCACCCACCAGTCGGGGCGCTCGAAGTTGTACTCGTCGGGCTGCCTGCCGAGGAAGACCACACGCTTGGCCTCGAAGGTGTAGGCGCCGTTCTCGGGATAGTGGATGCCGTACGCGAACAGGTACCCGCCGGGCTTCAGGAGCTCGTCCAGGTGGCCGGTGGCGTCGACGTACGGCTCGCCGAGGTTGCGCAGGAACTCCGCGGAGGTCGTGGAGGTCAGCCGCGCCTGGATCGCCTTGCCCTCGTTGGTCTTGAGGTCGATCGTGTCGCTGGCGGGGTCGTAGCCGGTGATGTAGCCGGCCACGAGGTCCGAGAAGGTGAAGTCCGGCTGGTAGCCGGCGGGACGCTGCGGGGTCGCCCGCTCCAGCGCGGTGCGGCCGTTGCCGTTGGCCGGCGGGGCGACGAGCTGGGAGATCACCGCGGTCGCGCCGTTCCCGTTCCCATTCCCGTTTCCGTTGCCGTGCCCGTTCGAGCCGTTGCCGGTGATCTCGGGGAGGGCCGCCGGCGTCGAGCCGGCCGCTCCAGCCCCGGCCGTGACGAGCAGGCGGGGCTTGGGGGCGCGGGCGGCCGCGACCAGGTCGATCATCATGCGGGCGAACTCGTGGCAGTGGTTGAAGCTGCGTCCGGTCACGAGGTCGCCGTCGACGACGACGTCCTGGTCGGTGTAGATCGCGCCCATGTTGCGCGCGTCGCCGACGAGGTTGTTGTGGCAGGTCAGCCGGCGTCCCCGCACGACCTCGGGGATCGGCGCGGCGAGCCACAGGCCGTGGCAGATGATGCCCTTGAGCAGGTTGGGCCGCTCGAACGCCCGGCGCAGAAGCTGGACGGCGGGGGCGAGCTGGTTGACGTCGTCGGTGTAACGCAGACGGTCCGACACGATGCCCGAGGGCACGATGAACATGTCGTACTCGTCGAGCTTGTCGTCGTCGACCGCTTCCAGGTCGCCGGACACGGTGAACGGGTTCCCGTACTCGTGCCCGTGGAAGGTGATCGACTCCTGGCCCCACAGCCGCGTGAGGAACTCGACCCGCGCACCTTCCTCCGTGAACCTTCGCTGGTAGTAGTGGATCTCGGGCTCGACGAAGTCGCTCTCCATCAAGATCGCGACCGTGCTACCGGCCAGTCGCTTTTCACTCACGTTGCACCTCACGTCATCACAAGATGGACGAGGAACGGCGCCGGGGGCGTCATCAGGTCACCAGCCGTAGCGCCGCAGGCCGGACTCCAGGACCTCGACCAGCTTCTGGCCCGAGAGGAACGAGTCGGGGGTCGAGCGTCCCGTCACGAACGGGTAGTCGACGATGACGGACGTCTCCTTGCCCACGTTGCCGTGGTAGCGCCCGTCGGGGCCGGTGGCGTCGCGCAGGATGTACTCCAGCGGGTACGGCGGCGGCCCCATGTTGAAGTCGACGCCGATGAAGCCGGTGCCGTCCTTGTAGTCGTACTCCTTGCAGTGCCCGGTGACGTGCTTGCCCCAGATGATGCTCTCGCGGCTCTCCCAGTCGCGGGCGAACGCGAGGCAGGCGACGCCGTAGCACTCGGCGAGGATCGGCTTGCCGGCGCGCAGGAAGGCCAGGATCAGCTCGTGCACGCGGCCGTTGTTGGCGAGGTCCACGATCGGGCCGCTGCCGCCCACGATGGTGAGGGCGTCGTACTCCGCGATCTGCTCTTCGAGCCGGGCGATGTCGCGGTAGTACGCCTCGATCTTGCGGATGAAACCGTCCTCGCTGAAGTACGGCCGGTCAGGGATCCACTCGGCGAGGCTCAGCGGGGCGTCCAGCCGGTCGGACTCGTCCAGCCGGCGCGCGGCCACCGCGACCTCGGGGGTGGTCACCGCGCGCCCGAGCGGCGGGTCGATGTACCCGGGGTCGAGGCTCGGGGGCAGCGCCTTCGGGCGCTTTCCCGTGGCGGTGGCGAAGACGCTCTGATATCCCCGCTCGTCGAACGCGGTCAGCGGTCCCAGGAGTTCTTCTCCCCAGTAGCCGTACTCGGAGAGAAGGATAAGAATATTTCGCGGCATCGATGGCTCCTGTCGATCGACAATCGTCCCGCGACCGAATTCAACCAAATTTGGATATTTCGCTACAAGGGCCGCCCGCGGGGGTGGGGCTCACTTCCTGAAGTCGGATTATTCCGTCAAGTCCTCAAAGTGGACGGGAAAATCTGCCGATACTTCGTCATGTGCCGGAACGCATTCCCCGAAATGCGGGTTAAAGTGATGTGGCCTGGCCAAATCATGGCCCGCCGACGCGCGCGCGGAAACGCCCAGCCCCTCTCTGCCTTCAGCGATCGGAGACGCCCTGATGCCTGAGCCGCACCGCCCGGTCGTGCTCGCCGTGGACGACGACCCCCACGTGCTCCGAGCGATACGACGTGATCTCATCCGGGCCTACCAGGGCCGGTACAGGGTCCTCACCTCCGGGTCGGGCGCCGAGGCGCTCGAGATCCTCGGCTCCCTCCGCGACCGCAACGAGGAGCCCGCGCTGATCCTCTCCGACCAGCGCATGCCCGAGCTGACCGGCATCGAGCTGCTCGCCGCCGCCGCGGACCGGTTCCCGTCGGCGCGCCGGGTCCTGCTCACGGCCTACGCCGACACGAGCGTGGCCATCGCCGCCATCAACGAGGTCCGCCTCGACCACTACCTGGTCAAACCCTGGGACCCCCCGGAGGAGCGGCTGTATCCGGTGCTCGACGAGCTGCTGGCCGACTGGCAGTCGAGCTACGAGGCGCCCTACGGCGGCATCACGGTCATCGGCCAGCCGTTCGCGCCGGCCACCCACCGGGTACGCGACTTCCTCACCCGCCACCGCCAGCCCTTCAAGTTCACCGACGCCACCGAGGCCGCCCAGGACACCCCCGTGACCGACCTCCCGGTGGTGCAGCTTCCCGACGGACGGCGGCTCGTCCAGCCCGCCACCAGCCGGCTCGCCACCGAGCTCGGGCTGGCCATGCAGACCAGGCACCCGCACTACGACGTGGCCATCGTGGGCGCCGGTCCGGCCGGGCTCGCCGCCGCCGTCTACACCTCGTCCGAGGGCCTGTCCACGCTGCTGCTGGAGGCGTACGTCCCCGGCGGACAGGCGGGCTCCTCCAGCAGGATCGAGAACTACCTGGGGTTCCCGTCGGGCATCTCCGGCGTGGAGCTGACCAGCCGGGCCGTCTCGCAGGCCCGCCGGTTCGGCGTCGACCTGCTCTCCCCCGTCGAGGTCGTGCGGCTGCGCCGGGACGGGCGCGCGGGCGTCCTCCACCTCGACGACGGCAAGGAGATCGGCGCCGGGACGATCCTGCTGTGCCCCGGCCTGTCCTACAGCCGGTTCGACGCGACCGGGGCCGAGCGCTTCGAGGGCGCGGGCATCTACTACGGCGCCACGCTGTCGGAGACCACGCTCTGCACCGGCCAGCACGTCTGGATCGTCGGCGGGGCCAACTCCGCGGGCCAGGCCGCGCTGCACTTCGCCAAGCACGCGCGGCACGTGACGATGGTGATCCGCGCCGACGGCCTGGAGGCGCGGATGTCGCAGTACCTGATCGACGAGATCAGGCGCAAGGACAACATCGACGTCCTGACCCGCACCATCCTGGTCGCCGCGGACGGCGACGACCGCCTGGAACGCATCACGCTGCGCGACCTGTCCTCCGGCGAGGAGAGGACCGAGGACGCGGAGTACGTCTTCACCTTCATCGGCGCGCGGCCGCGCACCGAGTGGCTCGACGGCGCCATCGTCCGAGACGAGCACGGCTTCCTGCTGACCGGCACCGACCTCGGCCCCCGCAAGGGGATCGAGGGCTGGGACCTGCCGCGCGAGCCGCTGCCGCTGGAGACGAGCATGCCCGGGGTGTTCGTCGCCGGCGACGCCCGGGCCAAGTCCATCAAGCGCATCGCCTCCAGCGTCGGTGAGGGCGCGATGGCGGTCGCGATGATCCACCGCTACCGCGCCGAGGCCTGACCCCGCGTCAGCGGCAGCCTGACCAGGAACCGCGTGTCCCCCGGCACGGACGTCACGTCGATCGTGCCGCCGTGCCGGTGGGACACGATGTACCGGCTGAGGTGCAGGCCGAGGCCCGTACCGTGCCCGGTGTCCTTGGTGGTGAAGAACGGCTGGAACAGCAGGGACAGCACGGCCTGCGGGATGCCGGGGCCGCTGTCCCTGATCTCCACGAGCGCGTGGTGGCCCTCGACGCGGGTGCTGATGCGCACCTCGCCGATGCCCTCCATCGCGTCCACGGCGTTGTCGATGAGGTTGGTCCACACCTGGTTCAGCTCGCTCGGATAGGCCGTGACGAGCGGGACGTCCCCGTAGTGCCTGCGCACGCGGACGCCGCTGAGCTTGGGGGCGAGCATCGCCAGCGTCGCCTCCAGCCCCTCCCACAGGTCCACGTCGCGCACGGGGGCGCGGTCCAGGTTGGTGTAGGCCTTGGTGGTGTCCACCAGCGCCTCGATGCGCCGGCCCGCCTCGGCGACGTCCTCGACCATCGTCCGGGCCTGGACGATCAGGCCGAGACAGGCGATCGCCGCCTCCAGGACCTCGGGCCGCACCGCGGCGGCGATCTCCTCCAGCATCTCGGTGTCCAGGCCGCGGTCGACCAGCGCCGTGCCGATGTCCGAGTACCGCTCGATGCCGTGGTCGAACAGCCAGTCCATGACCGCGTCGGCGGCCTCGGCGGCCTCCAGGACGTTCAGCGGCTTCCCGGCCGGGGCGCCCTCGTGCAGGCTGTCGCAGATGCGGTTGAGCAGCCGCGCCTCCGAGGACGTCGCGAGACGCCCCCAGCGCATGGCGGCCTCCGTGAGGTCCTTCACGGTCCCGCGCAGCTCGCCCGCGGCCCGCACCATCGCGGCCGTCGGGTTGTTCAGCTCGTGCGCCAGTCCGGCGGCCAGCGTGCCGAGGCCCTCCAGCATGCGGTTGCGCCCGGCCTCCAGCTCCACCGTGCGGATCCGCCAGGCCAGCACCGGCAGCAGCACCCGGCTGACCTGGGGGCATCGGGTCAGCATGTCCAGGAACGTCTGCTTGTCGTAGGCCATCAGCTCGGTGCCGCCGGCCGAGATGGCCGTGGCGATGTACCCGCTGTCGGTGAGCAGCGGCAGCTCGCCGGTGAACTGGTGCGCCGCCCGCCGCTTACCGTCGTACTGGACGAGCAGCGGCTCGGGGACGTGCTCGGCGATGTGCTTGGTCAGCACGTGCTCCTGGCCGCCGAACACCTTGGTGAACAGCAGCTCGCCGCCCAGCAGGACGTAGAAGCGGTCGGCGGGCTCGCCCTCGCTGAACAGGATGTCCCCGTCGTTCAGGCACATGTGCGACCCGGCCTCGGCCAGCCAGCCCAGCTGGTCGTCGGTCAGGTCGGCGAAAAGCTCGATCTCCCGGAGCCGGGCGGTCAGGCCCGGCGGAGCGTCAGCCGTTGGACCCACGGGAACCTCCTGGTCCTGCGTGGGCGAGCTCGCCGTCGAGCCCGCGGAGCAGCCGGTAGCCGTGGGCCGCCGACACCAGCGTGACGTGGTGGTGCCAGCCCCGGAAGGACCGGCCCTCGAAGTGGCGCAGCCCGGACTCCGCGTCCATCAGGGCGAGCTGGGCGAGCGCGTTGCGCCGCAGGTCGATCATGTCGGCGACCTCCGACAGCCGGGAGTCGCCGAGGTCGGTCAGCCACATGGCCTTGGGGCCGCTCTTGCCTTGAGCCCATTCGACGGTCATGAACCGCTGGGCAGGGCGCCGCGGGCGGAGCTCCACCGGGCCCGCGGGGACGTCGAGAGGGATGGCGGTGAGGCGGGACCCGTTCTTCTTGTCGCGGCCCCGGCCGCTGAGCGTCGTGCCGTTGCGCCCGCCCTGGACGGCGCAGGCCGCACCGGCGGCGCTGGCGACGTTCTCGGCGCCGAAGGCCCAGCCCGCCGCGCGCCCGCGCAGCAGCGCGGTCTCGCCGACACGGGCCACATAGTGCAGGCCGCGTTCCTCCAGACCCCGCAGCAGCGGCTCCACCCGCGGCGTCACCCGCGCGTCCACGACGACGGGCGCCGGAGACAGACCCCAGTCGAGGACCATCTCGTCGATCGCCTCCAGCAGGTGATCCCACCGTGATCGGTAACGTTCGTGCGCGGGGATGCGGGTCCTCGCCCGGCGGGCGGGGTCGTCGTCCCAGCTCCTCGGCAGCAGCAGCCGCCAGTTCACCGGGCACCCTCCGCTCTCGCCGACGAGCATGACCGCGAGGCCGAGCTGGCAGTTGATCAGACGGCCCGCCGAGTGGGCGAACTGCCGGGCGACTCCGACCGAGTTCGCCCCGTTCTTGGGAAAGGCGACCTCCTCGACCACCCACGCCTTCGCCCGGAAGGCCGCGGCGAGATGCCCGGCCAGCCTGCGCCGGACGGGCTGCCAGTCCCAGGGACTCTGGTTGACGAACTGCTGGAGACACTGGTCCACCGGACGGCCGACCACCTGGTCGGATATCCGGCGGATCGACTTTCTGCCCGGCACGGTGAGAAGCCCCTGGAGGTAAACGTCGCCCCAGCGGCGCTGGTCCGCACGCGCGAAAGAGGAGAAAATGTCTTCACAGAACGGCGACAACCACGCGTCGAGGAACAAGAAATCTGTACTTTCCACCATCCGAGCACCCCAATGAAATTACCCCGTCCCCTGCGCACCCGATTGTTCTCTCCTGTTTCCTCGGTACCTCGCGTCGGTACCAGGGAGGAGGAGGCGCACGGACGGGGTCAGTGCCGGCGCGAGAGGTCCGGCACGGTTGCCGGCGCCATCGGCCGCGCCAGGTGCGGCGCGCCGACGGCGGTCGAGCGGACGGCGGCGCGGCCGCCGTCGTGGTGCGATGTCACACACGCGACCACAGGCGCACGTCGGCCTCATCACGCTCCTCCAGCCGCCGCAGGAGGCGGTAGGCGAAGGCGACCGAGACGAGCGTGACGTGGTGGTGCCAGCCGCGGAACGACCGGCCCTCGAAGTGCCGCAACCCGAAACCGTCGCCGAGCGTGGCGACGTCGTTGTCGGTGCGGTTGCCGAGGCGCAGCAGGCCGATGAGATCGAGCAGGCGTGAGCCGCTCAGGTTGGTGAGCCAGATCGCCCGCAGGTCCGGCTGGCTGACCGGCCACTCGGCCAGCACCCTGCGCGAACCCCGGTACGGGCCGCCGGGCCCGACGTCGTACAGTCCCGCCAGCTCCGTCAGGGGCAGCGCCACGAACCGTGACGTGGTCGCGTTGAGGTCGTCCCTGCGGCTCAGCATGACGGCGTCGTGCCTGGCCCGCTGCGCGACCAGCTCGCCGAGCGTGGCCGACCACCGGGCGCGCGGCCCGCAGGCCACCCGGGTGCCCTCGGTGACCTGGACGACGTAGCGAAGGCCGCGTTCCTCCAGACCGGCCAGCAGCGGCTCGACCTGGGCCGTGTGGCACGCGTCCACGAGGATCGGCGCGGGGGTCAGGCCCCACGTCCCGGTCATCTCGTCGACGGCGTCCAGCAACAGGTCCCAGCGCGAGCGGTGCCGCTCGGCCGCGGGCAGGTGCGCGCGGCTACGGCGACCGGGGTCGTCGTCCCACGAACGCGGCAGCAGGAGCCGCCAGTTGACCGGGACGGCGCCGGCGTCGCCCGCCAGGAACACCGCGAGCCCCATCTGGCAATTGATCATCCGCCCGATGGAGTGCGCGTACTGCTTGTCAACGCCGACGGAGCTGGATCCGTTCTTGGGCATCACCGCTTCCCGGACCACCCAGGCCTTCGGCTGGACGGCCGACATGGCATGCTCCACCAGACGGCGCCGCACGGGCACCCAGTCCCAGGGGCTCTGGTTCACGAACTGCTGGAGGCACTGTTCGGCCTCCCAGCCGACGACCTGCTCGGCCATTCGCCGGATGGACTTCCTGCCCTGAACCGACAGCAGTCCGCGAACGTACACCTCCCCCCATCGTCGCTGGTCAGACCTGGTGAAAGAGGAGAAAAGGTCCCGGCACAAGGAAGCCAGCTCCACCACGCGGGCCGGCGATGCCTCTCTAGTCGATATGGCAGTGGCTGAGGTCATTGCGTACACCCCACATCCGCTTTCGAAGCGTGTTCGCCACAAGCCTGTTGCAGCAAGACAGGGGTGGACAGAGCCTGTTTGTGGTGGCACTCTCGATGCCACTTGCGACACTGACCATTTCTGACCAGGTCAGTACGAGCGTAAGCCGGGCAAGAGACCCGGTGCGCGCCGTTCTCCTGCCCGGCGTACGCCGGATCAACCCCTATTTATTGAGTTAAGTCGGACACCCTTAGGGCGTCTGTGACTCGGCCGCGGACGGGACGGGAGTGGCGAACGGGCGGACGGGGACCGCAGACGTCCGCCGTGCCGCCATGGCCGAGGCGGCCAGGGCCAGGACGGCGAGGACCTCGCAGGCGGCCGCCGCGAGGGCGAGCTGGCCGGGGCCACGGCTGAGCATGAGCCCGCCGATGACGCCGGCGACGGCCTGGCCGGTGGAGAGGGCCGACGCGTTCAGCGAGAGCGCGATCGTCCCCTGCGGCCCGGCGGCCGTGAGCAGGCGCTGCTGCTGGGAGGGGTTGAACAGCCAGCCGATCATGGACCACACGGCGACCAGCCCGCCGAGGGTGACCGCCGCGGCGGTGCCGGAGACGCCGATGCCCGCGAACACCGACAGACCGCTGTAGACGATGGCCAGCCCGACGATCGAGAGCAGCGCCACCCGCGTCGGAGAGGTGCGGTCGATGAGCACCCCGGCCGTGAGGTTGGACACCACCGCTAGGAGGCCGAAGACGAGGTAGATGGCGGTGATGGCGCCGCCGCCGACGCCGGCGCTCTGGTCGGCGAACCACGTCAGGTAGGTGTACAGCGTGAAAATGCCGCAGATGGCCAGGGAGGTGCCGAGCAGGGTGGTGGGTACCCCGGGCAGCGTGGCGACGGCGATGCGCTGGCGCAGCGAGGCGACGCCCGGCGAGGGCATCGTCTCCAGGGCGCGGGAGAGGCCCACGAAGGCGACGACGCCGAGGATCGCCACGAACACGAACGTCACCCGCCACTGCACCGCGTGACCGATCAGCGTGCCGAGCGGCACGCCGAGCGCGTTGGCGACCGTGATCCCGGCCGCCACCGCGGCGAGGGCGCGGCCCCGCTCGGACGGCGCGGCGAGCGTCGCGGCGGCGCTCACGGCCACCGGGGTGTACATCGCGCCGCCTATCGCGGCGACCACCCGGGCGATGACCATCACCGTGAAGTTGGGCGCCGCGGCGGCGAGCACATTCGCCGCGATGAACACCGCGAGGCTCAACAACAGCAGCTGCCGACGGCACATATTCCCGGTTAGTACGGCGAGTATCGGAGCGGACACCGCGTAGACGCCGGAGAACACGGTGATGAGCAGTCCTGCGACTCCGAGTGAAACGCCGAGATCGCGTCCGACCTCGTTCAGGACGCCGCTGATCACGAAGGCGTCCGTGCCCAGGGCGAAGGTGCCCAAGGACAGCAGAAGCACAGGGTGGCGGGCCTCACCCCCTGGCAGCACGGCCGCGATCGATCGAGCTCGCATGGGCGATCCCCCTCGTTAACGGACATTCACCTACAGCGTCGAGGCTATGGGGGCGCGTATCGGCCGGAGAACGGGATTCATGGAAACGCAAGGGCACTGTGTCAAGTCCCTGCACAGCACTACGTGCATTTATCCGAGTGCGCTCCTGCTTTTCCGCCAGAGCGCCCCAAAGGGGCAATTCCGACTTAATAATTAAATTCCGTTCTAATCAAGGGAGTGGCATAATGCCAGCCAATCAGTTCGCGCTGGACGCGGAGACCGCCGAGTTCGCGCAGCGGTGGTTCGACCGGCTGAGCGCCCACGAGCCGGTCGAAAGGCTGCTTCCCCTGGTCGTCGACCGGGACCTGGAGATGGCCTTCCCCGAGCGCACGCTACGCAGCCACGACGACTTCCAGGACTGGTACCGCGTCGTCGGCGAGTCCTTCACCGATCAGGTGCACGTGGTCGAGCGGCTCGACGCCCGTGACGACGGCGACACGGTGCACGTCGACGTCACGGTCATCTGGACGGCCACCACGACCTCCGACGGGAGCCGCAACAGCTTCCGTGCCACCCAGGTCTGGGATCTGGCGAAGACGCCGGACGGCCTGGCCATCGTCAAGTACCGCGTCGGCGCGCTGACCCCGCTGTCGCCGGCGGAGAAGTGAGGTAGTGACGTGACGAACACCTACGACTACATCGTGGTGGGCGCGGGCGCGTCCGGCTCGGTGATCGCCAACCGGCTCAGCGAATTACAGGACGCGACGGTCCTGCTGCTGGAGGCCGGCTCGGACACCATCCCCGCCACCGTCGACGTTCCATACCGCTGGGCCGAGCACCACTTCACCCCCATCGACTGGGCGTACTGGACGGCCGAGCAGGAGGCGCTCGACGGGCGCAAGGTCTACCTGGCCGCCGGCAAGGGCATCGGCGGCTCCGGCAACCTGTACCACATGATCCACCTGCGTGGTCACCAGATGGACTACGACAACTGGGCCTACCACGGCGCCACCGGCTGGTCGTGGAACGAGGTCCTGCCGTACTTCCAGAAGCTGGAGAACCAGGAGGACCGGACCAACCCGACCGCGGGCACGGGCGGCCCGGTCAACGTCATCAACGCGAGCAAGCACGGCCCCAACCCGCTGTCGCAGACGTTCCTCGACGCGGCCACCGAGCTCGGCCACCCGTCCACCGAGGACTTCAACGCCAACCTGACCGGCGCCGGGTGGCACCACCTGGACATCAAGGACGGCAAGCGGTTCAGCGTGCGGTCGGCGTACCTGCTGCCGGCCCTCGGACGCCCCAACCTGACCCTCAGCGCCGACTCGCGCGCCACCAGGCTCATCTTCGAGGGCGACCGCGCGGTCGGCGTCGAGTTCGTGCGCGGCGGCGAGACCGTCCAGGCCCGCGCGAACTCCGAGGTCATCCTCTGCGCCAATGGCCTGGAAACGCCCAAGCTGCTCATGCTGTCCGGCATCGGGCAGGAGAACCACCTCAGGCAGTTCGGCATCGACGTCCGCGTGAACCTCCCCGGCGTCGGCGAGAACTACCACGACCACGTGCTGATCGTCGCGCCGGTCAACATGACCGACCGGGCCGCGCCCGACCCCGCGATGAACTTGTCCGAGGTCTGCCTGTTCGCCAACTCCGGCGGCTGGCCCCTGCCCGACCTGCAGATCGGCTTCGTGCACAGGGCGCAGTTCCAGCCCCAGCCGCACCCGCAGCTCGTCACCATGATCCCCGGCCTGGTGCGCCCGCTCGCGCGCGGCACGCTGCGGCTGGCCAGCGCCGACCCGCTCGACGCGCCCCTAGCCGACCCCCGCTACCTGTCGCACCCCTCCGACCGCGAGCGCATGGTCGACGCCTTCGAGCTCGCGCGCGACCTGTTCCGCACACGCGCGTTCGCCGAGTGGGGCGTCAAGGAGGTCACCCCTGGCGACACGGTGTCCACCCGCGAGGAGGTCACCGAGTTCGTCAAGCAGAACCTCGGCTCCTACTACCACTACGTCGGCGCCTGCAAGATGGGCACCGACGCGCTCTCGGTCGTCGACCCCCAGCTGCGCGTGTACGGCGTCGACGGGCTGCGCATCGCCGACGCCTCCGTCATGCCCGAGGTCACCACCGGCAACTGCCACACCGCCGTCGTCATGGTCGCCGAGCGGGCCGCCGACTTCGTCAAGCAGGACGCGGGAGCATGAGCGGCGACACGTACGACTTCATCGTCATCGGCGCGGGCTCGGCCGGCGCCGCCCTCGCCAACCGGCTGGTCACCGGCAGCGACGCGACGGTCCTGCTCGTCGAGGCCGGAGGCCGCGACAGCCGGCCGGAGATCCACGACGAGAAGGTTCCGTCCACCGTGTCCCTCTGGGGCCCGAGCGAGATCGACTGGGGCTACGTCACCGCCCCGCAGCCGGCGCTCCACGACCGTACGGTGCCCATCGCGCGCGGCAAGGTGTGGGGCGGCTCCAGCTCGATCAACGCCATGCTGTACGTGCGGGGCAGCCGCCTCGACTACGACAACTGGGCCGCGCTCGGCAACGAGGGCTGGTCGTACGAGGAACTGCTGCCGTACTTCAAGAGGCTCGAGGACTTCGAGGACGGCCCCTCCGAGTACCGGGGCGTCGGCGGACCGATCAACGTGCTGTACCACAACCGCCCCAGCCCGGTGTCCACCCGGCTCTTCGCCGCCGGCAGGGAGGTCGGCCTCAAGGACCAGGGGCCGCGGTTCGACTACAACGCCGCCGCCGACCAGGACGAGACGGTCTTCTACTACCAGACCAGCAAGACCCACGACCTCCAGCGGTCGAGCACCGCCACCGGCTACCTGTGGCCCATCCTCGACCACGAGCGGTTCACGCTGAGCAGCGACAGCCTCGTCACGAAGGTCCTGGTCAGCAACGGCCGCGCCGTCGGCGTCGAATACGTGACGGACGGGACGACGCGGCAGGCGTACGCCGACGGCGAGGTGATCCTGTGCGGCGGCGCGTTCAACTCGCCGCAGATCCTCATGCTCTCGGGCATCGGCCCGGCGGCGCACCTTCGCGAGCACGGCATCGACGTCGTCGCCGACCTCTCCGGAGTCGGGCAGAACCTCCAGGACCACATGGTCGCCGGGGTCTGCTACCTCAGCAAGGAAGAGCACCCGTTCGTCCCCACGCTGATCGCCGAGTCGGGCTTCTTCACCCACACGAGCGGTCAGCCGGCCGAGCAGCCGCCGGACCTGCAGATGGCCTTCGGCAGCATCAAGTTCGTCTCCCCCGCCTACGACCGCGAGGGGCCGGGCTTCACCTTCGCCCCGGTCATCATCCAGCCGCGCAGCACGGGCAGCGTCACGCTGAAGTCGGGCGACCCGTCCGAGCTGCCGATCGTCCAGCCCCGGTACCTCACCGACCCCGCCGACGTCCAGTGCTTCGTCGAAGCCATCGAGCTGTCCCGGGCTCTCGCCGCCACCAGCGCCATCTCCGGGCTGGTCAAAGAGGAGATCGCCCCCGGGCCGGGCGTCACGGGACGGGCCGAGCTGGCCGAGTACGTCCGCCAGAACGCCGGGACGCTGTGGCACCCCACCGGCACCTGCCGGATGGGCTCGGGCGACGGCGCCGTGGTCGACGACAAGCTGCGCGTCTACGGCATCGAGGGTCTGCGCGTCGCGGACGCCTCGATCATGCCGCAGATCGTCGCGGGCAACACGAACGCGCCGTGCATCATGATCGGCGAGAAGGCCGCCGACCTCGTGCTCGGCAGGACGGAGTCGGCATGAGCGAGCTCCTCTACCAGCGCTTCGCGCAGCTCTTCAACGCGCGAGAGCTCGACCGGCTCGACGAGGTGATGACCGAGGACTTCGTCGACCACCACCCCGGGCTCGTCGACGTCGAGGGGTTGTCCATCTACCAGACCAACCTGGGCGCGGTGATCGACGCCCTGCAGATGGTCGCCCACCCCGAGGAGATCGTCGCCACCGGCGACCGCGTCTTCACCCGGATCCGGCTCACCGGCCGCCACGTGGGCCCCTTCCTCGGCGTCGCCCCCACCGGCAACGCCCTGGAGTGGTACACCCACGAGCTCTGGCGCGTGGAGAACGGCCGCTTCGCCGAACGGTGGGCGGTCGACGACCTGCTCACCCTGCTCCGCCAGATCGATGTCCCTCTCCCCACCTGGGTGCAGGACAGCGCCCCCGTCTCCTGAGGGAAGACCGTGGAAACCAGAGAAGTGATCACCCGTTACTACGAGCTCGCCAACGCCGGCGACTGGGACACCTGGTGCGACCTGTTCGCACCCGACCAGGTCATGGACGAGCAGCTCGCCGGGCACGTCGAGGGCCGCGAGACCCTGCGCGGCATGATGAAGGGCTTCCCCGAGACGTACGCGTCCTTCGCCAACAAGCCCGTCCACATCGTGGTCGAGGGCGAGCAGGCCGCCGTCGTGTCGCACATCTCGGCCGTGACGACCGGCGGCGCGTCCATCGAGGCCGGGGTCTGTAACTATTTCGTGGTCACGGACGGCCTCATCACCTACATGTCGAACTTCCACGACAGCGTGCCGTTCGCGCCCATCCTCGGCAAGTGAGGCGGTGACCATGCCGACCATGCCCGACACGCTGCGCTGGTCGCACGTGGGACTGAACTGCCGCGACCAGAAGGCCACGGAGGAGTTCTACACCCGCTACTTCGGGTTCCGGCGGGCCAGGGTCGCGGACGCGGAGGGCACGCGCATCATCTTCCTCCGCCGCGGGGAGGCCCTGCTCGAACTGTTCCCCTCCACGGCCGAACCCGCCCCCGAGGCGGAGAACGACGGCCCGGCGACCCCCGGCATCGCCCGCCACCTGGCCTTCCAGGTGGACGACGTGGACGCCTTCCTCGCCCTCGCCGGCGACGACGCCCACATCACCCTGGGCCCGCTGAAGTTCGACGAGTACATCCCCGGCTGGAAAACCGTCTGGGTACGCGACCCCGACGGCGTCATCATCGAAGTAAGCCAGGGCTACGTAGACCAAACCCCAGAAGAACTCGAACAGTACGCCTGACCTGGGCGCGGGGCACCCTTCATCAACCGTGGAGGGTGCGCCTCGGGTGTGCCCTACCGACGACACCACCCCGGATCAACACGCGAGTGGGGGAGGCCAAGCGGCCTCCCCCACTCTTCATGCGTTCACACGGAACCGGTGAACCGAGCCGAACCGTGCGGGCTTACGACCGACGGAGCCGAGATCGTGCTAACCGCGGCCACGGACGACACCGTGGGCTTGGCGGGCGGCTGGTTGATCATCCACACCCAGGCCACCAGGAGGGCGAGCGCGAGCTTCGCCACAGCGCCACCGGATTTCATGAGTTCCTTTCACATATGGTTTCCGCGAGAACCGCTCGCGTTAGATGTAGCTGTTCGACAGCGATCTTATGGGATGCCGTCAGCGCTATCCGAATTATGCGAAAGGACCGATTTATCGCTATACAACGTTCCAAATGGCGAACGATGCGCCATATCAGTACATAACGCTACTTAAGCTGAATCCACGACACCCGATCTCCGGACGACGACCATGATGGCAGAAGCGCTCCGAACCGGCGGTCGGCTCACGACCCCGCGACACCGTCCCGCCGGGCGAGCCGCCGCCGGAGCGCGTCCGCCTCGGGCACGCCCAGGTGCTCGTACAGGTCAAGCGCCCGCTTCCAGTATGCGCTCCCCCTCGCCGCTTCACCGGTACGGGCGAGCGTGGCGCCCATTTCATCGAGCGCACGAGCCTCCCGGTACACGTCACCGATTCCTCTGGCCCGATGCAGCGCCTTCTCAAAATAGTCAAGGGCGGAATCACTGCGATTCGCGCGATGGTGGACGGTCCCGATATTCCGGAGCGCCTCGCTCTCCTCACCGCGACTCGATATCTCGATCGCGATGTGCAGCGCGCTCTGGTAGTGAATGAGCGCCTCGCCGTCTTTCCCCATGCAAACAAGACAGTTGCCGATATTGTTCAGTACCTCCGCCTCGCTCTGCGGATCGCCGATCTCCCTATAGGCTTCCAACGCTTTCCGATAGTGGTCGAGCGCGTCCACGTACCGATCCAGGTGCCGGTACACCTCAGCGACGTTGTTCAGCCAGGATGCCTCGTTCTGCGGACCCATCACCGGATCGACGGACATGGCTTCCTCGTAAAGACGGAGCGCGGAGCGATACTCACCGCGCCGCGTTTCCAACTTGGCGATGTTGTTGAGGGCCATCCGCTGCCGTCCCCGGTCGCCGGCCTCCCGGCACAGTTCCAGCGCAGTTTCCAGGTCGCGCGCGGCCTTGGGGTAATCCCCTCGGTTGTAGTGGACCTTCGCCATGTAGTTGAGGGTGTCCACCTCGCCGTAACGGTCGCCGCTTTCCCTCCGAAGGTCCAGTGCCTGCTCGTGATAGCCGAAGGCGACGTCGAACTCCCAACGGTACCCGTGCACCAGGCCCTTCTGGTCCAGAAGATCGGCGACCGCCCTCTTGTCACCGGCGGCGCGCTGGATCTCGAGCGCCTCGTCCGCCGAGCGGAGCGCCTTGTCGTAGTGACCGGAACACCGTTGCAACACGCTCAGGTCCGCCAGAGCGTACGCCAGCGCCCGTTGATCCCCGATGTCCCGCCACATCATCACGGCACGTTCGTGCAGTCGCGCTCCCTCGGCCCATGGCCCCCACAACTCCAGATAGCGGCCGAGCACGCGCGCCAGGAGTGCCGCGTGTCTCCTCGACCCGTGAGCGTCGGCGTAGTGAGCGGCGAGGAGAAGGTTCTGCAGCTCCACGGCGAGCCAGTCCCGCGCCTCGGGGGCAGTACGGACGGCCGGCTCGACGCTCACCGCGGAGGGCACCTCGATCGGGCCGCGAAGGCGGTACGGATAGAGCAGGCGGTCCGCCGCGTCGGCCGTGAACAGGTAATAGTCGAGGACCCGCTCGATCGTGGCCTCTCTTTCGTCCTCCGGCTCCTCCTCGGCCAGGAGGCGGGCGTACTCGCGGATCAGGTCGTGGAACCGGTACCGGCCTCGTCGCGGCTCGGCGATGAGGTGGTGGTCCATGAGCTCCTCGAGGAACCTCTCCGCGCCGGCGGCCTCGTACCCCAGCAGCGCCGCCACCGACCGGGCGGTGAGCTCCACCCCGGGGTGCAGGCCGAGCCGTCGAAAGGCCCGCTGCTGGTCCGGGGCGAGATCCAGGAACGACAGCTCGAAGGCGGCGGTGATCTCTCGGTCCCCGGCCCGGATCTCCCCCAGCAGCCGGCCGGCCTTCTCCAACCGGTCCGCGAGGTCCGCCACGGTCCACGCGGCCCGGTGGTCCAGGCGGCTCGCCACCATCTGAATGGCGAGCGGCAGATACCCGCATAATCGGACGACGGTCGCGACGTCGTCCTCTTCCTCCGGGGTCACACGGCGCCGCCGGAGGACCCTGCCGAACAGCGTGACGGCCTCCTCGGGGGACAGCACGTCCAGCGACAGCGGCTGGGCATTGTCCAGCCCGACCAGCCGACGCCTGCTCGTGACCAGCACGAGGCAGCCAGGCACTCCGGGGAGCAGGTGCCTGACCTGTTCATGACCGGCGGCGTCGTCCAGAACGATGAGAACCTTGCGGTGAGCGAGATAGGTGCGCCACATCGT
The DNA here is from genome assembly GCF_040653595.1 of Sphaerisporangium sp. NPDC051011. Taxonomy (NCBI): domain Bacteria; kingdom Bacillati; phylum Actinomycetota; class Actinomycetes; order Streptosporangiales; family Streptosporangiaceae; genus Sphaerisporangium; species Sphaerisporangium sp. NPDC051011. Next base: position 80,489 of record NZ_JBFAGG010000020.1, on the reverse strand, counting down.
CGCCCGCTCGTCAAGCCCATGCGGGACGGGGTCGAGCCCGTCCCTGACGGAAGTGACGCCCAGATCGCGCAGGAGCCGACCGAGGGCGGTCACCGGGTCCATCCGCTCTTGCCGGGCGTCGTGGCTGTGGAGGTCGAGGTAGAGCAGCCCGTCCGGATACTCCTCGGTGAGCCGGTGAGCCAGGTGCACGGCCAGCGCGGTCTTGCCGACACCCGGCATGCCGTCGATCGCGATCACGGTGACCGCGTCCTTCCGCGCCTGCCGCCTGAGTATCTGATCGAGCTCGGCCGTCCGTCCCGTGAAGGCGGCGGTGTCGTGAACAAGATTGTTTCGCCCCCTGTGGACGCGAGGCCCGGGCTCGGGCAGCAGCGCCGGATCGCCCCGGAGGATGCGCTCATGCACCTCCCGGAGCGCTGGGGAGGGTTGGATGCCGACGCCGCGTGCCAGGCGCTGGTGAGCCTGGCGGTAGGCGGCGAGAGCGTCCGTCGGGCGGCCGCTTCGGTAGAGCGCCAGCATTCGCAGCTCGACCAGCTTCTCGTTGAACGGGAATCGTTTGATCAATTCGTCCAGTTCGGTCAGAAGGTCGGCGCCGACGTCCTGCCGGATCTCGAGGTTGATACGGTCCACGGTGCTGAGCAGCAGTTCCTCCTCCAGGTTCCGGCGGGTTCCGATCGCCCAAGCGCCTGACAGTCCCGCCAGGGGTTCTCCGCGCCGGAGCCGGGCCATCTCCCGGTACACGCCGATGGCGCCCACAGTCTCCCTAGCCTCCGTCAGCGCGCGAGCCTGCGACCGGAGCGTGCGGAACCGGTGATAGTCGACGTTCTGAGGATCGGTATCGAGCACGTAGGCCCCGGAGATATTGCGCAGACTCACACCTTCGCCGGCACCGCTCAACGGTCCCCTCCTCAGCCGGGTCACGGCGCTGTACAGAAGGTCGCGGGCTTTGTCCGGCGGGGTACCCTCCCAGAGGTTGCGGACGAGCGACTTCACCGTGACCGGCTTTCGCAGGTTCATGAGAAGGATGGCCAAAATGTGGCGTTCTCGGGCCCAGCCCAGGTCTAACCGTTGTCCTTGGGACCAAAACTCGACTGGACCGAGAATACGGAATTCCATTCGAGCCCCTTTCCGCGGGACCTGCCTTACGGCTCTGGCCTGACATTTTTTCACCGAACGCAAGTCAGATCCAGTAGTAAGCGCACGACGAACGGCCCGCCACCCCTATATGTGCGAGGCCGCGAGCCGACGGCAAGAGCACCGCAAGGGTTTCCGCAAGGTCCGGTCCTCACGCTCGAAGCAGGCGATGCAGGGATCGCCGCAGCCGAAGGCTGGACCAAGGGGGCACGTCGAACAAATGAATGAACACGAATGGCACCGGGTCCCGATCGGGCTTGACGCCCGCCGGTGGGTGACGCGCGAGGGCTGCAAGTCGGTTCTCGTGGTCGTGCACACCGTCACCTCGGGACAGCGACTCCTCGACGCGATTCGTCTCGTCGAGTCGGACCTGAGAATTCAGGTCGTCTTCACCATGGCCCCGGATGTTTTCGGGAACGGGGTCCAACGGTTCATGGATCGCCTGGAAGGCATAGCACTTCCCTGGCTCCAGGCGACGCGGCAACAGCGGTTCGACCTCGCCATCGCGGCGAGCCTGGGCGCGCTGCACGAGGTGCACGCGCCGCTCATCGTCATGCCGCACGGCGCCGGCTTCAACAAGCTCGTGCCCGCTCCCCGCGACGCCGCCCGCAACACGGGCGCGCGCCCGGCGTACGGGCTGGACGCCCAGCGGTTGCTGCACGACGGCGCCGTGGTGCCGACGGCCATCGTCCTGCCGCACGAGTCCGAGCTGGAGCGGCTGGGCCGGTCCTGCCCCGAGGCGCTTCCCGTGGGCGTCGTCGTGGGGGACTCGTCGTACGACACGTTGGTCGCGAGCCTGCCGCACCGCGACGACTACCGCAGAGCGCTGTCTGTGGGAGAGAACCAGAAGCTGGTCGTGGTGACCTCGACCTGGGGCACGCAGTCGCTGTTCAACCGGCGTTTCGACGTGATCGCGCGACTGGTCGCCGAGCTGCCCCGGCAGGAGTTCCGCGTCGTGGCGCTGCTCCACCCGAACACCTGGTTCGGGCACGGCGTCTGGCAGATCCGCACCTGGCTCGCCGACTGCCTGCGGCAGGGCCTGATGGTCGTGCCGCCCGGGGCGGACTGGCGCGGGGTCCTCGCCGCGGCCGACTGGGTCGTCGGCGACCACGGGTCGGCCACTCTGTACGGCGCGGCGACCGGGGCGCCGGTCATGCTCGCCCAGTACCCGCACACCACCGTCGACCCGGCGTCCGGTTTCACCCACCTCGCGGCCATCGCTCCCCGCGTCTCCCCGCGCCGGTCGCTGCGCGAGCAACTGATCGAGGCCGCGACGGAGGTGGGGCCGGGCCACTACTCCCGGGTCACCGAACGCATCACCTCCGCGCCCGGCAAGTTCAACGAGAACATGCACAGCCTCATCTACCGCCTGCTGAAGCTGCGCCGGCCGTCGATCGTCCCGGCAGCCAGGCCCGCCGCCCTTCCCTACCTCGTCAAATGACGCGCACGTCGGCAATGGAGAGATCCCGCATGTTAGAGAAACTGGTCGAGATCCGGCTGTTCCGGCTGGAGCGCGCGCTGCGGCTCACCCGGCCCCCGTCGTCCGCCGGGACGACCGGCGGCCTGCCGGGCGCGCCGGCGGTGCTCGTCATCCCCCGCGGCGGCTCGCTGCGGACGCCGTACCTCATGCTCGTCACCCGGGGGCCGCGCCGCTGCGAGCCGTCTCCCGGGGAACGCGTCTTCGGCGACACGCACATCGTCGCGGACCTCGGCGGCCCCGCGGCCGGAGACGCGCACGAGGTCGCCGACGTACTGGTGGGCGCGAGCCCGGCCGAGGTCGCCGCGCCGCCCTGCGGCCCCGGCGTGCTCGACGGGCATCCGGGCTGCGCGGTGGTGGTCGCCAGGTGCAGGAACGGATGCCTGGCCGCCCTGCGCGACGGCCCGCTCGTGTCGATCACCGGTGCGGCGGGCTTCCAGGCCGCCGCCGGGCCGTGGCCCGCCGTGTACGGCTCGTTCCTGTACGGCTGGTGGGCCGCGCGGATGCCGCTGGAAAGCCTCGCCACCGCCACAGTGATCGCCGGCCGCTACACCGGCAGGACCGAGGAGCGGCTCGCGTCGTCCTTCGAGGTGGCGGGGCGGGGACGGATCCGGCTGGTGCGTCGCGTGCCGTCGGGCGCGGAGTCGGGCGCGGAAGGGATGTCCGCGTGAGCCGGAGGATCGTCGTGGCCGGGGCCGTCAGCTTCTACACGCAGGTGGGGATACAGGAGTTCCCGGTGCGGTACGCCCCCACGTGGGCGCCGCGCTGGCTCGAGACCGGGGTGTCCGGGGCGGCGGGCCACATCGCGCGGGTCCTGAGGGCGCTGGGCGACGACGTCCGCCTGTGCAGCGTGGTCGGCCGGGACGCGGCGGGCGCCGCGATCACCGCCGAACTCGGCCGCGAGCGCCTTCTCGGCCCGGGGATCGTTGAGGGAAGCGCGTCGTCGTCGGGCGTGACGCTCGTGACGCCCGACGGCCGCCGCATGGGCTTCCCCCATCTGGCGCCGGTCAACGGCGTCACCTACCCGTGGGACCTCTTCGCGTCACAGGCCCAGGAGGCGGACCTGCTGGTCATGACGAACGCGAAGTTCGTCCGCGATCTGGTCCGGCCGGCGGCGCGGCTCGGCGTCCCCATCGCCGTGGACGTCCATCTGATCACCGATCTCGGCGACGCCTACAACCTCCCGTGGTTGGAGAGCGCGGAGATCATCTTCTGCAGCCACGAATGCCTGCCGGTCTCGCCCTCGCTGTGGGTCGAGAGGCTCTTCGACCGGTACCCCCGCTGCCGGGTGGCGGGCATCGGGCTCGGCGGACAGGGCGCGCTGGCCGCCACCCGGGAGGGCACCCTGATCCGGGTGGAGGCCGTCACCCCGAGGGAGGTCGTCAACACCTTGGGGGCGGGCGACGCGCTGTTCGGCACGTTCCTTCATGTCTGGGCCGCCACGGAGGATCCGATCCGCGCGTTACAGGCAGCAGTCGTGCACGCGGGCTGGAAGATCGGGCACCGCGCGCCGGTATCCGCGTCCCTGACCTGCGAGGAGCTTTCGGCCCTGAAAAACGCGTCCATGCCGCCCACGGTCATCGGGCGGTGGGGCACGTGACCGTCAGGCGCCGGCGAGGCCCTCCAGCAGGCCGGTCAGCCAGGTGACATCGGCTCCGTGCCGAAGGAGCAGGTCCCGCGCCCGCTCGTAGTGGCCGCGCGCGTCCCGTGGCCGCCCATCGCGGACCGCCAGGTCGCCGAGCGCCTTAAGGGCCTCCGCCTCCCCGGTGTCCGAGCCGATACGCCGCATGTTCCGCAGCCCCTCTTCCAGGAGACCGGCCGCGGCGGCAGGGTCATCGAGGCGGGCCCTGCCGAGCAGGATGAGGACCCGGGCCCGGTTGTACTCGTCGGGTTCGGACGCGAGGAGCCGTCGTGCCTCCATGAGACGTGCGACGGCCTCCTCCTGGCGGCCCTGGCCGATCAGCGCGTCGCCCAGGTCGCATAACGCCAGGGCGATCTTGCGCGGTACTCCCTCCGCCCGGTAGCCCTCCAGGGCCTCCTCGAACAGGGCGACGGCCTGGCCGGTGCGCCCCCGGTCGCGTTCCACGAACCCCAGCCGGCGCAGGGCGCCCGACACCCGCTGGGCGTTCCCCTCACGGCGCCAGATCTCCAGCGCCCGGCCGAAGTGGTCGGCGGCCTCGTCCAGCCGGCCCAGTGTGCGCAGGGCCATTCCGGCCCGGTTCAGCATCTTGGCCTCGGCGTGGGAGTCGGACGCGGCGCGTGCCGCCGCCAGGCCCAGCAGGTCCACCTCCAGGCGCTCGGCGTGGTGTCCCCGGTGGAGGAACAACGGCCACATTCCGTCCACGAGCTGCCATGCGAGAGGGAACAGGCCACGCTCGAAGGCCGTGCGCGCGGCGGCCCGCAGGTTGTGGAACTCCCGCTCCAGCCAGTCGAGCGCCTCGGCGGCGTCGGCGAACGTGAGAGGCTCGGCGGGGTCGAAGACCACCGCGTCGCGCCGGACGCGACGGTACGGCATCGCCGTCCGGTTCGCCGCGGCGGCTCCGTCCAGGAACCAGTCGAGTGCCCTGCGCACGGCCTCGTCGCGCGCGGCGGGCGGGTCCTCCCGCTCGGCCAGCTCCCCCGCGTGCAGCCGGGTCAGGTCGTGGAAGCGGTAGCCTCCGCCCGGCACGTCCTCCAGCAGGTTGGCGTCCAGCAGCACCTCCAGCAGCAGCCGGACCTCGGCGAACGGGAGCCCTGCCATGGCGGCGGCGGCCCTGCCGTCGAACGTCACCGCCGGGAACAGGCCGAGCAGCCTGTAAAGGCGCGCGGCCTCGGGCAGGGCGAGCCCTTGGTAGGAGAGCGTGAGCGCGGCGCGGATCGTCATGTCGTCCTCCACCGACAACGCGGTGAGGCGCTGCCGCTCGTTGGCCAGCGCCTCGACCATCCCCGCCAGGGGCCAGTGCGGCCGGGCGGCCAGCCGGGCGGCGGCCACGCACAGGGCGAGCGGCAGCCGCGCGCACAACTCCGCCAGCTCACGGGCGGCCCGCGGGTCCTCCCGCACCCGGTCCTCGCCCACGGTTCTCTCCAGCAGTTCCAGCGACGCGTCCGTCGCCAGCCGGTCGAGGTGCACCGCCCGCGCACCACGTGCCAGGAGCCCGGCCAGCCGCCACCGGCTCGTCACGACCGCGACGCTGTTCACCGAGGCCGGCAACAGCGGGCCGACCTGGGCCGCCGACAAGGCGTCGTCCAGCACGACGACGAGGCGGCGTTCGGCCACCAGCGACTGGTAGAGCGCGGAACGTTCCGCCAGCCCGGCGGGAATGCGCTCGGGCGCGATCCCGAAGGCGCGGATGAACCGTCCGAGCACCTCGGTGGGCTGCACCGGGGAGTCGGCAGTGGCGTGTCCCTGCAGGTCAGCGAAGAGCTGGCCGTCCGGAAAGCCGGCCCGCCGCCTCTGGGACCAGTGCAGCGCCACCGCCGTCTTGCCGATCCCCGGAGGCCCGCTGACCACCACCACCATGGGGACGCCCGCCTCGCTCTGGCGCGCGCGCATCGCGTCCAGCCGGGCGAGCACCGCGGCCCGGCCGACCAGCGCACCGGCCGGGGGCAGTTGCCCCGGCTTGGGCAACGGGACGGACGCGTGGTGCAGATGAATTCCGCCGTGGACGTCTCGCGCCTGAACGACGGGCCCGTGGACGGTCCCGCTCAGTTCATTGACCTGGCCCTCGGCTTTCTCCTTCTTCCCGCTACCCGGCATTCACCGTCCCGCGCTAGTCATGAGCGCGCCCGCACACTCAGGAGACCATTGCCGAATGGATCGAATAAGCGACCGACAGGGCCTCTACATGCTTGCCTCTGCTGGAAGCCCTCGTCAAGGCCCCTGCCATACCGGCACATTCCATCCCACGGACTTATGGGAATCAACGCGGCGACTCCGGCGAATGCCGGCCGATGTTCCGGCCGGACGGGCCGAACACGGATATCGGATGGCGGCACAACTCCCTATGGGTGCGACGAGTGTTGTCCATGTTCACGCGCTATCAATATGCGCACCCTGAGGCGGAATTCGGCGGTAGTGGCGAGATCCCTAGATGTCATGGTTCATCACGCCAAACCTCTAGGGTGATCACGGGCACGAAGATGTGTCCCCGTCCAACGAGGAGAAACGCATGTACATCCGCGCCATCGGAGCCGCGGTCCTGGGCGGAGTTCTCACGACCGCCATCTGGATGACGTACGGGGGTCCCATGATCCCGGGCATCCCTACGTAGGCTTCGTTGGCCAGGGCTCGCCCACGCGGGCCCCGGACGGCGCTCGGCCGGCTGGGACAACCCTCTTCGGACTCATTCTTTAGACTCTGCCGGGTGACCGTCGCACGTTCGCTTCTGTTGTTCCTGGTGGCCGCCGTTGCCGAAATCGGCGGGGCCTGGCTGGTCTGGCAGGGGGTGCGTGAGCATCGCGGGCTGTTGTGGGCAGGGGCCGGGTTCGTCGCGCTCGGGCTGTACGGGCTGGTGGCCACCTTTCAGCCGGATGCCCACTTCGGGCGCATCCTCGCCGCCTACGGCGGGGTCTTCGTCGCGGGGTCGCTCATCTGGGGCGTGGTCGTGGACGGGTTCCGGCCCGACCGCTGGGACGTCATCGGAGCGGCCGTCTGCGTGCTCGGCGTCCTCGTCATCATGTACGCGCCGCGCGGCTGAGACGCGGACCGGCGCGGAACGACGCGACCGGAACCGCCGCTCGACGCGAGCCCGCACCGCCGCTCGACGCGAGCCCGCACCGCCGCTCGGCGCGGACCCGCACCGCCGTGGCCGCGCCGGGGGCGTCAGTGGGCGAGGGACGCGATGGCGGCGGCCTCCTCGGGGGTCATCGTCCACACCCTGCCCGCGTTGGCGGCGACCTGCTCTGGCCGGGTGGCGCCCGCGATGACCGAGGCCACGGACGGCTGGGCCAGCAGCCAGCCGATCGCCAGCTCGACGACCGTGTGCCCGCGCTCGGCGGCGAACGCCTCCAAGGCCTCGACCTTGGTGAAGTTCTCGCCGGTCGCGAGGCGGGCCGCATAGTCGACGTTGCCCGCGAGGCGGCTACCGGCCGGGAGTTCCTCGCCGCGGCGGTACTTGCCGGTCAGCATCCCCGAGGCCAGCGGGAAGTAGGGGACGACCCCGACGCCGGCCGCCGTGGCCGCCGGCACGATGGACTCCTCGACGTCGCGGGACAGCAGGCTCCATTCGATCTGCGTGCCGGTGAACCGCGCCCATCCCTTCCCAGTGGACACGTCCTGCGCCCGCTCGATCTGCCCGGCCGAGAAGTTAGAGGACGCGACGTGCAGGACCTTGCCCGCGCGCACCAGCTCGTCCAGCGTCTCCAGCACCTCCTCGATCGGCGCGTCCGGGTCGGGGAAGTGCTGGTAGTAGAGGTCGATGCGGTCGGTGCCGAGGCGGCGCAGGCTGCCCTCCGCCGACCTGCGGATGTGGTCCGCGAGCGCCCCCGGCCGGTACGCGCCCTCCCGGGGGACGAACTTAGTGGCGATCATCACGTCGTCACGGCGGGAGCCGAGCGCGGCGCCGAGGTACTCCTCCGACCTGCCGCCGCCGTACATCTCGGCGGTGTCGAAGTGGGTGATGCCGGCGTCCAGGGCCGCGTGCACGACCGCGGCGGCGGCGTCCGCGTCGATGCGCGACCCGAAGTTGTTGCACCCGATGCCGACCACCGACAGTTCGGGCCCGCCGTCACCGAGAACACGCTTGTCCATTGAAACCCGCCCTCTCAATCAACTACGCATCATGAAATTTCGCACATGGCGCCCACGCTGGTGGGTCCCAGGGCGGAACGCCGAGGAGATCCATCAGGTGACCAGGAGCTCCAGGCGTGCGGCCACCTCCCGGTACCGGGACACGGGGACCAGATACACCCCGTCGAAGACCCCCGAGTCACGGGAACGCATGATCGGTCATTCCCCAGCCTAGGCAAGCCTCCCCGTCGCGTCCCGCCGGACGTCCGGCGTCAGGCGAGGAGCCGCGCGGTGATGGCGGGCCCGTGCTCGCGGACCCACGACTCGGCCCTCGGCAGCCGGTCCCTCGCGCCCTCGTCCCAGAACCGCCGGAAGACCGGGTCCACCTCGGCGGCGGCCCGCATGTTCACGTGGAACCGGCCGATCATACGAGCCGCCGCCGGGACCAGGACCTCCCGCTGCCGCCCGGTCATGCCATAGGCGCCGGCGAACAGGGCGACGCGGCGGGGGACGTCGAGATCGGCGTACGCGGGCGATCTGTCCCGCGGGTCGAGCAGCGGCGCCCAGTAGTACAGGGCGTTGGCGAGGTCGTCGACCCTGCTCGTCGGCTTGGCGAGGTCGAAGTCGATCAGCGCCGCGGGCAGTCCGTCGCGGAAGACGACGTTGCCGGGGCAGTAGTCGCGGTGCCCGACCACCTGGGGTTCGCCGTCGGAGGTGGCGTCGGTGTTGCGCCTCCCGGGCAGTCCTCCCCAGACCGCGTCCTCGGGTGGCGTCCAGCCCTGCGCGGCGTCGTGGAGCCGGCGGACGAGCCGCGCGAGCTCGACCAGGACCTCCTCGCGCGCGGTGTCCGCCGGGAGGGGCTCGCCGGGGACGTCCCCGGGCACGAACGAGAGCACCTCGCGCCCCTGGTCGTCGTAGCCGAGCGGCGTGGGGGCGTCCGTGAAGCCCACCGCGCGCAGGTGCGCCAGGTACGCCTGGACGGTGGCCGTGAAGGGCCGGACCGGGCGGCGGACGGTGCCCGCCACGCACACGATGCCCTGGGTGACACCGTCCCCGGCCAGCGCCTCCTCGCCGTCCGTGCCCGTGTCGTCGTACGTGCCTGCCATGGATCCCTCCCGCGTCGGAGAACCCGTCCACGGTAGTCACCGCGCGAGGGACACGGCGTGGGATCCGGAGCGGGGAGTGATCGTCTGGGTCATAATCTGCCGGTGGGCTGGTACTCCAGGCGGTTGTTCCTCCAGGTCGGTGGGGTCGCGGCCCTGGGAGCGCTGCTGTCAGGGCGGTCCTCGGCCGGGGCACGGGCCGTGGGGGCCGCTCCGGAGGGCGCGTTCGAGGTGTTGCGGCGGCGGTGGCGGGACGTCAGCGTGGGGGCGGGATTCGACGCGGCTCGGGAGCCGTATCGGAGCAGGCTGGCGGACTTCGGGGCCAAGGCGGTGGCGTACGGGGATGCCATGGAGCCGGCGGCCGGGTCCCTCTGGCGTGACCAGCCGTTCCCGTCGTTCGTCGCCACGCCGGGGCGGTTGCGGGCCATGGCGCGGGCGTACGTCCTGCCGGGGACCGGGGTGACCGGGGACGCGGGGCTGGCCGCGACGGTGGCGGCCGGCGTCGACCACTACCGGCGGCTGGTGTACGCGGCCGGCGCGGAGCCGTACGGGAACTGGTGGCACTGGCGGATAGGCGTCCCCGGCAAGCTGCTCGACGCGGCCCTGCTGATCGGTCCGCACCTGGGGGACGCGCGGCGCGACGCGCTGCGGGACGCCGTCGACCATTTCGTCCCGGAAAGCGTGCTGGACCACTACAGCGACAAGAGCACCGGAGCCAACCGCGTCGACCTGTGCGTGGTGACGCTGCTGCGCGCCATGCTCACCTCCGACCCCGGCAGGGCCGCGCGGGCCGTCGCCGCGCTCTCCCCCGTCTTCCCGTACGTCACCGAGGGCGACGGGTTCTACCGCGACGGCTCGTTCATCCAGCACACGACCGTCCCCTACCAGGGCGCGTACGGCGTGTCGCTGCTGTCGGGCGTCGCGACGCTGCTCGCGGTGCTGCGCGGCACGCCCTGGGAGGTCGCCGACCCGAACCGGCAGGTCGTCTTCGACGCCGTCGAGCGGTCGTTCGCCCCGTTCGTCCACGACGGCTTCTGCATGGACCTCGTGCGCGGCCGGGGAGTCGCCCGAACCCCGTACGGCGACCACGAGCGCGGACGCGAGATCGCCGCCGCGGTGCTGCTGCTCGGGGAGTCGGCCTCCGGCGAGGAGCGGGCCCGCTGGCGGGGCATGGTCAAGGGGTGGGCGCTGCGGGACACCGAGCGGCCCATGCTCACGGCCGCCGAGTCCTCCGACCTGGCGTTCCACGCCCGTCTGGCCGCGATCCTGGACGACGACACCGTCCCCGCGTCCGCCGAACCGCCGGGGCACCGGCTCATGACGATGAGCGCCCGCGCCGTCCACCGCCGGCCGGGCTGGTGTGCGGCGCTGAGCATGGCGTCACACCGGGTCGGCCACTACGAGCACGGCAACGGCGAGAACCTGCGCGGCTGGCACACCGGCTCGGGGATGCTCTACTGGTGGGCCGGGGGGCACGGCGCCCAGTACTCCGACTCCTTCTGGACCACCGTCGACCCGTACCGCCTGCCCGGCACGACCGTCTCCACCCTGCGGTTGCCCGACGGCGCCGGTGAGGGGTGGGGGGACACGTGCCCGCCTGGCCGCTGGGTCGGCGGCGCGACCGACGGCGTGTACGCGACCGTCGGCCAGCACCTGAACGGCCTCGAAAGCACGATGGAGGCCTTCAAGTCGTGGTTCTTCCTGGACGACGCGGTGGTCTGCCTGGGTGCGGGGATCACCGGCGCGGACGGCGTGCCCGTCGAGACGATCGTGGACAACCGCCGGACCGACGCGCTGCTCACCGTGGACGAGCGCGAGGGCTGGGCGCATCTGGATGGGCATGGCGGATATGTCCTGCTCGCGTGTCCCCGCCTGCGCACCCTCCGCGAGGAGCGCACCGGCCCGGGGAGCGTCACCCGGAGCTACGCCACCCTCTGGCTGGACCACGGCGCCGACCCGGTGTCCGCGAGTTACGCGTACGTCCTGCTGCCGGGCGCCGGGCGCGCCGGGACCCGGGCCCGCGCGACCGCCGCCGGGTGGGTGCGCGTGCTGGACAACACCGCCCGGCGGCAGGGCGTCCACGTCCCCTCACTCGGGATCACGGCCGTCAACTTCTGGCACGCCGGCACCTCCACCGGCACCTCTGGCCGGACCAATGGGGACGGCGACCTCTCAGACGGGAACGACGGCCCCTCCGCCCGGAACAACGGCGCCTCTGGTGGGGACGCCGGCGCCTGGGGTGAGAACGACGACCCGTCCGGCCGGGACGGCGGCGGCGCAGGGGCGCTGACCGCGTCGGCCCCGTGCGCGGTGCTCGTCCGGGAGCAGGGCGACGGAATCGCGACGCTCACCGTGTCCGACCCCCGCCGCACCCTCGACGAGCTGACCGTAACCTGGCACCGCCCCGTGACCGCGGTCCTCCTGCGCGATCCCCACCTGACCGCCGCCACGACCGGCCCCGAGCTCACCCTCACCTTCGAACGCCTGGCGGACCAGTCCGGCACCGCCAAAACGATCACCGTGCGCACGGTCTGACCCAAGGGCTCAAACGGCCCAGAAGCGGAGAGCGCTCACTCACCGGCGGTGCTACCAGGCACCGAGTCTGCCTGATCAGACCGACCCGGTAGCTCCCATTAGAAGCCGGGGAAGACCGCGCGCAGGTCGTCCAGGGTGAGGGCGTCCCCGGTCAGCCGCACCCCGTCCGGGGTGTGCTCAGGGGCGTGGCGGCCGGAGACCAGGCGCAGCCACCACTCGGCGGGAGCGGCGAGGACGGCGTCCGGCGCGCCGGGAACGTCCGCGATGCGCACCGCGTCGCGGATCTCCAGGCCGAAGGACCGCTCCGGCGCGGTCGTGCGCACCTCGACGGCCACCTCACGCCCGCCGAGCCGGTCGGCCTTGCCGGCGAAACCGATCAAGCTCGCGATGCCGTCGGCCATCAGCTCGGTGGCCTCCGGGCTCAGCGTCGCGGCCGGGTCGAACGCGACCTTGACGTCCCAGGTGTGATACGCGAACTCGCTGAGCCGCATCCCGGCGAACCCGGCCACGTCCGGCGCGGGGACCGGGAACCACAGCTCGACGCGCAGGTCCCGCCGCGCCGCCTCGTCCAGCCCTTCGAACCGGCTCACCAGCGCCTCGTTGACGCCGACGACCTCCGCGGCGCGCTCGGCGCGCGACATCCCATCCCATCGCGCCCACACGCCGCGGATGAAGTCCATCTGCGGCGCGCCCTCGCCGCGCAGCGCCCCGTCGAGGGCGGCGAGGCTGATCTCCGCGCCGCTGCCCAGGTGGCTCAGCACCTGCGAGATGTCCCACTCCGAGGCGCCCGAGACGCGGGCGAGGTCCTCGTCGGTGAAGCCGTCCACCAGCGCGGCGAACTCGTCGAGCCCGGCGCGCAACACTTTGATCGTCTGATCGGCCTGGTCGGTCATCGTGGTCTCCTGTGCGGTCGTTCCATCACCCACCGCCGCACATCATTCCGTACCGCCCGCCGAGGTGCCGCGCGGGACCAACGATCCGATCACCGCGCGGGACTAACGATCCGATCTCTGCTCGGATCTGCCGGTAACCCTCCGGGGAACGCCGCCCGTCCACGAGAGAAACGTCCGTCGTCCCCGGAGTCACAGATGGCATACCAGCACGGCCCCGGCCAGCCCCCGTACGGCCAGCCCCCGTACGGCCCGCCTCCTGGCTACGGCTACCCGCCGCCGCCCCCACCGCCCCGGCCGGGCCGCGGGCCGCTGTTCTGGCTGTTCGCCGTGGGCCTGCCCGTGGTGGTGCTGTTCAGTTGTACCGCGGCCCTGGTGACCGTCGGCGCGACGGGTTCGCTCGAGCCCACCGATCGATTACCGGCCGCCCAGCGGCCTTCCACCGCCGCCCCGCCGCCGTCGCAGCCCGCCGCGAGCGAACCGGCGACCGTCCCCACGGCCCCCACCGATCCCGCGACGCAGCCCCCGCCGGCCACGCAGCCGTCCCAGCCCCCGCCGGCCACGCAGCCGTCCCAGGCCCCACCGGCCACGCAGCCGTCTCAGGACCCGGCGTCGCAGCCCGGCGCGCGCAGGACGCTGCTCACCGACAACGGGAACGGCACCAAGAACACCGCCCAGTTCACCGTGGACGCGTCATGGGAACTGCACTACACCTACAACTGCTCGGGCGACGTGATCGGCACGGGGATCTTCTCGGCGCGCATCACCGAGGGAACGTCCCTGGTCGACCTGGCCGCGAACGAGACGGGCAAGTCCGCGGACAAGACCACCCCGCAGTACCGCGCCGGGACGTTCCACCTGGAGATCACGGCGTCATGCCCCTGGACGATCGAGGTCATCGACGTCCCGTGATGGGGTCACTTCTCGGCGACCGTCCGGTACGTGGACACGTTCACGCCCTTGTCGTTGGTGACCGTGGAGACCAGCTCCAGCGTGCGCAGCGTGCCGTCGCCGGGGAAGATGCTCTTGCCGCCGCCGAGGATCACCGGCGTGGTGATGAGCCGCAGCTCGTCGACCAGCCCCTCGCTCAGGAGGGTGCGCACGAGCGTGGGGCTTCCCATGACGAGCAGGTCGCCGCCGTCGGCCTTGTGCAGCTCCCGGATGCGGTCGACGGCCTCACGGCCGGGAATGCGCGTGGTGTTGTTCCACGTCAGCTCGTCGTCGGCCAGCGTGTCGGACACGACGTACTTGGCGATGGAGTTCATCTGGTCGGCGAACGGGTCGCCGGCGCTCTCCGGCCACGCCGCGGCCATGCCCGTCCACGTGCGGCGGCCGTACAGCAGCGCGCCGGCCTTGCTGATCGCGTCGTCGAAGGCGCCGCCGACGATCTCCGGGTCGAAGAACGGGAACGACCAGCCGCCGTGGGCGAAGCCGCCGTCGGTGTCCTCGTCCGGGCCGCCCGGCGCCTGCACGACGCCGTCCAGGCTGATGAAGCTCACGGTCACGATGCGCATGGGATGTCTCCTGTCGGGGTTGCGTGAGTGATTTCGGGCACCACGAATCCGCCCGTGGTGCCAGGGGTGATCGTGCGGCGCGGCCCAAAAGCCGTCAGTGCGTACGACGGACCGCGCGGAAAGGGACGGGCCGGTCAGCCGAAGCGCTCGGCCATCCAGGCGTCCCACGCGGCCTGCTCGTCGCGGCCCGCGAAGTTCTGGTGGCCGAGCACGAGGACGTCGCCGCGGTCGTCGCCGGAGTAGATGAACCGGTACAGGCCCTGGCCGGTCCGGACGCCCAGGTTGACGGGCAGGTTCGCGAAGTAGACGACCCCCGCGGAGCCGTCCGGGAGCCGGACCGCAGCGCCCGCGCCGACGTCCGGCGTGACGCCCAGCGAGTCCGTGACGACCTTCCAGACGGCGTCCGAGCCGCCCGCGCCGGGCCGGAACACCGTCGTGACGGACGGCGTGCGACCGGTGAAGTGCGCGAGGTACTGCTTGAGGGTCTCCAGGTAGATGGGCCAGCCGGCCTTCATCGCCTCGAACTCGGTCTCCCAGTCGTCGCCGAGCATGCCGCTCTGCACGAGCCGCAGCACGGCCGTCCCGCCCTCACGCCCCTCGATGAGGTACTCGAACGCCGAGAACCGGCCGTCGGGGGCCTCCGGCGTACGGGTGGCGAGGCGGGCGCCCGGCTCGTAGGCGGTGATCGTGGCGCGCTCCGTATTGCCCAGCATCGTCAGGGCGACGTCGCCGCCGACGGACCTGCCGAACTCGTTCCGTCCCATGAACCAGGAGTCGACCCCCGGCCCGGTGGCGATCGCGTCCCAGACCTGCTCGGGGGTGGCCTCGAGCTCGATCTCCAGGCTCAGCTCGAACGGGTGTGTCATCAGGCTTCCTTATTGCTTGGGGTTGCTCGGGTGGAGGGCGACGACGACGCGATGGTCGCGGCCCTGTTCGGCGGACTCGTCGTGGTACTTGGACACCAGCGCCGTGACCGCTCCGGCGAGCTCCTGGGCGAACGCGGCCCGGTCGGCGGCCGAGGCGAAGCGCACCTCGCCGTCGATGGCGAAGGTCGCCAGACGCTTGCGCGCCCGGGCGGCGCCGGTGATCAGCGCCCCGACGTCGCGGACCAACCGGGCCGCGACGGCCAGCAGCCAGCTCGCCGACAGTTGGTCCGGCGACCGGGCCGGGTCGGGCTCGACCGACGCCAGCGCGGTCGGCGAGATCACATAGGAGGCCGCGGTGGCGCGCATGATGCGCTCGTTGACGTTGCCCTTGCGCCGCTCCTCGATCATCTCGACGAGCCCGTGCGCCTCGAGCGTCTTCAGGTGGTAGTTGACCTTCTGCCGGGGCAGGCCGACCTTGGCGGCCAGCATGGTGGCGGAGCCGGGCTCGCTGAGCTCGGCGAGCAGCCGAGCCCGGATGGGGTCCAGCGAAACCTCGGCGGCGGCCGGGTCCTCGATCACGGCGATGTCCTGCATGCCAGAAGACTAGCTTCCGAAAAATTAACTTGTCAAGACAGCCTTAGTTTCCCAGATCTCCCCCAGCTCGCTGCCGGCTCCCCGGACAGCGTTCGGGCTGTTCAAGGATGGTGGTCAGGGGCACGGTCGAACTGCCGGGCCCGGGCGGAGCGGTAACCGTCCAGGACGTCTTGGCGCAGCAGGTGGCCGAAGCCGGCGCGCTCGATCCGCAGCGCCAGGCCGGCACCGTCGGTGCCGAGCGCGGCGGCGGTGCGCTCCAGGTGCCAGTCGTGGGCGGCGAGCCTGCCCAGCAGGTAGCCGCGACGGACCTGCGCCTCCGACAGGCGGAAGGTCTTGAGGTAGGCCAGCCGACCGTCGCTGGTGGTGATGGTCTCGCCGATGTGGTTCTCCTGCCGCGGCTCGAAGGTGGGCAGGAAGCGCGAGAGAGTGAAGCGCCCGAACCGCTGGACCTCCTCCGTCCGGTCCGGCGAGGTCAGCAGGGCGCCGGCCATAACCGTGTCGTGGAAGGACGCCCAGGCCCGCTCCTGACGTACGGCCTGATCGCGCAGGTCGGCCAGCGACCGTACGGCGGACTCGTCGATTACGGCGGGGAAGTCGCGGACTGAGTGGAAGTGGGCGTACTCGTAGATCAGCTCGCCGTAGAGGTCGCGGATGAGCGTGGGGTGCAGCGCCCGGTAGTCCTCGGGGTGCGGCACGACGTTCGCCCCTGCGAGCGCGTCGGCCACGTAGATCAGCAGCCCGCACTGGCCGGGGTGGATCTCGAAGACACGCAGCGCGTCATCGAGCCCGCTGACCTCGGCACCGGCGTAGGCGGCCTCGGCGCGCGGGGAGAGGCCGTGCGTGATCGCCCGGCGCGACCACTCCTCCCAGGCGATCTCCGGCCCGCCGAAGTGCAGGGCGAGAAAGCCTTCCAGGGCCAGGTGGAGGGGCAGGAAACGTAGCCTGTTGCCATCGGCGCGGCGGGCCATGCGGCGGTGGCGCCTGACGCACATGCGGCGTTGTGGCTCGCCGATTTGCGTACCGTACGCCGCGGCGGGTGTCCCGTCTCCGGTCCACGTCGCCACGAAGGCGTGCGGGATGTAGGCCCAGTACGTCGTCTTGTCGGGCAACGCCACCGCCGACAGCTCATCGCCGTACAGCGTCATGTGCAGCCGCAGGTCGGTGATGGGCTCGCGGCGCACGAGCGGCACCAGCCGTACCCCGCCCCAGGTCTGCGCGGGCCGGGTCTCAAGACCGGTCAGGTCGATCAACGCAGGGCCGCCCTCTCGGTCAGGTGGGCGCGCAGCTCCGCCAGGCCCGTCCTGCCCTCGGCGAACTGGGCCAGCTCGACCAGCGCGGGCAGGTCCTCCGCGTCGCGGATCCCCGCCGTGGGCACGCTCGCGGCCAGCCGCCGAACGTCGAAGTCCTCGGCGTCGTAGACGGGGTTGAGGTGCACGATGCTCACCTTCCGCTCCGGGTCGAGGCGGCGCCGCCACGTGCGCAGCACCTGGTTGGCAAGTCCCGGTGGGGCGTTGTCCCAGCCGTCGGAGACGATGACGAGCCGGTCGGGCGCGGTCTCGAGCGCGTCGATGATCCGCTGCCCGAGCGGTGTGGGGCCGACCGGGTGCGCCATCAGCGGGTCGCTTCCGCCCGACAGCCACAGCCCGCGATACTCCCCCGCCAAGGCCTCCAGCAGAAAGTGGCAGCCGACCGCGACGGCCAGCGGCCGCCGCCGCTTGGCCGCCGAGCCGTAGGCCGAGAAGCTGTCGTCCAGCACCGCCGCCACCCGGCCCCAGGTCCCGGCGCGCGTCGCAGCCGCGCGCCGCGCCGACGTCCTGAAGGCGGTCGTGAGTTCGGTACGGCGGGCAGCCCGCTGCTCGAAGGGCAGCGATAACGCATAGGAGGCAAGCCTGACCAGCGGCATCGCGGCCAGATCCGCATCGGTTTCCGGGCGCGTGCGCTCCAACCTGTTGTCCAGGCGTAGCCGCTCCAACCTGGTCATCCGGGACGCGATCCGCTCCAGGAACAGCTCGCGTCTGATGCCGTGGCGAGCCGCGAAGCCCTCGGCGACCGTGTACGGCAAGTCGTACAGGGCGGCCTGCTCGTAGTGCGCGCGCCGCCACGTGTCCAGGATCGGGGTGCCGAACCTGCTGCGGCTACGCGGTTCGAACAGGAACGTGGCGAGCTCGTCGGGGAGCTTCAGGTGGGCGTGCCGTACCGCTTCCTTGAGTGCGGTGCGGTACTTGACCGCGTCGAAGGCCAGATCCGGGCGCCCGGCCAGCCAGTCACGGATTATCGCCCGGGTCCGCCGGTTGTTCACCCCATCGCGTCGCAATCGCTGGAAGAGGCCGTAGACACGCGGCGGCGACATGCGCTCCAGCCGCCGCGCGATCAGCGCGCCATCGCCCGCGCCCGGGCGGGCGAGGAGGTTACGGATGATCAGTGCTGCGTTGTGGTCGTTGATGTCGAGGGCCAGCGTCGCGGCGTAGAGATCGGGATAGTTCACCTCGATATAGGAGTGCAGGAACTCCAGAGACAGCCGCTGCTCGCCCTGCGTGCTGTGAAACTCGCGCTGGCCGGTCGCGGTGATCGCGGCGTTGACGAACAGCAGCAGGTCCTCGCACGCGACGAGGTCAGCGAAGGTGTCCATCAGTGCCCCCTGGTGAGGCCGACCGGGGAATGAGGGCACGAAACTGCGAAGCATCGCTTCAGAGACGAGTCCGGAAGTCGCACCGAAGTCCCGCAGTCGGCTGGCTCAGACCATAGCAACGAGGACATCCACCACGCGACACACTTTTTGCCCTGTCGCGAGCACGGCGTCCCGCATCCGGGTCACGGGCTGGTCACCATTAGTTGAACTGCAGGCTCCCCGGTAACCCGCCATGGCTGGCCGACCGTCACCGATTTGCCCATGTTCGTCTCACCCCTTGGAGTGTCCATGCGCCCCCCTGCACGCGTAACCGCTGCCACCTCCGAGCATCTCGCCTGGGCGCAGCGATGACCGAACAGCCGGGCTACGGCTACCCGCCCGGATACCAGAACGGGCCAGGCCAGCAGCCGCCCTACATGGCGCCTCAGCTGATCTACCCTGCGCAGGTCGTGCCCATGTCGGGTTACGCGACGTCCAGCCTCGTGTGGGGTCTTTTCGGGGTCTTCGGCGGGTGGTGCCTGTTTGGAATTCCCTGCGTCATCGCCGTTGTCTGTGGCCACGCGGCACTTCGTGACACCAGGACGGGCGCCCGAGGGGGGCACGGGCTGGCCGTGGCCGGCTTGACCCTTGGCTACGTCTTCGTCGTCCCCATGATCGTGGTGACGATCATGGGGATCTTCGGAGGGCTATTTCATGCGCTGGCCCCGGAGATACCGCGCACCCCGTGACGAACGTTGAGAGCCCTGGCGCTTTCCCACGCCAGGGCTCGCTACGTTCAGGCTACGCGGGCCAGTGCGAACGCGGGTACCGCTACGACCGGACTCCCTCGAGGCGCGCGAGGAGGTCTCGGATCTCGACTTGGCCGGACTTGAGTTCGGCGACGTCTTCGGCGACCCGGTTGAGCTTCAACTTCATGGCGGCTTGCCCGGCCTTGATCGCAGCCCAGCAGGTGCTGGTACAGCTCCGTGTCGCGCATACCCCGATCCTGCGCCCTGGCGCTTGATCACCCCACCGCTACGCACACGAAGCCCGGAAGCGCCATTCGGAAGATGACCATCTTGTGCGCTTGATCGCCGGCCAGCAGGTTGGTCCGGTCGGCCTTCCGCAGTGGTGAACTCTTGAACGACTTATGACCGAGCTGTTACCGTCACGAATCAATTCTAAAGGCCGGATTCGGGGCGATTTCGGGCTTTCGGAATCGGGGCAAGCCAGACCGCGGCGATGGGTGCCGCGGCCTCACCGTTCAAGGAGCAACGCATGCAGCATGCCCTCCCCAAGCGACGCCTCGCGGCCACCGCCGTAGCGTTCGCCATGGTGGGTGCCGCCTTCCTTGGAGGCGCGATCGACTCGGCCAGCGCGGCCACCACCGACGAGCCGACGTCGACACCGGTCAACGTGGACATCCCCGACGGGATGCTCATGAGCTACGTCGTCAACGCCCGGATCGCCAACCCCGGCCAAACTCGTCTCGTCGAGCGCGCGGTCGAGGCCGCCGGAGGTGTTGTCGTCCAGTCCTGGCCCGCGATCGGCGTGGTCGTCGCCCACTCCGACCGCGCGGCCTTCCGCGCGAACGTCACCGCCGAGGGTGGCAACGCGGTCGCCTCCGTCGGCGCCACCCGCACGGCCGGGGTCTCCGAGGGGACGCCGACCGACCTGGCCCCGCCGTGGGGCCCCGGCGCCAGCGGGTACAAGAAGGGTGCCAAGAAGCCGGTCAACGGCGACATCCCGTCCGACCCGCAGCCTGGCGAGAGCCTCGACCCCAACGAGGGCGTCCAGTGGGACATGCGAATGATCAAGGCCCCGCAGGCGCAGGCGATCTCCGACGGCAACCGCAACGTCCTCGTCGGGGTGCTCGACAGCGGCATCTCGCCGACACACCCGGACCTCAAGGCCAACATCGACGTCGCGAACTCGGTCAACTGCACTAACGTCGGCCGTCC
The DNA here is from genome assembly GCF_040653595.1 of Sphaerisporangium sp. NPDC051011. NCBI lineage: Bacteria > Bacillati > Actinomycetota > Actinomycetes > Streptosporangiales > Streptosporangiaceae > Sphaerisporangium > Sphaerisporangium sp. NPDC051011. Next base: position 60,103 of record NZ_JBFAGG010000020.1, on the reverse strand, counting down.
GGATCAGACGCCGTTGGCTTGGCGCCCGACGACGAGCGACCACGGTACGCACGTCGCCGGCACCATCGCCGCCGCCCGCAACAACATCGGCATCGTCGGTGTCGCGCCGAGCGTGCGCATGGCGTCCGTCAAGGTCGTCAACAACGACGGCTACATCTACCCGGAGTACGCCGTCTGCGGCTTCATGTGGTCGGGCCTGAAGCACATGGACGTCACGAACAACTCCTACTACATCGACCCGTTCGAGTTCTGGTGTGACGACCAGCCCGACCAGGCCGCCAGCAAGGAGGCCGTCCGGCGCGCCGTGGAGTGGGCCACCAAGCAGGGCGTCGTCCACGTCGCCGCGGCGGGCAACTCCAACTACGACTTGGCCAACAAGACCGTGGACAGGGGCAGCCCCAACGACGCGCCGACACCGACCGTGCGCACGATCAACAACCACTGCAACGACATCCCGGCTGAGTTCGACGGTGTCGTGACGGTCGGGTCCCTGCAGCGCGTGGGCACCACGCTGGACAGTGTCCGGTCGTCCTTCTCCAACTACGGCCTCGGCAAGATCGACGTCGCGGCTCCCGGCTCGTCGATCTACTCGACGACGTGGAACACCCGGACGGGGGCCGACGGCTACGGCACCAAGAGCGGTACGTCGATGGCGAGCCCGCACGTCGCCGGAGTCATGGCGCAGATGAAGTCGGCGCACCCGTCATGGTCGCCGGCCAAGATGATCAGCGAGCTCAAGGCGCGGACCGAATCCAAGTCGTGCCCGCAGAACACTACGGCCTGCACCGGCACCGCCGACGACAACAGCTTCTTCGGCGCTGGTGTCGTCGACGCCCTCGCAGTCATCAAGTGAACTGACCCTGGCATCACCTAAGTGACACCACCGCGCTGGTCCTGCACCGCCATGACGGTGCAGGCCCAGCGCCATACGGCGACCAGGAGTTGGACCGGCGTCCTCCCCACGCCCGTGGGGGTGAGCCCCGGTACAGGACTGCTGTATGGAGATCAGAAAGGCCTGATCAGAAAGCCTGACCGGGGGACCTGAGCGTCCACTGCCGTTGCCGTCAGAGAACACGAAAAACGCCCCGGAGCGTGGCAGCTCGGGGCGTTTGGGCTATTCAAGGGTGGAGGTGGAGGACTTTCGGCGGTCTTCAACATCCCCCGACAGCCTCAGGATGCGCAGGGTCTCAGGATTGACCGCAGGTCGCAGGGCAGAACTTGACCTCGGGGTAGCGTGATGACGGCTTGTCCAGGAGGGACTGCCGCCGTGACTTCAGGTGCTGGTCGAGGAAGGCGGCCACGTAGGTGCGGGTGAGCTCTGCGCCACGGGCCGCGGGCAGCATGCCAGGGAGAGGTTCGAGGCCGAGGACGTCTGCCACCAGCGGGATGTCGGTGAAGGACTGGTGTTCGGCGTCCGACAGCACGAGCCAGCGCTTCCACCCGGTCAGCAGCTTCCAGTCACGGTCCCACGAATTGTCGTGGCCGCCCGGGACATGCTCTTGCGCACCCAGGAACATGAACGGCCGGGAGAGGCCGCTCTTGGGGATCCGAGCGTAGGTGGTGCCGTCCATGTCGATTCCGGCGCGTATGCGTGGGTCTTTGACCATGGTCGCCACGGTGCTGGCCCCGCCGATCGACTGGCCTACCATCGCGATCCTTTTGTGGTCGATCAGGTCGGAATGCTTCCATTTGGAGGTCAGCTGGTCGAGGACGAAGGACACGTCGGCGGCCCGGCCCTGGACCAGTCCGGCGCCGAAGCCCGGGTCGCTGTTGCTGTCGCAGGCGAGGCATTCGGCGACCCGGCCGTCGGACAGGGTGGTGGCGTAGCTTTCGTAGGTGTGGTCGATGCCGGCCACGACGTAGCCCCGGCTGCCCAGGTCCTCGGCCAGGGACGTGAGTGTGCCCATCGGTTTGGTGAAGCCGGGTGAGAGCACCACCAGCGGAAGCTTGCGCCCGGAGGGGTCTGCGTCCTTGACGGCGTTGGTTCGTGTCTTGCTCAGCGTGTCGTACGGCGTGCTCGCGATCCCCGAGCCTTTCAGGAGCAGCTCCGACTCCTTCGGCGTCATGTAGAGCGAGCGCTGCCCGTCGTGCTGCTCGGCCGGATACCACAGGGTGACCTTGAGCTCCCTGGCGTCGGCGTCGGGGTCCCAGGGGTCGGGGCGGGAGGTGTCCTTGAGGTACAGGGCGGTGGTGCCGACCGGGTGGGGGCCGGTGGGGGCGGGCAGGGTGGCGGGGCCGGCCGACGTGGCCGGCGGGGCGTCGGAGCGGGGCGGGGTGGGTGCGGAGCAGGCGGATGCGGCCAGGACGACCAGTCCCGCGGCGACTGCCAGGGTCTGTCTCATGGAGAGGTCCGTTCACTTGTGCAGCAAGGTCAGGGCCTTGGCCGGCGCGGGGTCGCGCCCGGCGGCGGCGTCCTGCGGGGTCAGGGGCACGTCGTGGTCGGGCGGCACGCCGATCCGGTCGATCACCTCGCGGTCGGGCCCCAGGTGGTGCCTGTCGGGGAAGCTCAGGACGGTGTTGTTGGCGAGCAGGTAGGACTGCGCCGGGCCGGAGATCACGCCGGCGGTTCTGGTGCCCACCAACTGGCCGAGGTGCAGGTCTTTGACCGCGGCGCTGAAGTGCTCGCAGGCCGAGACGCAGCCGTGGTCGATGAGCACGACCAGCGGCAGGTGGAGCAGTTCGACGGTGTCGTCGGTCCGCGCGGTCGCGCATCTGTCGTCCACGGTGCATTGGTAGGCGGTGATCTTGCCGTGGACGAACGCGCTCACCAGCCGCGTCGCCTCCACGGGGCTGCCGCCGCCGTTGCCGCGCAGATCCAGCACGACACCGGACAGCGTCCGGCCGGTTCGCAGCCTGGAGATCGCCTTGAGCACCCTGTTCGACGAGGCGGATACGAATCCGGTCATCCGGACATAGGCGACGTCGTCGTCCAGCAGCTTCGAACTCACCACCCGCAGGTTGGCCGGATCACGCGGGTAGAGGCCGGGCTTGAGCGTGACCGTCCAGCGGCGGCCGGTGGTCTGTCGCAGGAGCCGCAACTCGACCGGGCGCGCCTTGGGATACTCCCGATAGAGCGCGGCGATCGCCGGGGTCGCGTCGCCGTCGATGAACGGTGCCGACCCGTTGACCGCTTCAATGACGTCGCCGGGACGCAGCCGGGCGGCCTGCGCCGCGCCGCCGAGCACGGTGGTGACGAACAGCGGGGCAAGGGCCACGCGGGAAGTGCTGCCGTCCATCTGCGAGCTGCTGACGTTCGCCTGGAGACCCAGGCCGTAGCCGTCTCCGTCGTAGTAGTCGGGCGGCACGTTGACGCCGTGCGTCCAGCGGGCGTGGTCGTCGCCGAGGGCGGCCACGATGGCTTCGAGGGTGACGACGGCCGGCTTGTCGCGCAGGTCGGGCACCTGATCGGTGATCTTACGGTAGACGGCCTCGAAGGCGGCCCAGTCGGCTTCCCGGTCGCCGGTCAGTGACGGCATGGTCGCGTCGGGCACGTCGCGCCCGTCGCGGTTGATCTCCTGGGTCAGGGCGAGAAAACCGGCGGTCAGCAGCGAGCGGGCGTCAAGCGTCGGGCCGCTGTAGTAGTTGCCGAGGATGCAGAAGTACGCCTGCTCGATGACGTCGATCGTGGTGGCCGTCTCGGTCCCGAGCCGTCCCTGGGGGCGCGCGCAGGCCGTTGCGCCCGCCGTGCTCGCCTGGGTGCGCGGTGGCGTCGGCGCCGTGCAGGCCGCCGCCAGGAGGAGGGCGAGTACGGCGGCCGCAGTCCTGATGGTGGTCATAACAGGCGTCTCCGGATCCACCAGAAGGAGAACCATGTGAGACCGAGGGTGAGCAAGGTGTAGATCCCGGTCTCGATCCACTGGAAGGGCCAGAAGCGCTCCAGGGGATGGTAGGTCGCCTGCTGCCGGTAGCCGAGCCGGTTGATCTCGACCCAGCACGGGTCCAAGCCCGGTGGTCCCCCTGCCGGTGCGCAGGGTCCCGACGTCGCGGATATGGGGAGGGGCACTTCTTCGCCCATGCCGGCGATCGTACGTCCGGACGAATCGAGCAGGTCGCTGGACAGGACCCAGGCGCCCGCGCGGCCGGGAACGCCCGGCCGCATGGATATGTACACGGGTCCGCCTCCCTGCCCCTGCATGTGGATGCCGCCCCCGTTCACGTGGCTGAGCTCGAAGGTCGCGGTGACCGGGGGCATCAGGTGAGGCCGGACCAGCAGCGGCATGGCGAACTGGACCGCGGTGAAGACGACCAGGGTGAGGGCCATGGCGGGCAGCGTGCGGCGTACGAGCATGCCCATGGTCACGCCGAGGACAAAGGCGAAGGCCGCATACCCCATCGGGGCGATGCCACGCGCGCCGAACACCAGAGGAGCCATCAGAGCCAGGTCCAGAACGGCCGACTTGTCCAGGGGATCGGACCACCAGGTCACCGCGAGACCGCATACGCAGGCGGCAGCCATGGCTGCCAGACCGACGAGCCCGAGCTTGACCGCCAGCCAGCGGCCGCGGGTGATGCTCTGGTTCCACACCAGCAGGTGCGTGCCCGCCTCCAGCTCGCGGGTGATCAACGGTGCTCCCCAGAAGAGCCCGACCAGAGCGGGCAGGGCCAGCACGACGAAGCTGACGGCGACGAAGGGGAGTTGATGTCCGTCGAAGAACTGGTCGAAGAACTGGTCGCAGGTGTCGTCCGGAGTGCAGCCGACGATCCCGGCGGCGTAGCCGGAGGCCAGATTCGGGCCGGTCAGGGCTAGGGCGGCGGCGAGAACCACGAGTACGGCGGCCATCATCACGGCCGAGCCGCGGAACTGGCGCCAGGTGAGCCAGATCATCGCTGCACCTCCACGGCGGCCCGCCGGTTCTCCGCGGGCTTATCCATGTAGGCGAGGACGAGGTCTTCCAAGGTGAGCCGGCTGACCGTCCAGGCGGGGTCGTGGATCGGGGCGTCGGTACGGACGACGATGGTGCTCTGCCGGTCGGTGTGGCCGGCAGAGATCACGTGCTGGTCGGCGGGGAGCCGGTCGGGATCGCGGCGCGGGCCGGTGAGGCGGTGGTGGGTGGCCAGTAACCGGTCGACCTTCCCGGCCATCCGGACGCGGGAGTCGACGAGGACGATCAGGTAGTCGCAGACCTTTTCCAGGTCGGAGACCAGGTGGGAGGAGAGCACCACGCTCAGCTTGTGCTCGGCGGTGGCCTCCGTCAGCACCTGCAGGAACTCGCGGCGGGCGAGCGGGTCGAGCGAGGCCACCGGCTCGTCCATGATCAGCAGTTCGGGCCGTTTGGCCAGGCCCAGGGTGAGGGCCAGTTGGGCGCGCTGGCCGCCCGACAGCTTGCCCGCCCGATGCGCGGGGACAAGGCCGAGCTGTCCGATGCGCTCCCGCGCGAGCGCAGCGTCCCAGCGGGGGTTAAGCCGGGCGCCCAATCGCAGGTGTTCGGCAACGGTCAGTGCCGCGTAGAGGGGAGTGTCCTGGGCGACGAACCCGACCCTGGCCAGCTGCGCATGCGTGCTCCCAGGCCGCCCGCCGAGCACCGTGATGTCACCCGTCGTGGGCTCCAACTGGCCGCCGGCCAGCTTCAGCAGCGTGGTCTTGCCGGCTCCGTTGGGACCCACCAACCCGACGACGTGGCCCGCCGGGATGTCGATGGTGCACTCGCGCAGCGCCCAGCGCTTGCCGTACCTCTTGCCCAGTGCTTGGGCCTGCAGAACAGAAGTCACGCTGTGTCCTCCTGAGAGGTGGTCCCAAAGGCGGGCATGAACAGCGCCTCGACGCTTTCGGCCACGGTCGAGGATGTGGCGTCAGAGCGGCGTGATGGCGAGAACGAAACTAGGCACTGCCCTTGCCGGTGCGCGTCAGCCGTCATGCCGAGATCGCGTACCTCCTGAGAACGAAGGGCCGTCAGGTCATCCCTGCGATGTACTCCCCAAGACCGTGAGCCCCGTCACAACGGCCGATGCGTGACGGACAGGCAGGCGGTGACAATGTGCCGGTGGAAACCGGTGAACGACTGCCGTGGTGGCGGCATGTGCTCGACCTGGACAGCCGGCTGGATGAGGATTATCCGGACCGGCGCGGCGCCCGGGACACACTGGGCCTGAGTGGCGAAGGACCTCCAAGGCCGTCTCGCAGAGCACTCGCCGCCGACGTGGTGGTCGCGATCGTCCTGACGGTCATCGCGGTGACCGTATCGGTGAAATATCCGGTGAGCGGCCCTATCGCGAATCAGCCCGAAGTGATCGAGTACTTGCGGCTCCGACCTACCCACCCACCCCCACCGCCGATTCCTGATCGCCCGCCGGTTCCTGATCGCCCGCCGGTTCCTGATTCCCCGGCCGGCTACCCACCACCTCCTGGCGTCCTGTCCAACGACCCACTCCCACCCCCTGGCGACCCATCCGGCAACGCGCCTGCCCAGCCTCAGCCCTACGACCCGCCCGCGTTCCTTGTGGCCCTCACGGCATTGCCGCTGGCCGCGCGACGCCGGTACCCGCTCACCACCTTCGGGATGGTGCTGGCCGCGGCGCTGGCCACCCACGCGGGTGCCACCTGGATCACCGTGCTGACCTGCGCTGTCGCCGCGTACGGTGCCGTCGCCTACAGCCGTAACAGGTTCCTGGCAATGGGTGGCCTCGTATTCGCGGCCGGGCTCGCCGGTGGCGCCTTCCGGGACGTCGCGCCTGCGCTGCCGAATTGGATGGGGCCGTTCGTCGTCCTGCTGAGCGTCGGCGTCTTCGGGAGCTTCGTCCGTTTCTGGCGGCGACAGCTGGGAGCCAGCCGGCATCGGCTCGCCGAATTGCAGCAGGCGCAGGCAGACGCCATGCTCAGGGCTGTCGCGGAGGAGCGCTCGCGGATCGCCGCCGAACTCCACGATGTGGTGACCCACAATGTCAGCGTGATGGTGATCCAGGCCGGAGCGGCCCGCAAGGTCATGGACGTGGAGCCGGAGCAGTCGAAGCAGGCTCTCCTCGCAATCGAGTCCGGCGGCCGGGCCGCCATGGCCGAACTGCGCCATGTCATGGGCCTGCTCGCCGGCCCGGGCGGCGAGCGTCTCGACGGGCCTTCCGACGGCCTCGAACCCCAACCCGGGCTCGACCAACTCGACGCCCTGGTGGAACGGGTCCGCGCCGCCGGCGTGCCGGTGCGTGTCGAGGTGTCGCCGCCGGGGCCGTTGCCCCCCGGAGTGGACCTCGCCGCCTACCGCGTCGTGCAGGAGGCCCTCACCAACACGATCAAGCACGCGGCCGGGGCCGCCGCGTTCGTGACGATCGGTCATGACGGCGACTGGCTGGAGATCGAGGTGACTGACACCGGCGGGGCACGGAGCGCCGGACCGAGGACCGGCGATGGCAGGGGGCTGATCGGGTTGCGCGAGCGGCTCGGTGTCTACGGCGGGACTCTGGACGCCGGACGGACTGCCGGGGGCGGATTCCGGATCAAGGCCCGCGTCCCGTGGAGGACAACATGACCGAACGGCTGCGCGCCGTCATCGCCGACGACCAGGCACTGGTACGCACGGGATTCCGCATGATCCTCGCCGCCGACGGCATCGAAGTGGCGGCCGAGGCCGCCAACGGGGACGAAGCCGTCGCCGCGGTCCGCCGTACCAGGCCCGACGTCGTGCTCATGGACATCCGGATGCCGCAGATGGACGGCCTCGAAGCCACCCGGCGGATCCTCGCGGGCGGCGCCGAGGACACCCGCGTGCTGATCCTGACCACCTACGACCTCGACCACTACGTGTACGCCGCGCTCGCCGCGGGGGCAAGCGGGTTCCTGCTCAAGGACGTCACCCCCGAACACCTGGTGGCCGCGGTACGCCTGGTGCGCTCCGGCGACGCCCTACTCGCGCCCACCATCACCCGCCGCCTGGTCGAACGTTTCGCCCGCCGCGACAACGTGAAGCCCACCCTCCACCGCGATCTGTCCCAGCTGACGCCTCGGGAACTGGACGTGCTGCGCCTGCTCGCCACCGGCCTGAGCAACGCCGAACTCGCCGACCGGCTGACCCTCAGCGTGGCCACGGTGAAGACCCATGTCACGCGCATCCTGTCCAAGCTCGGCCTGCGTGACCGTGCCCAAGCCGTGGTCGTCGCCTACGAGACCGGCCTGATCTCTCCCGGCGGCACCGGCTGACCTGAATGAGCTGCGCCAGGTTTTCATGTGCCCTGACCCGGATCCTCCGCCACAGGCCAAGGGAGTAACCACACGAGCATCAGCCTGCCATGGACGACCCAGCAGCGGAGGCGGCGGTTGCTGTCATTAGAGATCAAAACGCCCCGGAGCTTGATTGCTCGGGGCGTTTTGGCTGTTCAGGTGATGTGGCCAGGGGCGGGGTCAAACCGCCGACCTTCCGCTTTTCAGGTCTACGGCTGTGAGGCGACGTAGCCACCTGCATCAACGCACATCGCACAGGAGCGACATGCGCATAGGCGGAAGCTGTTCAAAACACCTGGTAGATGCCTTGATCGCGATATCGGGTCACGAGGCGGTCACCGTTCGCTGAACGCTCGGCGGCTCAAGTAACCCCCAGCGCCGCGCGGGCCGTCAACGATCTGGCCCATCCCTCCCCCTTGTGGAGCCCCCGATGACCGACCAGTACCCGCAGCAGCCCGGCTACGGCTACCCAAACGGGCCTGCCCAGCAGCAGCCCTATGTTGTGATGATCCGATCTGGTTTCCCAAGTCCTCGCGTATCGATCCAGCCCCGGCCGTTCGTGTGGCCGGCGGCCACCAGCCGATCCCGCTGCCCTGGCGGCGCAAGCGTGTGGTTGTACATCTGACACAACCCTTCGCCAGTGTCGGAGAAGAGATACCGGCTGGCGTAAAGCCGCCCCTGATAAACCCATTCGTAGCGCACAACACGGCGGCGTACCAGGGCGTCGAACCACTCCCCGGCGCGGTCCGCCAGTTCGTCCGCTGGACCGGAAGCGGTGAGGCTAAGGCTGGTGGGCTCATCGGGCAGGGTGAACAGCTGGTTGTGGAGCTTGTCTGCGTGGATGCAGCCGTTCTGGACCCACACGCCGGCCGTGAGCAGGCTAAGATTCTCGCCTGGTGCCTTGAGATCGACGAAGATGATGGGAAACGCGCCTTCGTCGGTGTGCTCTAGCCATATGTCCGCTGACCACTCGGCCATCCGTGTTTCGATCCGTGTCATGAAGGCCCGCTGCGTCTCGCTGAGATCAGCTTCACATTCGCGCCAGTCGTCCAGGAACACAACAACGAGGGTAGAGCACTGGTCCGCGAAGCGGTCATGGCGTCGCTGACGCTCCGCACGAATCTTCCCCTCGCACCGCGGGGCTCCCATGGAACCGGACAACCTCCGGCGGAGCTGGAGGCTATCCGGACGGTCGCCGGCCTCGGCGACATGCGCTTTCACGACCTCCGACACACCTGCGTCACGCTCCTGCTCAACCTCGGTGTCCCGCCCCAGGTCGTCCGCGACATTGTCGGCCACAGCGACATCGAGGTCACCATGACCATCTACGCCCACGCCTCCCTGGACGACAAGCGCCAAGCTCTCGGCAAACTTGGCGATGCTCTCCACCAAGCGAATTGATCCTGTTGCTACTGCCCCAGGACCTACCGTCGTGGGGTGCTTGTTTATTCCACTCTGATTCCAGACTGTTTATGGTCGGATACATCTGGCTATCATTAACCGTGATTTGATCGTGATTTTTGCGATATTTATTTGTTATATCGATATGGCTCCATTGAGGCGTCCTCGACACCTCGCCATATTGGAGGAAAACAATGGCAACCCCTTTTGCCGACAGAGTTCGTTTTCTCAATCAGATCTTGGGAATTTCGTTTTCTGCGATGGCACGGAGATGCGACTATGCTCGATCGGCCAGTTGGTGGTGGCGAGTCGCAGTTGGCCTCTACGTGGGTCCGCCGAAACTTGAAGAGTTCGGAGACATCGCGCGGGCGCTGTGGGTGAGCGAAGAAGCGCTCCGCCGGATGGTCGTTGAAGAGTGGTTCGGGGTCTCCAAGCAAGCACTCGCCTAGAGCCATACGTCCACAACATGCCTAATTCAGATCATGCTCAGTTGATCGCAATAGCTGAGCGGATAGCTGAGTCTGAGAACTCCGCGACTTAAGCACGGCGCACAGGCCTCACCGACGTTGCTGTCAGTGTTGCTGTCACTAGAGATCAAAATGCCCCGGGCATGACCTGCTCGGGGCATTTAGCCTGTTCAGGTGGGGTGGTCAGGGGCGGGGTCGAACCGCCGACCTTCCGCTTTTCAGGAGTAGGCACCATGATCGCCCACCTCGGCGTTACGGCCTGACCTCGGCTCCAGGTGATCGCTGACATGTGGGTACGTGGGCTGGTGTGGGCCCGGGTTGATGTAGCGGTTGATGTACCAGAAGCATCAGCAACAGGCAGGCCCCAGTTCGCCGGTGGGCCGGGGCCGAGGAACCAAGTCCGTAGGTGACGAGGCCGAGGAATGCTGCGAAACTCGGCTCATGCATACAGCCGTCGGGCGTGCTCTTGCGTTCGTGGGAACTGTCTTGGGACTTCTCTGGGGTCTCGGCGCGATGATTCGGGCAGTGTCCGGTGACGATCCCCTCTGGGGGCGCGTCGTAATCTTCGCTTTGGGGGCGCTGCTCTTCCAGCACTTGGCCCGCGGCTTAATCCGGGAGTGGCGGCGGCCAAGGTCAGTGAGCCGCGCTTCAGGTGAGGCAAGTGAAGGGCAAGGACATCTGTAAAACCGTCGGCTCAGCCTACGATGGTTCGAACCCATCACCTGCCACAGCAGGGCAAGAGAGCCCCTGACCAGCAGAAATTCCGGTCAGGGGCTCTCTTCGTTGCCGGCCTTGTTTCCCTGCTGCTCCCTTGATCACCGCTAGATCTGGCACGTGTGGCACGCTGGAGATCGCGAGTACCGCTGGCTAGGCCAACGAGCCGACCAGGTCAGGCTGCCCATGGGGGCCGTGCTCAGGACGTCGGCACGCGAGGATGAGCCCGCTGCCGCTTCTCAAGGTCGTACCGACTTTTCGTCGGGCTCTCATGCCAGGATCTCCATGATCCATCCCGAGAGAACAGGATTCCCATGAGCGGCTACGACTGGCTCGATGACGAGGCATTCTGCGCGACCTTCGTCCGCGGCCTTACCCCGCACGAGGCGCTGGCCCGCCTTGGCATTGACGTGTTCGACGGCGATGACGAGGAAGGCGATATCGATGAGGGCCTCATCTCTGCCCGGTCAGCCGAGGGCGGCACCATTCTGAGCGAAGAGAACGGCTACGCCGGCAGCCTGGACGAGGTGCTGCGATCCTTGTCGGCCGGGACGGTCGCGGCGAGCGTCTTCGTCAACGTGAACAGGCTCGCGTCCTTCGACCATTACGCCGACGGCCGTAGGATCCTGTCCTTCGATCCGCTGTTTCCCGGCGACGAGGACGGCATCCCGGAGGACTTCCTGGCCCACCGGGAGGAGCTGGGGCTGGTTGGCGACGAGTCGGAGGGCGGGCTTGCCGCTGCGCTGCTGCTGGCCGAGCGCATCGCCGAGGTGCGGCCGAACGCGTCAAGTGACGTCGTGGTCGCCCATGGTGTTCTCGAGTACTGAGTGCTTCGCCCGTTTCCACAGCTCGGCAGTGCGGCCTTGAAAGTTGTTCGCGTCCGGAGCCGCCTCCATGAGGTTTCGACGATTGCCAACCGCACTGCACGGTGAGCCGGGGTGAGGAACGAACCCCGGATCTGCGATCGCCCCCGACCACGGCGGAACATCGGCCACCCCGTGGCGATCGTCGTGCTGCATTGGGGCGGCGGCGCGACCAGAGGCCAGCGGGTGGCGTGGGTGCGGCGCGGCGGGTGTGCGGTGACGGCCCGGAGTCCTGCGCGCCGCCGGGATCGGCCCCCAGGCCGCACGCCCGGCGTGCGCTGGCAGGCGCAGGGCCGGGCGACGGCGCGCAGCGCGGGCGGGGTCTGCGCCGAGGGCGTTGAGGGCCTGGGTGATCAGGTAGGGGTTGGGCTTGAGCAGGGCGGGGTCTTGGAAGAGGGCTCGGGCTGAGATGTGGTCGAAGTAACCGAGTAGGCCGTGGTTCTCGGTGTAGGTCTTGATGGCGGCGTCGGAGTTGTTGCTGACCACTGCCAGTCGTCGGCCTGAGGTGCGGAGCTGCTTGATGACGTTGGCCGTGCCGGGGGTGGGGGTGGCGGTGAGGGCGGCTTGAAGCTCAAGGCCGCGTAGCCCGGATGGTGCAACTCATCCACGCCGTACTACGCAACGCCCTACAAAACGCGGTACGGGAAGAGATCATCCCCCGTAACGTCGCGCAGCTCGTCACCGTTCAGGCTCCGCAGTACGAGGCGGGCAAGGGTCTCACCCGAACCCAGGTGAAAGACCTGCTCGTCACGGTCAAGAAGGACCGGCTTCACGCCGTCTACGCCCTGGCCCTGCTCGGCCTTCGGAAGGGTGAGATCCTCGCACTCCCCTGGTCCGCGGTGAACCTGGAAGCAGGCACACTGCGGGTGGAACAGACCTTGCAACGAGTCGCCGTCGAACTACGGATCAACGTTCCCAAGACCAGGCGGTCAAAGAGAGTCGTGCCACTGCCCGACTTCTGCATCACCGCTCTGGAGGAACGGCGCAAGATCCAATCGGAGGAAAAGGCGGAAGCTGGATCCGATTGGAGAGACACGGGGTTGATCTTTACGACCTCGTCCGGCCTGCCGATCGACCCGCGCAACCTCCTGCGCCACTTCTACGCGGTGTGGAAGCGGGCCGGGCTGGAGACGTACCGGTTCCACGACATCCGGCACACGGCGGTCTCACTCCTCCTGGACCTGGGCGTACCTCCGCACGTGGTACGCGAAATCGTCGGTCACAGCGCCATAGAGGTCACAATGGACGTGTACGCGCATGCGTCATTGGAAGAGAAAACGAAGGCACTCAAGCGTCTAGGAAAAGAGATCAGCTAGCGGGTTGATGTACCGGTTGATGTAAAAACCCCGAACCGTGATCATAGTTCGGGGTTTTCGCTGGTCAAAAGGTGGTCAGGGGCGGGGTCGAACCGCCGACCTTCCGCTTTTCAGGCGGACGCTCGTACCAACTGAGCTACCTGACCCGGCGGTGAGATGACACCTACCAGAGCGGTCCTGACGGGACTTGAACCCGCGACCTCCACCTTGACAGGGTGGCGAGCACTCCAAACTGCTCTACAGGACCTTGCTCGTCTCCCAGGGCGTTGCCCCGGGCTCTTTGCGCTCGCTTAGCCTACCAGTTCTCCGGAGGTCTTTGACCTTCCGTCGTGCCGGTGAGCCTTCGCTCGCACGTGCCCCCAACGGGATTCGAACCCGTGCCGCCGCCTTGAAAGGGCGGTGTCCTAGGCCGCTAGACGATGGGGGCTCAGGACTCTCGCCCTGGATCCGTGACGCCTTCCGTCGGGGACTTCTGAAGCATAGGGGACTTCGTACCCCGATGCCAAAGCGGTCATCCTCTGGACGGTGTCGCGGTGGCGCCGCTCCCTCCCGTTGGTGACGGGCTGGGAACCGGCTCCGGAGAAATTGTACGACCTGGTTCGGCTTCCAGGCGACGCTGTATCTGTACCCATTGCTCGCCGAGGCCCCCGAGCGTGACGTCGTCCCATGCCTGGAGCCGGTGGGTGGCCCTGTCGAAGTAGAGCACGGACGCCTGGATGGGCGTGGGTTCGTCATGTTCGAGGCCGCGCAGGCCCGCGCCGCCGGTGGATCCCTGGATCATCAGCCGCGTGCCCTCTGCGAGCATCTCGGTGGACCGCTGGTGGACGTGGCCGGCCAGGACGAGGGGGGTGGCCCCGGCGAACCCCCGTCCGACCGTGGGGTCGTGGACGGCGACGAGATCGACGACGATCTTCTGAGCGGCCGGGCCGGGCGTCGTGGAGGAAGGTGTGGGGCCGGGCGTGGATTCCCCCGGGGTCTTGGAGGCCCCCGGCGCAGGGGTTTGCATGGACTTGCGCGAGCCCTTCGAGGACGCCGCCTTACGCGGGACCGGGTCGGCGGTCAGGCGATTGGCATGGGTTCGTCCGAGCTCGGCCAGCATCTCGGCGTCGGACTTGACGTCGACCGTCTTGTCGGGCGTGAACCTGGGGTCGCCCACCCCGTAGATGCGCAGGCCCTCCACGGTCTTCGCGGTGCCGTCCAGCACGATGGCGTTCTTCTCGCGGGCGACGGCGCGCTCGGTGCCGATGGAATCGTGGTTGCCGCGCACGTAGACGTACGGGACGCCGAGCTTGCCGATCTCTTCGACGAACTTGTTCTCGGCCTTGGTCCCGTGGTCGGCGATGTCCCCGGTGTCGATCACCATATTGATCTTGAACTGCTCCTTCAGGGAGCGGATCGTGTTCCACGCGAGGGGGTTGAGGTGAATGTCCGACACGTGCAGGACCCTGAGGGTGTTCGGGTCCGGCGAGTACACCGGCAGCGTCGTCCCCGCGTGGTAGAGCTGGGAGACGTTGGTCACCAGCTTGGCGAGCTGGTTCCGGTACTCGGAGAAGCGCGTCACGATCGACTCGGCGCTGCCGATCAGCGAGGGCACGCCGGTGAGCAGCCCCGTGTAGCGCGGCTCCGAGATGGACGCGGGGTTGAAGGTCATGACGGACACGGCCGCGACCGTACCCACCGTCAGGAGGCTCCCCAGGGACGTCCACAGGGCCCGCCGCCACCGGCGGAAGACGATCAGCCCGGTCAGGAAGCCTCCGGCCACGGCGCACACGGCCGCTCTGACGAGCAGTTCGCGCAGCCCGGCCTGAAGGTCGGCCTCGATGAGGTCCGGGAGGGTCTCGGCCCAGCGCGGGCTTTCCAGGAGCTGCTGGGCCACGTCGGCGTGGATGCCGTCGAGGCTCAGGCTCAGCCGGATCGGCCCGTGATGGGAGTCGAATCTGAGGGTGCCGAGCGGGCGGATGTCGAGCACCGTCTGACCGCCCCAGGACGGCTGCAGGCTCATCCCGATCTGCGCGGGGCCCACGGCGGTGCTGACGTTGGCGCCGAGCGCGATCCCGAGCCAGGCTCCGGCCAGGGCTACCAGGCCGATCACCAGGACACTGCCGGTCCGGCGCACGGCGCGTCGTTCGCTCAGCCGCCTAGCGGTATTCCTCAAGCGCGTGACGTTCATCGTCGTCATGCCTACCCGAAATCGCGGAAACTCTCATAGCTCGCAAGAGTCATCGGGAGTGTCGCGCACAGTCAGGACGCGTCCGGGCCGGCCGGGACGTGATCCACGAGGCGTCCACGCAGCCGGTTCGCGCGCTGTCGTGTGGCGGTGACACGATTGACCGGTGATCGAGGTTTCGCGGGAGAAGTTCGAGGAGCTTGTGGCCGAGGCGCTGGACACGGTCCCGCCCGAGCTCGCCGAGGTCATGCAGAACGTGGTGATGGTGGTGGTGGACGATCCGCCCGAGCCGGGGCTTCTAGGGCTGTACACGGGCATCCCGCTGACCGAGCGTGGCGGGTGGTACTCCGGGGTCCTGCCGGACAGGATCGAGATCTACCGCAACTCGATCTGCGAGATCTGCGAGACGGAAGAGGACGTCGTCGAAGAGGTGCAAATCACCGTAATCCATGAGATAGCACATCATTTCGGCATTGATGATGACCGTCTGCACGAGCTCGGCTGGTGAGTCCGTCCCCGCGCGAGCTCAGGGCTCCAGAATTCGTCGCCGGCGTCGGCGCGAGCCGCCGTCCAGAGTCCTGATTTTTCACGAAATAGCAGGCTAGAACGGAACGGCCGCGTGATTCTTCATGCCTTCCGGGTTGGCCAACCGCGAGCGGACCGGGCACCCTTGGTGACATACTGAACACGGTGTGTCAGTACGGCCCAGCGAGCCCAGCGGAGACATATGGCGGCGACGAGGCCAGGTCGGCTGCCGGGGCGGCACCGCCGCGCATCCGAAAGCCAGGCCACGTACAGCGAGGTCATCGCCATTGGCGAGTTCCGTTCGCTATGGGGCGGTCAGTGCCTTTCTCTCCTCGGTGACCAACTCGCCCAAGTTGCCCTGGCCATCCTCGTCTACGAGAGGACGCACTCCGCGCTCGCCACCGCCGCCGTCTACGCCCTTACCTACCTGCCGCCGATCCTCGGCGGCCCCCTGCTCGCGGGGCTGGCAGACCGTTTCGCGCGCCGCCGCGTCATGATCATTTGCGATCTCGTGCGGGCCGGGCTGGTCGGCCTCATGGCCGTGCCGAGCATGCCGTTCCCGGTGCTGTGCGCCCTGGTCTTCTGCGTGGTCCTGCTCAGTTCGCCGTTCACGGCCGCGCGGGCGGCGCTGCTGCCCGACATCCTGGAGGGCGACCGCTACGTCGCGGGCTCCGCCCTGCAGAACATGACCAACCAGGCGGTGCAGATGCTCGGGTTCGCCGCCGGGGCCGGGGTGATCGCGGCGATCGGCGCGCACCGCGGCCTGGCCCTGAACGCGCTCACCTTCCTGATCTCCGCCCTGATCCTCGCGGTCGGCGTGCGCAGTCGTCCCGCGCCCGACCCCGAGGACGGCGCCCACGCCTCCATATGGAGCTCCACCAAGGCCGGTGCCCGCCTCGTCTTCGGTGACAGGCGTCTCAGGACGCTCGTGATGTTCGCGTGGCTCTGCGGCTTCTACGTGCTCCCCGAGGGCATCGCCGTGCCGTACGCCGCCACGCTGGGCGACGATCCACGGGACGTCACACTGATCAGCGGCCTGCTCATGGCCGCCATGCCGACCGGGACGGTGCTCGGGGCCTTCATCTTCAGCCGCATGGTGACACCTACGGGGCGCCTGCGCGTCATGGGATGGATGGCGATGCTGAGCTGCGCCCCGCTCATCGGATGCGCGCTACGGCCGCCTCTCGCCGTCGTCCTCGCCCTGTGGGTCCTCGCCGGGATGGGCGGGGCCTACCAGCTCGCGGCGAACGCCGCCTTCGTCCAGTGTGTGCCGGCGAACCGGCGGGGGCAGGCCTTCGGGCTGGTGCAGTCGGGCCTGCTGGCCGCCCAGGGAATCGGAATCCTCATCGGGGGCGCCGCCGCCCAAGCACTCGGCCCAGAGCCGGTGGTCGCGCTCGCCGGAGCCTCCGGGCTCACGGTCGCCGCGCTACTGGCCATGCTCTGGACCGAGTCTCGTGCCGAGATAATCACCAGGGTCCGCACCCAGGTGAGTTAGACGGTCGTGGGGGGCTCGTCCACCGGGGAGGCGGGGCGGGCGGCCGGCTGCTGCGGAGCCGGAGCCGGAGCAGGGTAGGACGGGGCCTGGTCCCGCGGACCCCACTCCTTACGGGCCTTGTTCACGCCCTGCTCCCAGTACGACGCGGCCTGGTGCCAGGTCGACCCCGGGTCGCTCTTCTGCTTGCCGATCAGGTCCTGGACGATCGAGGTCTGCTTGCTCTCTTCGGGGATCAGCAGCCACGCGACGGCGTAGATGCCCACGCCGAGGCCACCGAAGAAGGTGGCGATGGCGAGCCCGATGCGGAGGATGTTGGCGTCGATGCCGATGAACTCGGCGGCGCCGGAGCAGACACCGGCGACGATCCTGCCCTGGCGGGTGCGACGCAGTTCCTTGACTGTGGAGTGGCCGTGGAGGTTCATCTCGTTCATGTCTCAAGACTGCCCTCGGGGGCTCTCTTCGCACATCGGGATTCCCCCTGGCCCTACCCTGGTGACGCCCTGAAGCCCCAACGCCTTCCCGCCAGGCTTGGACCCTCCCCTCTCAGGGAACGAGGACCAGGGACGCCCTCCACCGAGCGGGACGGCTCCTCCCGACCCTTGCCGTACCGAGGGCACCGAATCCATGACATCCATAACATGGGACATGACGAAACACGAACCCGGTCACCGGAGGTACACCACAACCATCGACCCGGCAACCGTCTAACCAGTCGCGTAAGGCACGGTACTCTCAGTACCCTGCAATCCATATGGGCCGCTAGCTCAATGGCAGAGCTGCGGACTTTTAATCCGTAGGTTCAGGGTTCGAGTCCCTGGCGGCCCACCAGCCCAAACACCTGTTGTGGATCTTGGCTCGCCCGCCACTACAGCCACTTACTACAGCCCAGAGGGCCGGACTCCCGATTCGGGGAGGCCGACCCTCGCTCTCGTTTCATCACCCGAACAGCTTCTTGGCCACGGCATCGACGGCCGCCCGCTCCACCTCGGGCAGGACATGCGCGCACGTGTTCATGGTGAGCCCGATCTGACTGTGGCCCAGCGTCTTCATCACCGTCCTGGGCGTGGCCCCACAGGCGATCAGGGACGACGCGGACTCCATCAAACGCGAAGCCCACTTGGCTAGTCAAGCAAACCAAGCGGGCGGAGAGCGGGAAACCTGAAACCCCCGACATGCGCTACCGGATCGGATAGGCGTCCTCCAACTCGTGACGATCCCCCGGCAGCACCGTCTGAAGCACCACCCAAGGCCTACCGGTGGCGTCACAGGCCACCGCGTACAGATCCAGAAGCGCAGCCGACGCCGAGACCCCGAGCAGGTCCCGTTCCTCCTTGGTCGGGTTACGCGCGGTCAGATGCTCGATGATGTGATCCAGCCCCACCCCCGCCGCTGACTCCACCAGCCGCCGCACCCCCTGCGGCAACTCCGTCGAGGCCGCCAGCGCCGTCCCCTCAGCCACTTCGGCGGGCAGCCACGCGGCCACGATCTCTGAGGGCTGGTCACCCTGATGTACCACTGTCTTGCGCAGCACGATCGACGCCGCACTGTCGATGCCGAGGTAGGAGGCGATCCGCCGGGGAGCCTTGACCAGGCCTACCGACACCAGCCGGGTGGTGGCCGGGATCTCTTTGCGGTCCAGCAGTTCCCGTCCGGTGCGCGGATGCCCTCCCGCGGCCAGGGCGGGCCGGCCACGTACGAAGCGGCCCTTGCCCTGCTGGGTGATGATCCACCCGTTGTCTCGCAGGACCCCCAGTGCCTTGACCACCGTAGGTCGCGCCATCCCGAACTCGGCCATCAACTGATGCTCGCTCGGCAGGGGGGAGCCGGGCGGGTACTCCCCGGACTCGATCCGCCGTTCCATCTCGGTGATCAATTGCGCGTACTTGGGGGGTGTGTACTCGAACGACATCCCGGCCCCTCGCATTCATCCTGCCTGTCTAATCAAGCACGTTAGCAGGACAGCTAACCCGTGCGAACCCCATACCAGCGCCTACGCGCACAGTTCCAATCCGCCAACTTGGCCGCGCCTACAGACACGAATAAGCCCCCACGGCCAATCACCGTGGAAGCTCAAACGCATGCCGAACACTACGCAGACGAAGCGGCCCCGCCCTCATCCGGCCGATCTGGGAGAGGCCGACTCTTACGCCGGGCTTCAGCCTGAGACTGCTCATCCAGCCGGGCCGCCAGATCCGCCAAGGTGTCAGCGCCCAGGACATTCCGGATACCCAAGCGCTCGGCACGAGTCGACCAGGAATGACGCCGGATCGCGATCCACCCGCCGTAGAAGTCCATGATCTGCCAGGTACGCCCATGCCGCTCCTGGACTTGGGCGAGGACGGGCACGCTCATGAGGTGAGTTGCCAGTCCTTCGCCCTTGCCACCAGGAACGCAAGCGCCACCGCTCCCTCCGAGACCGGGAACAGGTAGTAGCGCTCACCATCGGCCGGGCGCACCGAGTAAGCGGGCTCACTCACTCCCTGGACGACCGTCACCGTCGCCCGCACCTGCCGGTCGGGGCCGCGGACCTCCAGTACCGGCGGCACGTACTCGGGGGAGTAGTACTCGTCGAACCGCAGTCGAAGGCGGATCACCCGCACCACTCGGCCGACGATGTCGTGCCTCTTGAGCGCGTCGCTCAGCCCGCCCAGCAAGGCGCCGTAGTAGGCCGCTGTCGCCTGTTCGGTGGATTCGTAGGTGGCGGCCATGACGCCGACGTCCCTTCGTCAGATGGGGAGAAGATCAGGCTCGTCACGCCGCTTCGCCGCTGGGATCGGGGCAGTCGAAGCACTCGACCCGGCGCAGTGCCACGGGCTGACCGTCCAGCCGAGCGGCACCGTTCGCACGATGCGCCCGGACATAGCGCCAGCCCTTGCCCCGGCACGAGGTGCAGACATTCGCCGCGGGTTCACCATCGGTGAGCACCGCAAATGCACGCCGAATCGGGGAATCAGTCGATGGATTTTCACGCCGCTGAGCCATGCCACAAGCATTTCCGCAGGTGGCGTCGCATCTCGATAGCGTTCATGTGCCGTGTGTCGTCGTGGTGTCTCTACTTGTCTCGTCTATGTCTCCTCGTTTCGCCTGCCAGCCCGGTAACCTGGCCTTACCGGCGCCCCTGATATCGAGGAACGGCTCATGGCTGATCAGTCGATCCTGCTGAAATCGCTACTACGCCAGCGCCACTGGCAGACATATGCGGTGTTCTGCCGGGAGTACGACAAAGCAGCAAAAAGGGTGGCGCCCGACCTCAAGAACACCAGGCCGAGCCGCGCGCAGCTCCACCGCTGGCTCACGGGCGAGCTCAAGAGCCTGCCGTATGCCGATCACTGCCGCGTGCTGGAGGCGATGTTCCCCGGCCACACCGCCGAGGCCCTGTTCTCCCCCGCACCCAACGGCACCGCCGGCCATGGGCACGAGACGACACCCCTACCTGACCCGCACATCCCGGAGGCGCTGCCTGCCGTCGTCCCACCGATCGGACTCCGGCCTCACCTGGAGCGCGCGTTCGAGCGGGATCACGTGTCCATCGACTTCGCAGGCTTCTCCGGCGAGACGCTCCAAGGCGTGCTCCAAGAACCACTCGACAAGATCCGCTACAGGCAGCTCAGCGCCAAGAGCCTGGCCATCCGGCTTCTCCTGCCCGACACCACCAAGCCGATGACCCTGCCCTGCAAGGCAGACGACCTCACCGACGACCCGGACTTCCGCGCCCGCGCCACCACGATCACACGACGCCACGCCACCGCGATACTCGACTCGGTCAACGAGCTGGCAACGCGCGGAGCCATCGAGAAAGCGACCGCCCAAATCCGGGTCCACCAGGCCGCCCCGCTGTTCAAGCTCTACATCATCAACGACCAGGACGCCTTCTTCGGCTTCTACCCGATCCAGCGCTACGAACTTCAGGTAGGCGACGAAACACGCGGCATCTACGACCTCATGGGCAAAGACGCCGCGATCTTCCACCACTCAGCCGATAACGACACGGGACGCGAGTACGTCAAGCAGTCTCGTCTATGGTTCGAGTCGATGTGGAACACCGTCAGCCGGGAGTTCAAAGGGTGATCTCAGAGCCTGCCCACGTCCATCGCCTGCTCGCCGACGTCAAACACGTCCTGTTCGACTTCGATGGCCCTATATGCGACATCTTCGCGGCACTACCGGCCCCCACCATCGCCGCCACCCTGCGGGACTACCTCGCGCCTCTCGGCCTCGACCTGCCCCCAGACATCCGCGCCCAGGTCGACCCCCTGGAGATCCTGCGCTACGCCCCCACGGCCGGCCCACTGGTCGCCGAAACCGTCGAAGCCGGGCTACGCGGCCTGGAACTCCAAGCCGCCCTCACCGCCACCCCCACCCCCGGCACGGCCAACGTCATCAAGCAGCTCCGCACCTCAGGCCGACGACTGGCAGTGGTCAGCAACAACTCCGACGCCGCCATCAAGACCTACACCGACAACCACGGCCTACTCGGCTACTTCGACCACATCTCAGCCCGCGCCCTCTTCCAAGACCCGGCCCTGCTCAAGCCCCACCCGTACCTGATCACCCAGGCCCTCGGCGCCCTCGGCGCAGACCCCGCCCTAACCGTCCTGATCGGCGACTCGGTCACCGACATCCAAAGCGCCAAGACCGCCGGAATCCTCAGCATCGGCTACGCCAACACCCCCGGCAAAGAACATCACCTCCACGAGACCGGAGCAGACGCCATCATCAACGACATGGCTCAACTCACTCCGCCCAGCACCTGACAGGCGACGCCGCCCAAGCGCGGTGATCTGCCGAATTGTTCTTGTGAGTATCAAGGGGCGGCGGCGCTGCGCGCCGTCGCCCGGCCCTGCGCCCGCTCGGCGGCCGGGCGTGCGGCCTGGGGGCCGGTCCCGGCCGCCGGCGGCTCGGGCCGCAGGTACTCGGGTAGCGATTCGCCTGATCTTCTAACTTCGACGCTGGCTAGCTGCCGCCGTTGCGGTCGGCCCACTCCGCCTGCGTTGGCAGTGGCCCGTGCATCAGCTTGTGAGCGACCTCTTTTTTCGTCACCGCGTCAACGTTCTCCGGCAACTGGTCGAAAGAAGCAGGCAAAACGTCCAACAGCGAGAAGATCTGCTGACCGTCTCGTACGGTCAACAACACCATGCAGCGCCAATGCGGCGAATACTCAGGCCGGTGGTTCAGCCTATGAACGAGCGCTGGCCACAGGTAGTGGGTCGCCGTGCGATCGGCATACTCGGACAGCCATGCGACACCATGCTTGCGGCTCAGCCCACATGCCACCGCCTCGGCGTCAAGTCGAATGAGTTGGGCGGTGTCCACTGCCTTAACTGTTCGTGGGACCTCAGAGGACATGCCGCAAGGATCCCCTCATTACTTGCCGCAAGCCACCCCTGGCGGCAGTCGTGCCATCGGTGTCTCCGTCCTCCTCGCTGCTCAAGTGTCCCGGTTGAGGCCACCGAGTCAAGGGCGCCTTCGGCGTCGCTACGCGATCAACTTCGTTGACCCTTGACACGGCGGCCTCGCCCTGGGGATCGGCAGCTACGAGGAGGACGGGGGAGAACCAGGCGACGGGCGAGCTACTGCAACGCGTACTGCAACAGCCCCGCACAACCGCTCACGATCACGACCGCCCGGCACCATCCCGGAGCAGGACACAAGCTCCTGATCACACGCCGGGTGGTCCTGATAAGGAAGCGGTCCGATCGTCAAGGAGCCTTGGCTGTACAGCCACAGTTACAGCCGAGGGGACGAACGTCAGCGGACATCGACGAACGTCCATGGAGACCTCGCCTCCAGGCCAGACCCTCAGAGCTTGATCGAATCGTCTTCTTTTAATCCGTAGGTTCAGGGTTCGAGTCCCTGGCGGCCCACCCTCAACGACCTGGGCAGACTCCCAGATCTCATGATCGGGAATCCTGCCCAGGGTTTGCAGTTCGGGTTGCAGTTGTCAGCAGCGGGTTGCAGTCGTCGGCCTCAGTCATCCCACAGCGCCCGGCCCATCCGCGCCGCCGCTTCGCTCGCCGGCTTGGACGTGACGTGCGTGTACCGCTTGGTCGTGGTGAGCTAGGAGTGTCCAAGGATCTCCTGCACGACGCTGATGTCCACGCCCTGCTCCAGGAGCAGAGTGGCGGCCGTGTGCTGGGCGTCGTGAACGCGGGCGTCCTTCTCGACCCCGGCGTCCCTTAGGAGTCCCTTCCATTCGTCCCAGTCGTCGCCCGGGTCGATACGACTGTGACTTTCCGTTCCGATGCGTCTCGCAAGCCCGTTTCCGCACGTCGCAGCTTCGGGCGGGGAGACGGCTCAAGTACGTCGAATCCCAGAACAGCCTGATCGCCGACACCCAGTGACCCTGGACGCCCGCACCATGGCCGCGGGAGGTCTGGGTATGGGGGGGTCGGAGTTCTGGAGGGTCTCGCGTAGAACGTTCCGAAGCCCTGCGCATTCGCCCGGGGCGCTCGGCGGGCGCTGACAGGAGTGCTCGGATCGGTTCGGCGGCTGCGGTCTCGTGGTCGCTGTATTGACGGACTCTTGATAGTGACTGTTTACTATCAAGAGTGATGGAAGGGCGGCGTCCCCGAGTGGACGCGAGTCGGCGGCGCGAGCAGATCCTCGAAGCCGCGCTGGCCGAGTTCAGCCAGAAGGGGCTGCACGGCGGGTCCACGGTGACGATCGCCCAGCAGGTCGGCATCTCGCATCCGAACCTGTTTCGGCTCTTTTCCACCAAGAAGGAGCTCTTCCTGGCCGTTCTTGTCCGCCTGTTCGAGACGATCGATCGTGAGATGCTCCGGCGCGGCAGTGACGCCGGGGCCGACTCCATGCCCGTGATGATGGACGCCTGGTTTGGTCTCATGGCGGATCGCGAAATGATGCTCATGATGCTTCAGGGGTATGCGGCCTGCGAGGATCCCAACATTCGCGATCTGATGGCCCGCTCGACCCGGGAGATCTTCGAGAAGGTCGAGGCCATGCCGGGCTTCGACGCCGACCAGGCGCATTCCTTCATCGCCGAGGGCATGTTGTACATGGTCTCCGCGGCGATGGATCTGCCGGGCCGGGCTGAGCGGGAGCCGTGGGCCGAGCGTTTTCTGGCCTCGGGCTGAGCGTTTTCTTTTCGGCATTTGATAGTGACCACTCACTACAAAGGAGTGCGAGATGACTGCAACCACCATCCGGCGCCGCCGGCCGCAGATCCTCTGGACCCTGTTAGCCCTGCTCGCCGTCGGCATCGCCGGCTTCGCCGTACCGCCCTACCTGACGGGCGACACCTCGCTCAGCAAGATCCCACTCAACGCGGACGTCGCCCTGCACTATCTGTCGATCGTGATCCACGCGGTCCCCGGCGGCCTCGCGTTGATCATCGGGCCCTTCCAGTTCCACAAGCGGCTGCGCGCCCGCTACCCCAAGGCCCACCGCATCGCCGGGCGCGTCTACATGGTCAGCATCGTGCTGGCAACCGCCGCCGCACTGTTCGCGGCCACCGTCTCGATCAGCGGCTTCCCCGTCCAGGTCGCGTTCTACCTGCTGTCGGCGGCCTGGCTGTACAGCCTCTACCAGGGCTACCGTGCCATCCGGCGCGGGGATGTGCAGGTGCACCGGGTCTGGATGATCCGCAACTACGCGCTGACGTTCGCCGCGGTGAGCCTGCGTCTCTTCCTCGCCATCGGGCTGCTGGTACAGCAGGCCGTTCCGACGCTGAGCTTCAATGACCTCTACACCGCGAGTGTGTGGGCGTCCGTGCTGGTCAACGCGGTTGTAGCAGAGTACTTCATCGTGCATCGGATGTTGGTCCGCCGCAGGCGGAGCGCTGCGCTCAACCGCCCTGGAGGAAACGCCGCCGCCCTCCCCGCGCAGTGAGAGGAGCGCTGTCGAGCATGCGGCCTAGACAGCGCTCTCCCGATCATCTGTTCTCAGCCGCTCGCGGAGACGCAGAAGCAGCCCGGCAGGTCCTGCAGCTCCTCGCCGCCCCGGTCGAGGCCTATCGACCGCCCCTCGCAGGACTCTCACGACGCTGACCAGCGGCTATCCCGGGGCACGATCTCTTTCTCCCATATTCCGGCTGTCCCCGACGAACACCGGCCCGCGGGTACGGCCCTTGATCAGCCGGGGCAGCAGTCGGGCGGTCCCGGCGTCCCAGTACACCGTCTCCAGCACGACCGGCGCAGGCGTGGCGAAGGTCGTGCAGTCGCAACCAGTCGAGCCCCGCCTTAGCCCTGGTCTTGTGCCACCGCGTGCCGAGGTTCCCCGGCTCGCTGGGAGTGCCGATCGTCGAGGCGAACACGAGCCCGCGGTTCTGCCACTTGCCGCCGGCCGCGAGCTGCTCGGCCGCCTGCTCACGCTTGTGCTTGCGAAGCGCGACCAGGGTCGGCTCAGGGACGGGGACGACGCGGCCCGACCTCCGACACCGTCGTGTCCGGCACGCACGTGAGGTTCGCCCGGGAGCTGTTCGAGTCCGCGGCACGCTTCCTGGCCGACTGCGAGCGGCTGCGCGACGAGTACGCCGAGCAGGTCCCCGATCAGGCGACGCCCGGCAAGGCGGCCTGACCGGTTTCGGGTGGGGCCGCTGGAAGCGGCAACTTTGCGTTCCCCTGACTTCACCGCAGGTGTGATTTAAATCACTGCCGAGCGTGGCCGCACATCGCTTCGATGCGCTAACGGTAGGCGTGAACGCGATGAACGTTCCCGCATGCGACTGCGCCCGCCTTCGAGATGGCAACGGATGGGCTGAGCGACAACTTCCGAATGGCTAGCGGCGGCTAGCGGAGACGTCGATTTCGACAACTTCAGCAGGAACGACCCGGGAGATCCCTCAGGAGGCTAAAGAAGCGGACGTACCACCCAATTAGGTTGACCATTTCGATGGACTTTTACGCCGATGGCGCGAATCCACCGCCATCTTGCCGGCATGAGCATTCGGAGCGCAATCATCTTCCGCGTCGACAACTGCTCGATATCTTGCGATCGACACAACACACCTCTTCGAGGCGGTGCGAGCCCTATCCGAGCAGAGGTAGTCATTTCCCTCTACCGATCGAGGCCGACGGGAACTCCGCCGACCCCGATCAGGTGTCGCGCACAGGCACTGGTGCGTCGCTGCCGGCCGCGAGCATTTTGTCGTCCTGGCGGACGCTATCGGCCGCGCTGGTCGTCGCCCGGTCGGGGCTGTGCCAGCCGACGAACCAGTGCCCACGCGCCACGAGGTATGGCGCTACTAGAAGGACAGGTTCTTTTGGTCCGTTATCACCCGGCCGGCGATGTAGAGGTCCCCATTGGAGTCCAGGATCCCGATGATCTTCTTCGTCGACCCATGGTGGGTCGTGAAGTAGATCTTGTCAGACTCTTGGGAGCTGGAAAAGTTTGTGTTCACCGAAAGCTCGATGCTCACCGGTGAGCTGACGAGCACGTCCCGCTTCGGAGAGTTCGGGTAGGTCCGGTTCTGGACCAACTTGACTCGGCCGTGAGTGTCACCTTCCTCCCAGTCACTGGCCAGCCCGAGGTCAATATCCGGCATGTCGACTCCCTTCATTTCTCCCCATTTGGGGAGGACGCACCCCCCCTTGGAACGCGCCATAGCGAAGGATATGTGGTTCTTGGGAGATTTTCTAGAGATCTTCCAGGGTTTCCCAAACGCGGAAATTGGCTGCAATATATAAGTTTGAGGCGCCAAATCCCCTATCTGTTATTTGTCCGAATGCGATGAGCGGGGCAAGGCACGAGTGCGAAGTCGAGATGTCTCCGGCGGGGGCTTTCCGGCTCCGGGATGATCATTGGTCGTCTCCTGGAGGCCGTAGCCGGCCGAGGTGAGCCCCGATCGTCACGCCCACCGTCGTCCCGGACAAGCCGAGCAGACCAGGGGCCAGGGGCGCTCCCCCGACGGGCGGGACGACGGCAGACGGGACGATCAGGCCGGGCGGGGCGTGCGCGAGCGCGCAAGCTCTCAGTCGCCGTGGTGACGGTGTCCGCCGCAGTGCTTGGCCTCGTTGGCGGGCACGTTCAGCGTGGGGTTGCGATCGAAGAACCCGTACGGCGTCAACGAGAATCCGGCATGGTCGACCGGCATCACCGGCCAGTCCTCGGGCCGCGGGAAGTGGGTCACGCCGAAGGTGTGCCACAGCACGACGTCCTCGCCGTCCAGGGGCCGGTCACCCGCGACGTACGCCGGCAGACCGTCGCCGCCCGGGTTCTGGTTGACGAACTCGCCGGCCGGATACCGCTCCTCAGGCGCGTACCGGGTGATCCACAGATCCCGGGTGGTGAACGCCGCCCGCGCGGCGATCGACGAGGACGGGTCTGCCAGCAGAGTCGGGTTCTGCTCGGCGCGCAGTACGTAGCCGGTCGGCTGACCGAGCCGGTTGGTGCGCTCGGTGCTCACCACGTGCCAGGTCCGCCCGACCGAGGCGTCCGCACTGCGCACCCCCTCGGCCTCGCTCGCGATCCGGGTCCGGGCGTAGCTGAAGGCGTTGCCGTACGGGTTCTCCGGCGAGACCGGCACCCTGACCGCGTCGACCTCGTCGACCGCGTTCCGGAGGCCGTCGACCATCATGTCGAGGCGAGCGCTGAACAGGTGCTGGTGGAACGGGGCGCCCAGGCCCGGGGCCACCTCGCTGGCGTAGGGCCATTCTCGCAACCCGCGGTAGGCCGAGGTGAAGAGGATGCCGGTGAGCTTGGCCTCGCACTCGATCCTGCCGTCGAGGTAGAGATACCAGTAGAAGCCGTAGTCGTAGTTGCCGATCGTGGTGAAGAACGAGATCACCAGACGGCGCTGGCGGCGGACCTCGGCCGAGTTCGGGGTGTAGATGTCGGTGTGCTTCCAGAGCGTGCCGTAGTCCTCCTCGTGCAGGCAGATCGCGTTGGGGATCCGCCGCACGTTGCCGACCTCGTCGGCCAGGTCGACATCGACGTAGTGGATCTCGCCGAGGCAGTCGCAGCCCAGGGTGAGCGAGTTCGCGAACCGGCCGAAGAGGTATTCGCCGGTGTCGAAGTAGTTCTGCCAGAACCGGACCGGCGCCGGATCTCCGTACGGCACCACCATCTCGGCGATAGAGGCGCGGTACACAACCGGCCGGAGTTCGCCGTCGTGGTCGGGGTCGGCGTAGGCCAGGTGGTGGAGCACCAGGCCCTCGCGGGCGTCGAATCCGAAGTGGAAGGACCAGTTCGCCCAGGTGATCCGGTCGCCCTCGACCTGGAACGACGGCCCGTCGGGCTGGATGATCTCGATGGGTCTTAAGGTCTCCAACGGTGCCGGGCGCCCCTCCGGGAGGTGGAACTTGCTCAGTTCCTCCGGCAGCGGGAAGACACCGATGTCGAGGACCTCGGTCGCCTTCCTCTCGACCAGGTCGACGTAGGCGCTCAGCCCGTCCACCGGGTGCGCCCAGACGTGACCGTCGGGGTCGGACGTGGCGAAGCAGAGCACCCGGATGATCCGCCTGCCCTCCTCGCCGGGCAGGTCGAAGGCGCCGGCGGAGAGCGGCGCGCATACCACCTGCTCCGTGGTCAGGCCGCGCTTGGCCAGCGCGTCGACCCAGGCCGGCTCCTGGGCGAGGATCCCGTCGACCGACATGAACTCCTCGACCAGGATCGGCATCCCGCCGTGGGAGCCGTCGACGTCGACGATCGCGGCCACCGCGCCGGCGGTGAGATCGACGGTCACGTCCCGGGCGTCGCCGGTCGCGGTGTCGAGCAGCAGCACCCGCGCCCGGCGGTCTGGCCTTGGCCCGGTTCCGGCCTGGAACGCGAGTACCTCCTGCTTGTGCGGCTCGAGCAGGCCGACGTAGACGAAGCGGACGCTTTCGCCGGCCAGGCCGGCCTCGCGTACCAGGGCGGCGGTCCGCTCGATCTCGGTCGCGGTGAGGCTGGAAACCGGGGTGGTCAGGGTGGTCATGGGATCCTCTCTCGGGTGGGGCCGCGTCGAGCCGCTCGACTCGACGCTCTCGACGACCGTCGCGTAGGCCATGGGCCGCCTGAGCCGCCCCCCATACGGGGAAGGCGGCGATGAGCGCGTAGAAGAAGACCTTGCCGCTGAACGTCTGGTCGCCGCTGTCCGGATCGACCTCGCCCAGAAGCAGCGGGAAGTTCATCACCATCAGCACGCCGACCAGCACCAGGCCGAGCAGCCCGAGGCCGGGGGCGATCCAGCGGTTCCAGGAGGGGACCACGGTCCGGCGCACCGCCAGATAGACCACGACCGACAGACCGGACCAGGAAGATCACGGCCGGCAGTGCCGGAAGCGCGGTCTGTGCCAGTGATGCGACGTACGACGAGCCGTGGACGGGATGGATCCGGCCGAACGCCGCGGGCAGCACCTCGGCCCCGGACATCGAGTGCATGTAACGGGTGAGCACGTTGTGGAACGCGAGCGCCGAGACGAACAGCGAGGTCATCGCGAACGCCCAGCCGGTGAAGGTGTGGAAGAGCGCGACCACGATGACTGCGGCGTAGGTGGCCCGCGGGATGGTGCATCCGAGGTCCTTAGCCTCGTCTCGGAAAACGCCGTCGGCTCGAAGCCGGCGAGGATGAGCATCAGCGCCAATGCGGGGAAGCCATGACTGAATTCTCTCCCAGAAGAGCGGCGAGAGCGAGAGGCCCCGGCCGACGATCACCAGGGAGAGCACCGTAACGACCAGGATCTCCGGTATGAGCAGGTGAATCGCCCCGGCTTCGGTGAAGCAGGCACCGCCCGAGAGCGCCTGACGTGCCCCCCTTTAGCGTAGACACGCCCTAAAAGCCAGATACGTCACCGCGTCGGGCGTTTTACCACGTTCTGGCAAATACAACCAGACACGCCAATAGTGTCCCTTTTGGGCGATCGCCCGCCGAGCTGACGACCTCGAACGCCGAGCTTGATCAAGGTTCGCGAGAAAAACTCATAAGCTCTGATAAACCAGGACTAACAGAACATTTCCACACCTCCATCACCATGAGTAACCGTGGCCCGAACCTGCCATTCCATCTCCATCTGAGGCCTTGCGTCAGCCCTGTCATCGATGATTAGGTCGTCTACATGACAAGCATGCCGCCGATTGCGAAAGGTGAGAGTAAGGTTGGATTCACCGTGTTTCAGCCACGATGGACCTCCACCAGCTCCTGATCGTCGACGACATCGCCGCCGAACCGGCTCGAGCTGCTTGAACGTAGCGCCACCCGAGAGTTAAGAGTCCCCTCGCGCGACCTGCCACTGTCATCGATCGGCCTTCCGCCCAGGTATTGGACCGATTCAACCAGTCAAGCCAGGTCAGCAAGGGCACGAATACCACCTCGCGTCCCGGACGCCGAGGACCTCTTCCCCTCTCGACGTTTCACCGCAGACATCATTTATTCGCGAGATACTTCATGTGATCGCACGGGAATTCAGTTCACCATGCCCAAATTCCCAGCCGAACGCGACCATATGAGCGTTTCTCGACTCCGGATCATTTTGGAGTCCCCTCCGTGACGAGTTCGCTTTCCGATGTCCAGAGTTCCTTTCCGAAGCCGGCGACCGGTGAAAGCTCCCAGTCACCCACGCCGGGCCTCACCGCGGCCTTCGACCCCGGACGTTTCCACGACGGCGCCGTGAACATCGTCAGACACCTGACGACGTATCTGGGCGACCGGTCGGTCCGGGGACTCGACCTCCTGCATCCGGAGGCGCTGCTGAAGGCCGCGCGGGAGCTGATGACCCTCGAACGGCAGGGCATCGCCGACTTCGACGCCGATCGGGTGAACCAGATCGTCGACCTGTACACGGAGACCGGTATCCCGGTCTACTCACCCGGCTACATGGGCCGACAGTTCTCCGGCGTGGTGCCACTGGCCAGTCTTATCGACCTGGTCGGCTCGGTGGTCAACCAGCCTTCCTCCTTCTACGAGGCCGGGCAGCTCCCGAACGTCGCCGAGCGGCTCATGGCCGAGGAACTTAACCGGTTCATCGGCTGGGACCCCGACCGGTTCGCCATGGTGACGACCTCGGGGGGCTCCCTGGCCAACCTGACCGCGCTGCTCGCCGCCCGCAACCGCGCCTTCCCGCAGATCTGGACGGCCGGCGCCGGCAGCACGCCGGGGCGCCCCGCCATCGCGGTCAGCGAGGAGGCTCACTACAGCGTGACGCGAGCGGCGGGCGTGCTAGGCATCGGAGAACGGCAGATCGTCCGGCTCCCCGTCGATCGGGCCGGGCGGATACGCCCCGATCTGGCCGCCCCGGTACTGGACGAGGCGCACCGGCGTGGCCTGCGTCTGTTCTGCCTGGTGGCCTCGGCCGGGACCACGTCGATGGGCGCGTTCGACCCGCTGGAGGAGCTCGCGGCCTTGGCGCGCCGGTATGGGCTCTGGCTCCATGTGGACGGGGCGCACGGGGCGAGCCTGCTGCTGTCGGACCGGTACCGGCACAAGCTGCGCGGCATCGAGCAGGCCGACTCGCTGACCTGGGACGCCCACAAGATGCTGTTCATGCCGGCGCCGTGCACGTTGCTCTTCTACCGCGACAAGACGGCGGCGCGCGGCGCGTTCCGGCAGCGTGCCAGCTACGTCTTCGACGAGGAACCGGACGTCTACAGCGCCTACGACAGCGCGGACAAGAACTTCGAGTGCACGAAGCGTCCGATGATCATGCCGCTCTGGACGGTCTGGTCGGTCTACGGCCCGGCGCTGTTCGCGCAGAAGATCGACCGGCTGTGCGCGGTGGCCCGGCAGGCGTACCAGATGGTCGCCACCGAGCCGGACTTCGCCGTAGCGCACGAACCGGAGTCCAACATCCTGTGCTTCCGGTACCAGCCGGACGGCCTGGACCCGGCGACCGTGCACCGGCTGCAGCTGGAGATCCGTAACCGGATTCGGGACGGCGGGCGTTTCTTCATCTCCAAGGTCGACATCGACGGGGTGGCGGCGCTGCGCGTGGTGGTGATGAACCACCTGATCGACGCCGACCACCTGGCCATGCTCATCGCCGAAATCAGAGACATCGGGCAACGAGTGCTGCGCGCGAGCGCCACGGCCCGGCACGACCAGCGCGACGGGAGTCATTCATGACCATGACGGATCTGGACATCACCGCCTCGGCGGACCTGGCGGCACGACTGATCCCGGAGGAGGAGCTGCGG
Organism: Sphaerisporangium sp. NPDC051011; assembly: GCF_040653595.1. Classification (NCBI taxonomy): domain Bacteria; kingdom Bacillati; phylum Actinomycetota; class Actinomycetes; order Streptosporangiales; family Streptosporangiaceae; genus Sphaerisporangium; species Sphaerisporangium sp. NPDC051011. The sequence goes on along the minus strand of NZ_JBFAGG010000020.1, from coordinate 27,943 downwards.
CCCCGCTCCGTGGACGACGTCACCCGGCTGCCATCGTTCAGCGAGAAGCTGGAGGAGTGCGGGCGGCTCACCGGAATTCCGTACTGCGAGTCCCCGCTCGGCCTCCAGAACGCGCTGGTGTTCCGCCGGCTTCAGCAACTCGTCGGCATCGCCCTGCTCAACCCGCTGTGGCGCGAGCGGCTGCACTACTTCGGGATTCGCAACGCCCCCGCCGACATGTCCGAGTGGGAACGGATCCCTCTCTCGGACAAGACCGTGCAGCGGGACATGTTCATGGGCGCGCGAGCCGGGATGGTCGTGCCGCTCGACCGCGGCGGGTTCGAGGTGGTGGCCAGCGGCGGCACCGGTGACGGCATGCCCTTGGAGATCGTGTACTCCCTGCGGGAACTGCGCGACACCTACCGCATCGCCGGGGCGTTCATGGGCGCCTACCAGCTCGGCCGCTACCTGAATGGCCCCGCGCCGCGCTGGCTGTTCACCACCCTGGCCGACTACCAGATGTGGAGCAGCGGGACCATGGTCGGCGGCGTTCTGGCCCAGGTCCCGGGAGTCAACTACATCGGCGCGGGACCGGTGAGCGCACCGGTGCTGGAGCACATGTTCTCCTACCCCGGCCACAAGGCGCTGATGGGCATCACCGCCAGCATCGCGCTCCTGCCCGAGCTCGGTGCGGGCCTCGCGCCGCAGGCCAGGGCGAGCTTCCGGGTCGCCATGTACGGCAGCGGCTCCCTGCCGCAGCGCAAGCGAGACGAACTGCAGGCGTTCTTCCCCAACGTGTCGATCCTCAGCTACTTCGCCGCGACCCAGGCCGAATGCGTCGGGCTCCAGCTCGACCACACCTCGCCGGCGCTCTCCGCCGTGCCGGGGCTGCACCTGGTGGAGATCGTGGACGAGCACGGCCGTGCCGTCGCCGAAGGCGAGGAGGGCGAGCTGGTCGTCACCCGGCTGCACGCCGACGAGACGCCGCTGCTCCGGCTCAAGCTCGGCGATCGGATGATCCGCCGCCCCGCCCTGGACGGGCCCGGGTTACGCACCGAGCGATTCGAGTTCGCCGGGCGCACCGCCGATGTGCTGCACCTCAACGACAGCCAGTACTCGGCGACGCTGGCCTACGCCGCCCTGCGCGGGCGGCTGCGCTCGGTGTCCGGCGTCGACCTGGACCTGGTCGCGCACGAGGTCCAGTTCCACAACCACCGAGAGGACCGGACCCTCACCCTGCTGGCGGCGGTGGACGACGCCGAGGGCACGGCCGCGGCCGTCGAGCACGCCCTCGGCCCGAGCGGGACGCGGCGGCTGTTCACGCAGGCGCTGCCGAGTTCCCTGTCGCTCTTCAACGACCGGGAGGCGAACGCGGTGGCCATCGAGCAGACCGGATACGAGTTCCGGCTGGTGTTCGTACCCCCCTCCTCGCCGCAGATCGAGCGGACCGCCGTCGGGAAGACGCCGCTGGTCAGGGACCGGGGCTGAGCACGTGGCGGCCTGTGAGCCCATGAAATCCGACAAGGAGGATCGATGAAAGAAAAGGTCAGCATCGTCGTGATGGTCGACGCCGTCGGGGCGTTGTCCGACCGGACGCTGCACAACGGCAACATCTCGCTGGTCGACGACAGCTCGGCGGGGAGCCGGCATCAGGGGACCCCCGACCTCATCACGGCGGTGGTCCCGGGACAGGTCGTCCAGTGGACGCCCATCCACGTGGACGTGCAGACTCCGGTCGAGATCCAGGCCATCGAGTTCCTGCCCGGCGCGGCCGTCCCGCCCTCGGACGACCCGGGCGTGCCGCCATACCCGGTGGAGCCCCCTGCCGTTCCGGCACCCGACGCCACGGGTTCCGACGGGCACGAGAATCACGACCTGCTGGTGTGGGAGGGCGTCGTGCCCTACTCCATGGTGCCCGGTGTCCCGTACCGCTACCGGCTGTCGCTCAAGCTCCACGAAGGACCCAACAGCGTGCTGCACATCGACTCGCCCGCGCTGCTGCGCGTGTGAGCCACGTTCTGCGAAAGGCGGTTTCATGGCACAGCAACACGGGATCATCGTGCTGTTCGACGTCGAGAACGCGCTTCGGACGCGGTCGCTCGACGGCAACACATACTGGTTCGACAACATGAAGTTCCTCGGCTCGGTCGGGGAGGGCACCGGGCAACTGGTGACGATCGTGCCCGGCACCTACTTCCTCGACGGGTCACAGGCGACCGAGCAGGTGCTGAACTGGCTGCCCGCGGCGCTGGGGGCGATCCCCCCGACGGTGCCGCGCAACTACCTGGCCGAGCAGGAACGCGCCCACGACCGGCGCACGCTGGAGCAGTTGGCCGCGCTCAGCGGCGAGGGCGAGGCGAGCAGCGCCGAGCTCACGCGGCTGCGGCAGCGGGTCGGTAAGCGTCCCCGCAAGCAGGCCGGCGGGCGTGGCCTCACCGCGGCCAAGCTGCTGGACGTCACCGGGAAGACCACGAACAGCGCCGCCGCATACAACTATCCGGCTCCGGTGATCACCGACATCACCGGCCAGGCCGTCACCGAGAAGATCATGTACCCGGCCCAGTACGGGTCGCCCGACATGATCTACGACGGCTGGTACTGGGCCGCGACCGTGGACACGAGCCGGCCGGGAGTCTACCCGTACACGGTGCACGTCCAGCTGCACGAGCTGGTCGAGCAGAACAACGAGCTGGTCTGGCAGTCCGTGGATCTGACCTGCGAGTCCAGCCTCAAGATCACCAACGACCCGAAGCGCAACGCGTTCACCGGCGCCGGACTGGGCGTCCTCCCCCTGCCGGCCGTCCCTCCCGCCGGCTGACCCGGCCCGAACCGGAGCATCTTCGAACAGAGGAGCCACATGCCCCCGAGGAACCGACAGTCCGAACACCGGCCCGCACGGCCTGTGACGATCACCGCGGTGGTCGACCCCGTGGCCGCGCTGGCGTCGGAGAACCTGGACGACAACCTCTACCTCTACGACACCAACAAGGCCGCCGGGTCCTCCGGTTTCGGCACTCCCGAGTTGCACAGCCGGGTACGCAAGGGCGACACGCTGCTGTGGAACGTGATCCCGCTGGAGTGCGAGACCTACGTGGCCCTCGCCGAAATCGAGATCGACCCGCGGATCGCCGAGCCCACGCGGAAGGTGTATCCCGGCACCGACATCGTGTTCTGGTCCGCCGAGGTCAAGCAGGACCTGACCAAACCGGTACCGTACCGGCTCTCCTTCCTGCTCGGCACCGTCGGCACGCCGTTCACCTCCACCGCCCGGCCGGCCCTGACCGGTCCCGCCGACGAAGGAAAGGAAGGCCGATGACCCAGGCGTACACGGCCACGGACTTCGCCGATCGCGGCCAGCTCAACTCCGTCCAGCTGAACGTGGTGACCCTCGTCGACATGGAGAAGGCCGCCGCGACGAAGTCCCTGGACGGCTGCCTCTACATGATGGACAACAGCGTCGGCGGGGTCGGGCAGGGCAGCGACCATCTGGAGACCATCTGCAAGCAGGGGCAGGTGATCAACTGGATCGTCCGCCCGATCGACATGCACCGCCGTCCGGACGGCACCTGGCCCCCGATGCCGAAGATCAACAACCTGGTCTTCCTCGACATCGAGAAGGGCGACGAGGACGATGTCGCCGAGCGCCGGATCATGACCGAACTCAAGGTCTACGGCGCTCCCGACCGGATGCGCGACCAGTACACCGCCGTCTACTACTACTGGGCCGGGGCGGTGATGAGCGACGCCAAGCCGGGGGTCTACCGCTATCGGTTCGTCCTGGAGCTGGAGAAGGAACACGGCACCGACAAGTTGTACCTGAACTCGGTCAACTATCCCGCCCTGCGGGTACTGCCCGTCTGACGGTCCCTGAGACCTGGCGAGCGCGGTGTGGTGAAGACGGCTTGTCATGGCCGCCGCCCGGCGGCGGCCATGACAAGCCGGAGACGGTTCGCGTCCCGCTCGGTTAACGTGGTTCGCACGATGCCCGACGGCGCGCGGCAAACGGAGTTGCTCATGACGACCACCATCACCGTGATCGGCGGCCCGACGGCCCTCCTGGAACTCGGCGGGCTGCGCATCCTCACCGATCCGACCTTCGATCCGCCGGGAGATCACCCCGTCGGGCCGCTCACGCTCACCAAGACCATCGGCCCGGCCCTCTCCTCCGCCGACATCGGCCAGGTGGACCTGGTGTTGCTCAGCCACGACCAGCATCCCGACAACCTGGACAAGCTGGGCCGCGAGGCGATGGCCGCCGCGCCGCTGACCCTGAGCACACCCGCGGCCGCCGTGAATACCGGCGTCACTCCCCTGTGCCCCTGGGAACACCACGACGTCGGCCCGGTTCGCGTCACCGCCGTTCCCGCCCTGCACGGCCCGCCGGGATGCGAGCCCATCGTCGGTCAGGTCACCGGCTTCATGCTCACCGGCGCCGGGTCGCCCACCATCTACGTCAGCGGGGACAACGCTTCGCTGGAGTACGTGGAGCTCATCGCCGGGCGGTTCCCGGCCATCGACGTCGCGCTGCTGTTCGGCGGTGCCGTTCGCGTCCCCATGATCGACGAGCGGCTCACCTTGAACGCCGCCGAGATGGTGATCGCCGCGCGCCTGCTGAAAGCCCGGCACGTCGTGCCGCTCCATGTCGAGGGCTGGAGCCACTTCACCGAGACCCAGGCCGACGTGCACACCGCCTTCGTCGAAGCCGGTCTCGACCACCTGCTCGTTTCCCCCGCTCCCGGACGACCGGTCACCCTGATGTCCGCCTGACGATGCAGAGCGGCGGAGCCAGAGCATGACGGATGCCAGGGGCGTCTGCGGTGCGTCTCCTCCTGTGCGCTGGTCCGGCGTCAGGTGGTGCAGTGTTCTTGGGTATCGGTGCGGACCCTGATGCCGGTGAACTCTTCCACGATGGCGAGGTTCTCCAGGGCATAGTTGGTCGCGGTGATCTTGTCGGCGTTGGGGCTGCCCAGCCTGCCGGTATTCCGGTCGCGCAGGTAAATGCCGTCCATGGAGTCGCTGAGCCGGTCCTTGATCAGCGGCAGGCTCCTGGCCTGACTGTACAGCCACGAGTACAGGTCCGGTGGATTCGTAGGTGGTCGCCACGACGCCGACGTCCCTTCCTCAGATGGGGATGTAGATCAGGCTCGTCACGCCGCTTCGCCGCTGGGATCGGGGTGGCAGTCGAAGCACTCGACCCGGCGCAGTGCCACGGGCTCGCCATCCAGCCAAGCAGTACCGTTCGTGCGATGCGCCCGGACGTAGCGCCGACCCTTGCCCCGGCACGAAGTGCACGCATTCGCGACAGGCTCACCATCAGCGCTGATCGCGATGGATCTTTTGTCGAGCAGACACGGCATAGGACACCATCCTGCGCACCCCCGTAGCGTTTGGTCTACCAGATCCACAACGCGCGTTGACGGCCCTCGATGGCGTCTTCAGGGATCACGAGATGCGCGGCCTCCGGCCCTTTGCGGGAGTCAGGGTCCAATGGAACGGCAAACCGGTGCTCACCGGAGTCCACCGCAAGGAACCTGTCCGGTAGCAGCTCGTATTCGTCGATCACCTTGCCGATGTAGTAGCGCATGACGACAAGCGCATTTCCTTTGGGAAACCGCCAACCCGAGCATCCGTACAGACCGAAAGGGTCTGCGAGTGCTCGCAGGACCATGCCATCAAAATGCAGCTCCACGGAGTCACGCACAAAAGAGACCGCACTTACTTCGCGTCCCACGAGCAATGCGAGTCCTTCATGCGAGCAGGCTGTGCCGGCCATGTGTACATACTCGCATGGAAGTGGAGCATGGCACGATCTCGTCCTCCTCGCTGGTCGAGTGCCCCGGTTGAGGCTGCCGAGACAAGGGCGCCTTCGGCGTCGCTTAGCGATCAACTTCGTTGACCCTTGACACGGCGGCCTCGCCCTGTGGATCGGCAGCTCCGAGGAGGACGAGGGAGAACCAGGGGCTGGGCGGGTACTGCAACACCCACACAACCGCTCAGGATCACAACCACCGGCCCGCACCGCCGCACCGAGCCAAGCCGCGCTGTCGATCTGCTTGCCGATCAACGGCGCAATGATCACCGTTCGCCGCCCCTGCCAGGTTGGCCGAGTTCCATGAGTCTTTGGAGATCTCTGCGGAACGCCGAGTCGTCGAGACTGGGATGCCGTGTCCTCTTATCGGCCATGACCTGCTGGACGTGATCGAGGCAGAATGTGTACCCCCGCATAATCGTGTACGCCTCGCTGGCTCGCTTCTGCCCCAGGCAGACATAGCAGTGAAGGGTCATATTTCGACGGTAGCCAATGAGGGCGACTTGAGGGCTATTAGCCTGTGATGTCGCGGTGCCGTGCGTCGACACCCAGCCACGCCGCTCCCTTCTTTCGGGTGCTGTTCGAGCAGCCTCCGACTTCGAGATGATCACGAGTTTCCGAGAGTGCTCCGTGCATTGCATAAGGGCGGGCCTGGTTGAGGACGATCGGAGGCCTGGAACTTCGTACCTCAGCCCCAGTCCGACGGGCTGCGGTGGTGACCGCCGAGCAGAGTGCTGATGTCAGGCAGGCAGATCACGTGTGGTGCTCGTGTCCCCTGGGGGGAATCCCAGCGCTGCCAAGCCGGACTGGACCGCCTTAGATTCCTGATCGAGCAGACTCCGCGCCCTGGTGCCCCAGTTGGCGTCTATCCGGAAGCCATCCCCCTCGAACCTGGGGAACACATGCAGGTGAAAGTGAAAGACCTCCTGAAACGCAGCCTTCCCATCGGCGAGGAAAGCGTTCACGCCTTCACGGCCGAGCACGCCGAGGACGAGGAGCGCGGAGGGGATCACGCGTCTTCTGATGGTCATCCGTCTGCCCTTTCTGGCTGTCGGGGTTGTGCCATCTGGTGTCGCCGGAGATCACGTTGCGCCAGGGCTTTCGGCGGCGTGGCCCGGACTGACTCCAGACAGAGCGGCAACACGCGTGTTGCTCTGGCAATGGGTTGGGACAGTCCAGGGACAGCGGGAAATGATCAAGGCTTTGACGTGTGTCGTTCATGTCGTCCTGGGATACTCCACGCATTCCGGGCCGATGCGAGATGAGGTGGCAAGTGTCAGCGGAGCGGCTGGCCGAGTTGCTGTCCGAGTTGAAGCTGCGTAGCGGGCGCACGTACGAAGCTCTGGGGCGCCGTACCGGAATGAGCCGGTCCACGGTCCACCGCTACTGCCGCGGCGAGATCGTCCCTGACAGCTACGGCCCGCTCGAGCGCATCGCGAGGGCGTGCGGCGCGGACAAGGCGGAGCTGGACGAGCTGTACGGGCTGTGGGCCCAGGCGGCCGCGCCCCCGAGCGCCGAAGCCGTGACATCCGGCTCGCCCGCGGTGAGCGACGCATCCGGCCAGGGCAGTGATGGCGCGACCGGCCCGGGCGGCGTATCGAGCGAGGGCGGCGCGGTCGGTGAAGGCGGCGCGGCCGCGGCATCGGCGACCGTCACGCGGGATCCTGCCGTCACCTCGCTGGTGTCCGCCGCGGAGAAGCCGCCCATCACCTCTGCGGTGCCCCGCGCGGAGGAGACGCTCGTCGTCTCCGTGCCCCCTCCGGTGGGGGAGACGGCGGTTACCGGTGGGGGCGAGACCGTCGAGATCGGTCCCGGCTGGGGGGTCACCGAGGTCGGCGGTTCGGGCGCCGCGCCCCGGTGGCCGAAGTGGGCGGGGGCGCGTCAAGGGCTCGCGTTCCTGAGCACGATGGTGGCGATCGTGTGCTTGGCGGTGCTCACGGCCAGCACACCGCCCCCGCCCACGCGTCCGGCCGCGCAGCCGCAGTGGATCACCGGGCCCGCCTGGACCAGGCCTCCAGCCCCTGTGCCGCGCACGTTGTTCGGCGTCACCATGAACAGTTCCACCGGCACCATGCCCGCCTTCCGGGTCGGCGCCGTGCGGCTGTGGGACAGCGAGACCCGCTGGGCCCAGATCCAGCCCGAGCGCGGTGAGTACGACTGGTCGGTCCTCGACCGTCTCGTCACGGGCGCCCACCACGCCGGGCTGCCCGTGCTGTTCGTGCTCGGCGGGACACCCGGGTGGGCGAGCCCCGGGGGTCCCGCAGCGCCGTACCCGGACGGGTCCAAGGCCGCACCGCCCGACGACCTCGCCGACTGGGACGCGTTCGTGCGCGCCCTGGTCGGGCGTTACCGCGGGCGTATCGCGGCGTACGAGCTGTGGGTGCTCGGCAACGACCGCCGCTTCTACGCCGGCACCGTCGAGACGCTGGTCGAGATGACGCGACGGGCCAGCGTGATCATCAGAAAGGCCGACCCCAAGGCCACGGTCGTCTGTCCGGGGATGGGGCAGTTATGGACGCCTGAGGGGCGAAGTGTGCTGCGGCGGTTCGCCGAGCTGGGAGGGTACGACCACTGCGACGTCGCGGGGATCAAGCTGCACCAACGCACCGCGTCCGATCCGCCCGAGAGCATGCTGGAGCTCGCGACCATGGTCGATCGGACGATGCACGAGGTAGGGATACAGCCGCGCCTGTGGAGCACGGGCACGACCTACTCGATCCCCCTGGAACGACCGCTGGACGAGACCAGGGCGCGAAACTACGCGGTGCGCTTCTTCCTCACCGGGCTGTGGGCGCGGAACGTCAACCTCGAGCGCATGTACTTCTACAACTGGGGCGGCACCAAGATCCCCATCGTCCTTCAGGCCGAGGGAGGCGCTCCGACCCGTGCCGCGCTGGCCGTTGAGCAACTGCAGCGGTGGCTCGCTCACGCCCACAGTCGATCGTGCGGACGCGGCCTGGCGATCAATCTCCCCGAGAACGTGTGGCAGTGCGAGTTCACCGTGATCGAGCCCGACCGGGAGTACACCGCGACGATCCGGTGGGCGATCTCCGGGACGGCCGACACCACCGCGGGCCCGAATGCTCACGTCGTTCGACGGCTGGACGGCGCCACCGTGCAGGTCAGGCCGGGGGACACCATCACCGTGACGGAAGAGCCCGTGCTGATCGAGGACCGCCCGTAAAGCGAGGCCAGGTCCGGGGAGACAGCACAACCCCCTGGCCCTGGCCCGCTCCCCTGACGGGTGGGACGACGGCAGACGGGACGATCAGGCAGGGGGAGCCGCGCGCTTTGCGCGAGATGTGGGGCTTGATCGCATGCCAAGGTGAGGACGGCCTCCGGTGCTATCCAGCGTCCCCGGCTCGTGCCCGATCGCCTACGGCTTGGCACGCCAAGCCGTACCCATGCGGGGAGGCGCGGCGCAATGCCGGAGGCCGTCCCAACGAGGGTACTGCCGTGCCCGTCGAGTGCCCGATAGGGCGGGAAACAGAGGGAACGGTGGGGAGTCAAAAGGAATGCGATCACGACGCCGAGCAGAGTCTTTGCAGATCATGCAAGATCGGCATGCGTCTTTGCAAGCAGGAAGTCAGGGGTTCGACTCCCCTAGGCTCCACCTCGTAAGATTCACCCTCGCCGATCACTGTGGGGCGAGGGTGAGTGAAAACTACGTGACTATCATGTCTGGCTTCCGGTGACGCGGCCCGACCCCTGGCCTCGGCGTCCAAGGAAGTGAGCTCATCCGGCACCGGCATCCAGTGAGCAAGAGGAGGTCCACGTCGTGCCGGCCAAGCGCCGGTGCAGCCGCAGGAGCAGCGATGAACCAGGCTCCGCGCCGTCAAGAGCCTCCTGGAGCTCGGCGGGTGTCCTCCTTCGCGTCGGCAGGGTCGGCTGGATGCGCCAGATCGGCGGTCTCCCCGCCGTCCTGCTTGTGCGAGGCCGGCACCACGATCTCTTCGGTGTCCTTGTCACGAGTCACCCAGAGATAGACCAGTGCGCCGACGAACAGCACGATCGAGGTCCACTGGTTGATCCGCAGCTCCAGGAACGTCACCGCGTGGTCCACCCCGCCAACCGGGTCGATCCGCAGCCCCTCGATCCAGAACCGCCCGAACGTGTAGCCGGCGACGTAGAGGGCGAACAGGCGGCCGTGGCGCAGCGTGAACCGCCTGCCGGCCAGGATCAGTCCTAAACCGAGCGCCGCGTCCCACAGCGACTCGTACAGGAACGTCGGGTGGTAGAGCACGCCCCACTGGCCGCCGTGCGCCTGGTCGATCTCCAGGCCCCACGGCAACGTGGTCGGACTGCCGTACAGTTCCTGGTTGAACCAGTTGCCCCAGCGGGCGATCGCCTGCCCGAACGCGATGCTGGGCGCGACCGTGTCGGCCACGGCGCTGAGGGACAGTCCCCGGCGGCGGCAGGCCAGCCACATGCCGATGCCTCCCAGGGCGACCGCGCCCCAGATGCTGAGCCCGCCTTCCCAGATGAACAGCGCCCGGTAGGGCTCCTTGATCGCGCGCGGGCCGAAGTAGGTCTGCCAGTCGGTGATGACGTGGTAGAGACGAGCGCCGATCAGACCGAAGACCACTCCAGGGACCGCGATGTCGCTGATCGTGCCTTTCTCGCCACCGCGGGCGCGCCAGCGGCGCTCGCTAAGCCAGATGCCGAAGACGATCGCGAGGATGAAGCACAACGCGTAGGCCCGGATCGGGATGAATCCGAGATGCCAGACCCCCTCGGAAGGGCTGGGAATCAAGGCGAGGGGCATGGCGGTGACGGTAGCGGATGCGAGCTTACTTGGCCGTGTACGTGACCTGATTGTGCAATTCCTGCGGCGTGGCGCGGCGTGGACCCCGCAGCCGGCTCCCTGGCGGCCGAAGGTCGGCATCGGAGATCGCTCCGATCCTTAGCGACGCCGAGTTGGTCACGCTGGCGGTGCCGTCGGCACTGCTCGGCTACACCTCCGAACGCCGCTGGCTGCGGCACGCGCGTGAACCCGACTGCTCAACTGATCAGGATCTTCAGTGAATCAGACGAGTAGCCGACGATTCCCCTCTGCGTCGCAGAGGACATACGTTGCCTCACCGTGGCCGTGTGACCGGGACCACGGTGAGCAGGTGGTCCAGGCCCTTGAAATCCTTCGGGTTGCAGGTATACAGGGGGAGCCGGTTCGCGATCGCCACGCAGGCGATCATCAGGTCCGCTGTTCGGGGGCGGGGTTTGCGGCCGGCGGCGATGACGGCGGTGCACAGTTGGCCGTACTCGCGGGCGGCGGTGTCGTCGAAGGGCAGGGGGTCGAACTCGGCTTCGGTGGCCTGAAGGATCTTCATCCGCTGGGCGAGTTCCTGCGCCCCGGTGGCCACCAGCACGCCGACCGACAGCTCTGCGGTGGTGATGGCGCTGATCATCATCTCGTCGGGTAGCTCGTCGGGGTCGATTCCGGCGCGGAGGATGAGGATGTTGGTGTCGAGCAACCCTTGGGTGGGGGTCATTCCCCGTCCTCTGCGAACTCGCCTCTGCTGTAGGCGCGGTCGTAAGGGTCGTAGAGGTCGTCATTGACATGGTGATCCATGTCCTCGCGGTACTTTCGGTCGTCAAGGCGAGGCATGCCGCGGGACACGACGGCGAACTCGGCCCGTGAGACAGCCCGGCGTCGGCGGCGGATGGGGACCAGATCGCCGATGTGGTGGCCGTTGCGTGTGACGGCGTACCGCTCTCCGCGTTCCAGCCCATCCATGATCTCCGCTGACCGGTTGCGCAGATCACGCTGGGAGATCTGATGGGAGTGGTCGGGCTCCGGAATGCTCACTCATCAACTCTACCTCTGCGTGCCATCTGGTGCTACCAAGTAGCACCTGGGTGTCGGCGCGAGGAAGGCGTTGGCGAACCAGAAGGCGGGTGGCCATCCAAGGCTGTCCATGCGCGAGGCCGTCGAACTGTGGCTACACCACGGAACCTAGATCATGCCCGTGGCGTGCCCGATCGGACGGTGATCAAGAGGGAATGGAGGGGCATAACGGGAAGCACGATCAGCCACCTGACCTGGGAAGATGCAGGTCGAGCGCGAGCGGTGCGCGTCTTTGCAAGCATGGATCCATGGAATCACCTAACGCGGCTGAAGCGGTCAACTCCCGTGAAGATCTCGCCCGCTACGTGGAGGAACTCCAGCGAGAGCTGATCAACGGCGCTACGTGGGAGAACGACCGGTTGGACCGTTTCCTCGAGGCACTGGCCGCATGGATCAGTTCATCCCCTGGCTACTACAGGAACACCGGTCGTCCTGCTCCCGAGGACGCGACGTGGTCATTCTTCGCTAACGCCCTGGGAGCTGCCACGATCTACGAATAAGGCGGCATGTTCACCCACCGGCTAGGTCATCCCTGGTTGTTCGCTGAGTTGGCTGTACAGCCACAGCCAAGACCGCGGACGACGACGGGCTCTGGCGAACCACCATGGACACCGGACCACAAGGTCAGAGCCTCGGAGCTTGATCGAATCGTCTTCTTTAATCCGTAGGTTCAGGGTTCGAGTCCCTAGCGGCCCACCCCTCCCCCACCAGCCGAAACGCTGGCGGATACTCATGTCGATCTTGCCGCGTGACAGCAGCAGGGAGGCGCCGCCGCACAAATACAGCACGACGATCACCATGCTGTGGCCGGCCATCACACGGGGTTGGGGGCGATCGGTGGGCCGGGGCTTCGTTCCTCAGTCCCGGCCCACCGGGCAACCGGGCCCCGCTGTCCTGCCTGCCGCTGATGCCCTGCGGTAGATCGGGAAGGTGCCGGGTGTGGCCAGAGATCAGGACAGGGTGTCCTTGATCACGATCTGGCCGTCTTTGATCACGAACTTCTGGTTGGTGTTGTTGAAGTCGCACTGCCACAAGTACACCTGGGTGCCGTTGCCGCGGCCGTTGGTGGCGTCCAGGCATAGCTGGTTGGCTGAGTTGAGGGTGGACTTGAGGATGATCAGGTTTCTCTTGATGACCCAGAGCTGGTTGGCGTTACTCACGCACTGCCACTGGTAGACCCGGGTGCCGTTGGTTCGGCCGTTGGAGGAGTCCAGACACATCACCTGGCTCTTGCCGATGGTGTCTTCCACCTTGATGAGGCCGTCCTCGATGACGAACTTCTGGTTGGTGTTGTTGCTGTCGCACTGCCACTGGTACATCAGGGTGCCGTTGCCACGGTTGTTGCTGACGTCGACGCACATTGGGGTATTGACCAGGGTGGTGCGGCTGGTGGGCTCGTGATCAGCGGCCAGCGCTGGCAGAGGGGTGACCGCGCCCAGGGCGGCGGAGATGACGGCGGCGGCCAGCAGACGGCGAGCAAGCATGGTTGCCTCCCAGAAGAGTTGATCAAGACTCAAGCACCATGCCACAACGGACAGTAGTTGATCAATTACCGTACGCATGCATCTTTGTGCGCCGCGATGCGATGCCGGCCAGACGCGATGCCGTGGCGATCGTCGGGCATCCGGGTTGCAGTTTGGGTTGCAGTTCAGGGTGGTCCAGAGGCGTTCAGAGCGACCGCGCGCACCCGCCGACCAGGGATGCGCCGCCGCACACATGCAACGCGACGATCGCCATGCTGTGGCCGGCCAGCGCATGTGGTCAGGGGCGGTCGAAGATCCAGGATTCGTTCCTCACCCTGGCTCACCGGGGGCGTGGCTGATCACCCTAAGTCGTCAAGGGTGAGCACAAGTGACCGACCAGCAGATCGCTAAGGTCGTTCGGGAGGTAACTCACCCACTGGCGCGACGCTATGCGTTCCGGCGCCCGCGCATCGCCAAACGGCCATCTCGTGTTCCAGCTCAGCGCGCAGGCCCAGACCGTGCGCGGAGCAGACCGGCCAGACTCTCCAGATCATCTCCATGATCACTTCTTGGGTGGCGTCAGCGACGCTCATGAGCGCCCACTGAGGGTCGCTTCCCGCGATGGGCCGAATGCCGTTGCCGTGGTGAATGCCCTGAAACTCCACCCACGCCTGACCGCTCTGGTCCCAGTCGGGGATGACCAGCCGGAGCGTTCCGGTGATTCCCGTGGCCTGAATGTCGCGCGACACCATCTTCAGCGCCTGTTTCAGCGCCGTCCACAAACTCGGTTCGAGCGCGAAGGTCGGCTCGAAGTTGGTGTCACGGATCCTCGCCCAGCCGGGTCAGGTCTTGCGCTGTCAGGTGGGCGGTGGGGCGTTCGAGGAGTTCCCGGGTAGCAGGCGTGCGTATGCCCCATTCATACAGCAGGCAGGCCAGCTCGACGACGGGTTCGGCATCGAGACCACCGTCGCGCAACGCCGTGTAAATCCGGCCGCTCAATTCGTTGACGACCTGCATAGCTTGCTCCTGGGAGTGCACGCTGCAGTGTTACCCGCTGCGGGACTCTGGTCAAAGGAGGCTTTCCGCACGGATGAGAAGGTCTGGCCTCCCTGGCGGATGCTTTGGGTTGCAGTCCAAGGTGATCCAGAGCCGTTCAAGTCTGACCGCGTATGCCTGCTAACCGCAAACTCCGTTCACCGAACGGAACCACGAGAAGTTGATCTATGGATATGGGCGCTGAGCAGAGGTCCGACCTGGGTGGGCTTTGTCGCAGTAGCGGACCAGCACTCATCGGGCTGACGAGCAGTTGACCCGCGATGAGGAAGATCGGAAGAGTGGGGGCGTGAACACGCCAACCGAATCGTCCGAGGCCGAGGAGTTATCGTTCGGAAGCGACGCTCCCCGGAATTCGTGGTTACGCTCGTGGGTCTTCGCTCATCGCAGGCTACTGCTCGTGAGCCTAGCGGTGCTTGTGCTGCTGGGCGGGTCCGGCGGCGGCGCCTGGTACCTTCGCGACCTGTCCCGTAGGCCGCTTTCTCCCCCCGATGGTCCATGGCCCGAGCAGCACGGTTTCGCTGTGGGACTATGCAACGAGCTGATTATCGGCGGGCCCGCCTGCCCGCCGGCGGGCAACGAGGCCGCGAGGAACCCGACCAGGATAGAGGCGGCCCTGCGAGCCATAACCGGGGTCACCACCATTCGCTTCCTAGGAAGCGCCACCATCGTTCTATCCCAAAGCGAGCTCGAGCAGATGCCTCCCGTTGGGCAGCCCGAAGGGGTGTGGACGTCGCGGATCCTCGACGGAACCGGCCTCGGTACTCCGCATCTCGCTACCGCCACCGCTCCGGGGAATTTCGCCGGGACGGTAAGTCGATGGGACGACTACGCACGCGTGGCGGAGCAGGTCGTGTCAATCCCTGGAGTTCGCTACGTCGCCCCCGTGGTTCCGGACTTCTGGGATGGCAAGGCGGATGTGGCCATCGACCTCTGCTCCCCTGGTCCCGGACTAGTGTGCACTGGCGTGCACGACCGGTCCGTGACGGAGGCGCAGAAGCAGGCCATAGTCGACCGGCTCTGGGATATCGACGGAGTGGAAAAGATTTACTTCGAGGACCATGCTCATCGGAAGAAAGTCCGCGAGCACTTCACTCAGCGTGAACCCGAGGACGCGACCACTGTCGCCCTGGAAGAGATGACCGAGTCGTTTTATGTCAAGCTGACGGACCGCCGGGCCATAAAGACCATCGGTGAGTCGATCAAGGACATGCCGGGGGTTCACTATGTGCGGACGCTTGGTGCGGCATAGTTCCATCAGGACCGTGCCCGTTGTGTGCCCGATGCCGCAGTGATCAAGGGGAACCACGGGGACCCGCGGGCGCTGCCGCACGCCTGGCCGACGCAGCGGGGCAGGTGAGGCGGTTTCGAGGTCACCTCAGGCCGGTGAGACGACACAGCACAGCGAAGCCGTCCTCGGTGCCGGGCCAATGCCGCCGTACGGCCTCCAGGCCGGACCGGCGCACCACCGAACGCAGCACCGCGGTGACGACGATGGCGTCGTCGGCGTACCCCAGGACCGGGATGAAGTCCGGCACTACATCGAACGGTGTGGCCAGGTAGATCAGCAGTAGCCCGAGCCGCACGCGTACCCCTCGCGGCAGCGTGCGGTCGGCGGCAAGGCGGCGTATCAGGCGCAGCACGTCGGGCAGCAGACGCAGCGCTTCGCGTAGCAACCCGCCACGCGGACGGAGGATCGCCAGCGCCGCGATCAGTACGCCCCAGGCGACCAGCAGCGCGATTGCGACCCCGATCAACAGGTCCCATCCCCACCAGCCGGTCACAGCCGCCCGCTTTCGTCCGCGACGGTCGTCGCAGAGCCGGGCCTGGCCGGCATCTCGGCCGACAGCGCGGCCTGCTCGAAGGCGGCCAGGTCCGCAGCCGCCTCCGCGACCGCGGCCCGCGCTGCCGCGCCGGTCGGTGCGGCGAAGTAGTCCCGGGCGGCGATCTTTCCCAACCAGGAGCGAAATCGTTCAAGGTCGGCTTCCGACTCCTCCACCTCGGCATAGCTGGTCCGGCCACGCTCGCGCTCACGCGCCAACTCCTCCCGGAAGGCGGGCAGGCGTTCCAGCACCTCGGCGTACTCGGCGTCCCGGGCCGCGTTGAACTCCGCGATCACCTGATCCTCCTCGGCCTGTTCGGTGAGCTGTATGCGCAGCACCCGGCTGCTGCCACCGTGATGGCGCACCCGATCGGCAAGCCGGCGCACCTCGCGCTCCACCTCTGGCCGGATGGGCAGCAGGCAGGCCGACTGCTGCAGGTACAGGGCGCCCAGCGAGCGCAGCTTCCTCCATACCTGCACGCGCAACGTCCCGGCCGCTCCTGCGGTCGTCACGCTGATCAGCATCCAGCCGCTGCTCGTATCGATCGTCACGAGGCCAAGTTACGTCCGTAACATTGAGAATGTCTAGGCGTTACGTAGACGAATGGATCATGTGCTTCCCCTGGGCGCTGACCCGGTCTTCCAGCGCCCGGCGTTCGCGCGCCAGGGTGTCCTCCAGCTCGCGGCGCTGGGCGCGCTCGGTGCCCAGCCGTGTCTGCAACTCCACCAGTGGACACCCACCCGATGGGCCGCCTCTCGGAGTTCGCGGACGTCGCGAAACGCGTCCTACCCGAAACATCCTGAATCCATAGGAGTTACATTTTCTTCAATATTTGGCCACTGGACAGCCCGAAAGCCCACCAAAATAATCGCGTCCAAGTGACATCCGCCGCAGAGAGGCTGAGAAATTGGTGGCACGTTTTTCAAGGGTTCTCACGATCGCTCTGATGACGGTCGCCGCGCTCGTGGTGGCGGTCGCCCCGGCGCATGCCACGTATGGGCCCGACCGGACGGTGAACATCGAGGTGTGGGGGCAAGGCGTCAAGCTGTCCGGGGCGTACGGGTCGATCGCGTTCGACGACGGCAACGCCAAGTACCGCTACTCGATCGCGATGTGTCAGCAGTCCAGCTACACCCGGCCCAGCCTGTTCGCGTCCGTCAACGGCGGCGCCCGAACCACGTTGTACGCGGGTGGCGGCACCCCGGTGAGCATCCCCCAGTGCCCGTACACGGCCTACCTCATCGGTGGCGAGGTGACGCCCGGCGGCACCGTCGACAACGTGACGCTCACTGTGGACGGGGTGCGTTTCAACCCCCCGAACAGCACGTACCACACTAATTCCGCGTTCTACGACAACCCGTTCAATTGAGGGTTCTCCCCGCAGGTCGGCCACCGAAGGCCCCGCCGGTCGCCCGGCGGGGCCTTCCCCTGACGGGCCGGACGACGACAGACGGGACGATCAGGCCGGCGGAACTGCGCGCGTCGAGCAAGGATCACCGGTGGCCGTGGACGGCAACAGTCCGGCGGTGATCGGCGCGGCGAAGAGGGCCAAGGTCGGCAGGGTGATCGCGACACGCAGGAACATGGGTGACTCCGCGACGGCTGCGGGACGGGTGAAGACGGCGACGATCTGCGGGCTCCACTCCGATGACCGGGCGCTGCGCGGTTGGGATATTCGGGACATGTGTCCCATGACGGAGGGACACTTCGGGCGCGAAACTGCGTGCATGGACGTGACGACATCCCCCGCCGGCACCTGGGACCCCTTCCGCGAAGGGAAGGAGCAGCGCCTCAGCCCAGCCGAACACGGGCGGGCAGCTCACGTACGAACCGGGCGATCGCCTCCGTCGTCTACCCCGACCCGCCGAAGGCATGGGTGGAGCCGAGGCAGGGCACCAGGTTGTACGGCTCGGAGAGGGAGAACGCGGCGGCTCACGCGGACGGAACGGTCTGAGCGGCTACGAGCCGGGCGTACGTGCCGCCCATGGCCATCAGTTCGTCGTGGGTGCCGCGCTGGACGATGCGGCCGGAGTCGACCACGAGGATCAGGTCGGCGTCCCTGATCGTGCTGAGCCGGTGGGCGATGACGATCCGGGTCTGGACGAGCCGGCTCAGGTTGGCCTCGATGACCGCCTCGGTGGCGCTGTCGAGGTTGCTGGTCGCCTCGTCGAGCAGCAGCACCTTCGGCCGTGACAGGACGGCGCGAGCGAGGGCGAGCCGCTGCCGCTGGCCGCCGGACAGTCCGCCGCCGTCGGTGAGCATGGTCTCGTACCCCATCGGCATGTCCACGATCTCGTCGTGGAGCGCGGCGAGCCGCGCCGCGGCGACCACCCGGTCCAGGGAGGCACCCGGGTCGTTCAGCGAGATGTTCTCCCTGATCGAGCCGTTGAACAGGGCGGGATCCTGGGTGACCACGCCGAACTGGCGGCGCAGGGTGCGCAGGTTGAGCTCGGACGCCGGGACGCCGTCGTAGCGGATCTCGCCCGTGACCGGGGTGTGCAGCGCCAGCAGCAGCCTGGCCAGCGTGCTCTTGCCCGACCCCGAGGGACCCACCAGGGCGACCTTCTGCCCCGGACGGACGGAGACCGAGACGTCCCTCACCGTCCACGGACCGCGGGGGTCGTGCCGGAACCCCACCTCCCGCAGTTCCACCGCGCCGCGCAGCCGCAGCACCTCGATGCCGTCACTCGGTTCCGGCTCGGAGGCCAGGATGTCCGACAGCCGGTCGAAGTGCGCGCCCGCCTGCTGCAGGCTCTGCAGGCCGGTCATCAGCGAGCCGAGCGGGGTCAGGGCGCCGACGGCGATGGCGTTCAGCGCGATCAGCGTGCCCACGGTGAGCTGACCGTCCAGTACCCGCCAGGCGCCGAGCCACAGCAGCCCGAGCGGTGCCACCACCCGGATCGCCGACAACGCGGAGTCCAGGAGCCCCCGGGTGAGGCCGGTGCGCACGTCGGCGTTGAGATGCCGGGCGAAGTGGGCCGCCCACTGCTCGACCGCCTGCCGCTCGGCCCCCGACGCCTTCAGCGTCTCGATACCGGTGATCGTCTGGATGAGGCTGCCCTGCGACGCGGACAGCGCAGTGAGTTCCTGCTGGGTGAGCGCGGCCATCCGGCTGGTGGTGGCCAGCAGCAGGAGCGTCTGGAGGAGGGCCAGACCGGTCAGCGCCAGCCCGAAGACGGGGTCGTAGAGGTAGACGAGCACGATGTACCCAACGGCGAGCGGCCCGTCCAGCAGCGCCGCCACGACCTGGCCGGTCAGGATGTCGCCCAGCGTCGAGACGCTCGCGGCGCGCGTCACCAGGTCGCCCTTGCCGCGCCGGGTGAAGTAGCGGTACGGCAGCGCGACCAGATGACCGACCACGCTCTCGGTGAGCTCCTGGTCGGCCCGGGCCCGCACCGCCACCAGCAGCGCCGCCCTCAGGTAACCGATCACGAACTGCGCCGCCCCCGCCAGCAGCACCGCCCCGCCCAGCAAGGACAGCACTTCGGCCGCCCGGGACGGGACGATGGTGTCGATCAGCAGCTCGGAGAACAGCGGAAGGGCGAGCCCGAGCAGTTGCAGCAGCAGCGAGGCCGCGATCACCTGTGCGAGCAGGCCGCGCCGGCGCCGGAACAGGGTGCGGACGAACTCGCGGCGCCAGGCGCTCGCCATCGAGGACGTGCCGCGGCGGAATCCCTCACCGGGCTCGAAGACCAGCAGCACGCCGGTGAACCCGGCGCCGAACTCCTCCGCGGTGAGCCTGCGGCGGCCCCGCGCCGGGTCGACGATGTCCACCCGGTCGGGCGACCAGCGTTCGACCACCACGAAGTGGTTGAACTCCCAGTGCGCGACCGCGGGAAGCGGCACGCGCGCCAGGTCCTCGGGCGCGAGAGAGAAGGCCCGCGCCTTGAGGCCGTGGTCACGGGCGCCGTCCACGATGGCCTTGGCGCTCAGCCCGTCTCTGCCGACCTGGAGCCGTTCGGCCACCTGGTGCAGGGTCGTGCGGTGGCCATGGTGGCAGAGCACCATGGCCAGGCAGGCGGCGCCGCACTCGGTGTCGGTGTTCTGCAACAGGACCGGGGGGCGGCGCATCATCAGGAAACCGCCCTCAGCGCCAGGGCGGTCAGCACGGCCCCGCCCGCGACGACGGCGGCCACCACCAGCCACAACGCGAGGAACGAGGGGCTGCTGATCACCACGGGCACCGGGGCCGCGGCACGGGAGGCCGCCCGGCTGCGCAGCGCCTCCTCCCGGTACACGCCGCTCCTCCCCGCGACCGGTGCCCCCTGTGGGGGACGCGGCCGTGGGATCGGGCGCGTGTGGTCGGTGCCGGTCACGACCAGTGCCATTCAACCGTGGCCGCGGCGCGGCGCTGCCCCAGCCACACGGCGAACGCGGCGCGCCCGGCGGCGTCAAGCGTCTCGGGGTCCCCGGCGGCGGGGGTCCTGGACAGGACTGCGCCGGTCAGGAACCCGCCGCTGGACAGTTTCTCCGGCCCGACGACCTGGCCGGGCTGCGTCCCGCGCAGGGCCTCGGGCAGATCCTTCTCCCAGCGGGTCGCGACGGTCACCACCGCCTCACCGAACGAGGCGGGGCCGGAGAGCGGCGCGTCCGAGACGGGGCCGGTGAGAAGCCCGCCCGGCGCGAGGCTCGTGAGCAGTTCGTCCGCGGTGTCGGCGATCGTCTTGTTCGCGCCGGTGACCCAGACGGCCTTGACGCGGGCGAAATCTCCCGGGTGCGCGGCCAGATGGCCCGGCGCCAGCTCGGCCTCCTTGTCACGGCGGAACCGGCGGCGGCGGGCGATCCCCGCGATGTACGCCTCGAAATGCTCGCCGGACATACCCGCCTCGGCCATCCAGGCCAGCGTCGACGCGCGGTCGCGAAGGTCACGGCCGCGGCGGAACTCGTCCGCCGTCGCCTGGAGTTCCGCCGCGCTCAGCGGCGCGCCGTCCTCGGACGCCGCCGCGGACAGCAGGCACTGGTCGACGATGTCCTCGTACGGCGAGGCGTCCCGCCGGGACAGCGAGCGCAGCATGGTCAGAGCCTGGGGCACCGACACGTGCACGTCGTCCACGCTGACCAGGTACCCGGCGGCCCAGTGCGTCGAGTGGTCGATCAGCCAGGGCACCCCGTCCTCGGGCGGAGCGGTCAGCGCGACCGTGCCGCCGCCCGGATGGTCGAGCAGCAGGTCGTAGTCCACCACGGGCGTTCCCGGGCGCTGGTCGACGAGCAGCCGCGCCCGGGTCCGCGGGTGCCGCGCGGCCCACTCGTCCGCCGCGCGGCGTGCGGCGGCGACGCCGGAGCGGCGGCGGGGCAGCGAGAGCAACAGGTCGGCCCCGGATTCCAGGGCCTCGGCGAAATCGGTCACGGCTTCTCTCCGTCCATGAGCCAGTCGGCGATCGCGTCGCTGACCGGCAGCCCTGCCCAGAGTTCGACGAACCCCCACGCACCGTTGGAGTTCAGCTCCAGGAACACGTACTCGCCGCCGGGCGTCACGATGAAGTCGAGGGCGGCGTAGGTGAGGCCGACGTCGGCGACCAGCCGGGCGCAGCGCCTCGCCACCTCGGCGGGCAGGTCGTGCGGGCCGTACCGGACACGGTCGTTGTCGTAGTGCCGCCAGTCGTCCCTGGCCGCCCTGGAGGCCGACGCGTCGATCTCCGCGGCGAGCACCCGCTCCCCCACGACGATCACCCGCAGTTCGACGGCCTTCGGGACGTACGGCTGCAGGATGACCGGCTCGTGCCGCAGCCGGTGCCGGGAGGTCAGGTGACGGCGGGTGACCACGGTCGTGTACGCGCGGTGCTGGGCGCCGTCGATCTGGAACCGGTCGGAGGCGATCTGCTTGGCGACCAGCCGCCCGGCCGCCGACTCGTACGCGTCCACGAGGTGTGCGGGGTCGTTGGTGTACGTCGTGTCGGGCACGGAGAAGCCCAGGTCGATCGCGCGGGCCAGGTGGAAGATCTTGTTGTGGGCGCGCAGCTCGTCCGCGCGGCGCCCGGGGAGCCAGCGGGCGTTCAGCAGGCTCCACACCCCGTCCAGCATGACCTCCGCCTGGAGCTTGACGTGCGCGCGCTGGCTCGGCTCGGTGACGGTGCCGGCCGCCTGCGGGCCGCTCGGCCTGCTGCGCCACACCGCGGTGATCTGGGACAGGTCGATGGTGCCCGTATCGGTGTCCAGGAGCAGCCGGCGCTCGCCGCCGGTGAACGACGCGGTGATCCGGCTGCGCGCGGGGTAGTCGCCGTTGTCCCACCACAGCACCGGCGCCCCGCCGGCCTTCGAACCCGGCGCCCCACCGGCCTTCGAACCCGGCGTCCCGCCGCCCGAGGGCTCGTCCGAACCCACCAGATAGGCCCCACGCCGCCGCAGCGCCCCCAGCACCCTCTCGGCGGCCCCGTCCCCGCGCGAACTCATGATCATTATCACTTCTCGGCCCCGCCTCGAAACCCCACTACCCAGCCCACCCTGAACGCGCGCCGCTCGCGTCCGTCTTCTTTGATCGCGCTGCTGGTCTGTTGACAGCGCGCGGTGCACCCCGCCCGAAACGCGGCACTTGGTCCGCCCTGACGGCGCGGTGGGACGCTTCTCGCCTCCCACCGCGCCATGGGCATCCGGATGCCCGCTCGCTAGATCAGATCAGCCACCACTCGTAGGGCACGTCGTTCAGGGTCCAGGCGCTGGCCTCCCAGTGCTTCTCCGGCCTCGCGCCGCCCGCCACCTGAACCAGCTCGGCGTCGCCGAGCTCCGCACCCTCGAAAGGCAGGTCGTCAATAGTGATCTTCGACATGATCGTTCCTCCCCGCCGCGTGATCGCGGCCTCACTCCCCGGCCCTCCCTCAGAGGACCGGCGCCGCAGGCTCTCGAACGGCCCGGCGGCTGCATGAGAGAAACCTAGAAACGCCCACTTGCATGTGACTGGGGATCTACTGGGCGAAACACTTGAACGGCTGCCTGCCCGGATCGTCAGCCGTCCTCTCCAGGGGCCGGAAGGATCCCGAGGTAGAGGCAAGGAGGTGCCGCCGCCTGTCTCAAGGCAGGTGAGTGCCGTCGTGGATACAGTGGCCGGCATGCCGAACGCCGCACACGCCGGCCGGGTCATCTTCCTCAACGGGACGTCGAGTTCGGGCAAGACAACCCTGGCCAGGGCCATCCAGGACGAGAGCGACACTCCGATCGTCTACTGGGGAATCGACACCCTGTTCCACCTCGTCCCGCCCAACTGGGGCGGCGGTCGCGACGGCCCGCTCAGCCGCGACGGCTTCTGGTACGACCGCACGGCCCACGAGGACGGCCACCCGCTGGTGGTCATCCGCTCCGAGAAGCACCGGCTGGGGTTCGGGGTCAGTGACCGGTGACGAGGGCACGACGTCGATGGCGGATGAGCGCGAACCCGACGAGGACCACCGTGCCGTAGACGATCCATCCAGGCCGGCCCATGGCTGAGCCGTTCACGGTGTCGATCGTCGCCCCAGGGGCCAGCAGTGAGGTCATGATCAGCGCGGATGTAGCGTTGTTCACCCCGTGGGCGAGCGCCGCCGGCCACAGGGAGCCGAAGCGAATGGTCAGCCAGTAGAGGAAGCCTCCTACCCCGATGCATGCTGCGATCATCGCGAGTTGCCCGGCCCACGGCACCGCATCGGGGTAGTTGTAGCCAAGAAGAATCAACGGTGCATGCCAGAGCCCCCACAGCACGCCCCCGGCGACGATGGCGGCCGGGAGTCCCCACAGCTGCTCAATCCGGGGCATGAGGTAGCCGCGCCACCCGAGCTCCTCCCCGAGAGCGAGGATCAGGTTGATCGCGCCGCCGAGTACCATCGCCGTCAGCAGCTTGCCACCGAAGGCTAGCCAGGTCTGCGGGAGCGAGGTGCCTGCCGGGAGTCCCAGGTCGGCTGCGGCCTGCCGCAAGGTGAGGTCGAGATCGAAGGTGCCGAGAACACCCGCGAGCAGCTGGGACGCCACCAGCAGGATGACGGGCGCGACCATGCCGATGGCGAGCGCGCCGAGAAGTCGGACCAAGCCGCCGTTCATCCGCAGGCCGAGACTCGCGAGCACGGTGTCGCGCTCCGGAGCGTGACCGTCGGGACGCGAGATCTGCGACTTCCCGCGACGCCACGATCGACGCTCGACCAAACGGACGATCAGAATGGCGGAGAGCGCCGGCGTGAACATGGCGATCCCTCCGCAGATCGTCAGGAGAGCCGGGTCGGAGAGACCAGGGCCTGTCCAGAGCGGTAGGCAGACCAGCCAGCAGAGCCCGAAGGCGATGAGGCAGTACAGCGCGATACCCGTGATCTGCTGCCTGCGCGGCATCGAGCGGGCGGACGCCGTCCACTCGCGCGGTGCGCTCTCGGCGGTGAACTCGGTGGCGTCCCGATTCACGGCGTCCTGGCGCCTTGCGCCGATGCGGTCGGACATCACGATCTCCACATGTTCGAACAGTGGGCGTCTCCCACCGCCGTCGATGCTAGAAATCGCATCTCACCGAGACGAGCGGCTTTAGGACGAAATCACGGCCTTGCGTCTTTCGATGCAGGTGCGGGGTTATCACTGTCGGGCACCCGGACGATGCGGTTCTGATACGCCCACACGACCGCCTGGAGCCGTGAGCGCACCCCGATCTTGGGGAGCATGCGCGCCAGGTGGGATTTCACCGTGGAGACCTCGACATGCGACTCGGCGGCGATCTCCTCGTTCGACATGCCCTGAGCGAGAAGCAGAAGGATCTCACCCTCGCGGGCCGTCAGCAGGCTGTCTGCGCGGTCGGCCGTCACCGGCTGCAGCCGACGACGCTCGGCGAACTCGCGGATTACACGGCGGGTGAGCATCGTGTCGATCACGCCCTGTCCTCGCGAGACGCTCCGCACCGCGCCGACGATCTGCTCGGCATCGGCGTCCTTCAACAGGAATCCGGAGACTCCTGCTTCCAACGCACCGAACACGTACTCGTCCAGGTCGAAGGTGGTGAGCACCAGGACCGGGATCGGCTCCACCGCCTCGGCACCGCACAGCGCCTGCGCGACCCGGATGCCGTCACGTCTCGGCATCCTGATGTCGAGGCAAGCCACATCGGGCCGTAGCTCGGCGGCCAGGCGCAGCGCCTCGTCCCCGTCGGCGGCGATGCCGACGACGTCGATATCGGGCTCGGTGTTCAGGAGCGCCGCGAGCCCCGCCCTCACGAGGGGCTGGTCGTCGGCGATCAGGACGCGGATCATGGTGCCTCTCGCGTTTCGGTCGGCTCGGCGCGCGGGAGCCGCAACGACACCTGCCACCCACCTTCCGGCGTCGGTCCGTACTGCAGCACGCCGTGTACGAGTTCCGCCCGCTCGAGCATCCCGCGCAGGCCGAAGCCCTCGGTCGGTTCAGGGTCGGGGGCATGCGCTGCGGGACCGTTACGCACGGTGATCAGCAGCGACGCCGGTGCGGTGTCATCGACATGCACCTCGCGCCGGGCGCCGGGCGCGTGACGCGCGGCGTTCGCGAGCGACTCCTGCACCATCCGGTAGCCCGCGAGGTGGGCGAGCGGGCCGAGATCGTCTCCGACAGCTGTGTGCTTGGATCGCGTCGTGACGCGAAGATCCACCGATTCACCGTCCGCCGTGCTGGTGGCGACGAGGTCTCGGACGGCGTCGATCCGGTGGGTTTCGACGCCGCGCTCAGCGCCCCCGCGAAGCAGGCCGACCACCTGCCGGAGGTCACCGAGCACGAGCCGACTCTGCGTTCTGATCTGCCGCAGGCCGGCCTTGGCCGCATCGGGCTCGGTGTCGACCTGGCGCTCGACGGCGGCGCACATGAGCGCGATCCCTGACATGTGATGCGCGGCGATGTCGTGCAACTCCCGTGCGATCCCGGCGCGCTCCTGAGCGATCGCGGTCTGCAGAAGGGCCTCTTGCATCCGCTCGAGCGCCTCCTTCTCGGCACGGAGCGCGATCACCAGGCGCCGGCGCGCGACGACGACGAACGCGATCACCAGGGGCACGCCGAGCACGAGGAGAAGCTGCGCGATCGAGGTGAGCACGGCGAACAACGGCGGCATCGACTGCAGGGCGTCGATGAGCGCCGTCGCGGTCACGGCGACAGCGGCGGCGAGAACGCCGCCTCGCCGCGGTGCCCCATCGCTCCGTGTGCCGACCAGGTACGCGGCCACCATGATCGGAATCATCGTCACGGTGGAGATCTGTGCGACATCGAGGAACGCGGTGCAGAACGGTGTCACGGCCACGATCACGAGTACGACCGCGGGAGCCCTCGTCGACCAGACCAGCGCGACGCCCTGCAGCACGAGGACGAGGAGCACAGGCCACCACGAAGCGAGCACGTCGGTCACCCGGTCGCCCGACCCGGACAGCGAGAACGCCCCCACCATGACGAGCACGACCGTGAGCCCAGTCGTCACGGCCGCGCGAAGGACATCGCGCGCGAGGAGGCGCCGCGAAGTTGCGAGGGCGCTCATGTCATCCATTCTGGTGCTCGTCGCCAGCCAGACAGCTCGCCTCGGCCGAACGAGACGGCGCTCGCACGCGGCCGGCCTCGTCACCTCTC
Organism: Sphaerisporangium sp. NPDC051011; assembly: GCF_040653595.1. Taxonomy (NCBI): domain Bacteria; kingdom Bacillati; phylum Actinomycetota; class Actinomycetes; order Streptosporangiales; family Streptosporangiaceae; genus Sphaerisporangium; species Sphaerisporangium sp. NPDC051011. Next base: position 1,456 of record NZ_JBFAGG010000020.1, on the reverse strand, counting down.
CTGTCAGGGTACTCACAGAGAAGACGCCTCGCATGCTGCAGCGCCTCCCGCTGAGTAGGGTTGCAGAGGTCTACGAACGCCTGTCCGCCGCAGCTGCCACCGGCGCTCGGCGGCGACCAGCTCCTGCACGCCCCCTTCCTGGAGCAGGTACGCCAGCACCCGGACCGGACCGCCGTCGTGGCCGAGGTCAGCGCATCAGCTACGCCCAGCTGCACGAGCGCGCCCGGATCCTGGCCGACAACCCAGCCTCGCCCGCAGGCTTCCCCCCAGCTCGACGACCGCTGCGGCGAAAAGGGAATCCGCGCCGCGGGCCAGGCAGGACACGCCTACGACCTCGCCTTTTGCGACGCGTAGGTGTGCACATATAGCCTCATATACCAGGTCCGTTGAATGACGACTCAGATTCATGTGGCCGGTTATACCGATACGCGCCATTTGAGATCTCCTTGTGGCTGAAGCAATCGCCTAGCGTTCGACGATCTCGCGGATGTGCTGGCGTAGATCGTCCACGAGAAGGTCCCTCTGAGTCGTGATCTCAAGGTAGAAGTCGTGAACGTGCTGCCACCGCCCGCAGAAGTAATTACCCGTTCATGGCAGGGAGAAAGCCGCACACCGTAGCCTGAAGTCCTCGATGCTTCCTGGCGAGGGTGAGGCCTATGTACGAGGCAAATCAGGGCAAGCGTGAGCACGAGGGCATTGGTGGGCGTATCGCTGAGCTGCGTGCGTTGCGTGGATATTCGCTCAGGGACCTCGGGAAACGTGCGCATGTCTCCCCGTCGATGCTCTCGCGAATCGAGAGCGGTGACCGGTACCCCAGCGAACCCATCCTCGCGGCGGTCGCCCGTGCCCTCGGCGTGGACATGGCCACGCTGCGCGGGCAGCCTTACATTCACATGCTTCAGAAGGACCAGTTGGACAGGCTGCTAGCCCCTATCGCCGTCGCGCTCGACGGCTGGGATGTCCACCCTTCGGAGGACGATCCGCCGCCGCGACCGCTGCCCATATTGGAAACAGAACTCCATGACCTGATCGAAAGACGCGCGCAGGGCCGATTCGTCCAGATCGGACAGGATCTACCGGCTTTGATCGCGGAGGCCAATCACCTCGTCCTGGTGCATGACACCCCCGGTCGCGACCGGGAGCGCGCCCACTGGGTGCTTTCCGAGGTCTGCCGGACCGTCTATGTCGTCACTCATCGAATCGGGTTCAATGACCTCGCCCGGCTCGGTCTGTCCCGTATGGCGGCAGCCGCTTCGCAGTCCGGCGATCCGAGAGAGGTCGCCATCGAGCGATGGAACCGCGCCCAGTTGATGGCCGACGCGGCACGCCATGACCGCGGCGTTCGGCTCGTGGAGCAGGCGCTTCGAGACCTGGACGACGACGGCGAGGTCGCCACGCAAGCCGTGCGCGGCGCCCTGCATCTGAAGGCCGCCGTCCTGACCGGCCGCCAAGGCGA
>NZ_JBFAGG010000019.1:0-180824 GCF_040653595.1 Sphaerisporangium sp. NPDC051011 | reverse complement strand
GAGACGGTCGACACACCGATTCCCGTCTCTCTGGCCAGGTCGGATACCGGCCGCGGCCGGGTCGACTCCGCGACAGCGGCCAGCAGGGTGAGGGCGCCGGTCACCCGCCGATGCATGGGCACCATGGACGCGAGGCCGCGACACAGACGTGGGCGCACGATCGGGACGGACGCGAACCGGATTCCACGAACCACGCCGGCGTCTGGCGAAGCGGCCCGACCGCGGGCTGGTCAATGCCGACAGTCACGGAGCCAAGATAACCCGAGCTGGAGTTCCTCAGGCACGGCCGATTTCCTCCTCCAGCCGGCGACGCTTGTCCGCGATCAGCGCCGGTTCCCATCCAGGGCGCGGCACGGAGTCGAGTAGTAGCCGGGAGTAGGGGTGGTGCGGGTTCCGCAGTGTGGTCTCGGTGGGCCCTCGCTCGACCGCCTGTCCTCGGTACATCACCACGACCTCGTCGCAGACCTCACGAACGACAGCGAGGTCGTGACTGACGAACACGTACGCGATGTTCTGCTCTCGACGGATCCTGTTGAGCAGCGCCAGGATCTGTGCCTGCACGGAGACGTCCAAGGCCGAGGTCGCCTCGTCCAAGACCAGCACCCGGGGCTCGACGGCCAGAGCCCTGGCGATCGCCACGCGTTGTCGTTGTCCCCCGGACAGCTCGCGCGGATAGGCGTCGGCCTCACGACGGCTGAGGTTGACCTCATCGAGAAGTCGTTCGACGCGGGTGGCTCGCTGCGCCCTCGACAGCCGGCCGTGCAGCTTCAGCAGCTGGTCGATGGCTCGCCTGGCGGAGAGCCGCGGATCCAAGGACAGATACGGGTCATGAAAGACCATCTGGATCTGTCGCGCACGTTCGAGCGGAGAGAGCGGGGCGGCGGCGTCGAAGGCGACTTCGCCGCTGGTAGGTGTCTCCAAACCCACAAGCATCCGGGCCAGGGTGGTCTTCCCGGAACCCGACTCTCCGACGATGCCGAGCGAGGCGCCGGCATCCAGGTTGAAGCCGACGTCGCCGACGGCCCGGTTCGCTCCGAACACCTTGGTCAGGCCACGAACCCGAAGAACATGGGTCATGACGGGGCTACCTCCTCGGCCCGCAGGCAGGCGACCTCGGCACCGCCGATCCGGCGCAACGCCGGAACCTCCCGGGTGCAGAGATCCCCGGCGAACGCGCATCGGGGCGCGAAGCCGCATCCTGCGACCGTCTCGGACAACGACAGTGGTCTCCCGGGGATCGCCTCGATCCGCCGGCTCTCCCCAAGACGGGGAGTCGAGGCGAGCAGCGCTCGCGTGTAGGGATGTCGTGGGTTCGCGAACAGGTCGGCGGCGGACTGGTGCTCCACGATGCGGCCGGCGTACATCACATAGATGCGTTCGCAGATCGCCGCGGCCAGATCCAAGTCATGGGTGACGAAGAGCATCGCAGCACCCGCGTCGGCACGACGCCGCTCCAAGATCGAGACGACCTCGGCCTGAGTGGTCACGTCCAGCGCGGTGGTCGGCTCGTCGGCCAACAACAGCGCCGGCTCGGACGCCAGCGCGCCGGCGATCATGATGCGCTGCAGCATGCCGCCCGAGAGCTGGTGTGGGAACTGTTCGAGCACTTTGGCCGGGTCTCGGATGCCTACTGACTCCAGCAGCGCCGAGCACCGCGCAAGTGCGTCCGCCCGTCTGCCGCCACTGGCGACCAGGCCCTCGGCCAGGTACTCACGGATGCGTCGGACCGGGTTGATGCCGGCGCGCGGGTCCTGGAAGATCATCGCGACCTGGCCTGAGCGAATCGATCGCAGGCGGCGCCGGTCCGCTGAGAGGACGTCGACCCCGTCGACCAACACGCGCCCGGAAACACTGGCTTTCGCCGGTAACATCGCCAGCACCGTGCGGGTGGTCACCGACTTGCCTGAGCCGGACTCGCCGACGAACCCGACCGTCTCCCCCGGGCGGACGTACATGCTGACGTCGCTGAGGATCGGGCGCCCCGACCGGCCCCGACCGAGGTCGACACTCAACGACTCGATCCGCAGCGCCTCGGTCCCCGTCACGCCGCCACCCGCCCGCTCAGCTTGTCGCCGAGGTGGTCGCCGACGATGTTGACGGCGACCACCACGAGTAGGACGGCGATGCACGGGAACAGCACGGGGAACGCCACTCCCTGCACCAGAGCGTCCTGGCCTTCGGCGACCATCACGCCCCAGTCCGCCGTCGGTGGCTGAACCCCCAGGCCGAGGTACGACAGCGCGGCGAGGTCGACCAGCGCATAGCCGAATCCCAGCGCGCATTGCGCGAGGAGCGTGGGCGCGATGTTCGGCAGTACCTTCGCGAACGCGATCGTGTGGTTGCCGAACCCCTGCTGCCGGTACGCCTCGACATAGGGACGGGACTTCTCCTGGATCACCAGGTTGCGCGCCAGCCTGGCGACATACGGCGCGAAGGCGACGATCAGGCCGACTGTGGGCGCGGTCAGCCCGCGGCCGAACAGCGCGACCGCGAGCATGGCCACCAGCAGGCCGGGGAACGCGAACAGAAAGTCGACGACCCTCGACAGGCCCGCATCGACCATCCCGCCGAACCAACCACAGACGACGCCCAGAGTGATCCCGATAGCACTGGCGAGGGCGGTGACCAGCAAGGGCGGCACCAGGCTCACCCGCGCACCGAAGACCACGCGGGAGAAGATGTCCCGGCCGGTGGAGTCGGTGCCGAGGAGGTGGCCGGCGGTGCCGGGTGGCCTCAGGGTCGCCGCGAGATCGACCTGATCGGGGGTGAACGTCGTGATCAGCGGCGCGATCACCGCTGCGATGACGACGACGGCCAGGATCGTGACGGAGACGATCACGGGGGCCGGCCCGGCGAGCCCCGGGATGGCTCGCAACCGGAACCCGGCCGCTGCCGTCGTGGACGCTGCGCTCATACGGGCCTCCGCCAACTGGCCACTCGGGGGTCGATGATCGGGTAGAGCAGGTCGACGATGGTGTTGCAGACCAAGAACGCGGCGACCACGACCAAACTGATCGCCTGTACGACCGGGAAGTCCTGTTGGGCCACCGAACGCTGCAGCAGCGAGCCGATGCCGTTGAGTCCGAACGCGGTCTCGACGATGGTGGTCGTCACGATCAGTCCCGCGATCACGAGCCCGGCCATCGTCGCCACCGGCCCGAGCGCGTTCCTGACGACATGTCGGCGGACGACGTGGCGCTCGGGGATGCCACGACTCCGTGCGACGGCGACGTGGTCCCGGTCGACTGAATCCACGAACGAAGCCCGGGCGACGCGAGCCACGGCTCCGGACAGAGACAGTGCGAGTGCTATCGCCGGCAGCGTCAGATGCCACAGCCGATCGAGCAGCCCTGCTCCCCCACCCGTCGCTGGAAACCAGCCGAGCTCAACGGAGAAGACGGTGAGCAGCAGCACGGCTGAGACGAAGACCGGCATGGCGATGGTCGCACTGATGATCACCAGGACGGCCCGGTCGATCGCACCGCGGTTGAGGGCGCCGATCAGCCCCATCGTCAGGCCGACGACCAGGATCAGCACGCCCGCGTAGGCGACCAGGAGACCGCTGGTCGGGATTCTGCCGGCAAGCAGGTGACCGACGCTCTCCTTGTATTGCAGGGATTGCCCGAAGTTCCCGTGCAGTACGCCGCCGAGCCAGTCGACGTACCGGGTCAGGAACGGATCGTCGAGGTTGTACTCGGCTCGCAGCGCATCGAGTTGCTCGGGAGTGACCTTGTCGGAGCCGGCCAGGTACACGGCTGGGTCGCCCGGCACCAAGTACAGCGAACCGAAGATCACGATCGAGCTGACGAACATGGTCAACACCAGTGACGCCAACCGCTTTCCGGCGAAGAGCAGCATGTGCGACTCCTCTAGCCGGCTGCGCCGAGCTTGGTCAGCCAGGGCGTCGCGCGGTTGTACGACGCGGGCGCCAGGCCGGTGAGGCGCTTGTTCACGAAGACGTTGAGGTAGGGGCTGACGATGGGAACGTTGTAGCCGTCCTGGTCGCGGAGCTTCTCGGCCTGGACGATCAGCTCGGCGCGCTTGTCGTCGTCCAGGGTGGTGCGTGCGCGCTTGAGGAGCGCGTCGTACTGGGCATTGTGGTAGCCCGCGTAGTTGTAATAGCTACCGGTGGTGGCGAACTCGTCGTACTCCAACGGCTCGGGGAAGGAGAGTGAGCCGCTCAGGATGTAGCCGCTGAGACCCTCGCGGCTCTTCGGGTCGTAGAAGATCTTGAGGAAGTCGGTCGAGGACAGCGCCCTCAGGTCGATTTTCAGGCCCACCTGCTTGGCCGTGGACTGCAGCGACAGCGCGATCTTGGACTCCTGGGCCGAAGAGTCGTAGGCGATGGTCAACGGCGGGACATCACCGGCTTCCTTGACGAGCCGCTCGGCCTCGTCGAGGTCCTGCTTCGGCTCCGGGAGCGCGTCGTAGGCCGACTTGAAGATGCTCGTGGAATAGCCCCACGTCGCCTCCGGGGTGAGTTGCTTGATCGGGATCGCGGCACCGCCGTAGACGCTCTGGGCGATGCCCGCGTAGTCGACCAGCTTCGCGAGCGCCTTACGGACGTTCTGATGCGTGATGCCGGGGTCGTTCACGAACGTCGACAGGAACACCGGCGCCAGGCTCTTCCCGAACAGGAGGTCGCCCTCCCCGGAGCTCTTCAGCTTCGCGAGTGCGGAGACCGGGTTGTCGAAGGCGCCGTCGACGTCGCCGCGCAGCAGCGCGGCGGTCCGAGAGGCGGGGTCGCTGTCGAAGGTGAACCTCGCCGACTTCACCAGCGGCTGCTCCCCCCAGTACCGGTCGTTGGCCACCACTGTGATGTCCTGGCCGCTTCGCCAGGCGCCGACCTTGTACGGGCCCGTGCACATGATGCCGCCGGTCGCCGAGCCGTACTCCTTACCTGCGCGCTCGGTGAAGCGTTTCTCGGTGACGTAGGTGCTCGGGCTCGCCTGGAACCACCGGAACATCGAGTCCGGTTCGCGGAACCGGAAGGTGACCTGGTGCGGCCCGGTCTTGCCGACGGACCGCAGGTTCTGGTAGGCCGCCGCCCACGAGGATGCGGTCGCCGGCGCGATGGTCCGCTCGACCGAGAACACGACGTCTTCTGGGGTGACCGGCTGCCCGTCCCAGAAGGTCACGTTGGCCCGAAGGTCGAAGACCCACGTCTTGTCGTCAGGCTGAGTCACCTTCTCGGCCAGCGCGGGCTGGAGGCCGTAGTCCTTTCCGAAGCGCATGAGACCTTCGCAAAGGTTGCCCACCACGGTGGTGACGTTGGCGAACTGCTTGGCGGGGTCAAGGGTGTTCGGCTCGCCGCTAAGGTTCCAGGTGATCGAGTCGACGGGCCCGGAAGGCTTCGCGACCTCGGTGGTCAGTTCGACCGCCTTCGGCGGAGCTGCGTTGTCGGACTCCGAGCTGCCACTGCAGGCTGGGAGCGCCAGGAGTGCGACCGCCGCAACGGCAGCGACTAGTGGCCAGCGGAGCGCGTTCATGGATATCTCGCTACTCATCCGCTTTACCTCGCTCTGGATTGAGGTGGTGGTCGTGATTCCCGGGAGCGTAGGTACAACCAACCCGGCGCGAGACCTGCGCCGCGTGGGCTGCAACGACGATGGCACCGTCGTTGCAGCCCACGCCGGTGACCTCAGGGCGCGCACCATCGACGGCGAGGTCGCCGCGAGGTCAAGGCCGGCGAATCGATCGAGCGAGAGCACCAGGTTTTGGCGGCTGAGGCCGGGCACACGCTGACCCCGGGCGTCGAGCAGTTCATCACCAGCCTGATGGGTGAGGACGTCCCGTTCGAGGAGGCCGAGCGGCGCTTCATCACCGAGGAACGCCCGACCTCCCTGCTCGGCAGGCTCATCCGCCCGGAAGAGATCGCCAACCTGGTGGTGTACCTGAGCTCGGAGGCGTCCTCCGCGACCACGGGCGGCGCCTGCGCGGCGACGGAGGGGTGATTCCGACCCTCATCCCTTGATCATCGGACCGCCGACTCGCACCCTGTCAGGCGGTCAGGTCACCGCTTCGGATGCCGTTGAGGAACGCACCCCACTCACCCGGCACGAACAGCAGCACAGGCCCATCGGGGTTCTTGCTGTCCCGGACAGCGGTCACCCCCGGAAGGTTCGTCGCCACCTCCACGCATCCGCCTCCACTGGAGCCGCTGTGGGTGCTCTTCCTCCATGCGGGCGTCAGCATTCTTCGGCCTACGCTTCCCATCTAGAAACCGAGGCGGTGGTTGCGCACGGCGGCGAGGAAAGCCGTCCACGCATTCGGCGTGAAGACCAAGGCCGATCCATCGATGCGCTTGGAATCGCGGACCGCGACGACTCCAGGAAGGTCAGTGGCCACTTCCACGCACTGACCGCCACTGTCCCCAGAGCGAGACGACTTCCGCCATCGAGCATCACTCAGGTCAACGCTGGTCGCTATCATCGCGCCACCGCCTCCTCCATCTTCTTCTGGCACGAGCTGGTCGGTCGGCTGCTGGACGTCTGCGGCGCCGGCGCCCTGGCGGACGTTCCTGTCAGGCGGTGAGGTCGCCGCTGCGGAGGCTGTGGAGGAATACACCCCACTCACCCGGCACGAACAGCAGCACGGGCCCATCGGGGTTCTTGCTGTCCCGGACAGCGGTCACTCCTGGCAGGTTCCTCGCGACCTCCACGCACCCACCCCCCGTGCCACCGCTGCGCGCACTTTTCTTCCAGGCAGCCTTCGACAGATCTACGCTGCTCAGAGTCCTGTGGTCCATTGATCAATCCCATCGTGGATCGTCTTCAGTGACACATGCTGGGGATAAGCGTCCGCTCTTATGGTGTCATATCGGCTCCAGATAGCCGCAACAACATCATGGTCAGTCGTTACGTCTCCTGTCACGGAGGACTCGATGTACACAGCGTCCGGTTCTCCCCCTGGAAGCTCCGCGAGAATGAACGCGCCTGTCAAGCCCACCGTGCTTTCAGCGCTGAAGGGAACGACCTGTATGACGACGTTGGATCGCCCAGAGATCTCAAGAAGGTATTCCAACTGTGCGCGAGTGACCTGAGGTCCACCGACGGAGCGACGGAGAATGCCTTCGTCGAGCAGGACCCACACTGCGGGCGGATCTCCTCTTTCTAGAACAGTCTTACGGAGCATCCGAGCCTGAACACGCTCCTCGACCTCATCGGAGCTGATCTTAGGTTCCCTGCTGAAGATGTGCCGTGCGTACGCCTCGGTCTGCAGGAGGCCGGGGACCAGGAGGGGGTCCCATGTGCGGAGGACGGTGGCTCGGGGTTCGATCTCTTCCAGCCAGCGGGCGAACCATGCCGGGCCGGGCGTGCGGAGCATGAACTGGTAGAGGCGGTTGAAGTGTCCGTCTTCCCCGAAGATCTCATCGCACTGCTGGACGAATTCAGGCGACGGCGGGCGCTCGCCGCGCTCTATTTTTCCGATCATGTCCGGACTGTACGTGGTTCGTTCGCCGAGCTGAGGCTGGGAGAGTCCGATCCTCTTTCGGCAGCGACGCAACTCGCTGCCGAAGAACGCGCGCGGACTCGTATTCGGATCGAGGTTCCGCTCCCGCCCCACAAGACCCTCCCGAACCATGGAAAACGTGTGTTCGAGGCAGTGTTACACATGCGCCGCGGTAAAGGAGACGTGAATCCAGACACGATCCGGACAGCCTTTTGTCGGCACAGTGTCATTACGTTCGGTTACACGAAATGACGCTGAGTAGGCAATCTGAGAGCGCGGCACCCCGTCACGGCGGACGCGCTCCCCCGTCACTCCAGGCCGCCACGGGAGTAGGGCTTCGGCGCCAGGAAGGCGGCTCATGCGGACAGGACGGCATGGCAGAGGGCAGGCCGGCGTGCAGGCGGTGCGGCGCCGGGACTGGGATCCGGAGGCGCGGGCGGCGGCGAGGCTGCTGGACGGCTGCGAGCCCGCCTGGACGATCCTCTACGGGGTCTGGAGCCGCCGGTACTACGCGATCCCGAACTGGCGTACGGCCGAGCCGCTGCTCGTGGAGTCTTCCGTGCTCGCCGATCTCCGGCGGCAGATGCGCGAGGTCGAGGCGTCGAACCCGACGCTGTACGCCCGTTCTAGTGCGACTTAACGCCCACCGCACACCATCAAGAACAAAGTATGACCCTCAGTGGTCATGAACGGCGCAGACAAGGACAAGAATGATCGGCACTCCGTACGGCGACCGCGTCGTGTGCTGGGATATTCCCACAGATCCCACCGTCCTCAGGGACGTGCGAACCCGGCTGCACGAAGTCCTCGCGAACTGGGATCTCCCCGGCGGGAACGACCTGGCCGACGACATCGTGCTCGCCGCCACCGAAGTGCTGAGCAACGCCGTGATCTATGGACGTCCCCCGATCCGGCTCACGCTTCGGATGTCAGGAGAGACACTGTGCGCCGAGGTCACCGACCACGGCGCGGGCCTCCCTGAGCGTCGCAGCGAGGAGGACGACGCCGAGCACGGCCGGGGACTCACCATCGTGGAAGCCCTCTGCGACGAATGGGGCGTCCGGTCGGCTTTCGACGGACAGGCCAAAACCATCTGGTTCCGCAAGAAATGCCCATATCAAGGCAACTAGCGGCGCGACCTGGTACCGGGGAGGGGTAAGGCATACGGGCATCCGCCTCACACTCCTCCTGACCAGCCGCTTCACAACGAGAAGGCTCGGGCGAAACCCATGACGCAGGCTATTGCACAGGAAGGTTTCCTATTTAATACTGCGATCAGCACAGCGTGACCCCCTCGCGTAGAGCACCAACCCGCCCGGCGACGCGCGCTCCGCCATGCTCTGCCGGCCGCCGTCCCGGCATCGTCCGACCCCTTCCCGGATCCTGGAGGTCCCCATGCCCCGTCGTGTCGTCGCGCTCGCCGTCGCCGTGCTCGCCTGCCTCGGCGGCCTCGCCGCCTTCACCGCGCCCGCCCAAGCCCGTTCCACGGCGGTCATCGAAATCGTGGACAGCCCGCTCTCGCTCGGCGAGTACTGCGCGGCCCAGGTCGACATCAGGTCCATCGTCGGCTTCTACAACGGGTCGCTGGGCTGCTACCGCAGCAACGGCACCGGCGTGGCCTACGTGGGCAGCGGGAGCCCCTCCGCCGCGTGCCAGTACTACATGCCCGGCTACACCTACATCAGCCACGCCCAGGGCCCCAGCCAGTCTCTGATCTGCAGGTACTCGGCCTGATCCACCCCTTCCCCTGCCTCCGGCGTCACCCGCCCGACCACGGCGAGGCGACGCCGGAGGCAGGCGCGTTTCGTCAGGGTGTGCAGATCTGGGCGTAGTCGCCCAGGCCGGTCCAGCGCATCGTGCCGGCCGCCGCACGCACCCGCACGCTCGATGATCTGTCGCGTTTCCACATCAATCCCCCATCAACCCCCCACCCGCCCTAACAGCACAAACGTGGACAGAGTAGGGTCTTCCGGGTCATAGACGGCGCGGGCTACTTGTGCGGCCGGTGAGGTCCCTCACCGCTCGCCCCCGTAGCGACAGGCCATCCGCACCCAGACAAGGACTCTCATGATCGGCACACCGGACGGTCCCCATACCGTGTGCTGGGACATCCCCATGGACCCCGCCATGCTCGCCGATGTCCGCGGCAGGCTTCGGCGCACCCTCACCGACTGGGACCTCGGCGACCCGGGCGACGAGCTCACGGACGACATCGTGCTGGCCGCCTCCGAGGTGCTCAGCAACGCCGTCCTCTACGGGCTGCCGCCGATCCGGCTGACCGTCCGGGTGGCCGACGACACGCTGTGCGCCGAGGTGACCGACCACGGCGAGGGCCGTCCGCGGATCCGGCGCAGGCCCGTCAAGCGCGCACAGAACCGCGTACAGGGCGCCGAGGGCGCAAAAGGCACAGAGGGCCCACAGGACGCGGCAGGGGCACCACAGGACGCCGAGGACGACGACGCGGAGCACGGGCGCGGCCTCACCATCGTGGAGGCTCTGTCCGACGAATGGGGCGTCCTCCCGGCCTCGGACGGCACGGCCAAGACCGTCTGGTTCCGCAAGAAGTGCGCCGTCCACGACGAGCACGACCGCCACGGCGAATAGCCGGGGACGCGGCGGGCGGGTCGCGCCGATCATGGACGCTGCTTGCCGGAACGCAAAGCGCGAGTAGGGCGAAAGTCATGAATTCGCCTACATTCACGGCTGATCATATCTCGCATCCCAATTTTACCAAGAAGTCGACTTTAATGGTCGTGCAACGACAACTCTGATGAGGAGGGCGGCCCCAAAGCCACGGCTTCCCGGGGAGAGAGTTTGGCAGTCCATCTACGTCCGCAGTCCATCCGAGGACGCTTCACGCTGGGCGCGGGAATCGCAGCAGTGATCATCTTCTCGCTGCTCGGATCCGTCCTCGCGGCCAATATCCGGACCAAGATGCTGGACCACATCTTCCGGGACACGTTGAACGCGGCGACCGACTGGGCCGGCTCGGTCGACCCCGCCGACCCGCCGCCGCCGAACCCCATGAGGGGCGTCAAGCTCCTCCAACTCGTGGACTCCCAGGGCCGCGTCGTAGTGGCCAGCCCGGCGGCTTCGGGCCTGCCTCCGCTGAGCCACCTGCGGCCTCCGGAGAGCAACCGGTTCAACGACGTGACGTCGTGCGCGCCGGACGGCGGCTGCGTCCTGGTCACCGCCGTGCGGCTCCCCCCTCTCTCGACGCGCGTGCTGTGGGGAGGCGACCCGCACTACGTCTACGCCGGACGCCCCGAGCCCGCCCTGCTGGCCCGTCACTACCTGGAGCTCATCACGGCGGCGGGCACGCTGCTGGCCGCCGCCCTGGCCGCGTGGGCGACCTGGTGGCTGGTGGGACGGACGCTGCGCCCGGTCGCGGCGATCCGCGCCCGCACGGCCGAGATCACCGTCAGCGACCTGAGCAAGCGCGTGCCGGAGCCGCCCGGACGTGACGAGATCGCCCAGCTCGCCCGCACCTCGAACGAGACGCTCGCCCGGCTGGAGCTGGCGGTGGAACAGCAGCGCCACTTCGCGTCGGTGGTGTCCCACGAGCTGCGCTCCCCCGTCGCGGGGCTGCACACGCAGCTCGAAGAGGCGCTGATGTACCCCGGCAGCGTCCGGCCCGAGGAGACGTTCGAGGCGGCGCTGTCGACCACCCAGCGGCTTCAGGCGATCATCGACGACGTCCTGACGTTCGCCCGCGTGCGGACCACCGCGCCCGCGGCCCCCGAGGAGATCGACCTGAACGAGCTGGTCAGGGAAGAGGTGGCCGCCCGCGTCCACGGCCCGCCCGTGCATGCGCACACCCCCGGGGACATCCGGATCACGGCGAACCGCATCCAGATCATCGGCGTGCTCAACAACCTGCTGGTCAACGCCCAGCGGCACGCCGCCGGCCGGGTCGAGGTCACCACGAGCAGGGACGGCGACGAGGCCGTGCTGACGATGACCGACGACGGCGACGGCATCGCGCCCGAGGACCGCGAGCGGGTCTTCGAACCGTTCGTCCGCCTGGAGGACGGCCGCCGCCGCGACCCCGGGGGCAGCGGGCTCGGCCTGGCCATCTGCCGCGCGGTCGCCGGGGCACACCACGGGTCGTTGCACGTCGCGGACTCGCCGCGGGGCGCCCGTTTCGTTCTGCGCCTGCCGCTCAAGAAGGCAGAGCCGATCTCGGCGCCGCGCATCACGGTCAACGACCGGACGGGTCAGGCGCGGTAGGCGTCGGCCATGGCGTGGAAGACCTCCTTGGGCTCCCAGCTCATGTCCGGGTAGGTGGTGCCCTTGCGGTCGTCCAGCATCTTCACCACGCCGTAGGACGCCATGTCCAGGTCGTACCGGGGGTCGTCGCGGTGCGGGGAGCCATAGGACGCGAAGGTGAACCAGAACGCGCTGTCCACCCCCTGCTCCTCGAAGATCGCCAGCATTTCGCGCAGGCAGGCGACCTGCTCGGCCTCGTCCCGCCGGAAGTCGCCCGTGAGGCGGTGCGGCTCGGCCGAGCGGTCGACGATGGCCCACGCCATGCCGCCGCGCTCGGCGGCGCCCTCGTAGGCGCAGGTGCCGAACTCGGTGACGACGACGGGCTTACCGTGGCGGAAGTGCTTGCGCAGCGAGCGGACGTAGGAGCCGGCGGTGTTGCGGTCGCGGTAGCTGTCGATGGACACCATGTCGAACGGGGTCCAGTCGACCTGCTCCCAGGGCCCGGAGGCGTAGGTGACGCGCCCCTGGAAGTGCCGGCGGGCCAGGGCCACGGCCTCGGTAAGGAAGGCGTTCACGCGGCCGGGCGCCCGGACGAGCCGGAGCAGCCGCCACGGTTTCCTCGGGATCTCGCTCATGAAGGCGATGCGCTCCTTGTAGGTCTCGCCGGGGATCCATCCGGAGGCGAACAGGCTGATCTCGCACCCGAGCACGAGCACGACCTCGGCACCGTCCGCCCGCACCTTCTCGGCCCGCTCGGCGCAGTCGGCGAAATACGGGAGCATCTCGGCCGCGGTCATCTCACACGGGAACGGCGCGAACCAGACCTCCAGCCCGGCCTCGGCGGCGAACCGCGCGGCGGTCTCGATGCGCTCGGGCAGGCCGCCGGAGATCCGGACGGCGTCGCAGTGCAGGTCCTCGGCGATGACGCGCATCTCGCGCCGGACGGTGTCGGGGTCGAACTCCTCGCGGGAGATCGTCCCGCCGGGGAGGAAGCCGGTGTCGTAGTTGATGCCTCGTGCACGCATGGGAAAAATCCTTCGCTCGGCCGGCGCCGGCGCCGCGGGCCTCGTACCCGGCGGAGGCGTCAGCGGGGGTAGAGGTGGCCGATGCCGTTCTCGAGCAGGTCGAAGGCGTGCTCGACGTTGCGCGCGAGGTACGCGCCGGCGTCCGCCATGGAACCGCCGCGGACCAGGAACTCGAAGAACCCGGCCTTCAGCATCAGGACGGTGCCGGTGATCTGCGCGGCCACCAGGGAGGGCGTCAGGTCGCCGGGCTCACAGCCGGGCTCACGGCCTCGCTCGGCGGCGAGGACGAGGGCCAGCTCGTCGCGCTGCTCGTCCAGGAGGCGATGCATGCCGGCCATGAGGACGGGGCTGTCGGTGATCACGCGCATCCACCGGATCACCTCGTCCTCGGAGCCCAGGGTCGGGTAGGAGCCGGGGGCGGCGGCGAACGCCCGGTAGTGGGCGCGCAGCGCGGCGACCGGCGTCGTGCCGGGGGGCCGGGCCGCCACGATCGGCGCGGGGCCGTCGTCGGCGGCGGCCTCCAGGACGAGCGACTCCTTGGTCGGGAAGTACTTGAACAGCGTCACCTTGGCCACCTCGGCGGCCTCGGCGACCTCGGCCACGGTGACGCCGTCGAACCCGCGCTCCATGAACAGGCGCATGGCGGCCTGCCGGATCGTCTCCTTCGTCCGCTGCTTCTTGCGTTCCCGCAGTCCCGGTCCGTCCGCCATGGCCCTGACGCTACCCGATTCGCGTACCGGGTTCAATGATTAACCGGGTTCAGGTTTTACCGCCCGTGCGCATCCCGGGACGGGACGGGGCCGGTGCATGATGGAGCCCTATGGACGAACTGATATTGCTGCGGCACGGCGAGACCGAGTGGAGCCGGGACGGCCGGCACACCGGGCGCACGGACATCCCGCTGACCCCCAAGGGCGAGGAGCAGGCCCGCGCGCTGGCCTCCGTGCTCCGCGGCGAGGACTTCGCGCTGGTCCTGGTCAGCCCGGCGGGCCGAGCCCGGCGCACCGCCGAACTGGCCGGGCTGACGCGCCACGAGGTCGACCCGGACCTGTGGGAATGGGATTACGGCGGCTACGAGGGCATCAGCACGCCCGACATCAGGAAGGACCGCCCCGGGTGGTACCTGTGGCGTGACGGCGTCGTTCCCGGGGACGCCGCGCACCCGGGCGAGAGCGTGGAGCGGGTCGCCGAGCGCGCCGACAAGGTGATCGCCCGCGTGCTGCAGGTGGAGGGCAAGGTGGCGCTGGTCGCGCACGGCCACTTCCTGCGCGTGCTCACGGCCCGCTGGCTGGGCCTGCCTCCCGAGGAGGGGCGCCACTTCAAGCTGGACACCGGCACGGTGTCGGTGCTCGGTTTCGAGCGCGAGGAGCACGCCGTCGCGCGCTGGAACGCTCCGGTCTCGACAGGACCGATCTAGCGGATCCAGCCGGCTCTGGCGGGCTCAGCCGGTGACGACGGCCGGGGGCTGCGGGCCGCGTCCGGTGAGCCATTCCAGGACCTTGCGATGGCCGCGGCGGGCGTCCTCGAAGTGACCCCAGCGCCAGTATCGGGGCTGGTCCCTGACGCCGGTCACCCAGGTGCGGTAGGAGACGGGCCGGGAGCCGTCCTCCTCGGTGGAGGCCGCGGACGCGACGCCGTACGTACGGATCACGACGCGGCCCCCCGGTGCGAACAGCACGTCATCGGCCACCGGGTAGAGCGTCATCTGGTCCAGCATCAGGTGCCCCCACAGAACCTCTGAAGGAAGTGGAACACATCCAGTGTGCCGGATCGGCGAACGATCCCGGTTACGCGATGCGCGCTCTCCGGTTAACCGGACTCGCGATATGTGAACAGGGTGTTACGCGACCAGATTGTCGAACTCGCCGTCCTTGACGCCGAGCACCAGGGCCCGGATCTCGTCACGGGTGTAGATGAGGGCCGGGCCGTCGGGGAACCGGCTGTTCCTGACGGCGACGCCCCCATCGGGGAGCTTGGCCAGCTCGACGCAGTTACCCTGCGAGTTGCTGTGAACACTCTTGCGCCACGCCACGCCGGTGAGGCTCGTGGCCGGCATTCCGTTGTACGGCTGGTTCATCTAGATCTCTCTGAGTATGTCGCCGAGGATCTCGGCGGTGCCCCCGGGAGTTGTGCTCTCGATGCACAGCTGTTCCATGGCTGTGAGGTACGGATCGATGTCCTCACGTTTGTCCAGGTAAAGGGCACCCCACAGCTGCTCGACGTAGACCACGTCCGAAAGGTCGGACTCCGGAAAACGCAGGATGGTGAACGCTCCGCCTTCGGCCGCGTGCATGCCGAACTGGAACGGCATCACCTGCAAGGTGATGGTGGGCAGACTGGCGACCGCCATCAGGTGTTGCAATTGCTCGTACATGATCTCCTTGCCGCCGATGGGCCGCCGCAGCGCGGCCTCGTCGATCACGGCCCAGAGTTTCGGTCCTTCCTTGCGGATGAGACGCTCCTGCCGTTGCATGCGCAGATGCACACGGCGTTCGATCTCCTCCTCTGGCACGTCCGGATACCCGAGCCGGATCACCGTCCGCGCGTACGCCTGCGTCTGGAGGAGACCCGGGATGAACTGCACCTCGTAGGTGCGGATCACCGAGGCAGCCTCTTCGAGGCCGACGTACGTCGAGAACCATGCGGGGAGCAGGTCACTGTATTTGTGCCACCAACCGGGCGTGTTCGCCTCACGGACCATTTCCAGCAGCCCACGGCGATCGGCGTCATCGTCGACGCCGTACAGCGTGAGCAGGTCCTCGACGTCACGCGTCTTGAACCCGACCCGTCCGAGCTCCATGCGGCTGATCTTCGACTCGGATGCGCGGATGTGAAAGCCCGCCACCTCACGAGTCAGCCCACGCTCTTCACGCAGCCTGCGTAAGCTGGCGCCCAACATAATGCGCCGAACCGTTGAGCCGGAACCAGGCGGATCGATGGACACGTGCTTCCTCCGGTTGTGGACTGATTCACAGTCTGTCAAAGATCGCGCGTGTGGTCCCCCTTCGGTTTCACTCCCAAGGCTAACCGTAGCGCTTGCACGTCCCCTCTGCACGTGCATCCGCCCTTGCACCTGCACACGGGTTTGCCTCATCATGATCCCGTGCACTCCACGGACCTGACGCGTGGGCGCTACCAGTGGTCGGCCTTCGATTGGTGGCCTCCCGTCGGCTGGTGGCCCTTGCCCGCACGCGACCTCACCTCCCCCGAAGCCGCGACCCGCAGCGCCACATTCGTGCTCGCGCCCCGGGCCGAGTCGGTGCACGCGGCGCGCAGCTTCGCGTCGGGGAGCCTGTTCGCCTGGGGCATGCGCGATCTGGCCGAGGACATGGAGCTGGTGATCTCCGAGCTGGCCACGAACGCCCTGCGGCACGGCCTCGTGTTCGACCCGCGCGACGTCCGGCGCAGCGCCATCGAGCCGATCCGCATGTCGATTATCCGCCGCGACTCGCTGGTGACCTGCGCGTTCGCCGACCCGGGCTCGGCCGCGCCCGTCATGCGCGACCCCTCGCCGCTCGAACCCGGAGGCATGGGCCTGCACATCGTCGAGTCGATGAGCCTGTGCTGGGGCTGGAACCCGCTGCTGCCGTCCGGCAAGGTCGTCTGGGCGGTGCTCAAAAGCTGACACCCCGGCCCGAGAGCCGCGCCGGCGGCCGGGCGGTGGTTACGGAACTCACAGGTTCCGGTTCTATTCTGCTACGTCGATCCCGTGAGGCGGGTGCGTTGCATTACGGTGGCCTCCTGGTGACTCCCGCGAGACCTTGAAAGAGCTGTGATGGACGATCACCTGCTCGACTGGTTGACCACGCTCGACGAAGACCGGCTCGCGCGCGTCCTGACGGGCCGCCCGGACGCCATCGCCGCGCCGTGGCCCCGCCGCCTCGACACGCTCGCCCGCCGCCTGGGCGACGACTTCGCCGTCATGGAGGTCATGCGCGGCCTGCCGCTGCCTCCGCTGGAGATCCTGCAGGCGTGCCTGGTCATCGGCGAGCGGGCCACCGCCGACGAGCTGGCCCGGTTCCTCGGCGTCACCACCGCCGAGGTCGTCCCGTGGCTGGACGGCCTGTACGACCGCGCGCTCGCCTGGCCGGGGCGCGACGGCCGGCTCCACCTCGCCCCCGCCGTCGCCCGCTGGTGGGCCGCCCCGTGCGGGCTCGGCGAGCCCCTTGCCTCCTACCTGGAGTCCTGGACGGTCAACGCCGAGGCGCTGCGCCGCATGAGCCGCGCCCTCGGGCTGCCCGCGCAGGGCGGCCGGCGGCAGCTCCTGGCCCGCGTCACCGCCGTCCTCACCGACGCCGACCGCGTGTCCGCCCTGCTGCGTGACGCGCCCGACGGCACGGTCAGCCTGCTGGACGAGTTCGCCTGGGACGGACCGGTGCGCGGCGTCGACGGCAACCGCTTCGTCACCCCCGGCACCCCCGAGCAGTGGGCCGTCGACCGGGGCCTGATCTTCCGCCCGCAGTGGGACATCGCCGAGATGCCCCGCGAGGTCGCGCTGGCCCTGCGCGGCCCCGACTACCGCGCGCCGTTCACCCCAGAGCCGCCCAACCTCGGCACCGTGCCCGCGGACGCCGAGGCCGTCGACCACGCCATGTGCCTGGCCGCGCCGCACGCCGTCGACCGCGCCGCCGCGCTGCTGGAGAACACCGACAAGACCCCGCTCCCCCTGCTCAAGAGCGGCGGCGTCGGGGTGCGCGAGGTGCGCCGCGTCGTCAAGGAGACCGGCTGCACCGAGGAGGAGACCCGGCTGCTGCTGGAGGTTTGCGCGGTCGCCCGGCTGCTGGCCTGGGACGACGCCGCGGGCGGCCTGGTGCCGACCAAGCGGTTCGACGCCTGGCGCCTGGAGGACGCGCCCGCGCGACTGCGGGTGCTGCTGGCCGCCTGGTGGCGCATGGAACGCACGTCGCTGCGCCGCACCGCCGGCAGGTACGCGACCGTCCTGGACGACGACCCGGCCGGGGAGACCGTCGCCCGCATCCGCCGGGCGGTGCTGGCCACGCTGGCGACCCTGCCCGAGGACGCCGCGGTGGCGAGCGTCCCCGAGCTCGTGCAGGCCGTGCACTGGCGCGCCCCGCTGCTCGACCGCGCGCTGCTGGCCGACTGCTGCCCGGCCGTGCTGGCCGAGGCGCGGCTGCTCGGGCTGGTCGCCTCCGACGGCCTGACGGCGCTCGGCCGCGCGCTGGCCGCCCTCGGCTCGGCCGTGGCCGCCGGGGACGAGCAGGACGAGTCCGCCCCGCAGATCGAACGCGACCCGGCCCTGGTCGAGGCGTCGGTGCACGCCCTGGCCGGGGCGCAGCGCACCGCGCTGTTCGGGGCCGACCTGACGGCCGTGGTCACCGGCCCGCCCGCCGCCGAGCTGGCCGGGCTGCTCGACCGCGCCGCCGACCGCGAGTCCCAGGGCGTGGCCTCGGTGTGGCGGTTCTCGGCCGCCAGCGTCCGCAGGGCCCTGGACGCCGGGTACTCCGCCGAGTCCCTGCTGGAGGACCTGCGCGCGGCCGGGACGATCCCGCAGCCGCTGGCGTACCTGGTGAAGGACGTGGCCCGGCGGTACGGCGAGGTCACGGTCACGACGGTCGGCTGCATCATCCAGGGCTCGGACCCCGCGCTGCTCGCCGAGATCGCCGCGCACCGCCGCCTGTCACGGCTCGGGCTGCGGCTGCTCGCGCCCACCGTCCTGGCCGGCGCCGCCCCCGCCGACCGCACGCTGGCCGCGCTGCGCGACGCCGGGTACGCGCCGGTGCCCGTGGACGACACCGGCGAGATCGCGGTCCGGCGCGAGCCGCAGGGCGGGCGGCTCATCCTGCTGCCCGGCGGCCGGGTGGCGGAGCTGGAGGAGCCGCCGCCGTTCATCGCCGACCCGCCGCCCGACCCGCGCGAGCACGCCAAGCGGCTGGTGCGGACGACCGACGAGCAGCGCCAGGCAGGGCAGACGTGGGCGGTGATCGGCCGCCTGGCCACCCGCCTGCCGACCGCGCAGCAGTCCCTGCTCGGCTTCGTCGTCGACCGGGGGGTGCGGGCCCTCATCACGCTGTCCGACGGTCTCACCGCGACGGTCAGCCACGGCGAGCTGCGGCGCGGCGTGCTGGACGCCTGGTGCGAGGAGGCGGGCGACTACCTGGAGTTCCCGCTGGCCGACATCGCGTCCGTGACCAGCGGCTGAACGGCTCCGCCGTCCCTCGGGGCATGGGTCCGGTTTCGACGATCACAAGAGTGCCCGGGGACGGCGCCTCCGCCGTCCCCGGCGGTCCGGCGTCACCGGCTCACGATCCTCACGGCACGAGGGTGAGCGTGTCGGCGGCGTCCGCGCGGACGGCACGCTCGGTCTGGCGCATCGGCGTCGTGCGGCCGTCGGCCCACAGGCCGGCCTGGTCGGCGTAGTTGGGATGGAAGGCGTGCCCGGACGCGCCGGTCAGGTTGACCCAGCGGGAGCGGTCGAGGTCTGCCAGGTCCACGACCATGCGCATGGACGGCACCCAGTCCACCTCGTACCCGGCGACGGCGTCCCAGCCGGTGGCGTCCACGGCGTCCTGGCCGCCGGCGAGCCTCAGCGGCCCCCGGTTGAACAGCCACTCGATCGGGCCGATGCCCGAGGTGCCGAACGTCTCGTTGGTCAGCTCCAGGGTGTGCAGGTCGCCCCAGCGCCAGTCCTCCGGCGTGTCACCGAGCCGGTCCCGCAGTTCCTTCGCCGCGTCGGCCATCGCCGCCGCCAGCGTCTCGTCCCTGGTCTCCACCTTGTCCTTGGTGCGCGCGTCGTCCCACCACGGGTCGGACGGCTCGGGCAGCAGCGCGCGCACGACCTCGTACCAGCGGTCGCCGCCGCCCGCGCGCCCGGCCTCGGGCAGTTCGTCGTCGAACGTCCGGTGGAGCAGGGCGCGCCAGACCGCGTTGAAGTACGCGGCGGGGGCACTGTCGCGTCCCTGGGTGTAGTCCCAGCCGGTCAGCAGCCGCGCCTCGGGGACGCCCGCGCCCGCCTTGACCAGGTACGGGACGAGCGTGGCGGCGATGGTGTTGAGCGAGTCCATCTGGATGTCCGCCATCGCGGCGGCGGTGATCTTCCCCGCGCCGATGGCCCGCTGGAGCCGGTCGGCGATGCGCTGGGAGCGGTAGCCGTACGCCCAGTCGGCGGTCAGGAGGCGGCCGTAGCCGGGGCCGATCGCGGCGTTGTTGGCCGTGGCGATGAAGCCCTCGGGCGGGTTGTAAGCCTTGGGAAGCTCGTCGAAGGGGATGAACCCCGACCATTCCTCGTCGCCGGTCCAGCCCTTGCTCGGCCAGGCGCCGTCGCCCTTAGTCCTGACGGGGATGCGCCCGGGTGCCTGGTAACCGATATTGCCGTCTACGTCGGCATAAATCATGTTCTGGGCGGGGGCCTCGAAGGACGACGCAGCCTTCCTGAACTCCTCGAAGTCCGACGCCGTATCCAGCAGCAGGAGCGCGTTGGCCGTGCGGCCCGGGTCGAGCGCGGTCCAGCGCAACGCGATCTCCACGTCGTACTCACCGGCCGGCGCCCTGCCGTTCTCGGGCGTCCCCACCTTCTCCCCCGCGTGCGCGGCGGCGCCGGGCAGCGCGTCCCGCGCGGAGCCCAGCACCCCCGACACGATCGGGCCGTGCGCGGTCGCGCGGACGACCAGCGGCTCGGGCGCGCGACCGGCGACCTTGATCTGCTCGGTGCGGGTCTCCATCGGGACCCACCGCTTCTTGACCTTGTAGACGTTCCCGCGCGTCCGCTCGGCGTACAGGTCGGCGACGTCGGGGCCGAGGTTGGTGAACCCCCAGGCCACCCGGTCGTTGTGGCCGATCACCACGCCCGGCAGGCCGGAGAAGGTGTACCCCACGACGTCGTACGGGCACGCCGCCGACTTCGCCCGGCAGTGCAGCCCCGCCTGGTACCAGATGGACGGGATGCGCGGCCCGAGGTGCGGGTCGTTGGCGAGCAGCGGCTTGCCGGTGTCGGTGTGCGCGCCGGACACGACCCAGGAGTTGGAGCCGATCCCCGCCCGGTCGGAGCCGTCCGTGCCCAGCGGGGAGGGCAGCGCGGCGAGCGTCCGCGCCGCCCCGGCGAGCGCTCCGGCCGTCGCGGGGTCCGTGGCCGTCCCGGCGGAGCGCTCGGCGCCCGCTCGTGCGGCGGACCGGCCCACGGGCTTGGCTGAATCGGTCGCGGGCTTGGCGGTCGCGTCCGTCCCTGAGGTGGGCGCGGCGGGGTCGAAGGCGCCGTCCCGGATGGCCCCGGCCGTGACGATCGGACGGTGCCGGTCGAACGGGTAGTCCGGGAAGAGCTGCCGCACCCGGTCCGGCGGCAGGACCGAGGAGTCCAGCGCCCGCTCCAGCTCGGCGTCCATATTGGAGCGCAGGTCCCAGGCCATCGCCTTCAGCCAGGCCAGCGAGTCCGCCGGGGTCCACGGTTCGGGGGTGTACGCGCCGTTGGTCAGCTTGAGGACGGCATACTCCAGGCTCCTGTCCGCGAATCCCTGGTTCGCGGCCATCCACGCGTTGACGCCCGCCGCGTACGCGGTGAACGCCTCTCGGCTGGGCGCGTCCAGCAGGGCCACCTCGCGCTCGGCCGTGCGCCGCCAGCCGAGCGTGCGCACCACCTTGTCGATCTCCAGGGTGGAGGCGCCGAACAGCTCCGACAGCCGGCCGGCGGTGGTCTTGCGGCGGAAGTCCATCTCCCAGAAGCGGTCCTGGGCGTGGACGTACCCCTGCGCGGTGAACAGGTCCTTGGGGTCGTCCGCGTAGATCTGGGGAATCCCGTACCGGTCGCGCACGACGGTCACCGGGGCGCTCAGGCCGGGGAGGCGCAGCTCGCCGTCCACCTGCGGGAAGGACCGGCGGACGGTCCAGGTCAGCGCCGCGCCGGCGACCAGCGCCAGGACCAGAACGGCGGTGAGGACGCGAGCCCCCCAGCGAAGCGGACCGGGGAGCCTGGCGAAGGGGCTTATCACGACGTCACGGACCTTTCATGACACATGTGCGCATCACTGTATGCCGTCCGCGATCGTCAGCCGATCACCATGTGGCGGCTGTTCGGACACCCTCCGGACACCGCCGCGCCCCGACCCTGTTCATGGCCGCGCCTCCGGCACGGCGGTTCGGGGCGCACTTCAGGCGATGTTCTTCCGTCGTCACTCGGAAGGGGGCTCGTTCCTCACCCCCTTCCTCCCTCCTCCTCCAGAACACCGCCGCGCCCCGACCCTGTTCATGGCCGCGCCTCCGGTACGGCGGTTCGGGTCAGGCCTCGTCCTTGCGGCCGATGCCGCCGACCATCCAGATCGACTCGGGACGGTGGACGGCCAGCGGGTTGTCCGGACGCCACTGCCGCAGGTAGACGAGCCCCGGCTCGACCATCCGGAACCCCTCGAAGAAGCCGAGCACCTGCTCGCGCGTGCGGGAGGCGTCCTCGGTGCGGCCGACGACCCGCTTGTAGACGTCCACGACCGGCTGCGCGGACTCGGGACGGGAGTCGGTCACGGCGTGCGCGACGACCAGGTGGCCGCCCACCGGCATCCAGTCGCGCAGCTCGGCGACCCTCTTGAACGGGTCCTCGGAGTCCGGGGTGAACTGCAGGATGCCGAGCGTCACGATCGCCACAGGACGGTCCGCGTCGATGACGCGGCGCACCACCGGGTCGGCGACCAGCTCGGCGGGGTGCAGGATGTCGCCCTCGACGACCCCCGTGCGGGAGTCGGTGGCGAGCAGCGCCCGCGAGTGCGAGAGCACGACCGGGTCGCGCGACACATAGACCGCGCGGGCCTCGCGCGTCAGCGACCCGGCGATCTCATGGGTGTTGAACTGGCTGGGCAGGCCCATCCCGATGTTGATGAACTGCGTGACACCCGCGCCGACCAGGTAACGCAGGGCCCGCACGTGGAACGCCTGGACCTCGCGGGTCATGGTGCGGACCTCGGGCGCCACGGACAGGATCTGCTCGGCGGCCTCGCGGTCGACGGCGAAGTTGTCCTTGCCGCCCAGGAAGTAGTCGGTGATGCGCGCCAGGTTGGGGCGACCGGTGTTCAGACCCGCTGGCCCCCGAGGGGTCTCGTCGGTCATGTCAACTCCTTGGCCGCGCGCGAGCCCGAATGCACTGCGGTTCGGTGCCTGGCGTCGGGCATTCGCGGAAACCGTCAAGACCGACGACTACGCCCATGTTACGGCTGCGACGCCACGCGCCACTCCACCGAAACACCATAATTCACAGCAATAAGAGGGTACAGACGGACAAACTATGACGAAACGCTAATGTTGGTGAACCTGACCTCGAACCCGTTCCCCTGGGGCGCCGCGCACATGACGCCGGCGAGGGCGGGCACCCCCGGAGGGAAGTACGCGAGCCTGAGCATGGTGACCGGCTCCGCGCCATCCAGGCCGTACCGCACGGTCACCGTGTCGCCCTCGCGCGCCAGGTCCACCGTGATCGTCTCGGCGGGGCCGAGGGCCGGGGCGACCGACCAGTCCGAGACGTCGCGGGTCACCACCGCGCTGACGTTGAGCCGCCCGTCGACGTACTCGACGCCCGCCTTGATCCAGTTCTTCTCGTCGATCCGGATCATCGCGCCGGCCTGGTCGTACTGCGCGGCCCAGGGCGCCCGGAAGGTCGTGGTGACGCGCGCGTCGCCGGTCACGGTCGTACCGAAGAGGTGCGCGGTGTCGTAGGTGAACCCGTAGTGCGTCACCCGCCACAGGTCCGTGCGGGCGTCGGCGGTCACGACGAGGTCGTCCTCCTCCGTCCCGAGCGTCCCCGCCGACCACTTCGCGGGTTCGTTGATCCACTGCCATCCGCTGAAGTCCTGGGTCATGTTCGCCTCCTGCGCAAACCATACCGATCTCCCACAGACGGGACGCTGTCGCCGGGCGGGGCGGTCCATGGGTCACTGTTCACGCTCCGGCCGAATAAGCTTCAGACGTGGCTGACCCGAAGTTCGAGATCCAGATGCTCCACGATCGCGTCATGGTCAAGGTCGAGCCTGACCACGAGGAACGCCGCAGCTCTGCGGGCATCGTCATCCCCGCGACCGTCACCATGGCCAACCGGCTCGTCTGGGGCGAGGTGTGCGGCGTGGGAGCCAACGCGCGCCTGGTCAAGGTGGGCGACAAGGTGCTGTTCAACTCCGAGGACCAGTACGAGGTCGAGGTCCACGGCCAGGTCTACCTCGTCATGCGCGAGCGCGACCTGCACGCCGTCGCCACCCCGCAGTCCGAGCAGGGCACCGGCCTGTACCTATAGAATGCCGGAGCACTGCGGACGAATCCGGTAGCCGCACTGCAACCACGCCAGCAGCGTCTCGGCGATCCGGTGAGAAGGTCCCGCGGCCGGAGGTGACTCCGGCCATGGCGACATTCTTCACGGCTCAGATGACATTTCCCGCTGACTTCCTGTGCACCCAGGTGACAAACCAGTACCTCCGTGAACCCCCTGTGTCGCCGAGGAGAATCTCGTGAGGGTTTACCCCGGAACAAGCAGATGGCGCG
The DNA here is from genome assembly GCF_040653595.1 of Sphaerisporangium sp. NPDC051011. NCBI lineage: Bacteria > Bacillati > Actinomycetota > Actinomycetes > Streptosporangiales > Streptosporangiaceae > Sphaerisporangium > Sphaerisporangium sp. NPDC051011. Next base: position 156,675 of record NZ_JBFAGG010000019.1, on the reverse strand, counting down.
CCGCCTTCAAGACCGATCCGGTGACCACTCGGCGCGCACTGCGCAGCGCCCAGACTCGACACATGCCGCACGCCGACGACATCGCCCGCGTCCTGGAGACCCGAATGCTCTGAGTAAGCCGCCGACCTCGGCGATCACACCCGGTAGCCCGTCACCGGGTCAGAGGAAAAGGTCGCGGGCCTCTTGCAGGAGGTCGATGCCCACGGTGAGTTTGACCATGAACCAGACCAGGACGGCCGCGGCGGCGAGGGTGACGGCGCCGACCAGGATGCGGACCGGCCAGTTCTGGCGTTTGAGCCAGTCGGTCCAGGCCGAGAGGGTCTTCTTGGCGAACTCCAGCAGGCGGTGGGCCCAGGCGAACTCGGTGGCGAGCACCGCGAGGCCGGCGAAGACGATCAGCCAGCCGGGGCCGGGGAGCGGGACGAGGAGCAGGCCGCCGATGACCAGCGCGGCACCGACCACGCCGATGACGATCTTCAGCGTCAACCGGCCCGTGCGGGTCGCGCGCACCCCGTCCAGCCAGCTCGTGACGCCCGCACGCTCTTCGGCGTCGCCGCGCCTCTCGTCGGTGACGGCCACCGGCACCCCCCGTACTCACATCGTGTCGCGGCCCAGACTATGTCGCCGTCCGCCCTGCCCGCGCGCGGCGGCGGGCGGCCGACCTGCGGCCTGACCGCTGTCCGGAATCCCGGCAAGGTTGGGTCTTCTCAAGGACCTGCGGCCGGGTTATCAAAAGCGCAAGTGGACGTGTGAGGACGGCGCTCCATCCATGATCACCTGATGCCGGGGCCCTGGCATCGCGACGACCCATGGCTTCAGGCGTGGACGGAGGACGCGTGCGTCGCTTAAGGGATGTCATCCTGCGGCCGGTTTGTACCGTGCCAAAGCCCGCGAAACAGCTCCTCCCTGCCTGTACCCGGACGGTTTCGCGCCGGTGAGGCGCGAGTTCCTCAACACCCACCCGTCGGTCTTCTGACGGCGACGGCTCCCGGCCACATCAGCCGTCTCGTCCGAGCCCGATGAGCCCGATCCCGCCACCTCGATGGAGAACGACATGCGCCAGTTACGAACGGTATTACTCAGATTCCTCTGCGTCGCCGCCATGCTCGCCGCGGGACTCACCGCCGCGGGCACGAGCGCCCACGCCGCGACGCCCAACCGCTGGGGGTTCGCCGTCGTGGACGTCACCTCCGGTGTCCCGGACCTCAACCACCAGGCGGGGAGCTGGCCGGTCGGCCCCACCGTCACGGTGAGCCCCGGCGGCGTGGGGCAGGTGTTCGTCAGGTTCCCGGCCATCGGGATCCCCACCGGCGGGATCGTGCACGTGACGGCGATCACCGACACGGCCCAGTGGTGCCAGGTCCAGAAGTGGAGCATGTCGGGCGCCGATGAGATCGTGGCCGTGCAGTGCTACAGGTACGGCGGCGTCCCCCAGTTCGCCCCGTTCTCCATCGTCTTCTCCGAGAGCACCGGCCCGCTGCCCGCTCTCAAGGCGTTCGGTTACGTGCACTGGAAGCCCGCCGGCGGCGGCATCGGCTCGCAGTACAACTCCTCCGGGGCCGCGAACGCGGTGACGCCGCTCGGCCTCGGCACGTGGACCGTGCGCCTGCCGGGGCTCGGGTCGTCGGGCCTGGCGGGCAACATCCAGGTCACCTCGGTCGACCCGGCCAACCCGGCCCGGTGCAAGGCGAGCGACTGGACGCCGAACCCCGCCGAGCAGAAGCTGGTCGTCCGCTGCCACAACGCCACGAACGCCCCGTTCAACACCGGCTGGAACCTCACCTACCAGTATGAACGGGCGATCACGGGCGCCGGGATCCCGCCGAAGAACTTCGGCTACACCTTCGACAACGTGCCGGCCAACCCCGGGCCGTACATGCCGGTGCCGCCCGCGGTGAACTACAACTCGCAGCCGCCCTTCACCAACGACATCCTGGGCGCCGGGACCGGCCTGCGCCTGGTCACCTTCCACGGCATCGGCGTGCTGCAGGACGACGTCCAGGTCACCGCGTACGGGCCGGGGCCGGAGTACTGCAACCTGCTCACCACGTGGGGGACGTTCGGCGGCGACGCCGTCGTGCGCGACGTCGCCTGCTACAACGCCACTACGCGGGTCAACCAGCCCTCTTTCGTGACGTACGTGTCCGTCTTCTGACGCGGGCGCTCCGGTCACCCTCCTGACCGGTGGGGGCCCGGCGCCGTACGCGACGCCGGGCCCGCCGTACTCAGGTCAGCCCGCCGTGCAGGTCACCGCAGGCACCGGGTTGGAGGAGGTCCAGGTTCCGCTGAACCCGAACGAGGTCGACGCTTCCGCGGCCAGGGCGCCGTTGTAGGAGGCGTTCTTCACCGTGACGTCGGCCCCGGACGTGGTGAGGACACCGCTCCAGAGCTGGGTCACCGTCTGACCGGCCGTGAAGGTCCACTTCACCGTCCAGCCGGTGATCGCCGAGGTTCCGGTGTTCTTGACGGACACCTCGCCCTGGAAGCCGCCCGGCCAGGAGTTCGTCACCATGTAGGTCGCCGAGCACCCGCCTCCGGGGCCTCCACCACCGGAGGTCGTGGTGAAGGTGACGGGCGTGGACGCCACCGAGGAGTTACCGGCCGCGTCACGCGCCACCACATAGAACGTGTACGAGGTCGACGCGGACAACCCCGTCAACGCGAACGACGTACCCGCAGCCGACCCCACCAGCACATCAGTGGCGCCCGCCTCCCGATACACGTCATACCCGGTCACCCCCACGTTGTCCGTCGAAGCCGCCCACGTCAGCGTCGCCCCCGAAGAAGTGATCGCCGAAGCCGTGGGCGTACCCGGCTTGGAGGGCGGCGTGGTGTCGGGTGTGCCGCCGCCGGTGCGGTCTCCATAGATGACGCCGCGGCCGTTGGTGCCGATGTACACGCGGCCGTAGACGCGCGGGTCGCCGGTCAGCGCCTCGCCGAAGTTGCCGTACCGGTGCTGGTCGTCGTTGATCCGCACCCAGGTGGCGCCGGTGTCGTCCGACCGGTAGACGCCGTGCACCCCGTCGATCCGCCCGATCAGGTAGAGGGCCTGGTAGGTCTTCCCGGGGGCGGCCTTCCCGAAGCCGATGTTGTTCGCCTCGGTCACGCCGGCGACCTTGGTGAACGAGGCCCCGGAGTCGGTGGAGTGCCACAGGCCCGTGGTGCCGCCGGCGAGCCAGATGTCGCCCTCTGCGCCGGGCAGCGCCTTGAAGCGCGCGCCGCTCGCGGGCAGGCCGGTGGCCGCGGTCCTGGTGAAGGTGGCGCCGCCGTTGGTACTGACGTAGAAGCCGCCGCCGGAGTAGGCGTAGAACTTGTTCTTGTTGACCCGGTCGGACTCGACGACGGCGTTCGCCGGGACGCCGGACGCCTGGGTCCAGGTGTTGCCGTAGCCGACCGAGTAGACGACCGGCTGGCCGGCGTCGCCGGGGGCCCAGACGAACCGGCTGCCGTCGGCGGCGGCCGCGACCGTGCCGCCGCTGTTGACGCCGCCCGGCTCGCCGCCCTGGAACCAGTTGCCGCCGCCGTCGGTGGAGAAGGCCACGTGGCTGTCGTTCGGGCGGTCGGAGTCGGTGAAGCTGCCTGCCCTGACCATGACCGCGGGGTTGGTCTCGGCGTAGTCGAGGCTGGTCGTGCTGGTGAATACGGGCTGGGTGAACATCTTCGCCGGGACCTTGGTCAGGTCGTCGTGCCGGAACCCGCCGATGTCACCGAGGCCGCTGATCAGCGGCGCGCCGGTCGGCGGGCTGATCAGGTCGAGGACGGCGGTCTCCTCCAACCCGATGATCATGGGCTTGATGGTGAACTGCCCGCCGGTGTCCCACTTGGTGAGGTCGGTGGTGCCGTAGATGGTGGCGCCGGTGCCGTACATCATGCGGTTGGAGTCGAACGGGTCGATCTCCATGGACTCGGTCATCCAGCCCAGCTTGGGCGTGACCTCCGGCGGGGAGGGATTGGTACCGAAGGTCAGCCACGGCGTGGCGGTGATGTCCATCTTGTAGCGGAACGAGCGGTTGGGGTAGCTGGTGAAGTCCCACACGCGCGTCCACGTGGCGCCGGAGTCGGTGCTGCGGAAGAAGATCACGTCCGGCCACCAGGAGACCTGGGTGGCGACCATGAGCGTGCCGGGGTGCCGGCGGTCTACGGTGAGGCCGCTGTACCCGAAGTAGTCGTCGGCGCTGTTCGACGGGATCGGGCTGACCTGGGTCCAAGCGCCGGTCGCGGTCGCGTACCGCCACACGTCGCCCTTGCCGCCGTCGTACGGGCCGCCGGTGTCGCTGGTGGCGATGAACAGGTAGCCGTTGGTCATGTCCAGCACGCCCTTGTGTGCGATGTAGCCGGTGGGCTGCCCGGCCACGCGCTCCCAGCTCGTCCCGCCGTTGGTGGTGCGGTAGACGGTGTTGGCCTTGTCCGCGACGCCGACGTAGATGGTCTGCGTGGCGTTGCCCGCGGTGCCGGTGCGCTTGTCGAACGTCACCCACACCACGCCCTGGTTGTCACCGAGGTACGGGTCCCCGGGGCTCTGGACGTAGTTGCCGACGTTGGGGAAGTTCGCGACCTTCGCCCAGGTGACGCCGGAGTCGGTGCTGCGCCACAGGCCGTTGCCGCTCGGCGCGCCGAAGTACAGGATGCTGTTCCTGTTCGGGTCGATCGCGAGCCGCTCCCCCATGCCGCGGCCGGGCATGTTGCCGCCGAGTTTGAACGGCAGCGCGGTCTTCTGCCAGGTCGCGCCCTTGTCCGATGAGCGAAGGATCGCGCCGTTGTTCGGATCCCACGAGTTGGTGTACATCCCGGCGGCCACGTACACCCGGTTCGGGTCCACCGCGTCGGTCGCGATGCCGGCGACGCCGTTGAGGCCCCAGTCGTCGTACCCGACCCAGTCGAGCAGCGGGGTCCAGGTCTGCGTGGCCTGGTTCCAGCGGTAGGCGCCGCCGATGTCGGTGCGGGCGTAGATGAGGTCCTTCTGCGTCTGGTTGAAGACGATGCCGGGGACGAACCCGCCGCCGCCGATCTGGGCGTTGCGATAGGTGTACGGCTCGGACGCGGCGGCCGTCCCCGGCGGGGCCTTGAGACCCACCAGGAACGACGCGGCCAGCGCCATCACGAGCGCGACGAGGAGCTTCCTGCGCATGAACGGTTCCCTTCGAATTTCTTCGAACGCGGCACGACCGCCATGCACGATCAGGTGGGACCCCGACCGTCGACCTCCCGGAGTGCATGGTGAAACGAGGGCCCGAGAGCCCCGCCGGAGGTTCACACACGGGCACCAGGGCGTCAACCGGCCGCCGGACGGGCTTCCGGAGATCCGCAGGTCATGGCCCGCGCGGGCCCGGAAACAGCAGGTGAAACCATGAAATTTACGGGTAACGGAGGTTCGTGCCAGAGCTGTCCGGCCGCATCATCGGCGGCGTCCTAGTGGAAGGCGAGCCCCAGGCTCTCGTAGAATTCACGGCATTCGTCCGCTCTCGGGCTGTAGATGACGAGCAGCGAGGCGCGGGTGCCGGCGGCCCGTCCTTGCGGTTGTGACGACATGCCGAGAATCCTAGAAACGCACCCGCCCCGGACACGAGGGCGCGGCGGAGGGAGCGGGCATGGTGACACGGCGTCTCGGCCGGACCTCGACGTGGGCCGCGGGTGTCGTGGCCCTCGGTCTCCTGGGCGGCGCCTGCGACGCCGGTGGACCCCCAACCGACGAGGCGACCGTGGCGTGCGACGACGGCATCCGCGTGGCGAAGGATCTCCCGCGGGATCTCGTGGATCTCGGGGTCACGCGAGCCGTGGGCGAGGCGGACATATGGTTCATCGCGCCGGACGAGCCCACGTGGGGCGGCTCGGTCGTGCGGTCCGGTGACGGCTTTTACGTCAAGCGCCCGTTGTGGACGTCCAGCGCCAAGCCGCCGTCGGTCACCGTGGTCGCGTCCGGGTCGGGCGCCACGGGCGAGGCGACCCTCAGCCCCACGTCGGAGAGCCTGCCGGGTCCGCTGCCGATGGGCGTCCACTTCCCCTCGCGCGGATGCTGGACGGTGACTGCCACGTCCGAGAAGGGGCGGGCCGAGATCGTCGTCAAGGTCTGAGGCCGCCGCGGTTTCGACCCCCTCGCGGCCAGGTTCGAGCGCAGTGTCCCCCTTTTGGGCCTTGTGACGGATCGTCCTCAGGGCTACGATCGCGACAACTCTTAGGAAACTTTCTTAAAAGAAAGCGTCACTCCCCGGCCGCGACCTCCCCGAGGGGCCCGCGGTCCAGGGCGGCCACCGCCCCGCCGCGCCGACGATGCCCGGCGACCTCCCGCGCCCGGGCGACAGAAGGGTTGTCCCCCCATGAAGCGAACCCCCCGCCTGGTGGCGCTGGCAGTATCGCTACTGCTGGCGACCGCAGGAGTCCTCCTCACACAGACATCGGCTCAGGCGGCCAACCTGCTCGCGAACCCGGGCTTCGAGTCCGGCACGCTCTCCCCCTGGACGTGCACGGGCGGGCTCGGCTCGGTCGTCAGCTCCCCGGTCCGCTCCGGCACCAAGGCGCTCTCGGGCGCGGCGAGCGCCTCCGACAACGCCCAGTGCACCCAGACCGTCACCGTCCAGCCCAGCACCGCGTACACCCTCACCGCCTGGGTCCGCGGCAGCTACGTGTACCTCGGCGTCAACGGCGGCGGCTCCACCTGGACCTCGTCCGATTCCGCGTTCACGCAGCTCACCGTCCCCTTCACCACCGCCGCGGGCCAGACCTCCGCGGTCGTCTACCTGCACGGCTGGTACGGGCAGGGCACGTACTACGCCGACGACGTGAGCTTCGACGGCCCCGGCACTCCCCCGTCGCCGACGCCGACCCCCACGGTGACGCCCACCCCGACGCCGACCCCCACGGTCACGCCGACTCCCACCCCGACCCCGACGGGCGGGGACACGTGCGCGGTGAAGTCGCGGCCGACGGGCAAGGTCCTGCAGGGCTACTGGGAGAACTGGGACGGCGCCTCGAACGGCGTCCACCCGCCGCTCGGCTGGATCCCCATCACCGACGCCCGCATCAAGCAGCACGGCTACAACGTGATCAACGCGGCGTTCCCCGTGATCCGCTCCGACGGCACGGTCCTGTGGGAAGACGGCATGGACTCCACCGTCAAGGTGGCCACCCCCGCCGAGATGTGCGCCGCCAAGGCCGCCGGTGCCACGATCCTGATGTCCATCGGCGGAGCGACCGCCGGTATCGACCTCAGCTCCAGCACCGTCGCCGACCGCTTCGTCGCGACCATCGTGCCGATCCTCAAGCGGTACAACTTCGACGGCATCGACATCGACATCGAGACCGGGCTGACCGGCAGCGGCAACATCAACCAGCTCTCCGCGTCCCAGTCCAACCTCATCCGCATCATCGACGGCGTGCTCGCCCAGATGCCGTCCAACTTCGGCCTCACCATGGCCCCCGAGACGGCGTACGTCACCGGCGGCAGCGTCACCTACGGCTCGATCTGGGGCTCGTACCTGCCCATCATCAAGAAGTACCTCGACAACGGCCGCCTGTGGTGGCTGAACATGCAGTACTACAACGGGAGCATGTACGGCTGCTCGGGCGACTCCTACTCGGCGGGCACCGTCCAGGGCTTCACCGCCCAGACCACCTGCCTGAACAACGGCCTGGTCATCCAGGGCACCACGATCCGCGTCCCCTATGACAAGCAGGTCCCCGGCCTGCCCGCCCAGCTCGGCGCCGGCGGCGGGTACATGCCCCCGCCCCTGGTCAGCCAGAGCTGGAACGCCTTCAACGGCCAGCTCAAGGGCCTGATGGACTGGTCCATCAACTGGGACGGCTCGAGGAACTGGACCTTCGGCGACAACGTCAAGGGCCTCCAGGGCCGCTGACCGCACCCCACCCGGGAAGGCCACTCCCGAGTTCATCGGGAGTGGCCTTCCCCGTCGATCTGTCAGGAGAGCCGGACCGGCAACTTGTCGAAGGCGACCAGCCGGTCGGTGCGAACCTCGCGCGGCTCACCGGCGAGCTCCACTGAGCTGTATCGGTCGGCGATGAGCGCGAGGATCACACTGGTCTCCGCGCGAGCCAGCAGCTGGCCGGCGCAGGCGTGGGCGCCCAGCCCGAAAGTCAGGTTCCGGCTCGCGTCCGGCGGGCGGTTGTAGTCGAAGTCGTTCGGGTTCTCGAACACCGCCGGGTCCCGGTTCGCGGCACCGATCGGGTACTTGATGCACGACCCGGCAGGGATGTGCACTCCCTGGATCTCGATGTCCTCGTTCGGGAACCGCGTGATGATGAGCTCCACCGGGTTCAGCCGCGCGAGCTCGTTGATGAAGGCATCCCGGATCTCCGGCCTGTCACGGAAGTCCCGCATCAGGTCCGGACGCTCCGCGAAGAGCTTGAACCCTGCCCCGATGAGGTACGCGGGGTTCGGGCCACCCGACATGTACAGCAGCACCGTCGTCTCAAGCACCTCGCGCCAGGTCAGCTCGCCGCGCTTGTGCGCCGCGAGCAGTTCGTCGACGAGCCCGTTGCCCGGCTCGTCCGCTGCCTGCTTCTCGCGCACGTACTTCTCGGTCTCGGCGAACATGAAGTTCATCCCGGCGAGCGACTTGGCATGGATGCCCTCACCCGGCGCAGTGGCGTTGATGAGCATCGCGTCCCACAGCGCCCAGAACATTCCCTCGACATCACCCACCGGCATGTCGAGGATGCGGCACATCGTCAGGTGCGTCGGCATCACACCCAGGTCGAAGTGAGCGTCCACCACCTGACCGGGAGCGAGCCTGTCGAGCGCCTCGACGGTGTAGTCGTGCGTCAGTCGCGCCCAGGTGCCGATCATCTTCGGCGTGAGCCAACGATTCGTCAGCCGCCGCATCCGGGTGTGCTCCGGCGCGTCCTTCGACAGCACCGTGTTGTCGAACGCGGTCCACGGGTGTGTCGGCGCATTCGGCTCGCGGAACGACTCCGGCTCCGCGATCCGCATGCACGGCAGCTTCGCGTTGTGCATGGTGTCCGCGTGGTTCAGCACCACATAGGTGTTCTCCGTCGTCTGATGTACCGGCGCGATCGCACGCGCCCGCTCGTACGCCGGGTATGGATCGGCCCGGAATCCCGCGTCGTTCCACGGGAACAGGGCCGAGGACTCGTCGATGGTCAGGCTCATCTCAGGTCACTCCTTCAAGTCAGGTCAGGCCGAACGCCTGCTCAGGCGGGCATCAGGGTCAGGAGGTCGCGGGCCCACGCCTCAGCGAGGTCCGTGGCCGGGGTCGTCGAGGCGGCGTCGTGCTTGGCCGTCGTGCCGATCTGCTCCGCACCGAGCTCCAGGAGTGCCGCACGGATGGTCTCGATGGCGTTGTTGAACGTCTCGTAGATGCTGTCGCCGAGCCCGAACGCCGCGAACCGCAGGCCGGTCAGGTCAGGGCGCTCCGCCATGAGCGCGTCGTAGAACGGCGCCGCCGTCTCCGGCAGCCCACCCTCCCCGTAGGTGGAGGACACGAAAACCGTGATCTCCATCGCGGCAAGGTCCGGCACCTCGACGTCGGTCAGCTCCGCGATCACGGTCTCGAAGCCCTGGTCACCGAATGCGGCGGCGATGTCGTCGGCGACCATCTCCGCGTTGCCCGACTCGGTCCCGAACAGGACATGTACAACGGTCATTTCAGTTCTCCTGTGTTGCCGTGGCCGCGGTCGTGGCCGGCGAGCTGGAAGCCGGGGCATCCGAACCCTCCGCCGCAGCGGCAAGGAGGTCGTCCCTGGTCGTGAACTTCGTCCGGCACCTGTCGGGCCGGGCACGTCGAATCTCGGCGTCGTCGATGCGCTTCCACCCGTCGATCGACACAGCCGAGGCCGGCAGGCGCTCGCGGAGCCCGGCCGGCCCCGCACGCTCCTGCGGCTCCTGGGCACGAAGGGTCTCGAGGATGTCCTTCGCCGCCGCCGCCGCGAGCTTCCGGTTCTCCGCCAGATTCCCCAGGCGGCCCGTCGCCGGCCCACCCACCCGGAACACGTTCGGCGCCTCAACGCCACCGAACCGATCCCGGTACACGGCGGACGCGCCGAATCCAAGGGCCGTGATGACCGTGTCAGCGTCCAGGTGGTCGACCAGGCCGGCGTCGGCCGCGTGACGCGTCGTCACCCGCACCCGGCCTTCGTGCCGCCGAATGGAGACCGGGACCCGCCGGAACCGCACGTTCACCGTTGTCCGAGGAGACACCGCCTCCTCACCCAGCAGCGGGGTGCCGTCGACGCTCAGGTGCACTCCGGCGACCTCGGCGAGCTCCTTCACCATCGACGCGTCCCACTTCGCCAGGTGCGCCTCGCAGCGGCCTAGGATGTGGATGGTCTTCACGGGGTTCGGAGCCACCATGCGCAGCGCGTCGTCATCGACGTCGGAGGCGATGAAGTCCAGGTCGGATTTCGACAGCAGCCGCGCGACATCCACTGCCACGTTCCCCGTACCGAGGATGACCACCTCATCACCGAGGGACTCCAGTCCGACCTGACCTCGGAGACGTGCGTCCGGGTCCGAGTTCAAGAACCGGATCAGCTCACCTGCGCCGATGATCCGCGCGTCCGGGTCCTGGTACACGGCCAACGGCTTGTCGGCACCTAGGCCGGTCGCGAGCACGACCGCGTGGAAGTTCTCCAGTAGCTCCTCCAGACTGATGTCGGTCCCAACGGAGACGTTCCCGACGAACTCCACGCCTGGCTGACCGAAGAGCCGCTCGAACTGCCGCGACACCGCTTTCGCGCCCTGGTGGTCCGGAGCGATGCCGTAGCGGACCAGCCCGAACGGCGTCGGGAGCGAGTCGAAGACCGCGACCTCGACATCGGCCTGACCCTTGCGAAGCGCCTGCGCCGTGTAGCAGCCAGTAGGGCCGGCACCGACGACCGCGACTTGGAACGGAAACCCGGCGCCGACGGCGTCGGCCGATCCGTTCGGCGCTGTCTGTGCCCGTGTTCTCATGCCTACCTCGGTTGCAGCGAAGGAGTCTTGCTTCCGCGACGAACATTAACTAACTAACAGTCGTTAGGCTAGTGAACGATGAAGACGTTCATCGTTGATCTGGTGCGAAGCCGAACACGTCGACGAAGAACGCGATCGCCTCATCGAGGTCAGGTGATGCCCAGGTGGCCGACAGCGACCCTTTTCGCGGTCATCACCGGAACCTCTTCTCACCCACAGAGCAGGGGGGCCGTCACAACTCCTGGCGGCCGATGCGCTGGTACACCTCGGGACGCCGATCACGCAGGACCCGCGCGACGACCATCCCGATGACGAACAGCGCGAAGGTGAAGACCAGGCAGAACGAGGTGACGAACCCGGAGCCGCCGAGCAGGTCGGAGTAGTTGATGACCGCCAGCACGGCGACCACACCGATCCCAACGGCCGCCAGGACCGGCGCGACCGTGGTCTTCCACGCGGACTGGTTCGTCGGATTGCGCCGGAGGTAGGCGAAGACCGCGATGCTGGCCGCGAACAGCAAGAGCAGAACCGCGAACGAGCCGATGCCGGAGGCCCGGGCGTAAAGGACGTTCGGGTCGCTGCCCAGCGCCACGAAGATGCCGATGCCGATGGCCCACAGAGCGCCGATGAGTGACGCGGCGACGTGGGGAGAGCCGTGCCGAGCGTGAACCTTGCCCATCGGAGCCGGCACCACGCCGTCGGTACCCAGCGAGTACAGGTAGCGAGCCGCGACGTTGTGAATGGACAGCATCGACGCGAGAATCGACGTCATCAGCAGGACGGTGACGATGTCGACGAAGGTCCTGCCGACCAGGTCGGTCAGCGCATCGCCGAACATGCCGCCCAGGTTCGCCTTCGCGTCGCCCTGGACCTTGGCAGCGCCGGCGTACGTGACGTACGCCCACGCGGCGATGGCGTAGAAGACGCCGATGCCCGCGACGGCCAGGTAGGTGGCCCGGGGGATGGTCTTCTCCGGGTCCTTGACCTCCTCGCGGAAGATGACCGTGGCCTCGAACCCGAAGAAGTTGCCGACGACGAACAGCAACGCGAGACCGATGTTGGAGTCGGTGACCCACGGAAGGCTCAGCGAAGCGCCACCGGCACCAGCGGGAGACCCCTTCAGGAACGACACCACGTCGAAGATGATGACGATGAGGACCTCGAGCACCATGACCGCGGTCAGAACCTTGGCCGACAGGTCGATGCGCCTGTAGGCCAGCGCGGTGGTCGCCGCGACGATGGCCAGCGCGTACCAACCCCAGGCGATGTGCGGCCCGTTCAGGTTGTTCTGCACATAGCTCTGGACGGTGATGGCGAAGAACGGCGGAGCGAAGAACCCGATGATGGCGTAGCCGAAAGTCGCCAGGAACGCGCCGCCCAGGCCGGCGGGACGGCCCAGTCCCTGGGTGACGAAGGCGTAGAAGCCTCCGGGGTTCGGAACGATGCGGCCCATCGCGGTGAAACCGACGGAGAAGATCACGAGGATCACCGTCGCCACGATGTAGATCGCGGGCCCCGTGTTGCCGCTGAACGTGAGGAGCACCGGGACGAATCCGGCGACCGTGGTCAGCGGCGCGGAGAACGCGAGCACGCTCATCACGAGTTCGCCGACGCCCATGTTGCCCTGCAGGCGCCGCGGCCGGTCCGCGACTTCTACCATCTGCCTTTCACCACCTACGGTGGGGGCCTCTTCGTAAATTGCCATCAGTTCTCTTCCTGGTGAGGCCCACCCGAGCTACCGCGGGGCCAGTTGGGTGCCAGTTGGGTGTTGGTGTCGCGTTCCCGTGTGATGCCGTCCTGTTCAGGTACGGTGCTCACCTCGTGGAGCGTTGGCGCCGATGCCTACGCGGACGTTCTGTTGTGCGGCGAGGTGGTCGTGGTGTGGCCTCGGGTGGTCAGGTGACGAGGTCCGACAGCGGCTGACCCGTCAGCGCCTGGCGGGCACGCAGGACGGCGGCTTCCTGGAGGGTGTCCATCGCGACGTCGGAGCGCCACGCGACGTGCGGCGTCATCACCAGGTTCGGTACGCCCCGGAGTACGTGGTCCGCCGGGAGCGGCTCGGTCGTGAAGGTGTCGAGGCCCGCGCCCGCGAGGTGACCCGAGCGCAACGCGGCGGCGAGCGCGGCCTCGTCGACGAGCCCGCCACGGGAGACGTTGACGATGACCGAGCGCGGGCGCATCCGGCCGATGACCTCGGCCGAGATCAGGTTGCGAGTCTCCGCCGCGAGCGGCAGGTGCAACGACACCACGTCGGACTGCTCGAGCAGCTCCTCCAGCGGCGCGGCCGGCACCACGTCGAACGTCGCGAACGGGTCGAACGCCCGGACGTTCGCTCCCAGTGCCGCGTACCACTGCGCGACCTGGTGACCGATCCGGCCCATGCCGATGACCGCGACATCCATCTGGGAGAACCGCGGGGTGTCCATCCCGATGCTACCGGCCCACTGGCCTGCCTCGATGGCCGCCTGGCCCGCGGGAATCCGCCGCGCCAGCAGCAGGCCCATCGTCAGCGCGTGGGAGGCGACCTCCTCGGTCGCGGCACCTGGCACGATCGCGACCGGAATGCCCTTCCTCCGCGCGGCGGCGACGTCGATGTTGTCGTAGCCGATGCCGTACCGCACTACCGCGATGCAGCTCCTCATCGCCGCGAAGTCCTGCGCCTCCACTGGGGCGTACGGCGTCACCATCACCACCGTCGCGTCCGGGATGGACGCGCGAAACGCCTCGGGGTCCGGCGCGACCAGGAGCTCGAGCCCGAACTCCTCGGCCAGCCGCCGCTCCCTGTCCAGGCTCGGGTACTGTTGGGGGCCGATAAGAAGAGAACCACCATTTCCGGCGGTGCGGGCCGGGAATTCGGTGCCGCTTTCGAGAGTCATTTCAACCTTTGAGATCGGGGCGAAGGTTTGAGATCGGGGCGAAGGTGCCGCAGCGCGCCCAGGCGCGAGATTGCCTAACACCTGTTCGAGCGGAGGGTGAAAAGAAACGTAGATACGGCCGAACGACCCGTCAACGGGTCTGGCGAGACCAATCGAGAGTGCGTCCGAATCAGGAACGATGCGTTGTCAAAACCGGATCAATCCGCGAGGTGCCCGCACACGCGAGTCGCACGCCTGACCACCCCCGGTAACCGTCAGCAACCCTAGCGAACTAACGTTCGTTAGCCTACCGTTGCTGTCATGCACCACACCTGGAGGTAGATGAGCGTGGACGTGCGACAACTTCAGGCGTTCCTCGCGGTCGCCGAACATCTGCACTTCGGCCGTGCCGCGGAGCAACTGTTCATGGCCCAGGCGCCCCTGAGCAGGACCATCCAGGCACTCGAGGCCGACCTCGGCACCCGGCTCTTCGAGAGGAACACCCGCTCGGTCTCCCTCACGCCGGCCGGAAGGGCCCTCGTCGAACCCGCTCGCGGGGTGCTCGCCGCCGTCACCAACGCCCAGGCCGCCATCAGCGCCGCCGTCTCCGGAGAATCCGGGGTGGTTCGCGTCGAGTTCTGCGGCGTCGCCGCGCACCCCCTTGTCGCAGCCCTTTCCCGCGGCATGCGAAACGACAACCCCGGCGTCCGACTGGAGCTGACCTCACAAGCAGTCTCCAAACCCACGATCAAGCGCCTGCTGGACGAAGAGGTCGACGTCGGACTGGGCCGTTTCGACAACCTTCCCCCCGGCCTCGAGGGCGAAGTCCTCATCGCCGACTCACTGGTCGTCGCGATGCCCCGCACCCATCGCCTCGCCGGCTCCCAGGTCGTCTCCTTCCAGGACCTGGCCACCGAACCGTTCGTCTCTCTGCCGTACAACACCGGGTCGGTCACCACTGATCGGCTCTGGCGCCTGGGGTACGCACACGGCACCGGAGGGGTCAACAACGTCCAGTTCGCCCCCGACACCCCCTCGTGCCTGGCACTCGTCGGAGCAGAGGTCGGGTGCCACCTGGCGCTGCGATCCGTCTCCCGCTCGACCACCAACCCCAACGTCGTCTTCGTCCCACTCGCACAACGCGAATGCGAGCTCGTCCCCGACGTCCACCTGCGCGCGGCGTGGCGATCCGGGCCACCGAACCCCCCCGTCGAAGCCGCCCTCGGACATCTGCGCCGCTACCTGCACCAGGACCGCGTCATCGCCTACCCACCCGCAGCCGCAGCCGCACCGACCATTCCACGTTCCTAAACAATCGCACCCGGTCTTCGCAACAAACCCACCTACCCTTCGAGATTTCCGGCACGTAACGTCAAGGTGTCGAAATCGCACTCGACTCTCACCAGGCATTGCCGGTGAATCACACACCGCGGACAAGTCCGGTATTCACCACGCCGACCGAGTCTTTTCCCGTGCGCGAAATCCCGCAAAGGAGCAACACGATGAGCACCAACGAAACCGTGCGAGAGATCGACGCACTCGTCGTCGGGACCGGCATGGGCGGCGTCATGGCACTGCGCACCCTCACCGCCGAAGCCGGCCTCGACGCGATCGCCATCGACAAGGCGCCGCAGGTCGGCGGCACCTGGTACTGGAACCGCTACCCCGGCGCGCTCTCGGACACCCAGAGCTTCATGTACCAGCTGCCGTTCGACAAGGAGCTGTTCCAGCGCACCGACTGGCGCTCCCGCTACGTCCCCGGCCCCGAGATCCGCCAGTACATCGAGGACGCCGTCGACTTCTGGAACCTGCGCTCCCGTATCCAGCTCGAGACCACCCTGGTCAGCGCCACCTTCGACGAGGACGACTCCACCTGGCACGTCGTCACCGACAAGGGCGCGTTCCGAGCGCGCTTCCTCGTCACCGCGGCCGGCCTGCTCTCCCAGATCAACATCCCTGACTTCCCCGGCACCGACCGGTTCAAGGGCCGCATCGTCCACACCGCCGACTGGCCCGAGGACCTCGACATCGCCGGCCTGCGCATCGGCGTCATCGGCAACGGCTCCACCGGAGTCCAGTTCATGACCGAAGCCGCCAGGACCGTCGCCCACCTGACCTCGTTCCAGCGGACTCCGCAGTACAGCGTCCCCGCCGGCAACCGCGAGTGGACCGACGCCGAGCTCGAACAGTTCAAGGCCACCTGCGAGGACCGTTGGGAGGAGTTCCGCACCTCCAAGATCGGCTTCGGCGTCGACGAGACCACCCGCAGCATCTGGAGCGTTTCCGATGAGGAGCGCGAGGCGATCTTCGAGTGGGCCTGGCGCAAGGGCGGCAACTACACCTTTGCCACCGAGACCTTCTGCGACGTCACCAGCGACCGCGCCGCCAACGAACTCGCCGCCGATTTCATCAAGCGCAAGATCAACGAGATCGTCAGGGACTCCGAGACCGCGCGCAAGCTCACCCCGACCGAGCTCTTCGCCCGTCGTCCCATCTGTGACTCCGGCTACTTCGAGATGTTCAATCAGCCCAACGTCACGCTGGTCAGCACCCGAGAGAACCCCATCAAGGAGTTCGTTGAGAACGGCATCGTCACCGAGGACGGCGCCCGCCACGAGCTCGACGTCCTCGTACTGGCCACCGGCTTCGACGCCGTTGAGGGCAGCTACCGGAACATGGACATCCGCGGCATCGGCGGCAAGACCCTCAAGGAGCACTGGGCCGAGGGACCGCGCAGCCACCTCGGCATGACCGTCTCCGGCTTCCCCAACATGTTCATGATTCTCGGCCCGAACGGCCCGTTCGTGAACAACCCGTCAGCCATCGGCGTCCAGGCCAAGTGGCTGGCGCGCACCGTCAACAGCATCAAGGACGCACCGGGCGCCACCATCAACCTGCGGCCAGAGGCCGAAGAATCGTGGCTTCAGAACTGCCTCAACGAACTCAAGGGCTCGCTGTTCCTCGAGACCGGCTCCTGGATCTTCGGCAACAACATCCCCGGCAAGCGCAAGCCCAAGACCGCCAACTTCTACGTCGGCGGCCTCGACAAGTTCATCGCCATCTCGGAGGCAGAGGCCGAAGAGGGCTTCCCGAGCTACGAGGTCCGTATCCCGTCCGCCGTCTGACCACCGTCCGAGCATCAACTGGAGAGCCCGAGAATGCAGACGTTCAACACCATCTCCCCACTGACCGGCGAGGTCCTCGCGGAGTACACCCAGATGACCGACGAGCAGGCTCGGGAGGCGCTCACCCGCGCCACCGACGCGTACCGCGACTGGACCCGCGCCAAGGTCGACGACCGCCTTGCCCTACTGGCGCGGATCGGCGAGCTCCACCGCGAGCGCGGCGACGAGCTGGCCGAGGCGGTCGCCGTCGAGATGGGCAAGCCCATCGCCCAGGCCAAGGGCGAAGTCGCGCTGTCGGCCTCGATCTACGAGTACTACGCCAAGGCCGGCGCCGAGATTCTCGCCGACGAGCACATCGAGGTCGCGGCCGGCGGTCGCGCACTCGTTCGGACCTCGTCGACAGGCCCGATTCTCGGCGTGATGCCGTGGAACTTCCCGCTGTACCAGGTCGCGCGATTCGTCGCCCCGAACCTTCTCCTGGGCAACACGATCCTGCTGAAGCACGCCAGCTCGTGCACGAACACGGCGCGGCTCATCGACGCGATCATCCAGGACGCGGGTTCGCCCAAAGGTGTGTACGAGAACCTGATTCTGTCGTCGTCGCACATCGGCGCCCTGATCGCCGACCCGCGCGTCCGCGGCGTGTCCCTCACGGGCTCCGAAGGCGCCGGCCAGAGCGTCGCGGCGCAGGCCGGTCGGCACCTCAAGAAGTGTGTGCTCGAACTCGGCGGCTCGGACCCGTTCATCGTCCTGTCGGACGCGGACCTCGACCTGGCGCTCGACCTGGCCGAGACCGGCCGCTTCAACAACGCCGGCCAGTCATGCACGGCTTCCAAGCGGATGATCATCCACGCTGACGTCTGGGACGAGTTCCTGACCCGGTTCGTCGAGCGCGCCGCGGCGTGGAACACCGGAGATCCGCTCGACCGCTCGACCCGGATGGGCCCGATGGCCTCCGAGGCCGGCCGCCGCGAGATCGCCGAGCAGGTCGAGGACGCCGTCTCCAAGGGCGCGACCCTGCACGTCGGCGGCATCATCCCTGAGGGCCCCGGTGCGTTCTACCCGGCGACCGTGCTCACCGACGTCACGCCGAACATGCGCGCATACAGCGAGGAGCTGTTCGGACCGGTCGCTGTCCTGATCAAGGTCGGCTCGGTCGACGAGGCGATCGAGGTCGCGAACAACTCCAGATTCGGCCTTGGTTCCGCGGTTTTCACCCGGGACGAGGCGCTCGCGGCGGACATCGCCGACCGTCTGGAAGTCGGCATGGTCGGCCTGAACACCCTCATTCGCAGCCAGCCCGACCTCCCGTTCGGTGGCGTCAAGGCGTCCGGCATAGGCCGCGAGCTGGGCCGTCTGGGCGTCGATGAGTTCGCGAACAAGAAGATGATCCGGCTGTCCTGACCCGCGACCCGGCGTGCCGTCGGCTTCTTCCCCTCGTTCCCACGCACGAAAGAACCCACATGAAACTCGTCAGCTACGACTCCGACCAGGGGCTGCGGCCAGGCTTCCTTTACGGCGAAGACGTGTTCAGCCTGAACGGTGCCCTACGTGCCGCTGGTCTCGCCATCTCTGCGGAGCTGCCGTCGGTCCGCGCCTTTCTCGAGGCCCACGGGGACCGGCTCTCGCAGGTGGCCGAGGTCGTGACCCCGGCACTCGCGGCCGGCACGGTACCGGCCGTAGGGCCCGTGTCGAGCGTTCGGCTCGGACCGCCGGTCGCCGACCCGGCCAAGGTTCTGTGTGTCGGACTGAACTACTCCGACCACGTCGGTGAGACCGGTCGAGCGCTTCCGACGCATCCGGACATCTTCGCGAAGTTCGCGAGCAGCCTCATCGGTGCGAACGACCCCATCGACCGCTCGGATGTCACCGACAACCTGGACTTCGAGGGTGAGCTGGCGATCGTCATGGGCCGCGCGTGCAGCCGCGTCGCAGAGGACGATGCCCTTGGCTACGTGGCCGGTCTGTCGGTCCTCAACGACATCACCGCCCGAGACCTGCAGTACCGCGGAACACAGTGGCTGGCGGGCAAGGCGCTGGACAACGCGACGCCCTTCGGACCGGCCGTGGTGACACTCGACGAGATCGGCGACCCACAGAGCCTCGACATTCGCACGACGGTCAACGGCGCCCAGGTCCAGGCTTCGAACACGCGGCACATGATCTTCAGCGTCGCGCACATCGTGGCCTACATCAGCCAGTTCCTGACCCTGAAGCCCGGCGACGTCATCGCCACGGGCACGCCGGAGGGAATCGGCGCGAAGCGGAACCCTCCGTTGTGGCTGCGTCCCGGTGACGCGGTCGAGGTGGTCCTGGAAAAGGTCGGCACGCTGACCAACAAGATCGCCTGACGCGGGACTCACCCGTAACGTGGGAGCCGAGCGGCCGCTCGGCTCCCACGGTCGTTTCCGGCCTCGATCAGCGTCTTGCGAGGACGTCAGATGCGAGACGCAAGAAGTTCTGCGATGTGCAGAGTCGGCACGCCGGCCAGATCGTCGAGTTGGACTCGGCACGACATGCCGTCCGCCAGGAACACCGCATCGGGCTTGGATCGGACCGCGGGGAGCAGGTGCGTTTCCGCGACCGCGACGCTGACGTCGTAATGCCCGCGTTCGACTCCGAAATTCCCGGCCAGGCCGCAACATCCCGGAACCTTGGTCACGGTCGCACCGGCGCGCTCCAGGAGCATCTGGTCGGTGCCCCAGCCGATGACGGCGTTCTGATGACAGTGAGGCTGAGCGACGACGTCTATTCCGGTGAGATCCGGGAGCGGCAGGTTCAGACGATCGACCAGTTCGGCGAAGCTCAGAACTCCGCCTGCTACGACCTCGGCGTCCGGATCGGCCGAAAGTTCGAGTGCGTCGCTTCGCAGCGTGGCCAGGCATGACGGCTCGAGCGCGATGACCGGCACCCCGCTGCTCACGTACGGGGCCAGCGCTCGGATCGTCTTGGCCACGATCTTCTTGGCCTCGTCGAGCTGGCCGGTCGTGATCCAGGTGAGGCCGCAGCAGGCGTCCTGGCTGATGACCCGGACGGCAAGTCCGTGCGCCTCCAGGAAGCGGATGGCCGCAAGGCCGGAGCGTGGGAAGAAGTGGTCGGTGAACGAGTCCGCCCAGATCCAGACGTCAGCCGGCGAATCACCGCCTCTCAGGAGGCTCTTCGACTTCCTCAGGGTCGGCGAGGCGAAGGCCGGCACGGATCGGCGGGCGTCGATTCCCGCGAGCCATTTCGCGAGCCGTGAGACACGTGGGAACCTCATCAGCCGGCTGGTCAGCGAGGCGAACGGTGCCCCGAGTCGCGCCCACCGCGGGAGGCGGCCAAGGAAGATGTGGGAGCGCGGTCGGCGGAGCCCTGCGATGTCGTGCCGCTGGTGGAGTACTTCGCTCTTGTAGGTGGCCATGTCGACGCCACTCGGGCAGTCGGTGGAACATCCCTTGCATGCGAGGCACAGGTCAAGGGCGTCGCCTACCGCAGGGTCGGTGAGTCCGTTGATGAGTTCGCCGTCGAGTGCTTCCTGGAGTACGCGTGAGCGGCCTCGCGTGGAGTCGCGCTCGTCGCGGGTGGCGAGGTAGGAGGGGCAGATGACGCCTGCGGTCTTCGGTGCGACGCACTTGCCCACTCCCGTGCAACGGTGCACTGCCGCGCCGAGGTCGCCCTGGTCGTGGACGAGGCGTAGGCCCGCCTTCGGTGTGGTGCGCGGTCGTACCGCGCGGAGGTCGTCGGTGATCGGTGCGGGGTCGGCGATGATGCCGGGGTTGAGGATGTTCTCGGGGTCGCACACCGCTTTGACCTGCTTGAACAAGGCCAAGGATGTTTCGTCGTACATCAGTGGCAGCAGTTCGCTGCGGACGCGTCCGTCGCCGTGCTCTCCGGAAAGGGTGCCGCGGTAGTCGCGCAGGCGTGTGGCGCACGCGGTCATGAACTCTCTGAACGCGTCCGAGGAGCCTGGGTCGCCGGGCTGGAACGGGAAGTTGATTCGGCAATGGACGCAACCGTCGCCGAAGTGACCGTAAGGAATGCCCTGGAGCCCGTGCGCTTCGAGGAGTGCCTCGAAGTCGCGAAGCCACGCACCTAGATTCTCCGGTGGTACCGCCGCGTCCTCCCATCCACCGTACGCAGGGGTTGGAAGGGAACGGCCGGCCAAGCCGGCGCCGTCCTCACGGATGCGCCAGAGCGCGGCCGCCTCGCCGGTGTCCTCGACCAGGCGGGTGTCGAGCGCGCCCGCCGCTGCGATGAGCGTGCGGATGAGGTCCGGGGCGTCATCGCCCGTGACCTCGGCGAAGAGCCATCCCGAGCCGCGCGGTAGGTCGGGCACGGGTGAGCCCTTGGCGCGTACCAGGTCGACGATTCGCGCGTCCATGCCTTCGCAGGCGATGAGTCGGCCCGGAACCGCCGCGAGGAGTGCGGGGACGGCATCGGCGGCCTCGACCATCGAGGGGTATCCGAGGACCAGCATCTTGCGCTCGTCGCTGTTGTCGACGAGCCGAACAGTGGCGTCGAGCACGAGGGCGAGCGATCCTTCGCTACCGACGAGGAACCTGTCGATGCGGCGACGTTCAGGCAGCAAGTGCTCGAGGCCGTATCCGCTGACCTGGCGGCCGAAGCGGCCGAACTCCGTGCGGAGGTGCCGCAGGTTCGCGTCCCCCACCGCGGCCAGCCTGGCCGCGGTCGCGCCGGCCGGAGACCCAGGGCCGACTGTCGCCGACTCGCCGTTACCGTACAGGACGCTCATGGATTCGACGTTGTCGACCGTCCGGCCGTAACCGAGCGCACGTGATCCGCACGCGTTGTTGCCGATCATGCCGCCGATGGTGCAGCGCGAGTGTGACGACGGGTCCGGTCCGAATCGGAGGCCGTGCGGCGCGGCCGCGCGTTGGAGGTCGGCATGGACAACGCCTGGTTGGACGTGCGCCGTCCGAGCGACGGGGTCGATGTCGAGGATCCGGTTGAAACGCCGCGTGTCGATGACTATGCCTTCGCCAACGGCATTACCGGAAATGCTGGTGCCTGCGCCGCGCATCGTGATGGGTAGACGCAGGCGGCGTGCCACGTCATGCGCGGCGATGAGGTCATCTGCGTGGCGCGCCTTCACGACCGCCTGGGGCAGGACGCGATACAGGCCGGCGTCGGAGGAGTACAGGGATCTGGTCAGTGGAGTCGTGTCCGCGTCGAGCCCCGCACCCCGCAATGCTTCGGCGAGGTCGGCACGGCGCGCGGCCGACTGGGTGCTCGATTGCCTGGGTTCGAAACGGCGGTAGGCGTCGTACTCCTGCGTCAAACCGGACATACCCCTATCCTAACGAACGTTAGTGCGCCTGCGTGTCAGCCGTTGGCGCCGGGTTCGCAGCGCACTCACGTAATTGTCGTGCTCAGTTGGCGGCACGCCGCTGACGACCAACGCCGATCGAACGTCGGCATGGTCGGCCAGCGAGCGCACCCCAGGTTGGAGGGTCAGTCGGCGTACGGGTTGTAGCCCTCGTTCGGACGCCGCGGGTACCCCTCGGGCTGAACGGGCGAGTGGTTGAACCCGGGCAGCAGCAGGTGTCCGGCGTCGACGACGAGTTCGGCTCCGTGCACGTGTTCGGCCTCGTCGGAGGCGAGGTAGAGCGCTGCGTTGGCCACGGCCTTGGCCGGCAGCGCGCCGCGGCCGCGAAGGTTGTGCCAGTTCCGGATGGCGGCGTGCATGTCCTCGGTCGTTGCGCCCTTGAAGCCGGCCGCCCAGTCGCGGTTGACGGGATTGTCGTTCAGGTAGGTGTCGATCGGTCCAGGCAGGATGGTGTTCACGCGAACGTTGTCCGGCCCGAGCTCGACGCCGAGGGAGCGTGCGAGCCCGATCACTCCGTGCTTGGCGGTTGTGTAATGCGCATACTCGGGGAGGGGCTCGCGCGCGCTGACGGATGCGGTGATGATGAAGCAGCCGCTCTGGCGCTCGATCATGCTGGGGGCGGTCGACTTCGCGGTCTTCCAGATGCCGGTGAGGTTGACGCCCAGCAGGTCGTCCCACTGTTGCTCGGTCATCGTGGTGAACTTCGCGACGCCGTGGATCCCCGCGTTGGCGCAGACAATGTCGATCTTGCCGAAGTCCTGGAGCGCCTTGGCGGTGACGGCGTCGAGCTGTTTCTGGCTGCGCACGTCCGCGACCTCAGCGACGCACCGGCGTCCAAGGGACCGGACTTCCTCGGCGACCGCCTCCAGCTCATCCTTGGTGCCGAGGTCATAGCGGACGGTATCGATGTTCTCGCAGATGTCGGAGATGACGATGTCTGCGCCTTCGGCGGCGAAGGTGCGGGCGAGCTCGGCACCCATGCCGCGAGCTCCGCCTGTGATGTACGCGACCTTGCCTTCAAGCCGTCCCATGGTGAATCCCTTCGTTATGGCGCGTCTTGCGCCGTTGGCCTTGGCCGTGCGGCCTGCTGTCGGTTCGGTGGTCAGATGGCTGCGGTCTTGAGGCGTCGCTGGTTGAACGCGTCGAGCAGAACCGCGAGGAAGATGAGGGCGCCCTGGATGAACTGGACCCAGAACGGGCTGACGTTGAGCAGGGTCAGGCCGTTGTTGATCACGCCGATGAGCAGGATCCCGATGAGGGTGCCGATCATGCTGCCCTTGCCTCCGAAGAGGCTGCAGCCGCCGATCACGACGGCGGCGATGACCTGGAGTTCGAGGCCGGTGCCGGCTGTCGGAGTGGCTGCGCCGATCCGTCCGACGAGGATGAGGGCGGCGACGCCGGCGCAGAGTCCGGCGATGACGTAAACGATGAACAGGATCTGCTTGTCCCGGATTCCGCTGAGACGTGCTGCCTGCCGGTTGCCGCCGATGGCGAAGATCTTGTGGCCAAGGGTGGTGCGGGTGAGGACGAGGTGTCCCGCCGCGAAGACGACGAGCATCGTGATCAGCGGGACCGGGACTGCTCCGATTTCGCCTCCACCCAGCCAGGTGAGGGTCTCCGGGAGGCCGTAAACGCTCTGGCCTTCGCTGATCTGGAGCGTGAGTCCTCGGCCCATACCGAGTGAGGCGAGCGTGACGATGAACGGAACGAGTCCGAGCCAGGCGACCGAACTGCCATTGAAGGCGCCGACCGCGACGGCGAGCAGGACGCACAGTGCGACGCCCAGGAGCGGCGGGAAGCCCTTGTTGACGGCGGTCGCTGTGACCATGCCTGCGAGCGCGACGTTGGATCCGACCGACAGGTCGATGCCGCCGGTGATGATGATGAAGGTGGCGCCGACCGCGGCGATTCCGACGACTGAGGACTGCGCCAAAACGTTCGTCAGGTTGCGCTGTGTCAGGAATGCGTCAGACAAGACGCTCATGGTGACGCAGACGCCGATGAGTGCGACCACGATGGGTGCGCGCGGGTGCTGGGCCACCTTGATGGCGAAGTCGGTAGGTCGCCATTCGGTCTTGGATGAGTCTGGGGGCGTGGCGACTGTGGTCACGTCGTTCTCCTTGCTGGTGACCATCTGTGGGCCGTGGGCTGGGGGCTGCGCGGTGCGGTGGTCGGCCATGGCGTCATCCGGCTGCTGCGAGGTGGAGTGCTCGTTCGCGGTCGAAGTCGGCTCGGGCGATCTCGGCCACGACGCGGCCGGCACGGAGTACGTAG
Organism: Sphaerisporangium sp. NPDC051011; assembly: GCF_040653595.1. Taxonomy (NCBI): domain Bacteria; kingdom Bacillati; phylum Actinomycetota; class Actinomycetes; order Streptosporangiales; family Streptosporangiaceae; genus Sphaerisporangium; species Sphaerisporangium sp. NPDC051011. The sequence goes on along the minus strand of NZ_JBFAGG010000019.1, from coordinate 132,171 downwards.
ATCCGATCGGCGACGGCCAGCACCTCGTCGGTGTCCGAGCTGGTGATGACGACGGCTGCTCCGCCTTCGGCGAGTGAGAGCACGTGTTCGTGGATGCCCGCTTTCGCCCCGACATCGACCCCTCGGGTCGGGTCGTCGAGAAGCACGACGAGAGGTTCGGCGCCGGCGACTCGCGCGAGGACGACCTTCTGCTGGTTTCCGCCGGACAGGCCTCGGACCGGCTGTCGCCGGTCACGGGTCTTCACGCCGAACTCGTCGATCGACCGGTCGGCGAATCGTGCTTTTCGTCTGCCGTTGATCCAGCCTGCGCGTGAGAACCGCTTGTACAGGCCGTACCCGATGTTGTCCTCGACTGAGCTTTCGAGGACAAGGCCTTCGCGTTTGCGGTCCTCTGGTGCGTAGACGACCCCGGCCTTCGCGGCAGCGTGCGGCGAGCCTGGAACGGGTCGGCCGTCGACCTTCACGTCACCGGAGCGTCGCTCGGCCGCACCTGCGATCGCTTTCAGCAGTTCGGTTCGTCCGGCTCCGGCGAGTCCGACGAGTCCGACGATCTCACCGGATCGCGCGTGCATGGTCGTATTGGCGACCCCTGGAGCATTGAGGCCCGCGACCTCCAAGCGAACATCGCCGATGGCGCGTTCGCGCCACGGGTAGGCATGTTCGAGGTCCTTGGCCAGCATCGTCCGGACGAGTCGTTCCTCGGTCCATTCGCCGACGGGTGCGTCCGCGACGAGACGTCCGTCGCGGAGGACCGCGATCCGATCGGCGATCTCGAAGAGCTCGTCGAGGTGGTGGCTGACGTAGACGATCGTGACGCCTTGGCGGCGGAGATCGCTGACGATGTCCAGAAGGCCGCGGACGTCTCTTTCCGGCAGCGATGAGGTGGGTTCGTCGAAGACCAGTACCTTGGCACGCCGTGAGAGGCCGCGGGCGACCTCGACGAGCTGCCTTTGCGCCATGGACAGGTGCCGCATCGGCTGGTCGACGTCGATGTGGCCGAGTCCGACCCGTTGAAGTGCGGCAACCGCCTCCATCCCGGCCGTTCGGCGGCTGACCAAGCCGAACCGGGACGGGAGCCGGGCGAGAAGCAGGTTGTCGACAACGCTCATGTCGGGGACGTCGGTCAGTTCCTGGTAGATGACGCTGATTCCGGCATCGATGACCGCACCCGGCGTTGAAGGCAGTCGCGCCCCATCCAGTTCGATGTGGCCCTCGTCCGGAAGTTCGGCTCCGGACAGGAGCTTGATGAAGGTGGACTTACCGGCTCCGTTTTCGCCTGCCAGGGCGGTCACCGTCCCCGGGCGCAGGGTGAGAGAGACGTCTTGGAGTGCGTGTACGCCGGGGTAGGACTTCGAGGCGCCGACGATGTCGACGCACCCGAGCGTGCCGGCCTCGTCCGCCGGTCCGACGGGTGTGGTGCTCCGCTCAGAGCTCATCGGCCCAGATCCCGTACTTCTTGACCTCTTCGGAGTCGATGTTGTCGCGGGTGATCAGCTGGGTGCGCCAGATGATCTCCTTCTTGACCTTCTTGCCGGCCTCCATGTCGGCGACGGCGTCGACCGCCTGCTCAGCCGTCTTGATCGGCTGGAGGCTCAGAGTCGCGTCCTGGACGCCGTTGCGGATGTCGGTGATCGCGGGCTTCGAGCCGTCGGCTCCGAGCAGAACGATGTGCTTGGGGTCGCCGACGGGGTAGTAGCGGCCCTGCGACTTCAGGGCCGCGGTGACGCCGATCGCTTCGGCGTCGTTGGTGGCGAAGACGGCGTCGATCTTCGGGTTGGGCTGCAGGATGTCCACCATGAGCTTGTAGGTCTGGTCGGTGTCGTAGCCGCCGTCCTGGGAGGCAACGATCTTGATGCCCGGGTACTTGTCGATGACAGAGCGAAAGCCCTTCTTGCGGGCCTCAGCGGACGGGATGCCCGAGATGCCTTCGATCTGGACGACGTTGCCCTCGGGCTTGCCGTACTTCTTCTCGAGCTGCTGGACGATGTAATCGCCGGCCTGTTCGCCGGTGTTCACCTCGTCCATGGCGATCGTCAGCGCGACCGAAGATTCGACACGGTCGGGGACGGTGATGACCGGTACGCGGGCGGTGTCCGCGGCGGCGATCGCCGGGGCAATGGCCTTGCCGTCGGCCGGGGTGAGGATGACGTAGTCGACGCTTTGGCTGATGAGGTTCTGGATGTCGGTGACCTGCTGCGCGGCGTCGCCGTTGGCGTTGGTCGTGATCAGCTTGTAACCGTGCTTCTTGGCGCCATCCTTGAAGCCCTTGAGCATTCCAGCGAAGAAGGGGTTGGACAGCGTGTACGTCGAGTAGCCGATCGTCACACTCGACGAGCTGCCGGAGCCGCCGCCAGAGCCGGAACAGGCGGTGAGGCCGAGTGCGGCGGTACCGAGCGCGAGGACGGTGACCACCTTCATACGAAGCGGACGCATGTAGTGCTCCCTGTTGGGTGAGGCCGGCTCGCGAACTGGTTCCGCGGTCCGTTGCGCCTTCGGGTCCGCGGGTCCTTCTCCGAACGGTTCGGATCGGGCCCGGGATGTCTCCAGCAGGCGTGGCATCAGAGATTGGGCATCCATGCGGGGGTTGTAGTGTCCGATTTTGCGACAGTCGCGATTTCTTTGCCCAGGTGTAGCGATTTGGGACACACTCGAGGTCACGGATGCTGGTGGAGTCGCGGTCTGGAGGTAGGAGGACGTTGTGGGCGTGAGTGACATCCAGCGCCAGACGCGGCTGCTCCGCGAGAGCTTTCTCGGTAGCGGTGTCGCCAGCAGAGGGGTACGTCCGGAGGTCGCGTCCTCCTGGAGGCGCTCGAAGTTGGCGGGGGTCGACCCGTCTTCGGACTCGATGTCGTACCAACCGGTGGGCGTCGGCGCGAATCACTTGCTCCTGCAGGCGGCGACTCCGGTTGTGGACTGGTTGACCGGCCAACTCGCCGAGGGAATGGCAGTTGTGCTGGCCAACGCCGAATCCCGCGTTCTCGGGCGGCGAGCCGGTGGCACATCGATCTCAAGACGTCTCGACGAGCTCAACTGCAACCCGGGGTTCAGCTTCGCCGAAGAGCACGTCGGAACGAACGCCTTGGGTTGTGTGAAGGAATCCCCTGCTCCGGTCACGGTGTTGGGTTCGGAGCACTACCGCGAAGTCTTCTCCGACATGACCGGCATGGCCGTCGCTCTGCGTCATCCGATCCATCGGTGGATGGTCGGCGCGCTTTCTGTTACCTGCCGTGTCGAAGACACGAACGAGCTGATGATGCCGATCCTGTTGTCAGCGGCTCGCGAGATCCAGTCGAGGATGTATGCCGCTGTGTCGATGCGAGAACGCGAACTCCTAGAAGAGTTCCTGAAGGTATCAAAGCGCACGTCCGCTGCCGTGGTGGCGCTGAATCAGGACTTCATCATCACCAACACCGCGGCTTCGACGATTCTGAACCCGGCAGACCACACGGTTCTATGGCAGTGGGCCGCCGATGCGGTGCCGCGCGATGGGGACTACTCCGGCGAAGTGCGTCTCAGCGATGGGGAACTCGTGAGAGCCCGTGTCCGGGCTGTCGGAGGGGCGGGGGGTGGGTCCGCCGGTGTGCTTGTCGAACTGCGACAGGCCGGCGCTGAGGAGCGGACGCGCGCCGTTCCAGGTGCTTCCTTCCGTGACGGTGTTCCACTCCCTGGCCGCAGCGCGGCGTGGAAGCGTGCGCTGGAAGAATTGGAGGCCGCCGAACGGTCCGAAGCGGACGTCCTCGTGACCGGCGAAGCCGGGGTGGGGAAGTTCCGCGCGGCCGTCCAGATCTGCCGCGGCAATCCGTCAGTGGTGGACGCAGCACTGGCCTCGGTCGAAGCGAACTGGTTCGAGCGCCTGCACACCGCGTTGAGCGGTAAAGCGCCGGTGGTTCTGCGCCACGTCGATCGCATTCCTGCGGCACTCACCGCCCCCGTGGCAGCACTCCTAGAGGCTCCGAAACCAGCCCGGATCATCGGAACCTGTACTGATGTGTCCGGCACGCGGTTGGCTGACTTCTTCGACGCACGTGTCGAACTACCGCCCCTGCGAAATCGTCTTGAGGACATCGCGGACATCGCACCGGCACTGCTGCGCGGCACGCGGGGTCGGCCCGCCCCGCGCCTGCAAACGCCTGCCTTGCAAGCGCTGATGGCGCAGCAGTGGCCGGGGAACGTGCGTGAGCTGGGGTCGGTGCTGAAGAGCGCCCGTGTCCGCGCGATGGGCAGCGACATCGCTCTGACTCACCTGCCCGGCGAGTATCGAGCGGCTCCGACAACGCGGACACTTCTCGGCCTCAAGAAGACGGAGCGAGATGCCATTCTCGACGCGCTCGCAGAGGCGGCCAGCAACAAGCATCTGGCGGCAGAGCGGCTGGGGATCGCGCGCTCGACTCTCTATCGGAAGATGCGCGCACTAGGTATCGACCCCAAACGCCGCGGATAGCAACGCATACGACCCATCGCCGCTCGATCGGCTCTTACTAAGGTAAGATCCGCAGGCGACGTGCACCGCGAACATGCGCGCTCGACCCAACCGGGAGTCCGAGCGAGCACCGCGGTCAGGAGGGAACAACCGGTGGGGACGGAGCGCTGGCGTAGCGCGGTCGAAGATTTCGAGGGTCACCTCAAGGAGCTCGACTGGACCCACCAAACGCCGTCACGGCGCGCCATCCTGGAGGCGTTCCTCCAGCTGGCCACCGAACACGGTTTCAACTCCGTCTCGATGCGCATGATCGCCAAAGAAATGGCCATCAAGGCCCCCAGCTTGTACGCCCATTTCCCGGAGGGACGCGACGAGATCGTCGCCGAGTCCCTCCGGTGGCACTTCTATCTGTTCGCGACGGCACTTCTGGACGAGCTGCGCGACGTCTCCGACCCCAAGGACGGGTGGCACCGAATGGTCAAGGTCCACCTCACCCGGCAGGTCCAGCTGCCCGAGAGCAATCTGTGGGACCTGCTGGTCGCGACCGACCAGTTTGTGCACTTCCTTCCCCCTGCTTTGCGCGAGGAGCTCGACGCCTGGGTGGACCTGTACGAAGCGCTCTACCGCGCAGCCGCCCAAGACATGGGATACGGCCCGTCAGTCCAGCAGGTCAAGCTCGTGATGACGGTTCTGGAAGGCGCGAACCGCTGGGTGATGTGGGACGGCAGGCCGAAGTCGCTGACCGCAAGCGTCCAGATGGCGAACACGGCGACGCTGGCCCTCCTCGAGCTCGTGCGCTAGCGTCGCCTGAAATTGGTCAGAACTCCTGTGGTGGCGAATACGATCGGAGACGGGCGACACACCATCGGGGGATCTTCCACGTGAACCGCGCCATACCGACCAACCGCTCCATCCGTTCCGTGGACGACGTCATGGACCTCATGGACCGACTCTTCGCCTCCGACGGGGACCGCTGGACGGCCAACGCCTCGACCTGGTGGGACGACTTCTACACCGACCGCTCCAAGCCGGTCCCCTTCTTCGCCACCAAGCCCGACGAGAACCTCGCGTCCTACGTGAACCGCGGACTCCTCACCCCGGGGCGCGCGCTGGACCTCGGCTGCGGGCCGGGCCGCAACGCCATCTACCTGGCGTCCGCCGGTTTCGAGGTGGACGCCGTCGACCTCTCCGCCACCGCCGTCACCTGGGCCGGCCAACGCGCCCGCGAGGCCGGCGCCGACGTCCGCTTCCTCCGCGGCGACGCCTTCACCCCCGGCCTGCTCACCGGCCCCTACGACCTGGTCTACGACTCCGGCTGCCTGCACCACCTGCCTCCGCACCGCCGGGTCACCTACCGCGCCCTCCTGGACCGCGTACTCGCCCCCGGCGGCCACTTCGCGCTCACCTGCTTCGCCACCGGAGCGGCCGTGGGCTCCGAACTCCCCGACGACGCCCTGTACCGCGACGGCCACCTGCACGGAGGACTCGCCTTCACCCCGGACGACCTCCGCTGGCTCTTCCACGACCTCACCGAGGTAGAACTCCGCCCCATGACCGAACACCCCGAAACCGCCGACGTCTTCGGCCTCCCCTACCTCCTGACCGCCCTCTTCCACCGCCCGATCGCCACCTCATAGCGCGCCAGGTTGAATCGAGCCCCTTGAATGTCGGGGAGCAGGGCTCTTGGTGAGCGGCCGCGGATCGCGCCGTACCAGACGCCGCAGCCGTACGCGGCGTCGTCCAGGCGGCGGGCGAGGGCGTACCGGAACGGGTCGAGGCGGGCCCTGGTACGCCGGAGGTCGACCACGGTGTCGAGCACGGTGGCCGCGATCATTGCCCGGCGTAGTCTCCTGGAGAACAGGCAGCCGACGGCGGCGAGTGGCCACCAGTGGCGCAGGAGGAGCGCGGCGGTCTGCCACGCGGCGGCGACGGCCCCGTCGGTGGTCAGGCGCAGGGCGAGCCGAGTCGGGTGGTCGCTGCCCTTGACCTTGGCCGAGATCCGTGTGGTGGCCACGGCGAAGATCATGCCGGCGACCGGGAGTGACCAGCGCCGCTGGGCGAGCAGCGCGAGGGCGAAGCCCGCGCTCCAGGGGGTCAGTACGGCCGGTGCGACGTTGGAACCGTGGCGCTGGGCGAGCAGATGTGCGCCTGTGCCGTAGAAGGCCTTGCGCCGCAGCCAGTCGCGGACGGCCGTGCGGTGCTCGTGCCGGACGATGGAGGAGGGCTCGTAGCGGATGCGCCACCCCTGGTTCGCGAGGAGCCAGACCAGGTCGACGTCCTCGCCGACGCGCATTTCGGCAGTGAACCCGTGGCCCAGCGCGTCGACCCTGGCCAGGAGGCAGGCGCTGGGAACCCAGGAGACCGGCGCGCGAGGGCGGACGATCCCGGGTTCCGTGCCGAGGTCGAGGGAGGAACGCGCGTCCTCGTAGCGGCGGATCCACGGGTCCCGGCCCGGCAGTCGCAGCCCCAGCACGCGCGGGGCGGCCATGGCTACGCGGGGGTCGGTGAAGTGCCGGAGCAGGATCGGCAGCGCGTCGGTTTCGAGGACGACGTCGGAGTCGACGAAGGCGACGTAGGGGGTGGTGACCCGGCGCAGGCCCGCATTGCGTGCGGCAGCGGGCCCAGCGTTCTGGGCCAGTGGTACGAGCTCGGCGTGATGCGCGGACGCCACCTCGGCGATGGCGGCGAGGTCCTCCGAGGCGTCGTCGACCACGATCACGCGGTGCCGGTCGGCGATGCAGGCCAGCAGCCTGTTCAGCGCGGCGGGGCGGTCGCGAACCGGTACGACGACCGTCACCTGGGACAGATCGAGGTCGGGTAGCTCCTCGACGACGGGGTCTGCCATTCCGGTCTCCAGCAGCCGGTCGGCGAGCGTGGCGGAGGCGTGGTCGCGCACCCGTACCGTGCGGTCGACGATCAGTTCTCTTGCCCGGTCGGCCAGGTGGGCGACACGCGTTGGCGTGCCACCGACGAGGGTGCGACCGCTGTCGCGAACGCGGACGTGACGGTTCAGCCGGACGGCGAAGCCCTTCGGCAGCGAGTCGGAAGCGGGGTGATCGGCACCGCTCATGGGGTGAATCCTCCGTCCGCCGACACCACCGACCCGTTGACGACGCCTCCCTCATGAGAGCAGCAGAATGCGATGGTCTCGGCGATCTCAGCAGGGTCGATCAGGCGGCGCAGCAGCTGAGACCGCGCGAAATCGTCCACGCCGTCCAGGCCGTACACCTCGGCGGTGGCGGTGAGCATAGGCGTACGGGTCGAGCCGGGAGAGACGGCCGCCGCCGTTACCCCGGTGCCCACCAGGTCGGCCGCGAGCCCGCGCACCAGCCCGACCACAGCGTGCTTCGCCATCGTGTACGCCGCCAGGCGGAACAACCCATGCGAGCCGGCGGCCGAGGCCACCGCGACGAAGCGGCATCCGCCCGGCTCGGGCCCGGCCAGCATATGCGGGACGCACACCGCGGCCGTGTTCCATACTCCCAGCACATCGGTCTCCCAGAGCGTGCTTACGTGTGCGGCCGGGGTCTCCCACAGTGGCAGGCCGCCGAGCATGACGGCCGCGGCGGCCACGGCCGCGTCCATTCGGCCGAAGCGGTCCATCGCCATTGCCGCGGCTCCCGCCAAGGCTTCGCGGTCGCGTACGTCCGCGATGTACGGCACTACCGCGTCGGGGTGGTCGCTCACCAGCGACTCCAGGTCGCCCATTGCCGCGAGCGGGTAGGTCACTCCGGCAGGCCGGTCCGGCCCGTCCGCCGCGCACGAGTCGACCGCGACCACGCGATAGCCCCTGGCGCACAGTGCCCGGACGACGGCGGCTCCGATTCCGCGGGCCGCCCCGGTCACCAGGGCGACTCGGAACCCGGTGCTCTGGTCGCTCACGTCCGGCATGTCGTCGCGTCCAAAGGCAGGAGGCGACCAGTGCGGTCCACCCGCCGGTGTCGGATGCGGGTGGCCACATCGTCGGCCATCTCATCGAGTAGGCAGTGGCCCTTTTCGGCGGAGGCGGTGGTGGGATCGCCGAGTATGCCGGAGGGTGATACGGCGGCGACGCCCTTGGTGGTGAGCTCGGGCATGAGCTCGGCGAGCGGGGTGAGATTGCCCGGCTCGGCCCGGGTCATGTCCACCAGGTGCGGGGCCAGGTGCAGCATGAGCGAGGTCTCGGTGTGGCCGGCGTGGGCATCGGTGTCGCCGGCCGTGCAGGGCGCCCAGACCGCGTCGTGTCCCTCGTGCCGCATCTGTACCACTGCGGCGGCGAGGCCGTCCAGGTTTCCGCCGTGCCCGTTGACGAACACGACCTGCCCGGCCCAACGGGACAGGGACCGGATGAGCTCGACCAGCAGGAGCCGGAGGGCGTCGTTACCGATGGACATCGTGCCGGGGAAGTCCTGGTGCTCGCCGCTGGCGCCGTACGCGATGGCGGGCGCCACAAGGACGGGGGCAGGTGGCCGCGCCGTGCGAAGGCGAGTGGCGGCGGCTCGCGCCACCGCCGTCGCGATCGCCGTGTCGGTGTGAAGGGGCAGGTGCGGGCCGTGCTGCTCGGTGGATCCGAGCGGCACCAGAACGGTCGGCGAGGGCGGCAGCGCGGACCACGACAGGTCCGCCAGGCCGCCTTCGTCCCCCCTCTCACTCATCGTGCGGGGAGCCGATCTCACGGGTGAAACCAGGCGGGATCACCACGTCGCCGCGTTCCAGGTCCTGGATGGACGCCCGGCCGAGTCCCAGCAGCGCCGAGTCGATCCCGCCGCGCAGAATGTCCAGCACGTTTTCCACGCCCGCCTGGCCGTTCGCCGCCAAGCCCCACAGGTAGGCGCGTCCGATCATCACCGCCCGCGCGCCGAGCGCGAGGGCCTTGACCACGTCGCCTCCCCGGCGGACACCGCCGTCGAGCAGGACCTCGACCTGGTCGCCGACCGCGTCGGCGATGGCCGGCAGGAGCCGGATGGTGGCGGGTGTGCCGTCCAGGTTGTTCCCGCCATGGTTCGACACCGAGATCGCCGTGACCCCGATGTCCACCGCACGGCGGGCGTCGTCGAGCCGGGATATGCCCTTGAGCATGAACGGGCCGTCCCACTGCTCGCGCATCCAGCGCACGTCCTGCCAGCTCGGTGGGGGCGTCTGCATCCACTCACCGTACGCCCCGAAGAACGTCGGCACCGGTTGGCCGGGCTCGGCCACGTTGGGGACGGTCAGGTCGGGCAGGTGGCCGGTCCTGGCGAAGTCGAGCAGCCACCGTGGCCGCGACAGTACCTGCGGCGCGAAGCGCGCCATCGCCTTGAGGTCGAGTCGTTCCGGGATCCACGGACTGCCCCAGTCCCTGCCATGGGAGAAGGTCCAGTCCAGGGTTACGATGAGCCCCTTGACTCCGGCCGCGCGGGCCCGCTGCATGTGAGCGGTCATGGAGTCCTTGGTGCCCATCCAGTACATCTGGAAGAAGGTCTGCGGGTTGGCGGCCACGACCTCCTCGACCGGCTTGCTGGCGAAGTTGCTCAACCCAATGATCGTTCCGCGTGCCGCGGCCGCGCGCGCCACCGCCACCTCCCCCTCCGGGTGCACGGCCTGCACCCCCGTGGGCGAGATGAGCACCGGTAGTGCGATCTGCTGGCCCATCACGGTGGTGGCCATGTCGCGCTTGGCCGGTAGATCCGCGACGTGCGGCGCGAATCCGAGTTCGGCGAACGCAGCCATGTTGTCGCGGTACGTCCGGCCCCGCTCCGACCCCGCGAGCAGCGCCGAGTGCACCGACTTCGGCAGGCGGCGCCGCGCTCTGCGCTGCGCCTCCGCCACCGTCTCGAACCATGCGTTCGCAGCCATAGGATCTCTTTCTTTGCTACACGTTGTGTGAGGGAGTGAATCCGGCCAGCGGGCTCTCCGCGCATGCATGCACGGGCGGGGCGGCGGGGCGGCGTCCGATGCGCACCGGAACCGGCCGGCTCTTAGTGTGGTGTGAGTGGTCCTGGCTGGGCTTGGGCACCGTACGGCCCGCCGCCGCGAGAGCGTCGGTCGCGTGGCCCTGCACGCATTCGGGATCGGGACCGTCCAGCGGCAGCCCGGTGAAGAACTTGGCCGCCATGCACCCGCCACGGCAGGAGTCGAAGAAACGGCATCCGGTGCAGGTGCCGGAGGTCTGCGGCGATCGCAGCTCCCGGAAGAGCTCCGAGTCGCGCCAGACGGCGGCGAACCCGCCGTCGGAGAGCACGTTGCCGGCGCGGAAGCGGTCATGGATCGCGAACGGGCACGCGTACACGTCGCCGAGGGGGTCGATGAGGCAGACGACCCGGCCCGCCCCGCACAGGTTCAGCCCCGGCAGCGACTCGCCGTAGCCCGCCAGGTGGAAGAACGAGTCGCCGGTGAGCACGTTCTCGCCCGCACGCAGCAGCCACTCATACAGCTCGCGCTGCTGGGCCGCCGTGGGATGCAGCTCGTGCCACACGTCGGCGCCCCGTCCCGACGGGCGCAGCCGGGTGAGCCGGAGCGTCGCCCCGCGCTCGTCCGCGATGGCCTTGAACTCGTCCAGTTGGCCCACGTTCTCCCGGGTCACCACCACCGACAGCTTCGCGTTGGCGAACCCGGCCGCGGCCAGGTTGTCCAGCGCCCGCATCGCCGTCGCGTACGAGCCCGGCCCGCGCACGCGATCGTTGACCTCGGGCGTGGCACCGTCAAGGGAAACCTGCACGTCGACGTAGTCGGTAGCTGCCAGGTACCGTGCACGCTCAGGTGTCAAGCGCACCCCGTTGGTCGAGAACTTCACCCCGACCTGGTGGCTCACGGCGTACTCCAGCAGGTGCCAGAAGTCGGGCCGCACCGTCGGCTCCCCGCCGCCGATGTTGACGTAGAAGACCTGCATGGCCTGCAACTCGTCGATCACCGCCTCGCACTGCTCGGTGCTGAGCTCACGCGGGTCACGCCGCCCCGAGGACGACAGGCAGTGCACACACGACAGGTTGCAGGCGTATGTGAGCTCCCAGGTCAGGCAGATGGGAGCATCCAGGCCGTACTCGAACCGCTCGACCAGCGATCCGCTCGCCGCCCCGGACCGCGCCGGGGCGGCCGCCGCCGGCTCTTCCCGCGGCCCCCTTCCCCCCGTGCGCGGTCTGATCATGTCGGCGGACGCCAGGCCCCGCAGCGCCTCGGCGTACGCCGGCCACCGATCGGTGGGAACTCCGACGTGGGCCAGCGCGGTACGGGCGTCGGGGTGGCCGGCGAGAGCGCGGACGACCGAGAGGAGTTCGGTGCGCTTGAGGAAGGTCAGACGTCGGTTGCCGAAGTGGTAGGCCAATGCCCCGAACGGCTCTGGTCGCAGGGCCAAACTGGGAGAAAGCTCCCAGGCCTCATCCAGATGATCGGTCATCAGTAGACGCCGCACATGCCGTCGATCGACACCTCTTCGATCAGCGTCTCCGCGGTGAGCTCCTCAGTCGCCTCGGCTGGGGTGACCGTGTCTTCCATGACTGCTCCTTCGTCGGGGGCGCCGCAGTTACGGCACCAAGTGCAACAAATATTTAATGCACCGAGGGCAAAAAAGGAAGACCCCATGTGAAACTGCTACCTTCAGGGCTTGTGAACAGCCGATCAAGGCAGATGACGCCGGGGCGCCGCCCCGCGACCGACCATGCCGCGATCGAGCGGGTGGCGTTCCGCCTGTTCGCCGAGCGAGGGTTCGAGGAGACGACGGTGGACGCGATCGCCGAGGCCGTCGGCATCGCGCGACGGACACTGTTCAGGTACTACCCGTCCAAGAACGACATCCCGTGGGGGCAGTTCGACGCCGGCCTCGTGCACCTGCGCGAGTTTCTGGAGGCCACGCCCCTCGACGTCCCCGTGTATGAGGCGGTGCACCGGGCCGTACTCGACTTCAATCACCTGGATGAGGCCGCGATCCCGCAGCATCGCCAGCGCATGAGGCTGCTGCTCACCACCCCTGCGCTGCAGGCGCACTCAGTGCTCAAATACGCCGCGTGGCGCCGGGTCATCGCCGAGTACGTCGCCGGCAGGTATGGCCTGTCCGCCAACGACCTGCTGCCGAGGACGGTGGGGTACGTGAGCCTGGGGATGGCGCTGTCGGCGTACGAGCAGTGGCTCGACAGCGAGGACGCCTCCCTCCCCCAACTCCTGGACTCCGCACTCGCCGGCCTTCGCCGGTACCTCTGAGGCAGAGATCCCGCCGGCCTGCGTCAGAACCGAGGCGGCGGCGAAAGGTGATCGCCGTTGGGGCGGTCAGAAGGACTTCGGGGTGTTCATCCAGATGTACTCGCTGACCCCGTCGGCGACGTTGGTGATCCGGTGCGGGATGTTGCTCTTGAACCAGATCGAGTCGCCGGGGTCGAGGAAGTACACCTCGTCGCCGAGAGTGATCTTGAAACGACCGGTGAGCACCATCGCCCACTCCTCGCCATCGTGCGTGTACATCTCCTCGCCGGTACTGGCGTCCTTCTCGTAGCGCCCGTACAGCGCCTCGAGCACTTCGGAGGCATCGGGGCTGGCCAACTCGAAACGGATCCCCTTGGCCTCGATCGACGAGCGCCCGTCGCCGGTCGAGGGCTGCGATGCGATGATGGTCTTGCGGTCGTCGGCCCGAATAACGTGCCCGTTGCTCTGCGCCGGCGAGGTGAAGAAGTAGGTGATGCTGGTGCCGAGCGCGGTCGCAAGGTGCTTCAGCGTGGAGATCGACGGCTCGGTCTTGCCCCGCTCGACCTCGCTGATCACCGAGGTCGAGACCTTGGCACGCTCGGACAGGGCGCGGATGGAGAGGCCGTGCGCGGACCGGAGTTCCCGGAGTCGCTCACCGATCGACGGCTCGTTGACCTCGTCGGTCACCTGCGCTCGCTCCCCTCTCTGCCGGTACCGGTCGCACCGGTGTTCCGCCCCGACGAGCCTTGATCGTGAGTTCGGGGGGCGTATAGGTCTATACCTTTGTGACAAGCATACTCGGACACCCTCACCTCCGGGTCGTGGCTGGGGCGCGTCGTTCGGTTCTCCGAATGCCGGCATCTCGCCGCGGCGCGTTCGGGCATCTCTCCTCCATCAGCCGAGACCCAACTTGAACTCGTTCCAGAGGTTGAGCCTGGCCTGCTGGTTCTCCGTCGTCTGGAAGAACTTCATCTTGCTGAAGAAGGCGTCGCCCGCCGCCGTCGCGGGAATCTGGGTGGCGGCAAGTCTCTCCGGCGTGAGGCCGGCCCGCTGCGCCTCGGCCGAGCCGGCCTGTTGGCTGTCCAACACCCCCGCGTTCCCGCTGGCAGTGACGAAACGGGCCTGCCACGGCACCGTCAAGGTGTAGGCGATGAACTGGTAGACCGCGTCCAGTCGTTCGGCCCCGGCCTTGGTGATGGCGTAGCTGTCGGTCCAGGCGGGCACGCCGGCACGCGGCGTGTTGTCGACGTTGAGCTTCTTGCCCTGGCCGGCGAGCGAGGAGACGCTGGTGATGTTGTTGAGGTATCCCAGCCGGGCCTCACCGTTGGCGAACTGGGTGGTCTGATCGTTGAACCCGCTGGTCAGCCGCCGGATCTGCGGACGCAGCGCCATCAGCTTGTCCTTCATCCGCGCGAAGTCGGCGTCGGAGAGGTGGTAGGGGTCGGCGATGCCGAGAGAGAGCGGGATCATCGGCAGGACCGAGACGGGGTCGTCGAACACCGAGACCTTTCGAGCGAACGCCGGGTCCCAGAGGATGTTCCAGTCGTCGACCACGCCGTCGGAATTCTTGTACTTGGAGGCAGCCGGCGAGTTCGCAACCGAGTCGTCGTATACGAGTGGTTGGTTGCCCCAGTTGTAGAGGATCCCGTACTGCTTGCCGTCGACGGTCGCGGCGCCTCGCCAGTCGAAACCCAGTCGGATCTTGTCGGACAGGCCGGGAACCCGGGCCTCGTCCACCGGCACGAGCAGGTCGGATGCGGTGTAATCGCGGTAGACACCGGCGGTGACCATTACCAGGTCGTACTGGGCGGGAGTGGCTCGGACCTTCGCGACCATCTCCCCCGCCGAGCCGGCGGTGACCGCGTTGACGGTGATGCCGGTGGCCTGCTTGACCTCGGCCAGCCAGGCCGGGTCATGGTAGGTCTCCCACGTCAGGATGTTCAGCGTCCGCTGATCACGCGAACTCGAGGCGCCGCCTCCGCCGCAGGCCGATAGCGCCGGTGCCGCAGCGACGGCCGCACCCAGCATCACGCCTCCACGCAGCAGGTTGCGTCGCGTAAGGGGGCGACCCAGCGCCCGGTCGAGCACGTTGCGTTCCATCGTGGCCTCCTAGAACTGCCGCGATCTGCCGCGGAACCCCAGTGGTCCGCCGCTCGTCTCGCCTGACTTCCGGACTCTGTGATCCGCTCTTCCGAACGTCTGGCGTACTAATGCCGGTGAAACTACGGCTGAACCGAACATGCGGTCAAGCCTGTCGGCATCTATGTTTCACAGCCGTAACCGATCAAAATGGCCGCACATTAGGCCGAAATCGACCGGTACTCCGAGCGCGACCTTGTAGCGACAGGGCGTTGCAGGCGTTCCTGGCCAGCACGTGAACAGGCTTCATCGACGTCGACAGCGGCCAGCCGACGTTGAGCGACGACCGGCCGCGAGTTCGCGAGGCCGTCCCCCACGGGACGACCGTGGTCGATCAGAGCTGTTCGGCGGTCCGATCGGAGGGTGCGCCGGTCGCCTGCTGCCTGCGTGCCCGCCTGGCGCTGACGAGCATCAGAACCCCCGCCAGAGCCAGCAGGAGCAGAGAGCCGCCACCGATCAGGGTGAATGCCGCGTTCACCTCCGGGGTGAAGCCGAAGCGCACCAGGCCCCATACGTATACCGGCAGCGTCGGCTGTGTCCCCGCGAGGAAGTAGGTCACGGCGATTTCGTCCATCGACAGCGTGAACCCCAACAGGCAGGCGGCGAGCAGCGCTACCCGGACGCCCGGCAGCGTGACGTGCCAGAAGGTGCGCAAGGGCCCGGCCCCCAGATCGCGTGAGGCGTCTTCGAGCGAGAGGTCTGCGACCTTCAGCCGCTGCTGAATGACAAAGCTCACGAGCGGAGTCACGAAGGCGGCGTGGCCGACGGCGATCGTCAGGAAGCCCGGCTGGACGCCGATCAGGTTGAACACCACGAGCAGTGAGATGCCAAGGACCATCCCCGGGGCGACCATCGGCGCGGCCGACAACGCTGAGATCACGCCTCCGCCTCTGACCTTGACCCGCTGGGCGAGCAGCGCGAATCCGAGCCCGGCGACGGCGCTGATGGACACGCTGACCAAAGCCACGAGCAGGCTGTACCGGATGGCGTCGAGCATCTGCGCGTCGGCGAACAGGGCGCCGTACCAGGACCAGGTGAAGCCCTCGATCGGCAGCGTCTGCACCTTGTTCGAGGCGAACGAGAACAGCATCGTCACCAAGAGCGGCGCGTAGAGGTAGAGGAAGAGCAGGCCGAGGAAGACGACGGCCGCCGTGGTGCCGACGCGCCCCCAAAGCTTCGAGCGCGTGGCCGTTGTGCGGTCGGGTCGCGTGATGGACGGGGCCCGGCCCGGTCGGCTCAGGATTCCGCTAGTCAAGGCGGGCCTCCAGTCGGGTGAAGAGCGAGATCACGGCCAACAGCAGCAGCCCGGTCGCGATGATGGTGATACCGACGGCGGATCCGCCCGCCCAGTCGCTGCCCGGCCCGAACTGTTGCAGCACGAGGGTGCCGAGCATGGTGCCGTCGAGCCCGCCGACCATCGCTGGAGTGACGTAGTCGCCGAAGACCAGGACGAAGGCGATGGCGAAGCCGACGGCGGCCCCGGGCCTGGTCAACGGCAGGATCACGGTGCGGAAGCGGGTCCAGGCGCCGGCGCCGCAGTCCGCGGCCGCCTCCAGCAGATGTGGGGGGACCCGCTCGAGCGCGGTGTAGGTGGAGAGGAAGGCGTAGGGGATCGCCACGTAGGTCAGCGTGATGATCATCGAGGTCTGCGAGTAGAGGAACAGCGACGTGGCGTCGGGGCCGAACCCCAGCGTCCTCAGGACACCGGCGAGAAAGCCGTTGTCGCCGAGAATGATCTTCCAGGCGAAGACCCGCATGAGGTAGCTGACCCACAGCGGGATGAGGATGAGCAGCGCCGCGAGCAACTTGTAGCGCCCGAACCTGCGGACGATGACGTAGGCCGCGGCGTAGGCGATCACGGTCGCCAGAGCGGCGGACACCAGGGCGATGACGAGAGTGCGCCGCAGCAGGATCCAGAAGACCTCGGAGCTGAACAGCGCCGTGTAGTTGGCTGTGGTGAGCTCCGGGACCACCACCCCGTAGCTGCTGGTCCAGAAGCTGTACAGAAGCAGGAACAGGTTCGGCACCAGCACCAGCACGGCGATCCACACCAACGCGGGAGCCAGCTGGAAGGTGCGGCCGACCCAGGCGGGCAGTCCGGTCCGCGGGCGGGTCGCGATGCCGGACGTCGCCGGGCTCCCAACGGCCGCGGTCACGGCCCGGCCTCCTCGACCACCACAGTCGCCTCTGCGGACCAGCCGATGTCGATGACGTCTCCGCGCGCTCCGTTGAACTCGTCCACGCGCAGGGTCAGGCGCTGGTCTCCCACCACCGCCTGCAGCTCGTAGACGTGACCGAGGAAGGCGACGTCGTCCACGACCCCCGAGAAGTGGTTGGCGCAGCTACGGGCGTCGTCGCCGACGACGATGGCTTCGGGACGCACGCTCACCGAGAAGGTGCCCTGCGAGCAGGCCGAGGACGTCGCGAACCGCATCGACCCGGAACGCGCCGAGGTCGGTCCCGCTGCCTGGCACCGCAGCAGGTTGGTCTTCCCGATGAAGCCTGCGACGAAGGAGGTGGCCGGAACCCGGTAGATCTCCTGTGGAGTTCCGATCTGCTCCACCCGGCCTTTGCTCATGACGGCGACCTTGTCGCTCATCGCCAGGGCCTCGCCCTGGTCGTGGGTCACGTAGACGAACGTGATGCCGACCTCGCGCTGCAGTCGCTTGAGCAGTCCCAGCATGCTCTCGCGGAGTTTGAAGTCGAGCGCACCGAGAGGCTCGTCGAGCAGCAGCAGTCGTGGGCGCCCGACCAGTGCCCGGGCCAATGCGATTCGCTGCCGCTGCCCGCCGGAGAGCTGGTGTGGGAGCCGGTCGGCATAGGAGGCCATGTCGACGCGCTCGAGCGCCTCCTGGACGCGGGGCCCGATCTCGGCGCGCGACACGCGCTTCATCTTCAGCGGGTACGCGACATTCGCCCGGACTTTCATGTGGGGGAACAGCGCGTAGTTCTGGAAGACGGTGTTGACATCACGATGGTTCGCCGGTACCCCGCTCACGTCGACACCGCTGAGCAGGACCTGGCCGCCCGTGGGCTGTTCGAAGCCGGCGATCATCCGCAGAGTGGTGGTCTTACCGCTCCCGCTCGACCCGAGGATCGAGAAGAACTCGCCCTCGTTGATGATGATCGACACGTCATCCACCGCGGGATGAGCGGTCCCCGGGTAGACCTTGCGCACCTGGCGCAACTCCACCACCGGTGGGGACGCTCCGGCCGCCTCGGGTGTACTCTGAGCCTCGGCAGGCGAGATTGTCTCGGCAGGCATAGCAACTCTCTCATCGACGATGACGCAGGTGCCACTGTCGGCGCCGGGGCGTCACGACCCCCCTGCCGCGACGTCCCCGACGGAATGCCTCAGGTGGCGTCCGTACCCGTCGCCCACCACTGGGCGACGGACTTGCTCTTGAGATGGGGAGCGATCTCCTCGCGGAGAATCCGCTGGTGTTCGGGATGGTCGCGGTAGGCCTCGAACGCTTCCCGCGACGCGAAGTCCGCCACGATCGCGAAGTCGGCGTTCGTGTCCGTGACCCCGGCGTCGCCGCCGCAGCGATAGGACACGACGCCCTCCAGGCCGGGGGTGAATTCCCGCAACGCCTTGGCCACGGTCTGGTTGTGCCGTTCAGCCTCGGAGGACCAGGTGAACAGCACGATGTGGGTGAAGCTCACGTCACCGGCGTCACTTCGCGAGCATGCCGGCGTCGACCGGGATCGCGCCGCCGGTCATGTAGCGAGCCTCATCCGAGCACAGGAACAGGATCGCGTTGCTGACGTCCTGCGGCTCCACCCACGGCGTGTCAAGCAGGTGGATGCTGCCGTAGCCGGCCTTGGCGTCCTCGAGAGTCGGGTTCTCGAGGTCGGGCCGGAACATCTTGCGGACGCCGATATTGGTCATCATCGGGGTCCGGCAGTTGCTGGGGTGAATCGAGTTGACCCGGATGTCGTGCGGGGCCAGCTCGTTGGCCAGGGCCTTGGCCAGGCCGGTGACACCATGCTTGGCGGCCACGTAGTGGCCGATCTGGTTGAGGTTACGCAGACCCGCCGTCGAGCTGGTGAGCACGATCGACCCGCCGTTGCCGGCCTCGATCATCGCCTGGACGCCGGCTCGCACGGTCTTCCAGACGCCGGTCAGGTCGATGTCGATCATTTCTTCGAACTTTTCGACGCTCATCGTCGCCAGCTCGCCGTAGGTACACACGCCGGCGTTGCCGAGGATGATGTCCAGCCGGCCGAACTCGGCCACCCCGGCCTCAACGGCGGCGGTGAGCGCGTCGAGGTCCCGCACGTCGGCGACGCGGGTGATGATCTTTCCGCCGGCCTCCTCGACGAGTCGCCCGGTCTCGGCGAGCTCGTCGCGACTGCCCATCTCGTAAGGAGCGGACTCCACGGGTGCGCAGATGTCGACTGCGATGATGTTGGCACCCTCCTTGGCCAACGTCACGGCGTGCGAACGCCCCTGGCCCCGAGCCGCGCCGGTGATGAACGCGACCCTGCCGTCCAGCTTGCCCATGATGGTCTCCTCACCCCGGCGGCAGGCTCGATCAGAAGCCCGCCGCCGAATCAGTCTTGGTGTCGTTGGTGCCGTTCCGGCAGGTCCGGCGCTATCCGGAGTGGGTCAGGCCTTGAGCACGAATTCGCGCTGCTTGATGCTAACCTTCACCTGCTTCAGCTCCTCCAGCGCCTCGGCGAGGTACTGGGCGAACCGGTCGAAGATGGCGTGGCCCTTCTCCTCGGTGGCGCGGAAGGGGTTGCCGATGATCCCGTGTTCGGCCATCTCCTGGTGGTCCATCGGGAAGTAGAAGTACTCGTAGCCCTTGAAGGCGGCGTCCGGGCTGGCGTCGTCCTTCTTGAACGACTCGGGCAGCCAGTGCGGGGCGTGCCCGCGGGCGTCGACGGCGCGGTCGAGCTTCACGTTCTCCCGCTTGTAGGCCATCATGATCGAGGTCTCCTGCTCACTGGCGTGCCAGCCCGGAGTCTCCTCGGGGGTGTTCTCCATAAGGTCCTCGATGATGCCGAGGTAGCGCTCGCCGTAGGGCTTGAACATGCCGACCAAGGCGCCGGTCTCGTAGCGCAGGTGCCGGAAGACCGAGTCGGTCACCTTGGTGTTCGAGGTGTGGCCGTTGACGAAGATCAGCCGGTTGAAGCCATGGTGGATCAGCGATCGGGCCGTGTCGTAGATGACTCGGCGCACCGTCTCACCGCGGAAGGTGATGGTGCCCATCCCGTTCTCGGGCTCGCGCAGGTGCTGGGGGCTGTAGCCGGTCCAGATCGGCGGGGCGTAGAGCACGCCGGCGATGTCGGCAGCGCGCCGACACACCTCCTGGGCGTTGTAGATGTCGGTGCCGATCGGCAGGTGCGGGCCGTGCATCTCGACCGAGCCCAGCGGGATGATGATCGTGTCGTTGGTCTTGAGGTACTCCTGGATGTCCGGCGGCGCCAGGTCGCTGAGCAGTCGCGAATGTAGTTGGATCATGGCAATACACTCCTGATCGGATGGAGCGGGCGGCCGGATGCGGCTCCCGCGCGGCGGCCGAGCCGCGAAGTCGGCCCAGCCGGTGGTCTCAGAGCTGGGGCTTGACGAGGATCTTGCCGTTGGTGCGACGCTTGGTCTCGTCGACGGCGGCGACGAGCTTCTCCAGCGGGAACCGGTGGGTGACCGCGTTCTCCATGCTGATGGCGCCCGAGGCCATCAGCGCGATCACGTTCGGGAAGTCCCAGGACCCGGAGTGGCCGACGGTGCCGTGGATCTGTCCGCCCGTGAGCATCAGGCGGATCGAGTTGAAGGTCGTGGGGCGGGCGTCCATGCCGACGATCACGATCTTGCCGCCGACCGCCAGGGAGTCCTCGACGGCGTTGATCACCGCGTTGAAGTTGCCGGTGGCTTCGACGACCATGGCTGCGCCGACACCCTTGGTCGCCTCGGCGATCACGTCGGCGGCGTTCTCGGCCGCCGGGTCGATGACGCGGGTGGCGCCCAGCGCGGCAGCGAGGTCGCGGCGCTCGGCGATCATGTCGACCGCGAAGACCTGGGAGGCTCCTGCGGCCTTGGCCAGGGCGACCGAGGCGAGGCCGATCGGTCCGCCACCGAAGACGGCGACGACGCCACCGGGCTTGAAACCGCCGGCCCGGGTGAACATGCCCTCGTAGGCGACGCTGGTGGGCTCGGTGAGCGCGCCGACCTCGAGTGCCTTCTCCTCGCTGCCGTACCGCTGCAGCACGCCGTCGAGCGACCAGCAGTACCGGGAGTCGACCTTGACGTACTGGGCGAAGCCTCCGTCGAGGGTGAAACCGAGGTCTTCGATGTAGCCGCACTGGTTCCAGTAGCCGCCGCGACATTCGCGACAGCGCCCACACCACTGGATCTCCTCGACGGCGACGAGTTCGCCCTCACGCAGGCCGGTCACCTCGCGTCCGACGGCCACCACCTTGCCGGCGAACTCGTGACCGGTGATCACCGGCGCCTTGAGGTGGTACGGGAGCAGCAGGTAGCCCTCGTCGTCGGTCTCGAACATGTGGACGTCCGAGCCGCACAGGCCGCAGGCACCCACCTGGACCACTACCTCGGTCGGCCCGGGCGCGCCCGGGTCGGAGACCTCCCGGAAGTCCACGGCCGGGTTGCGGTACGCCTCGTTGGCGTTCGCCGCCCACTGCCGCTTCGCATCGGCCTCAGAGATCCGCGCACCTGGGCGCGGCGCCCACTCGGCCTCGAGTACCACTGCCTTCATCTCGACTCCTGACTGGTCGTCACGGTCTCTGGCTCAGACGGCGACAAGGATCTCGTCGGCGCTCAGCTCGGGGTTGCCCTCGACGGCCTCCTCCGGGGTCTGGGCCCCGGTGACCACTGCGCGCAGGGCCGCGGTGATCGCGGTCGGGTTCTTGTGCTGGAAGATGTTGCGTCCGACCGACGTGCCGACCGCGCCCACCGAACGGGCGGCCGCGACCTTGCGCAGCAGTTCGAGGTCGGACTCCCGGGAGCCGCCGGCCACGATCACCGGGGTGCCCGGGACGCAGTCGACGATCGGCGCGAACTGCTCGGGCGAGCCCAGCCAGTTGGTCTTGACCACGTCGGCGCCCAGCTCCACACACAGCCGGGCCGTATGCTTGAGGTAAGCGAGGCCCCACTCGCTCTGGTAGTCCTTGCCGTCCGTATAGTAGGCGTTCGGGAACTCCGCCTCGGCGACGAACGGAAGGTCGTACTCGCGACAGGCCTCGCCGATCCGCCCGGCGAGCTCGATCATGTCCGGCTTGTTCTCGGGAGCGAACGGCAGCAGCGCGACGACACCGTCGACGCCGAGCTTGGCACAGTGCTCGACGGAGGCGATCAGTCGCTCCTGGTGTGGCTTCTCGCCGCGGGTCGCCGTGGAGGTGATCTTCGCGACGATGCCGACCTCGGGCGACTCGGCGATCACCGGCGACATCGTCTGCAGCAGCCCCGCCGACAGGAAGGCGCACGTCGCGCCGCCGTCGCGAACCTTGCGGTACATGCCGATCGGGTCCTCGATGCCCGGCATGACCTCGGGGGTGCTCGTGCCGTGCGAGAAGGCGAACATGACGGTGGAGTTGGTGACGGGGTCGATGATCCGCCGGAGCCGCAGGTCCTTGCCGATGCCCATGAATTCCTCTTCCTGGTTCAGTACAGCCGTGGTCAGGTGGTGACGGCGTCGCACGGACGGGCCGCGCCGTCGGCCGCCCCGGAGCCGACGAGCAGGTCGTCGACGATCCGGTCGATGAAGCGGGGGTCGTTGATGTGCCATGGCAAGGTGATCAGCTCGACCTGGGGCTGGAGCCCCTCACGCAGATCGTCGAGGAACGCCGTGTCGGCCTCGGGATCCCAAAAGGGGCCGCCCGGTGCATCCGGGATCGACAGGCCCCCGGTCGGGACGTAGACCGTGACGGGACCCGTGGCGAGGTTGGCCTTGCGGGCGAACTCCTTGCCGAGGGTCGCTGCCTCGTCGCGGGTCAGCCGGACGAGCGTCAGCTCGGGGTTGTGGCCGAAGTACACCCGGCCGGGGAACTCCTGCTCGGCGTCCTCCAACCGCCCGCAGGTGATGAAGTCGAGGCAGCCGGGCACGAGGACCTGTCGAACCCCCCGGCGTCCGGCGGTCTCCATGCGCTCCGGCCCCGGATCCATCAGACCGCCGACGAGGTGGCCGGCCAGCTCCGTCGTGGTGAAGTCCAGGACGATGTCGACCTTGCCGGAGGCGACCGCGTCCTCTAGCGCCCGTCCGCCCACTCCGTTCGCGTGGAAGGCGACGAACGAGTAGCCGGCCGCCTCGAGACGCTCCCGGCCACGCATGAGCGCGGGAGTGGTGTTGCCGTTCATCGACGCCGCGATGGTCGGCGAGGTCCGTTCGGCCGATGGCGGTTCCGCGCCGACGTGACGGGCGGCGCCCACGATGTATCCCGCCGCCGACCGGTAGACCCCGCTGGTCACCGAGTTGACCCCGATGATGTCGGCGACCGAGTGGAGAACCGCGACGTCCTTGATGCCAACGTAGGCCTCGAAGGTCCTGCCGCCGGAGGCCAGCGGCGAGATGATCAGTTTCGGGAAGCCGAGCGGGAGCCGTTGGAAGGCAGGACCGGCGATGTGCGTGCCCGCCCCGCCCATGCAGACGGCCCCGTCGACCGAACGCTCGGCGACCATCCGCTCCAGCAAGGCCGTGACGCCGGCGCGGAGCGCGGACACCGCCTCACCACGGGGAAGAGCGCTGATCGCGGCGCTCGTGCTGCCTGCTGCGGCGGCGACCTGTTCCTGGTCGATGAAGGTGCGCCGGGCGATCACGTCCACCGAGGGGCGTTCGGTCAACCGAGCAGACGTGTCCATCAGAACAGCGGTCGCGCCCTGGGCCTCGATCTCGTCGGCGAGCACTCCGAGCTCTTCGGCCTTCGTGTCGAAGGTTCCGATGACGACCACCACTGTGGGGGAACCGGCGCGGCGAACGTCGGGGCGCCGGGAGGGGCTGTTCATGGTCGTGGACAGTAAGCCATCAACACCGAACAACGCAACGGTCTGAGGCGATATTTGTTTGGTTCTCCGAACGGTAGAGGCCATATGAGCGGTTCGCTGAATGCTTTCGGCGATGGCCGACCTCCTCGCCGAACCGGTCCCGGCGAAGCCACCACCGAGTGGGGCGTCGAGGCGGCGCGACGGACCCGCCCGCCAGCGCAGGTCACGAGCTTCCGCCCCGCCACACTGTGGA
Source organism: Sphaerisporangium sp. NPDC051011 (assembly GCF_040653595.1). NCBI lineage: Bacteria > Bacillati > Actinomycetota > Actinomycetes > Streptosporangiales > Streptosporangiaceae > Sphaerisporangium > Sphaerisporangium sp. NPDC051011. The sequence goes on along the minus strand of NZ_JBFAGG010000019.1, from coordinate 108,285 downwards.
TCACCCGTGGCCAATCCTGATAATCGATCGGCAAACCGAACGGGCTACTCGATACCTCGACGACTGGCATTCCGGGCCGAACACCCGTTCACACACGAGTTACGTTCGGAGAGCCGAACGTTCGGGTCTAGACGGGACGGCGCGGCGCCCGTAGAGTCGCCGTCACAAGTTCACATCGGGCCGCACGAGCCCGAGCGGAAGAGACTCGCCCACGACGACGTCGGGCGGGCGCCGGAGGAGCAAGAACCCCGCCAATCTCTCAGGCACCTACACCGCTCAAGGCCAGGCCACTCTGGAAAGCAGGCGCCCGACGCGCCTCGCCCACGGTGAAAGCCGGACCGTGCCCTCGGCACGTCGGTGAATCTCTCAGGCCAACGACAGAGGGGGCTCCCGCACCGGCACCCGCCGGGCGCGATTTTGGGAGCCCTCATGACGTCCTTCGCACGCCGTCACATCGGCCCGTCCGAGTCGGACCAGCGCAAGATGCTCGCCGAGTGCGGCTTCGGCGACGTCGACGAGCTCGTCGACGCCGCAGTCCCTCCGGCGATCCGCACCTCTCAGCCGTTGGCCCTGCCCGCCGCGGTGTCCGAGACCGAGGCCACCCGTGAGCTCCGCGAGATCGCCGCAGCCAACGCCGTGCTCCCCTCGATGATCGGGCTCGGCTACCACGACACCGTGACCCCCGCGGTGATCCGGCGCAACGTGCTGGAGAACCCCGCCTGGTACACCGCGTACACCCCGTATCAGCCAGAGATCTCCCAGGGCCGGCTCGAGGCGCTGCTGAACTTCCAGACCGCCGTGGCGGACCTGACCGACCTGGACACCGCGAACGCGTCGATGCTCGACGAGTCGACCGCGGTCGCCGAGGCCGTGCTGCTGATGCGGCGGACGTCGAAGTCCCGGTCGAACCGGCTGCTGCTCGACGCGGAGTGCCTGCCCCAGACGATCGCGCTCGTGCGGATGCGAGCCGAGGCCGTCGGCATCGACATGGACGTGCGCGACCTGGCCGGCGACCTGCCCGACGACGTGTTCGGGGTCGTCGTGCAGTACCCCGGCGCGTCCGGAGTGCTGCGCGAGGACTCGTTCTACCGCCGGCTCGGCGAGTACGCGCACGCCCAGGACGCCAAGTACACGATCGCCGCGGATCTCCTCGCCCTCGCACTCGTCCGCTCCCCCGGCGACCTGGGTGCCGACATCGCCTGCGGCACCACCCAGCGCTTCGGCGTCCCCCTCGGCTACGGCGGCCCGCACGCGGGCTACCTCGCCGTCCGCAACGGCCTCGAGCGTTCCCTCCCAGGCCGGCTGGTCGGCGTCTCCGTCGACGCCGCCGGGCATCCGGCCTACCGCCTCGCCCTGCAGACCCGCGAACAGCACATCCGCCGCGACCGGGCCACCTCCAATATCTGCACCGCTCAGGTGCTGCCGGCCGTGCTCGCCGCGTCGTACGCGGTCTACCACGGGCCCGAGGGACTGCGAGCGATCGCCGAGCAGGTGCACGGCCACGCCACCGCGTTGGCCACGGCGCTGCGCCGGGCGGGCACCGAGGTCGTGCACGACGGCTTCTTCGACACCGTCCTGGTCCGTGTCCCCGGCCGGGCCGACCAGGTCCTCGCAGCCGCTCGCCGGGCCGGGGTCAACCTCGGTCGCGTGGATGCCGACCACGTCCGCGTCGCCTGCGACGAGACGACCACGACGCCACTGGTCGCCACCGTGATCACCGTCGTCGGCGAGGGTGCACCCGAGCAGGCCGGCGGCACCACGACCGCGGCGACCGACACGATCGGACTCCCGCCTTCACTCCTGCGCGAGACGGACTACCTGACCCACGAGGTCTTCCACGCGCACCGGTCCGAAACGGCGATGCTGCGCTACCTGCGCCGGCTCTCCGACCAGGACTTCGCCCTCGACCGCGGCATGATCCCGCTGGGCTCGTGCACGATGAAGCTCAACGCCGCCGCCGAGATGGAGCCGATCAGCTGGACGGAGTTCGCCCGGCTGCACCCCTTCGCCCCCGCCTCGGACGCGGCCGGATACCGGCGACTGACCGGCGAGCTCCGCGCCTGGCTGGCCGAGATCACCGGCTACGACTCGGTGTCGCTGCAGCCCAACGCCGGCAGCCAGGGCGAGCTGGCCGGGCTGCTGGCCATCCGCGCCTACCACCGCTCGCGCGGGGAGACCGGGCGTGACGTGTGCCTGATCCCCTCGTCGGCGCACGGCACGAACGCGGCATCGGCGGTCCTGGCCGGGATGCGGGTCATCGTCGTCGACTGCCAGGACAACGGCGACGTCGACCTCGACGACCTCGCCGCCAAGGTCACCGAGCATGCCGACCGGCTCGCCGCGATCATGGTCACCTACCCCTCCACCCACGGCGTCTACGAAGAGGGCATCGGTCGAATCGCCGAACTCGTCCACGACGCCGGCGGCCAGGTCTACGTCGACGGGGCCAACCTCAACGCGCTGGTCGGGCTGGCCCATCCGGGACGCTTCGGCGGCGACGTCTCCCACTTGAACCTGCACAAGACCTTCTGTATCCCGCACGGCGGCGGTGGCCCGGGAGTCGGCCCGGTCGCCGCACGTGCCCACCTCGCTCCCTTCCTCCCGAACCACCCCCTGGCCGGCGACGCCGGCCCCGACTCCGGCATCGGACCGGTCTCGGCGGCGCCGTTCGGCTCGGCCTCGATCCTGCCGATCTCCTGGGCCTACGTCCGAATGATGGGCGCCGAGGGCCTGACCGCGGCCACCAAGGTCGCGGTGCTCTCGGCCAACTACCTCGCCCGGCGGTTGGGCGGCCACTTCCCGGTGCTCTACACCGGCCGCTCCGGTCTGGTGGCCCACGAGTGCATTCTCGACCTGCGTGAGCTGACCAGGGCGACCGGCGTGACCGTCGAGGACGTGGCCAAGCGCCTGATCGACTACGGATTCCACGCCCCGACGATTTCGTTCCCCGTCGCCGGCACCCTCATGATCGAGCCGACCGAGAGCGAGCACCTCGGCGAGCTCGACCGGTTCTGCGCGGCGCTGATCGCCATCCGGCGCGAGATCGACCTGGTCGCCTCCGGAGAGTGGGCGCTCGAGGACAGCCCCCTGCGGAACGCACCGCACACCGCCGAACTGCTCGCCGGCGAGTGGACGCTGCCCTACGACCGCGAGACCGCGGTCTTCCCCGACGGGGTCTCGCCCCGGCACAAGTACTGGCCTCCCGTGCGGCGCATCGACGGTGCCCGCGGGGACCGCGACCTGGTCTGCTCCTGCCCCCCGGTCGAAGCCTTCCAGGGCTGAGCACGGCCTTCACCGACCCTGACCGTCGACGTGCGCGGCCGACCGGAACCGGTCGACGTCGTCGCCCTGCCCTTCTCCACGCGTTCCTCCTGAAAGGACACGACATGCCAAATCCCGACGACCTGCGCTACACCGAGCAGCACGAGTGGGTCCGCGCCGACGTCGACACGCTCACCATCGGCATCACCGACTTCGCCGCCGAGGCGCTCGGTGACATCGTCTACATCCAGCTCCCCATGGTCGGCGACACCGTCAAGACCGGCGATGCCTGCGGCGAGATCGAGTCGACCAAGTCGGTCAGCGACCTGTTCGCACCGGTCACCGGCACCGTGACCGAGGTCAACACCGCCCTCGGCGACTCCCCAGAGACCGTGGGCACCGATCCCTACGGCGACGGCTGGCTCTTCCGGGTCACCCCGGACGACAGCGGACTCGACGGCCTTCTCGATGCAGCCGCCTACCGCCGGCTCACCCAGGGAGGCTGACGTGATCCCACAGCTGCTCGCCCCGCTCAAGCAGATCGATCCCGAGGTCGCGAAGGCCGTCGAGGCCGAGCTCGACCGACAGCGCGACACACTCGAGATGATCGCGTCGGAGAACTTCGCGCCCACGGCGGTACTCGAGGCCCAAGGCTCTGTCCTGACCAACAAGTACGCCGAGGGCTACCCCGGCCGGCGCTACTACGGCGGCTGCGAGCATGTCGACGTCATCGAGCGGCTCGCCATCGACCGGGCCAAGAAGCTGTTCGGCGCGGAGTACGTCAACGTCCAGCCGCACTCCGGTGCCCAGGCCAACGCGGCCGCGATGGCTGCCCTGCTCACGCCGGGCGACCGGATTCTCGGGCTCGACCTCGCGCACGGCGGGCACCTCACTCACGGCATGAAGATCAATTTCTCGGGCCGGCTGTACGCGGTGTCGTCGTACCACGTCGACCGTGAGAGCGGACTGATCGACATGGCCGAGGTCGAGAAGGTGGCGCTGGCCGACCGGCCAAACCTGATCATCGCGGGTTGGTCGGCCTACCCGCGGCACCTCGACTTCGCCGAGTTCCGCAGGATCGCCGATGCGGTCGGGGCTCTGTTGCTCGTCGACATGGCCCATTTCGCCGGCCTGGTCGCCGCTGGTCTGCACCCGAACCCGGTCCCCTTCGCCGACGTCGTCACGACCACGACGCACAAGACCCTCGGCGGGCCCCGTGGCGGGTTGATCCTCGCCAAGCAGGGTTTCGCGAAGAAGCTCGACTCCGCGGTGTTCCCCGGGCAGCAAGGGGGACCGCTCGAGCACGTCGTGGCAGCCAAGGCCGTGGCCCTGCGCATCGCCGGCTCTCCCGAGTTCACCGAGCGTCAGCGGCGCACCTTGGACGGCGCTCGAATCCTCGCCGACCGGCTGAACCACCAGGACTGCGCCGACGCCGGTGTCCGGGTGCTCACCGGTGGGACCGACGTGCACCTCGTGCTCGTCGACCTCGTCGAATCCGAGCTCACCGGCAAGGAAGCCGAGGACAGGCTTCACGAGGTGGGGATCACCGTCAACCGCAACGCCGTGCCGTTCGATCCGCGCCCGCCCATGGTCACGTCCGGGCTACGCATCGGCACTCCGGCCTTGGCGACACGCGGCTTCGACGCCGACGACTTCCGCGAGGTCGCCGCCATCATCGCCGAGGCCCTGCTTCCCGGTTACGACGCCGCCCACGGCGCGGCCCTGCGTGCCCGGGTCGACGGCCTCACCGCCCGCAGGCCGCTGTACCCCGAGCCCCGGCCGACCAGGTAGAGGGCGTCACCAGGTGGCGGCCATCAGGTGGTAGAGCAGCAGGAGCTGGACGATGGCGAGCGGCCGGCTCCGCTCACCCCCGCCGAGATCGCCCAGACTCTGGGGTGGATCGCCGGCGTCCACGCCGAGCCACGACCAGATGGCCTTCTGCACCACCTGGCTCTCCTCGGCGGCCGCGTACCCGTGGACGTGCAGGGCGTCGACGGGCCGCCCGTCCTCGTCCCTGCTGAGCTTGAGATGGATCGCTCGCCGCTCGTTGTCGGCGAGGACCCCGCTCAGATCCGGGTGCCGGATCGTCGGCCGCAGGACCAGCTCCGCCGACAAGGGCGTACCCGGCGGGTCGTGACGGCCGGCGATCGGCGCGAACCGGACGATGATGTCGGCGAACCTGCGCTGGGGGCGGATGAACTCCGCCGACTCCGGCTCCCGGCGCTCCAGCTCGGCGAGCACCTGCTCAGTGGTGTAGCCTCGCTTGCTCGTGTCACGCTGGACCTTCCATTCCCGGCGGATCTCCTCCGGCGGATCGAGGTAGAGGGTGACGTCGAAGCACGCCCGGCTCAGCTTGGTGTGCAGGGGCAGCAGCCCCTCGACGAGGATGAACTCGCGGGGTTCGACCAGTTCGGGCCGGGTGAGCAGGCCGGTGCTGTGGTCGTATACCGGTTTGAGTATCGGCTGGCCGGTCGCGAGTAGTTGCAGATGCTGCTCCATGATCTCGATGTGGTTGCACTCCGGGTGCAACGCGGTGAACGGCAGCCCCTTGCGTTCCTGGCGGTCGTAGCGGTGGTAGTCGTCGACGCCGATCGTGGTCACCCGATCCGCTCCGAGCACCTTGGCCAGCCCCGCCGTGATCGTGGTCTTACCGGCCGCGCTGTCACCGGCGACGGCGACCATGACGGGGCGCCGGAGCGGCGACGGCCCGCCGGTCCGCCGCATGCGTATCACCTTGTCCGGCACGTGTTTCCCCATTCCGGCCTCGAACGGACCTGGTCGAGCGCGGTCCGCACCAACGCGGGGACCGAGAATCCAAGTTCGGCGTACACGACCTCGCCGGGCGCGCTGGCGCCGAAGCGCCGCAGCCCGAAGACCGCGTCGCCGGCACGGGCCAGTGCGCGCCACCCGTGCGGCACACCGGCTTCGATCCAGATCACCGGGCAGTCGGGGAGCAGTTCCGAGTCGGCGTCGAGCGCCTCCTCGAACCGCTCTCGCCAGGCCACGGACAGCACGCGTACGGACACCTCGCTGCCGGCCAGTTCGGCCGCCGCGGCAAGCGCGAGGGTCACCTCGGACCCACTGGCGACGATGGCCACGTCAGGTCGCTCGGAGCCTTCCAGGACGATCCGGGCGCCTTGGCCGGCGATCGCGCCGGCGGGCGCCGGGGGGAGCACGGGCAGGCTCTGCCGGCTGAGCACCAGCACGGTCGGACCGTCGTCCCTCCGCAGGGCGAGCTGCCAGCAGGCGGCGGTCTCGTTGGCGTCGGCGGGGCGCAGCACCGCGAGGCCCGGTATGAGCCGCAGAGATTCCAGCTGCTCGACGGGCTGGTGGGTGGGACCGTCCTCGCCGACCACGATCGAGTCATGGGTGAAGATGAAGATCACGGGTAGTCTCATCAAGGCGGCCAGGCGCACCGCCGGGCGCATGTAGTCGGAGAAAACCAGGAACGTGCTCCCGTACGGGCGCAGTCCTCCGTGCAGCGCGATCCCGTTGAGCGCGGCCCCCATGGCATGCTCGCGGATTCCGAAGTGCAACGTACGGCCGCCGTAGACTCCGCGCCGCACGTCCGCCGACCCGGGAATGGTCGTGTTGGTGGACGCCGCCAGGTCCGCCGATCCGCCGACGAGCGCCGGGTAGTCCGCTGCGATCGCGGCGAGCACCGCGCCGGAGGCCGCACGCGTCGCCATCGTGCCGCCCGGCTGGAAGACCGGCAGCAGCGTGTCGAGGCCGGCGGGCGTGCCCGGTTTCGCCGAGGGGTCCCACTCGGCGGCGAGCCCGGGGTGGGCCTCCGCCCAGGTCGCGCGTTCCTTCTCCCACGCCAGCCTGACCGCCCGGCCGTGAGCGGCCAGGGACCGGCACCGTTCCGCGACCTCGCCCGGCACGTGGAATCTCTCCTCGGGCCATCCCGCCGCCGCGCGTGCCGCCGCCAGCTCCTCTTCGCCCAGGGGGGCACCGTGGACACCGCTGGTGCCCGCCATCGTCGGCGCGCCGTAGCCGATCGTCGTGCGTACCGCTATCAGGCTGGGCCTGCTCTCGTCGGCGACGGCCTCGGCGAGCGCGGCCGCGACCGCGTCGGCGTCGTTGCCGTCGCGCACACGCGACGCCTGCCATCCGTAGGCGGCGAACCGGCCGAGTACGTCGTCCGTGCAGGACAGGCCGGCGGGGCCGTCGATGGTCGTGTCGTTGTCGTCGTAGATCACGATCAGCCGGCCCAGCCCGAGGTGCCCGGCGAGCGAGGCCGCCTCGTGGCTGATGCCCTCCATGAGATCGCCGTCGCCGGCCAGCACCCACGTGCGATGCCCGACCACGGTGTGGTCGTCGATGTTGGCGCGCTCGGCGAGCATGCGCTCGGCGAGGGCCATGCCGACCGCGTTGGCCAGCCCCTGGCCGAGAGGCCCGGTGGTGGTCTCGACACCCGGAGTGTGACCGTGCTCGGGGTGCCCGGGTGTCTTCGACTCCCACTGGCGGAACCGGCGCAGCTCGTCCAACGGCAGGTCGTAGCCGAACAGGTGCAGCAGCGCGTACAGCAACATCGACCCGTGTCCGGCGGAGAGGACGAACCGGTCCCGGTCCGGCCACGCGGGATCGGAGGGATCATGCCGGAGGAACCTCGACCACAGCACCCAAGCCGGGACCGCGGCGCCCATCGGCAACCCGGGGTGACCACTGCGGGCGGCCTGCACGGCGTCCGCGGCGAGCATGCGGACAGTCGTTACCGCCAGGGTGTCGACATCGTCGAAGCCAGGTGTCCGGCCCGTCCCGGCGCCGGCGTGGCCGGCGAGGAGCCCCATCGCGGACGCGTTCATGCCGACCGAAGCCGGGGGAAGCCGTCGGCCACGACCGAGGGGAGGATGTGGTGCCGCAATTCGGCGATGGACATTCTCAGACCTCCATGTCGTCGAGTAAGCCGACGGTAGGTCTGGGCACCGCCACAAGAATCCCCCGCACGGGGGTACCTTGGGGGGAAATGGGTGATTTGCGATCGCTTTTTCCCTGGTAGGTATGGATACTCTCCATTTATGGAACCCAAGCCGCTTCGCCTAGTGGTGGTCGATGACCATGAGATGGTGATCGAAGGGCTCAAAGCGGTCCTGTCCCGCTTCCAGGAACGGGTACGCATCATCGGACAGGCCGTCAGCGCCGACAGCGCAGAGCCGCTGATCGCCGAGCTCGACCCCGACGTGGTGGTCACCGACGTACGGCTGCGCGGCCTGACCAGCGGCCTCGACCTGTGCAGGCGCCTCATCGAGGCCGATCCGGCTCGCAGGGTCGTGCTGCTCAGCGCGTACGACGACGAGCAGTACCTCTTCCAGGCGCTGCGCGCCGGTGCGGCGGGTTACCTGCTCAAGTCGATCGACGGAGAGGGACTGGTACGCCACCTGGAACTGGTGGCGTCGGGAGAGACGGCGGTCGACCCGACCATGGCGGGAAGGGCGGTGGCCTCCGCCGCGCGCCTGCAGGCGGGAGAGTTCTGGCCCGGTGCCCGCCTCAGCCTTACCCAGCGGGAGAGCGAGGTTCTCGGGTTCCTGGTGGCAGGGCTGTCCAACCGCGCCATCGCCGGTCGGCTGGTCCTCGGCGAGGAGACGGTCAAGAGCCACGTTCGGGCGATCTTCCGCAAGCTAGAGGTGAACGACCGGGTCGGCGCGGTCGCGGTCGCACTGAGGGAAGGCATCTTCCAATGATCCAGAGCCTTGGGCTGGCCGACCCGGAACGGGAGAACGCCCTGCTGATCGGCATCGTCGAAGCGATCTCGGCCGGGCCGGAACTGGCGCTGCTCGCGGCGAAGGTGGTGCCTCTGATCACCGCCGCGACGGCCACCGATGTCTGCTTCCTCCATGTGCTCGACGACTCCGACCGTTCGCTCACCCTGGTCGGCGCGACGCCTCCGTTCGACCGGGAGGTGGGCCAGATCCGGCTACCGCTCGGTGAGGGGGTCACCGGGTGGGCGGCGAGCCACGGAAGGCCGGTGGTGATCGTCGACCACAAGGAGAACGATCCCCGCTACCGGTACTTTCCCCAGCTGCGCGGTCAGGACTACACGTCCATGGTCTCCGCGCCCATGGCCAGCAGCCCCGGCGGGCTCGTCGGCGTGCTGAACGTGCACACCCGGGCCCGCCGCGATTTCACCGAGCGTGACGTCCGGCTGCTCACCTCGATCGGGAGCCTGATCGCCGGCGCGATCCACCAGGCCCGGCTGCACCGCCGGCTGGCCGCGCGCGAACGCGCGCACGAGCGGTTCACCGAGCAGGTCATCGCGGCGCAGGAGGCGGAGCGGCGCCGTCTGGCCGCCGACATCCATGACGGCATCACGCAGCGGCTGTGCAGCCTGCGCTTCCATCTCAACGCGGCGCACGACGCCCTCTCCGACGCGTCGGAGTTCGCCGCCGCCCAGCTCGTCCACGCCCGACGGCTGGCCGACCTCACCTTCGACGAGGCCCGCGCGGCGATCAACGGCCTGCGCCCTCCGGTCCTGGACGATCTCGGGCTCGCCGACAGCCTGGCCAGCCTGGCCCGTTCGATCGCCGAGGTCCATGTGATCGTCGACGCCGACGAATGCTCACTGCCCGAGCACGTGGAGATCGCCCTCTACCGCATCGCGCAGGAGGCTCTCCAGAACGTCGTCAAGCACGCCCAGGCCAGCATCGTCTGCCTGAGGCTTCACCGTGTCAGCGATGCGGTGATGCTCCAGGTGACCGACAACGGACGCGGGCTCGCCGCCGGATCGTTGCCGCTTTCATCGGACAGGGCCGGCGGCGAGCCCACCAGCGGTGGGTACGGGATGACCAGCATGACCGAGCGCGCCGAACTCATCGGCGGCCACCTGGAGGTACGGTCCCACCCCGGCAGGGGCACGACGGTCAGCGCCCGCGTTCCCATCCCTTGAACTCCTCCCCGGCCTGAAAGCTGAAGGCCGGAGGTTCTCCCGTCGCGTCGCGGTCAAGCGGCGCGCGGGGGTTGACGCTTCGCAGACCGGGCAGCCCCGAGGTCTCCACGTCCTGACACCACAGTCCCTGCGGCGTTGCGAATGTTGATCGCGGCGTTGGTGTCGGCGTGGCCGGTCCACCCGCATCTGGGGTCGGCGCAGGAGAACCGGGTGCCGTCACGGGAGGCCGGGTCGCGGTGCCCGCACCGGTGGCAGGTCTGCGAGGTGCCCGGGGCGGGCACCTTCACCACCAGCCCGCCGCGATCACGGGTCTTGTACTCCAGCAGGGTGACCGTGCGGCCCCACGCCTCGCCGCTTATGGCACGGTTCAGCCCTGCCTTCTGCCTCACGTTCCGGCCGGGTCGCTCGACGGTGCCCGTGGCGGAGCGGCCCATGTTCGTGATCTTCAGGTCCTCCACCACGACCACGCCGAAGGTGCCGGCGAGTTCGGTGGTGGTCTTGTGCTGCCAGTCGACGGCTCGGCGCTTGGCTGTCGCGCGGGCCTTGGCGATCTGGTCGTAGGTGCGGGTCAGCCGTTTGGACGTGGGCCGGCCGGGGGTACGGGCAGCGCGCTGGCGGGCGGATTTCTTCTCCAGGCGGCGCAGGTGTTCTTTCTCGCCGCAGGTGAGCCAGGGCCCGTGCTCACGCGGGGTGCCGTCCGACAGGGCCAGGGCGAGGTTGATTCCCCGGTCGATCCCGACCTGCGGGCCGGAGTGGCGGACCGGGGCAGGCACCTGGCGTTCGGTCCGGAACACGATGTGCCAGGCGCCGGCTTGTTTGACCAGGCGGGCTCCGGTGATCCGCCCGGCCGGGCCGCCCTTGGTGACGCCGGGCAGGTCCTTGGTCCACCGGAACCCGCACCCGCCCGGCCTTGGGCAGATTGACCGCACCCCACCGCCGGTTGACCCGCTTGATCTGCAGATCGCGGGCCTGGGGCACATCGACGGCCATCCGGGATCGCGACCGGGTCTTGAACGCCGGGCGCCCCGCGGGGTGATCGGGGTTGAAGAAGTTCACCCACGCCTGCCGGTAGGTCTTCAGCACGGCTTGGGCGGCCTGGGCGGGCAGCCGGCCCATCCAGTCGATCTCACGACGAGCCACCCGGATCGCCTCGTCGCACTCCTTCAACGTCGCCAACCGGCCCTGCCGGAAGGTGGCGTACTCGTGCAACAGGTTCCACAGCGCGCGGGCGGTGTGCGCCTGACCGTCCAGCACCGCCGCCTGGGCCGTGCTCAGGTCGAGACGCGCCACGTGCGCCCGGGTCTGCTTCACCAACTCCACACCGTGATCGTATCGTTTCGTTGCGTCACGGGGGTGGAAACCGAACCCTGATGTGCGCACCGGACGGCATGTCGTGCACAGTCTCCATGCCCATGTGGTGTTCGTCACGAAGTACCGGCGTGGGGCCTTCACCGGCCCGATGCTGATCCGAGGCGAGCAGATCATGAAGTCTGTGCCCACTTCGAGGTCGAACGTGGTGAGTTCAACGGCGAGGACGGCCACGTTCACCTGCTGGTCCAGCATCCGCCCAAGCGTCGCCTTGTCCAGGTTGGTCAACTCGTTGAAGGGGGTTTCGGCTCGGATGCTGCGCAAGGAGTTCTGCGCCCACATCCGCGAATACCTGCAGGGTGATCATTTCTGGTCCGGCTCCTACTTCGCCGGGTCGGTTGGCGGGGCCCCGCTGACCGTGCTCAAGCGGTACATCGAGCAGCAGAAACGACCGGCCTGATCGGGGTGGACGCCGGTTCTCCTGGTGCCTGGCGGAGAATCAGCTGTTCTTGCCCCGCTACGCGGGACGGTCCGCTTCACCCCCGGCCTGAAGGACTCTGTTGGCTAATACGCGTTGTTATGCGGTGATCGCCTACCGTAACCCGATGAAGTGTGAGGTGCGAGTCCGTCCCAGGGGCGTCCTGGTCAGCCACGCGTCGAGACGGACCAGGTTGATCGCGGAAGCCGTCAGCACGCTCTGCAGATGAGTTTTGGCCGGTCCGATGTAGCGGGACCGGCGCTGCCCGTGTCCGCGGACCGCTTGCGAGATCGTGCCTTCGGCACCGGCGCGGATCTGATGGCGGCGTTGCCGGTCCTCGCTTTGCCACCCCGAACCGGATCTTGCGCAGACGCTAATCAGAATTGCCGGGAACGATCAACCAGGTTCGCCAACAGAGTCCTGAAGGCCGGAGCACTACGGACGAAACCGGTAGAGATCAACCGATCAGACCGGCCAGACCGTCGTGGGCGCTGAACTCCGGGTGTATGGCAAGGGCGCCGGTGAAGTCCTGGTTCCTGGTGTAGTCGTTGGTCACCACGACGCAGCGGAGCCCGGCGGCGAGCGCGGCGCGCAGGCCGTTCTCCGAGTCCTCGACGGCCAGCGCCCGGTCCGGCGGCAGGTCGAGCCGGGCGAGCACCTCACGGTAGACGGCCGGGTCCGGTTTGAGTTCCGGCACCTCGGTACCGGTCACCACGACCGCGAACGTCCCCGGGTCGAAGGTCCGGGCCAGCAGCGGCCGGACCCACTCACCCGTACCGGTGGTCGCGACGGCGAGCGTCACACCCGCCGTCGCGAGCTCGCCGATCAGCTCGCGGACTCCCGGGCGCGGGGGAACGCCGCCGCTCTCCACGAGGTCACGGAATCGCGCGGTCTTGTCCGCGTGCAGGGAGGCGGCCAGTTCCGCCGCCTCCCCCACGCCGTGTCCGCGACCCTCCAGGAACATCGTCAGCCGGCGGCGGCCTCCGGTGACGCGCAGCAGCCGGCCGTACTCCTCGGCGTCCCATCGGTACGGCAGGCCGGCGGCGGCGAAGGCGTCGTTGAAGGCGATCCGGTGACCGTCCCGCTCGCTGTCGACCAGGGTGCCGTCGACGTCGAAGACGACCGCCGAACACCACGCCGGCAGGTCAGACGACCCGCTCGTATTCCAGCTCATCGGTGTACTTCCCCTCCAGAGCGGCGGAGTTGCAACCGACCCGGTGGGCCAGCGCCCGCTGGCCGTCGGCCACCTGGTCGGCGCGCCCTCGCCAGGCGGCGAGCGCGGGATCGACGAGCGCCCGCCCGAAGGAGAACGTCAGCGGCCAGGGCGCCTCTTGACCGTGCATCGCGTTGAGGTTGGCCGTGGCCTGAGCGGCGCCCTGCCCGCCGGACAGGAACGCGATCCCGGCGACAAGGTCGGGGATCACCGTGCGCAGCGTCCCCACCGTCGACCGGGCGACGTGCTCCGGTGTGACCGTCTGGCCCGAGTCCTTGCCGGGCACCACCATGTTGGGCTTGAGCACGATGCCGTCGAGCCGCACCTCGAAGTCGAGCAGCTCGGCGACGACCTCTCCCAGCGTCATCGAGGTGGCGGAGGCGCAGTGGCTCACCTGATGGGTACCGTCCATGAGCACTTCGGGCTCGACGATCGGCACGATGCCCGCCTCATGGCACAGGGCGGCGTACCGGGCCAGCGCGTGGGCGTTGGCCCGCCGTGCACGATAGCTCGGCCGGCCGTCGCCGATGGCGATGACCGCCCGCCATTTGGCGAAACGGGCGCCGAGGGCGGCGTAGCGGGCCAGCCGCTCGCGCAGCCCGTCCAGGCCCTCGGTCACCGTCTCCCCCGGGGTGCCGGCGAGAGGCTTGGCACCGGTGTCCACCTTGATGCCGGGCAGGATGCCGGCTTCGGCGATGCCCACCGGGAACGGGCGCCCGTCGGAGAACGACTGCCCGAAGGTCTCGTCGCAAAGGATCACACCACTGACTCCCACCGCGAGCCCGGGAGTCGTCACGAGCATCTCCCGGTAGGCGCGGCGATTCTCTTCGGTCGGGGCCACGCCGGCCTTCTCCAGCCGGGAGGACATCGTGCCGATGCTCTCGTCCGCGGCGAGGATCCCCTTCCCGGGGGCCACCATCGCCGCGGCGGTACGGACCAGCTCATTCACCTCAGACACTTGCCGATCTCCCTTGACACGAGTACGCGTAATGGTGGTCATCCGACGGCGGCGGCGGGCTCCCGCCGGTGGTAGTCGACGACGCTGTAGGCGGTGAGCCGGTCGAGCTTGTGCTCGCTGGACACGAATCGCACGGTCCCGCTGCGGGCACGCATGACCAGCGACTCGGTGCGCACCCGGTCGGGGCCGTAGCGCACGCCGCGCAGCAGTTCCCCGTCGGTGACCCCTGTCGCGGCGAAGAACGCGTCCTCGCCCGCGACGAGGTCGCCGGTGGTGAGCACCCGCTCCAGGTCGTGCCCGGCGTCGAGCGCCCGGGTCTTCTCCCCGTCGTCGAGCGGCCTCAGCCTGGCCTGTATCACCCCGCCGAGACACTTGATCGCGCAGGCGGTGATGATCGCCTCCGGCGCGCCGCCGACGCCGAGGAGGAGGTCGACTCCGGAGAACTCCTGGGCCGCCGTGATCGCGCCGGCGACGTCCCCGTCGGAGATGAACTTGATCCGCGCCCCGGCCGCGCGTATCTCACGGGCCAGCCGTTCGTGCCGTGGCCGGTCGAGGACGCATACGGTGACGTCCTCGGGCGCGCCGCCCTTGGCCTTGGCCACCGCGCGCACGTTGTCGGCGACCGGAGCGCGGATGTCGACGACGTCCGCGGCGGCCCGCCCGGTGACGAGTTTGTCCATGTAGAAAACGGCGGACGGGTCGAACATCGACCCGCGCGGACTGACGGCGATCACGGAGATCGCGTTGCCCATCCCCTTCGCGGTCAGCGTGGTCCCGTCGATCGGGTCGACGGCGACGTCACAGGCCGGACCACGGCCGTCGCCGATGACCTCGCCGTTGAAGAGCATGGGAGCGTCGTCCTTCTCCCCCTCTCCGATGACCACCACACCGCGTACGGGGAGGGTGCCGGTCATCGCGCGCATGGCGTCGACCGCGACCCGATCCGCGTCGTGCTTGCTGCCCCTGCCGACCCAGCGACCGGCCGCCATCGCCGCGGATTCGGTGATCCGGACGAGGTCGAGCGCGAGATTACGATCCGGCGCGGCGCGATCGGCGTTCTGGTCCCGGTCGTCCGCACGCCTGTCTTCCACATCCCACCTCCCGGATCCGACACCGTCTCGGTGACGGCGTCTGTTAACCAGGACGATAGGGATGAAACGGCCCAGCCGGCTTCCCCCCGTAGGTGGAGCGAGAGGGGGAGCCGTGATCGACCATACGGGGGATCCGGCTACCGGATTCGTCCGTAGTGCTCCTGCCTTCAGGTGTTGGCTAATACGTGTTGTCATGCGGTGATCGCCTGCCGTAACCCGATGAAGTGTGAGGTGCGAGTCCTCCCCAGGGGCGTCCTGGTCAGCCGCGCGTCGAGACGGACCAGGTTGATCGCGGAAGCCGTCAGCACGCTTGGCCGAGACGTCAGTCCGGGTTAGCTTCGTAGCCGATGCACTGCCCTGCGATCAGGACTCACCACGAAGGAGACGTCGTATGGGACGGTTAAGCCGCAGAAGCTTCGTCACGCTGTCCGTAAGCGCCGCCGCAGGCGCGGTGATGGCACCGGCAATCCAAACCGGCACGCCGGCCGAGGCCGCCGCAGTGACCACGGGCACGATCACCGATGTGAAGCACGTGGTCATCCTGATGCAGGAGAACCGCAGCTTCGACCACTACTTCGGGACCCTGAAGGGAGTACGCGGCTTCGGCGACCGCAGCGCCGTCACGACCGGCACCGGCAGCTCGATCTTCCGCCAGCCCAACGGCACCGGGTGGCAGTACCCGTGGAAGATGAGCAGCACCCCTCCCGCGGGCGGCGCGAACCCCGGCGCCATGGCTCAGTGCAACGGGCAGTTAGCGCACAGCTGGTCATCGCAGCACGCGGCGTGGAACACGGGCCAACTTGACAACTGGATCTCAGGAGTCGGCAACGTCCGCACGATGGGCTACCTCGACCGAAGCGACATCCCATTTCACTTCGCGCTCGCCGACAACTACACCATCTGCGACGCCTACTTCTGTTCGGCGCTGAGCGCGACCGGACCCAACCGTACCTTCCTGTGGAGCGGCAAGATCGACGCGAACAGCAAGGACGGCGGCGAAGAGTCGGGGCTGACCTGGCAGACCTACGCCGAGGCGCTGCAGAACGCCGGGGTGACATGGAAGGTCTACCAGCGGTCCAGCGACAACTTCGGAGACAACGGCTTGGCCTACTTCCGGCAGTTCACGAGCGCCTCGCCGGGCAACCCCCTCTACGATCGCGGCATGGCCTCGGTGCCTGGCACGAAGCCCACGCACGAGGCGATCGCCGACGCCATCAGGGCCGACGTCGTCAACGGCACGCTCCCGCAGGTCTCCTGGGTGGTCGCCAACGAGGCGTTCTCCGAGCACCCCTCCGCCCCGCCCGGCGACGGCGCGCATTTCGTCAACCTCGTGATCCAGGCCCTCAACGCTGACGCAAGCGTCTTCAACTCGACCGTGCTGTTTCTCAACTACGACGAGAACGACGGCTGCTTCGACCACGTGCCGCCTCCGGTTCCCCCGAGCGGCACCACGGACGAGTTCCTCAGCGGCGTACCGATCGGGCTGGGCTTCCGCGTACCCATGCTGGTGATCTCGCCGTGGACCCGTGGCGGCTGGGTGAGCTCGGAGGTCTTCGACCACACCTCCGTCATCCGGTTCCTGGAACGGTGGACCGCGGCGCTCGGCAGGTCGGCAACCTGCCCCAACATCAGCGCGTGGCGCCGAAAGGTGGTCGGCGACCTCACCGGCGTCTTCGACTTCGCCTCGCCCGTGTACGGGCTGCCGCAGCTGCCCGGCACAAGCGTGATCACCCACGCCTACTGCAAGACGCTGCCCAACCCGACCCCGAGCACCAACGCCCTACCCGCACAGGAGCCCGGCACCCGGCCGGCCAGAGCCCTCCCCTACCAGCCCAACGGATACCTCGACCGGCTCGAGTTCGGCGCCAACAACCAGATCCTTGCCTGGTTCCAGATGGTGAACCAGGGCGCCGAGGCGACGCGCGCGGTCCATTTCTCGATCCACCCCAACGCGTACCGCAACCGCGACCCCTGGCAGTACACGGTCAACGCCGGCGGCACCGCAACCGACTACTTCAACATCGGGGCAGGCTACGGCTCAGGCCAATATGACCTGAGCATGGTCGGCCCGAACCGCTTCCTGCGCCGCTTCGTCGGCAACGCCACCACCGCCGGCAAGAACGCCTTCGTCAGCAGCTACTACGCGGTGGCATCCAACACCGGGAAGCAGGCGATCTGGTTCCGGATGAAGAACACATCAGCGTCAGCGATGACCTTCACCATCAGGTCGAACCAGTACCGCACGGACGGCCCTTGGACCTACCCGGTGGGTGCCGGGCAGACCGTGGACGACTGGTTCAACGCCGTTGCGTACAACAACGGCTGGTACGACTTCACGATCACCGTCGACGTCGACCCCGCCTGGTCGCAGCGCTTCACCGGCCACATCGAGACCGGCATGCCCAGCGTATCCGGATGACCACCAATCGGGGCTGCCTCGCACGACATGCTCACGCGAGGCAGCCCCGATTGCGCGGCGCCCTCCTCCCGCAGCGGAAAGAAGGGCACGGTCGAGGAAGCAGGAAGCCACCGAAGTGCCGCCGCATGAGCATGCGCGGCACAGGCGGAACCCCCGGCTTCAGCCCGGGGAGCGCGTCAACGCCCACCGTTCATCCCCGGCCCCGGGTGACACGCGAGCCTCCGGTTGGTGGCCTCGATCTGCGCCAGCGTGGTCCGGCGCAACCGCTCCACCTGCTCGGCGGTCAGCCGGTCGCAGGTACGGTCCCAGTGCAGCGCCACCCGCTCTCCCGGCTCCACGCCGGGCAGGAAAGTGCGCCCCTCGGCGGCGACGGCCGCCCGGTCCACCCGGGGTTCCGACAGGCCCAGCCTTCCGCCGTCCCAGGTGAGCCTCCGGTTGCGGACCACGACGTGGTCGCCGTCACGCTCCAGCACCGTCCCCCATCGGATGCGACAGTTGTCCAGCACGTGCAGCGGCTGCTCGAAGTGCAGCGCCCCGAGCAGCCGCGACCAGGGGTAGACGCCGAACACGTGGAAGCAGTGGTTGGGTGCGGCCTCACCGACGAGCTCGGGGGTGAGGTGCTTCCAGTAGTGGCCGGCCTGCGGCTTGATGTGCGCCAGCAACGCATCGCCGAACTCCCCGGCGCCGACCGTGTCCCCCACGCCACCGCCCAGCCAGTACGCCTCGACGACACGGCGGTCGAGGGGATCGGCGACGCCCGCGAGCCTGGCCAGGATCTCGAGGTACGGCCAGGCGCCGTGGAAGCCGCGCGCGATCGCTCGGATCGCGCCCGCGTCGGCGCCGGTCGTCACGCAGTCCAGCAACGTCTCCGGACGCGCCGGGCCGCAGTAGCCGAGCTGGTTGGGCGCGTAGGCGTAGCGGGCGAAGAACAGCGCACCGGATCCAGCGGTCACCGCGCGCCCGCTCGGCCCACCAGCCGGGCCGCGTCGCGGTGCATGCGGCCGAAGTTGTAGTACGCCGCGCACGCCCCCTCCGGAGACACCATGCACGTCCCGATCGGGGTCTCCGGAGTGCAGGCGGTGCCGAACACCTTGCATTCCCACGGCTTGATGACGCCCTTGAGCACCTCCCCGCACTGGCAGGCCTTGGGGTCGGCGACGCGGATCCCCGGCATGTCGAACCGCAGCTCGGCGTCGTACTCCGCGTAGTCGCCGTTGAGCTTGAGCGCGCTCTGCGAGATGAAACCCAGCCCACGCCACTCGAAGTGCGGCCGCAGCTCGAACACCCGGCCCATCAGGGCCAGCGCCTGCGGGTTGCCCTCCTCCTTGACCACGCGTCCGTACTGGTTCTCCACCTCGCAGCGGCCCTCGCGGATCTGCTTGAGCAGCATGGCGACCGCGGCGAGGATGTCCAGCGGCTCGAACCCGGCCACCACGATCGGCTTGCCGTAGACCTCGGGGACGAACCTGTAGGGCCTGTTGCCGACCACCGTCGAGACGTGGCCAGGACCGAGGAAGCCGGACAGCCGCAGGTCGGGTGACTCCAGGATCGCCTTGAGCGGCGGGACGATCGTCACATGGTTGCAGAAGACGCTGAAGTTCTTCAGCCCCAGCTCGCGGGCGCGCACCAGGGTGACGGCGGTGGACGGCGCGGTGGTCTCGAAGCCGACGGCGAAGAACACGACCTGCTTGCCGGGGTTGTCGACCGCGATCCGCAGGGCGTCCAGAGGCGAGTACACGAACCGGACGTCCGCGCCTCGCGCCTTGGCCTCCAGCAGGCTGCCGCGGCTGCCCGGCACCCGCATCATGTCACCGAAGGAGGTGAATATGACGTCGGGCCGCTCGGCCAGCCACATGGCGTCGTCCACCCGGCCCATCGGGATCACGCACACCGGGCAACCCGGCCCGTGCACCAGTTCCACCGACTCCGGTAGCAGGTGCTCGATGCCATGGCGGTAGATGGTGTGCGTGTGGCCGCCGCACACCTCCATGAACTTGTAGTGCTCCGATCCCGCCATGTCCGTGATGGCGGCCACCAGTGCGCGCGCGGCCGCGGGGTCACGGAACTCGTCGACGAAGCGCATCGGAACTTCCTCTCCGTAGTGCTCTTTGGTGCGGTCAGGCGATCGCCGAGGAATCGAACGCCTCGATCTCGTCGAGGTACGCCTGCCCAAGCTTTTCCATGGCGGCGAGGGTGAGCCGGGCCTCGGTCTCGTCGATCTTCGCCATGGCGAATCCCACGTGCACCAGCACCCAGTCACCCGCCCCGAGGCTCTGGTCGGCGACCAGTCGCACGCTGATGACGCGCCGCAGGCCGCTGACGTCGACCTTCGCGAGGTGCTGCCCGGCGTCGACGATCTCGACGACCTGGCCGGGGATCCCCAGACACATGTGACTGCCTCCTTCACACCGCGAGCGGAGCCCGCGGCGTCGTCCTCGTCTGATCAGCAGATGCGGGGCAGCGGATCGCCGACCAGCATGTCCACGATCCGGGTGCCGCCGAGACCGGTGCGCAGCGCGACGGTCGCGGCCAGCTGGTCGGTGATCTCCCCGACGGCCACGGCCCCGCGGCCGAGCGGGTGCTCCCGCATGGCCGCCAGCGCGGCGTCGGCCTCCTCGGGCGCCACGACCGCCACGAGCTTGCCCTCGTTGGCGACGTAGATCGGATCGATGCCGAGCATCTCGCAGGCGCCCAGCACCACCGGGGCCACCGGCAGGGCGAGCTCGTCGAGCACCACGCCGAGCCCGGTGTCCTGGGCAAGCTCGTTGCAGACCGTCCCGATACCGCCCCGCGTGGGGTCTCGCAGCCAGCGGGTGGAGGGCGCCGCCTCCAGCAGAGCCTCGGCCAGGCCGTTGAGCGGCGCGGTGTCCGACCGGATGTCGCCCTCGATTCCCAGATCACCGCGGGCGAGCATGACGGCCATCCCGTGGTCGCCGATCGACCCCGACAGGAGAACCCGGTCGCCCGCCCGTACCGCGCCGGCGGAGAGTGCCCGTCCAGGGGGGATGAGGCCCACGCCGGACGTGGTGATGAACAGGCCGTCGGCGGCGCCGGAGGCGACGACCTTGGTGTCACCGGTCACCACCTCGACCCCCGCCGCCTGCGCCGCCTCGGCCATGTCCGCCGCGATCCGGCGCAGCTCGGCGATCGGGAAGCCCTCCTCGATCACGAACGCCGCCGAGATCCAGGACGGCCGGGCGCCCATCATCGACAGATCGTTGACGGTGCCGTGTACGGCCAGGTGGCCGATCGAGCCGCCGGGAAAGCGCAGCGGGTGCACCACGAAGGAGTCGGTGCTGAAGGCCAGCTTCTCCCCGGACGGCAATGACAGCACCGCGCCGTCGCCGCGCTCCTCCAGCTCCCGGTTGCGGAAGGCCTCCACGAAGACGGCGTCGACGAGCGCGGCTGAGGCCTTGCCTCCCGCTCCGTGCGCCAGCGTCACGACCTCGTCGAGCAGCCGTGGCCGGCGGCGGCGGAACTCGTCGATCCGTTCCAGGACCTGATCCTCGCGGAACACCGGCCCGGTCCGCTGCCCGCCGGTCCTGTCGACCGTTCTGTCGACCGTTCTGTCGACCGTGGTGTCGACCGTGGTGTCACCGATGCTCATCCGGGTCCCTCCCCTCCGGCCAGGCGGTGCTGCACCGCGGCCCATATCCGGTAGCCGAGCAGCGCCTGGGACTCCTGGATCCGGTGAACGCTCTGGGAGCGCACCACGAAGCAGAAGTCGACGCGGTCGTCGGTGGCGAACCGGCCGCCGTCGTAGCCGGCGAAGCCGATCGTGAGCAGCCCCCGGCGTTTCGCCTCGGCCAGCGCGAGCGTGAGATCGGCCGAGTTCCCGCTGGTGGACAGGGCCACCGCCATATCGTGCCCGCCCGAGTGCGCGATGATCTGCCGGGAGAACACCAGGTCGAAGCCGACGTCGTTGCCCAGCGCGGTGACCACCGCCTGGTCGGCGGCCAGCGACCACGCGGGCAGCGGCCTGCCGTGCGGGGGGCGTGAGAACAGGTCGGCCAGCGTGGCCGCGTCGGTCGAGCTGCCGCCGTTGCCGAACGTGTACATCCGCCCGCCGGCGCCGAACCGTTCGGCGATCATGTCGGCGGCGTCCGCGATCTGCCCGGCGCACTCCTGCAAGGTCGAGTGTTGCAGGGCGGCGCTCTCGGCGGCCTTCGCCCGCGCCGAGGCGGCGAGGTCGGCGAGCAATGACGTCGCGTCGTGCTCTTCGGCTTCGAGGAACGGGTAGAGGAAGCCGGTGCTCTCAGGGCTCATCACGCACCGTCCCTGTCGAGCCGGGTGATCGCCGAGCCGGCGTGCACGAGGATCAGGTCTCCCGCCTCCACCGGCTCCACGAGCAGGGTGTCCACGAGCTCCCGCCCCGTCGCGGTGCGCACCAGCGCCCTGCCGTCATCCGGCATCCGCGGTGAGATCACCTCACCGATCCTTCCTTCGTCGCCACAGGTGACACACGTCTCCGCCTCGCACTCGGGGTCGGCCGGGGTGAGCAGCCCGGGATGCTCGAAGCAGACGTGGGTCAGCTCCCAGAGCAGGTGGTACAGCAGGACGAAGCGGCCGGTCACCGGCAGCGCGGGGTCCGGGTCCTCCAGCCACAGCACGTGGTCGGCCGCGCCGGCCGGCGGCCGGGGGCCGTTGCCGATCCACACCGTGGCCGCCCCCCAGGCCTGCGCGCGGCGCATCATCGAGCACACCTCGGGGTCGGAGGCGGCGGCCACGGCCAGGATCACGTCTCCGGGCCGTACCGACACCCGGGCCATGGCGACCGGGTCGGGGCCGGTCACGGCGACCGCGGGCAGCGCTCGCTTGCCGACGACGACGGGGTGGACGAACTCCACCGCGACGTGGTGGGCGTGCGGCGCCCAGGACGGCGACACGCACCACAGCGTGGCGCCGGCGGCGAAGCGGCGGGCCAGGGCGAGCGCGGCGGCGGCGAGGTCGGCGGCCGACTCCTCGTCCAGTCCACCGGCGGGGACGACCGGGGCGGTGGGGGCGCTCATCGCGGTGCCGCCGAGGTCTCGGCGGGGCCCGGAGCCTCGATCAGTTCGTACTGCCGCATCAGGTCGAGCGTGGCCAGTGCGGACTCCTCGTCCAGCCGGGTCAGCGCGAATCCCGCGTGCACCAGGGTGTAATCGCCGACGCGGAGATCGGGAAGGTAGGCGAGGCACGCCTTCTTCGTCTCACCGGCGAAGTCGACTCGCGCCATCGTCGTCCCGTTCTCCTCCCAGACCTCGACGATCCTGCCTGGAATGCCCAGACACATGGTCACCCCTCCTTCTCACTCGCCCGCAGCGCCGCGACGACCGCCTGCCCAAGCGCGAGGCCACCGTCGTTGGGCGGTACGACGCGATGGGTCAGCACCTCGAACCCCGCCGACCGCAGGCGGTCCCGGCAGGCGCGGAGCAGCAGCACATTCTGGAACACGCCTCCCGTGAGGCCTGCCAGCCGGACATCCCGCTCCCGGCCGACCTGTGTCACGAGCTCGGCGACGGCCACCGCCACCGCCTCGTGGAAGGCCGCCGCCAGGTCCGCGACCGGCGTGCCACCGCGCATCCCGTCCACCAGGCCGTGCAGCAGCGGGGCCGGGTCGAGCGTACCGTCGGCGCCGACGGCGAGCCGCAGCGGTGGCAGGGAACCGTATCGGGTCGACGGGGCCGCCGTGGCCGCGAGCGCCTCCAGTTCGATCGCCGCCTGCCCTTCGTAGCCGACGCGGTGACGGACCCCGAGCAGCGAGGAGACCGCGTCGAACAACCGTCCCATGCTGGTGCAGTCGACGCAGCCGGCGCCACTGGCAAGCTGGGCGCGCACGACGCGGAGCTCCGCGGCCTCACACGCGGCCACCGGAGGCAGGTCGGGCGACCAGGGGATGCCGGCGGAGGTGAGGTGGGAGAGCGCCATCCGGCAGGGGTTGCGGACCCCGGCGTCACCTCCGGGGAGCGGTACGGCACGCAGGTGGCCTGCCCGGGTGAAGCGGTGGCCGTCCGCGCCGAGCAGCAGCACCTCGCCGCCCCAGATCGTGCCGTCGGTGCCGTAGCCGGTGCCGTCGAAGGCGACCCCGACGATCGGCTCGCCCAGGCGGCCGTGCTCGGCGAGCAGCGAGGCGACGTGCGCGTGGTGATGCTGCACGAGCTCCACCGGCCGGTCGCCGGCATGGCGCTCGGCCCAGCTCCGGGTGAGGTAGCCGGGGTGGGCGTCGGCGGCCAGCCGGACCGGCCGCACGTCGTACAAGGTCGTGAGCTGGGTGGCCGAGCGTTCGAAGGCCCGCAGCGTGGCGAGGCTTCCCATGTCGCCGATGTGCGCCGAGGAGAACGCGTGCCGCCCCCCTGTGACGCACAAGGTGTTCTTCAGCTCCCCGCCGACCGCCAGGATCGCCTCGGCCGGGCGGCCCAGCCGGACCGGCAGTGGCGCGTACCCGCGCGAGCGGCGGATGGGGAGTTCGTGATCGTCGACGATGCGGACGACCGAGTCGTCGCACGGCACGTGTATCGGCCTGTCGTGGGTGAGCAGCACGTCGGCCAGCGGCCGCAGCCGGGTGCGTGCGTCCTCGTCGTCGAAGCAGATCGGCTCGTCGGACAGGTTTGCGCTGGTCAGCACGAGCATTTCGGGAATCGGGCCGGAGAAGCCGGGAACCGGGGCGAACAGCAGGTGGTGCAGCGGCGAGTAGGGCAGCATCACCCCGATCAGCGGGTTGTCCGGCGCCACGCCTTCGGCGATGGGCGCGTCCGGCCGGCGGCGCAGTAGCACGATCGGGCGTGCCGGGCCGGTGAGCGCCGCGGCCTCGGCCGGGTCGATCTCGGCCAGCCGCCGTGCCACATCGAGGTCCCTGGCCATCACCGCGAACGGTTTCCCGGCTCGTGACTTCCGCTCCCGCAGGAGCCGTACGGCGTTCGCACTGCCGGCCAGGCACGCCAGGTGGTATCCGCCGACCCCCTTCACCGCCACCACGAGCTCGGACGCCAGCGCTTGCTGGGCCGCGGCCAGCGCCATGTCGGAGCCGATGACGGTCCACTCCGGGGTCTCGAAGGACAGCCGGGGCCCGCAATCGGGGCAGCACAGCGGCTGCGCGTGGAAACGCCGGTCGGCGGGATCGTGATACTCGGCCGAACACGCGTCGCACATGGGGAAGTCCGCCATGGACGTCGCGGGCCGGTCATAGGGCAGCGAGCGGATGATCGAGAACCGGGGGCCGCAGTTGGTGCAGGTGATGAAGGGATGGCGATGACGGCGATCGCCCGGGTCGAAAAGCTCGCGCACGCAGTCGTCGCACAGCGCCACGTCCGGCGGGACGAGCGTGCGGGCACCGCCCGCGCCGCGGCTGGCCACGATACGGAAGCCCGGCTCCGGGGCGGAGGGCGCCATCGGGTCGGCGCGCACGGCCGTGATGTCGGCCAGCGGTGGCGAGTCGGTCCTCAACCGCCTGAGGAACTCCTCCACCGTCATGCCTGGGCCCTGGACCTCGATGAACACCGAGCGGGAATCGTTGCCGACGAAGCCGACGACGCCGAGTTCGGTGGCCAGCCGGTAGACGAAGGGCCGGAATCCGACCCCTTGCACGACCCCTTCGACCGCGACCCGGCAGCGCCGGACGGCATCCGGGGCGGGGTGGACGTCCGGGGGCGCGGACGGTTTCGACGGGGCCTGCGCCGGGGTCATGTCCGCCGCCAGATCACGACGCGGTTGTTGCCCGAGTCGGCGACCGCCAGCCGGTCGCCGTGCAGCCACAACCCGTACGGCCAGCACAGGGTGTCGCGTTCGACGCCGGACCAGCGGTTCTCGCCGCCGGCCTCGAAGGAGGTCTGCCCGAGCACCGCGTCGGCCGGGCGCCCGCCCCCGGGCAGGCCGTCCCACAGCAGGATCCGGTTGTTCGCCGTGTCGGCCACCGCCAGGCGGCCGTCGTCCAGCGACACGGCGTACGGGAAGCGGAAGCCGTCGGCGCGCTGCGGCGCGTACGGGAACTCGGTGGCGCTGTGGAAGTCGGGCTGACCGAGCACGAGGTCGGCGCCGCGGTCCGCCTCCGGCCGGGGACGCCAGCCGAGGACGCGGTGGTTGCCCGCGTCGGCGACGAGCAGCAGGCCGGCGGCTCCGGTGACGGCGTGCGGCCATCGGAAGCTGGCCGGTCCGACCCCTTCGCCGCGGTTCTCCTCCCGGTGCATCGGATCGGCCTGGCCGAGCACCAGGTCGGCCGGCCGGTCGGCGGACCCCGGGATGCCGTCCGCCCAGGCCAGGACCCGGCGATTGCCCGTGTCGGCCACGTAGAACCAGCCGTCCACGACGCCGATCCCGAAGGGCCAGTACATCGAGTTCGCCGAGCACTCCCCGCCGCGATTCGGCTCGGCCGAGGAGAGATCGCGCTGGCCCAGCACGAGGTCGGGCCGCCGGCCGGTACGTCGCGGCACCTCGTCCCACACCAGCACGCGGTGGTGCCAGGCGTCGGCGACGACCAGCCGTCCTTCGTGGACAAGGACCCCGGTGGGCAGGTGCAGCCCGTGCTCGGGTCCGCGCCCACCCGCCCCCGGGCCTTCGGTCACGCCGTCGGGCTGGCCGATGACCACGTCGGCGGGTTGTTCGTCCTGGTCCGGCACGCCATGCCAGATGAGCACCCGATGGTTGCCGGAGTCCGCCACCACCAGGTGACGGTCGTCGAGGAACACCCCGCGCGGGGAGTACAGCCAGGCCATCGTCGGGTTCGCCGGAGGCAGCGCCAGGCCGCCGGGCGCCGGGGCTCCGATCCAGGTCTGCGGTATCCAGCCCGCGGCCAGGCTCACGTCCTGTACTCGCACCCCGCTCACGCGTCACCCCTGATCCAGACATATCCGTCATCGACCCGCAGGGGAAGCTGCTCAAGCTGCGCGCCCGGCATGCTCATGCACTCGCCCGACATGGCGTCGTAGCAGAATCCGTGCCACGGGCAGGTGAGGGTGCCGGCGTCGCCGTCCAGCAGCGCCGCGTCCAGCGGCATGCCCTGGTGCGCGCAGGCGTTGACGTAGGCGTTGAGCCGGCCGCCGAGCCGCACCACGATCACCTCGACCTCCTTGCCGGTGGTCGTGACCAGGCGCATCGGGGTGACCTTGCCGTCCGGGACGTCCTCGACCGGCGTGGTGCGCACCCATCCCTCCTCCCGGGGATCCCGGCCGACCCGCACGGCACTCAGCGGGATGAGCGTCGGCGACGGCTCGTCGGGCACCACCTCGACCTTGGTGACGCCGGCGACACCGTTGACGAGCGCCTCCTCGACGCCGTCGCGCAACGTCACCGACGACATCGAGCAACCATTGCAGGCGCCCTTCAGCCGCACGTATGCCACGCCGTCCTCGACACGGACCAGCTCGGCGTCGCCGCCGTGAGACTGCAGCGACGGGCGGACGGTTTCCAGCACGCGCTTCGCCTCGGTGAGCGGGTCCGGCCGGATGATCCCGTGCAGCGTGAGCAGCAGGCGCACCTCGGGCTCGTCGACCAGCTCGAACAGCAGCTCACGTGCCCGCTCGTCCGCACGCATCCGGCGTACGATCGTGACCAGCCCTGCGCGGTGGACGGCCTCCACGGCCGCCTTGAGCTCCTCCGCGGTGCGCCGCGCCTCGCCGTCCAGCTCCGCCACCCGGCGCACGGCGTCGTCCACCCGCCCGGCGAGCTCGGTGAAGGCCGGTTCCGTCTGGGCCCGTTCCGTTCGGGGCTGTTCTGCCGCGGTCGTGCTCATCTCTCGCCCCTCATCCGTACCGTTCGGCCCGGTCCATGGCCTCGATCACCTTGGCCGCCAGGAGCTCGGCGAAGGCCTTCCTGGCGAGCCGGGCGAGCACGTCCGACACGGTCCCGGTGTCGTCCACGGTCACCTGCCGCTTGTGCAGGGCCTGCAACACGAACGCGGAACCGGCGGCGTCGTCGAGACAGAAGTCGGCGAACACCGCGTCGACGTACTCGTCCAGCCACACCCCCTCGCCCTGCGGGTCGGTACGCAGGCGGCGCAGCGCGTTGTCCTGGCCTTCGCAGCGCTGGACGATCCGCTCGGCGAACCGTTCCGCGGCGGTGAGCAGCATGACGTCGAACTGCTGCCGTTGGTAGGCGTCCATGGCACCTATCCCTGGGTCCTGGTCAATGTCGTCTGACGGGCGATCTCGTCCAGCACGGTGCGCACCGTGCGGACCGACTCCCCGTCCTGGAACTCCTCGAAGATGAACCGCGCCTCGTAGAGCTTGGCCTTGGCGTGGTCGAACATGCCCAGGTGCGCCAGGGCGTTGCCCTGGTTGGCCAGCACCCGGGCGCGCCCGAGGGGGTCGTGCTCACGGTCGCGCACCTCGAGCACCGCCTCGTACAGCTCGACCGCCTCGACGAGGTTGTCGCCCTGGTGCCGGGAAGGCACGTAGACCAACGCGTTGGCGAGGTTGAGCTGGGCGCTCGCCCACCGTTCCGGATGGGTCTCGGGCGTGTACACCTTCAGCGCGGAGCGCAGCGACCGTACCGCGACCCCCCGGCGTAGCTGGTCGGACGCCTCCGTCATCGGCATGGTGAGGTAGGCGGTGGCCAGGTTGGCGTGGGCCGCCGCCCACAGCTCGGGCGCCTCGCCGGAGGTCACGAGCCGCAGCGCCGCCTGGTAGTGCTTCACGGCCCTGACCAGCAGGTCGCGGCGCTCGCCCGCCTCCTCGTGCAGCGTCAGCGCCAGCGTCAGGTGCATCTCGGCCTGCGCGACCCGCAGGTCGGTGCCGTCCAGCAGTTCCAGTGCCCGCCCCAGGGTGTCCACCACCTCCTGGGCCGGCCCGGACGTTCCGGGCACGCGCGCGTCCTTACGGATCGCGGCCGCGGCACCGAGCAGCACGCCCGCCAGAGGGCGGGACACCCCGAGAGCCGGCGTCACGGCCTCCTCGAGCAGCCGCAGTGCCCGCTCGGGCTCGCCACGGTCCACGGCCTGGGTGGCCTGTGCCGACAGGACCAGTGCGGCCAGTTCGCCATCGGCCGTGCCGAGCTCTGGAGGACTGTCGGCGCGTCCGAGGACGAAGGACACCAGGTCCACCAGTACGGCGAACGGCTCGCCGAGGTCCTCGCGCAGCCGGGCGGGATCCTCGCCGTCCGGATCGACGACGAACCGGTTGTACCTGGTGACGGGGTCGTCGCCGCGCAATTCGGCGCGTGCCCCGTCGATGTCCCCCGCCAGCGCGAGTTCGTGTGCGCGCAGCGCGGGCGGCCAGCTCTGAGGCACCCGGCCCGCCACGAGGTCGGCCCGGCACGCCTCGGTGTCCTCTCCACCAGGGACGAGGAAGAACCCCGCAGGCAGCGGGAACACCCCGAGCGGCTGCGGGCGGGCGGCGGGCTCCGCACGGACCTCGTCGATCATGTACTCACCGCTCCCACACGAGCCGTTCACGACGACCACCGCTCCGCCTGGAGCGGCACACGGAGCGCGCCGTTCGTGTCGTCCCAGATCGCGGGGTGCGTCCCTACCGGGAACCGGTCGTCCAGCACCTCGCGGACCAGGACGCAGCGGTCGCCCTCGGGAGTGCGCTGCTTCAGCAGCAGGCCACCGCCCTGCGGTCCGCGCAACGGGATCAGCCAGAGCTCGCCGTCGCGGCGGACGGCCACCGCGGCGTCGCCGGGAAAGCGGCGCGCGGCCAGGTCGGCGCCGAGCCGCAGATATCCGTCCTCGGTGAACTCCACCCTCGGCCGCTCGGATCCGGGGGGTCTGAGCCCGGCCAGAAAGTCGGCTTCGATCAGGACGATCACCTTCTCCATGGCCTGCCGCACCGCCGGGGAGAGCTCCGCGCCCGGGTCGACGCGCTCGGCCTCGATCAGGAACACCGTGACGTCGTCGGGATAGGCGTCCTTGAGCAGCCAGTGGGCGAAGGCCAGCGCGTGGTCCCAGCGGAAGGAGTGCGTGTGCAGGCCGCCCAGCGGGGGCAGGTCGGCCACGGCGGGGCCCGGCACGCGGTAGATCGTCCCGGGCGTCGCGCCGGTCCGCGCGGCGTCGACCAGGACGACCCTGCGGGCTCCGCGCATGCGGAAGGCCACCTCCATGCCCGCGGTCCCTCCGTCCACGATCCGCGCGCCGTCGGGCACACCGTGCTCCCACAGGTGCCGGACCAGGACGGGACCCACCCCGTCGTCCCCGCGGAGCAGGTTGCCGCAGCCCACGACGAGAACCTGGCACGCGTGGACCTCCGTGCCCTCGATCGGTTCCTCATCGAGCCGCGTCATCGGATCACTTCCTCACATCGCCGTGAAAAACGAGCCGCTTCGGCGGGGTGGTCCCCCGCACGCCGGAGGCCCTCCGGCCGGTCGCCGCCGGCCGGAGGGCGCCGGAGAATCCCGGCCGACGGGTGTCAGACCGTTCCATTGATCACGAACTTGCTCAGCTCGCGTCCGGTCCTGCCGTCGTAGGCGTGCACTGTACACACCAGGCACGAATCGAAGCTACGGGCGACGTGCCCCAGCTCGACGGGGTCCTCCTGGTCGACGATGCGCGAACCGACCATGGCGCTCTCGATCGGACCGAGCACCTGGTCCCCGTCGCGAGGCCCGATGTTCCAGGCGGTCGGCGTGACCACCTGGTAGTTCGCGATCTTGCCGTCCTCGATGACGATCCAGTCCGAGAGCGAGCCGCGGGCCGCCTCGGTGGACCCGAAGCCTTTACCTTCCGCATACTCTGTCGGCTTGGTGTAGAAGCTGTCATGCAGGTCGATCTGGTCGAGCCAGGCCCGCGTCCACTTGTAGTACTTCGCCGCCTCGTGCATCCGTGCGAGCTGGCGTACCAGCACCGACGGGCCCAAGGTGTTCACGATGTCCACGAAGAGGGGGTCGTTGTCCTGGTGCGGGGCGGCGTTCGGGCCGCCCGCCGCCATCCGCCGGGCCAGCGGACCCGCTTCCAGCGGCACGTAGCCCAGGCCGGGAACCTCGTAGCGCGGCGACTTCGCCCAGCTGTACTTGCCCTGGGCCCGGCCGACCTCGGGGTCGATGGGCCTGGTCTCCCCCTCGAACGGGTGCAGCGCCTTGGTGCCCTCGTAGAAGGAGTGGGTGACGTCCTCCCTGACCCGGGCCTGGTCGAAGTCGTGCCACTGCCCGTTGGCGTAGATCCCGGAGCGTCCGATCAGCGCGCCATTGCGCCCTTCGATGGTGGGGTTCTCGTACATCGAGGGCTCGAAGTAGGTGCCGCTGGCGATGAAGTTGCCGACGCCGCCGCCGTACTTGTGCAGGCCGATGTCCAGGCCGTAGCGGATGAAGAACCCGCAGTCGCTCTCGTAGTGCGAGGGCTTCTCGTCCACCCAGGCGAGCACGTCCTCCCAGGTGCGGTTCTCCAGCCAGCGGTCGACGGAGCAGCCCAGCCACTGCTTCTCGAGCCACTGGTCCTTCCAGTTCTCGAGAATGGCGATGGATCGGGTGACGTCCGACAGCGTGGGTGCGCACATGACACCGCCGGGGACCATGAAGCTGGAGTGCGGCCACTGCCCGCCGAAGATGGCGTACACCTCGACCGGCTTGCCGGAGTACACCACCCCGGGGCCGTAGCTAGTGCCGACGTACGGCGCGAAGCGACGCACGGCCTCGTCGTACCACTTGGACTTCGCGTAGTTCTTGTTGGTCAGGTCGATGGCGAACAGAGCGTAGAAGTAGCGCGGGATGCTTTGCAGGGTCTCGCAGGCCTGGCAGATGTTGCGGATGAGCGTGGCGTTGGGCGGCATGTGGGTCCGCCAGGCGACGTCGAGCGCATAGGCGGACTTGTAGAGGTGGCTGCCGCCGCAGATGCCGCAGATGCGCGGGCAGACGATCAGCCCGGCCTGCGGGTCCTTGCCCTGCAGGATGATCTCGAAGCCCCGGAACATCGCGGCCTCGGTCCAGGCCGAGGTGACCACGCCGTCTTCAATCGTCACCCGCACGTCGAGGTCGCCCTCGACGCGGCCCAGGGGGCTGACGAACAGGTCGATCGCTGTCATTGACGGGTCAGTCCTTTCTCACGTCCGGCGCGGGCGATGGGGAACGCGGCCGGGTCACACGACGAACATGTCTTCTTTGGACCACTGCGGCGCGGCGATCTGGGCCGCGGCGGCGTGCGCCATGTACGTGAGGTGGTCGCTGCCCTCCGGGATCTCCTTGGGGATCAGCCCGCTCACCTTCTGGGTCTTGAACACCGTGCCGGGCGCGAGGTCGAAGAACGGGAACTCCGGCTCGGTGCACCCGGTGCAGGGCATGCCGGCCCGGGTTTTGGACGACTGGCGGTTCCACAGGATCCGGTTGCACGGAGAGTGGGTCATCGGGCCGCGGCACCCGAACTCGTAGAAGAGGCATCCGCTGCGTGTCCCCTCGCCGAAGGATGTGGTCGACTGCTTGTACTCGAAGAACTGGACGCGGGTGCATCCGGTCTGGGTGAACGTCTTGAAGAAGGTCTGCGGCCGGTGCAGCTCGTCGAGCGCGATGTCACCGGCCCGCCCCGTGGCGAGCGCCACGATGATCTGCGTGATCCAGTCGGGATGCGCGGGACAGCCGGGGATGTTGATCACGGGCAGGCCCATCCCTGAGCGGAAGTCAGGGCCGAGGAAGCCGCCCCGCTCGCGCTTGTGGAACTGCAGGCCGGTCGAGCCCGAAGGGTTCGGCTCCATGGCGGGGATCCCGCCCCAGCACGCGCAGTCCCCGATCGCCACGACGATCTGGGCGGCCGCCGCGAGATCGGTCACCCAGTCTTTCATCGGCCGGCCGGCGAAGATGTCGTAGCGGCCGGTGCCGTCAGGCCCCTCGATGACGGTGCCCTCGAAGACGAAGATGTCCAGCGGTTTCGTGCCCTGGGCGCAGTCCCAGAACAGCTTCTGCGCGTGCTCGCCCAGTTCGAGACCGAGCGAGGGGTGCCAGAGCAGGTCCAGCCCGAAGTCCGTGACCAGGTCGACGACGTTCGGTTCCTCGGCGTTCAGGAACGACATGGTGTTGCCGCTGCAGGCACCGCCCTGGAGCCACAGCACTGATGACATGGGATCCCCTTCCGGAACTTCTCCGTACCACGGCTCCGCGGGACGGACATGAAAGGCGGCGGCGCGTGCCGCGCCGTGGTCAGGTTTCGCTGATCTCGCGCCCGAGCGCTCTCGCCACCTGGATCAGGAAGCCGAGCCCGCGTGCGACGTCGTCGTCCTTGAGGGTTCGCATCAGCGAGAAGACACCGATCGGCCCCATGGGCTCGAGCCTGGCCTGCTCGGCGCCCTTCCTTAGGGATCGGGCGGCCAGCGAGACCAACTCGACGACCTCCGGATCGGTGAGCTCCGACTTCAGCAGAAGCTCCAAGCCGGGCGTCGCCTCGGAGACCGCGCCCGAAAGGGTGCGCAGGCTCGTTGCCAGTTTCGGAAGATCAAGCGGTTTCAGCGCCTCGGGCGCGGCGGCCATCGCGCCGCGCAGCTCTCCGACCGCCTTGGCGAGACCTCCGGCGATCGTGTCCCCGCGCCGCACGAACCCGTCGAGGCCCGTCACCAGGATGGCCAGCAGGTCGGCATGGTCAAGCAGGTCGCACAGCGCCTCGGCCACGCGGGGGTCGTCGAGCTTCGACAGCACGGAGTCGCCGTGAGGCGGCGCGGTGAGCTGACGGTCCGATGCCACATGTGCCTCCGTGAAGGACGCACTTCTTAACCGGACGGAAAAGAAGTTGACATGAACAGGAGAGGCCCAATGTTAGGAATGTCGTACGCTGGCTGACTATCACTCAGGCGCACGCGCTGCCACGATTGCGCACAATCACTGCCATCTGTGCGAAGATCAGCGGCGCGGCAGGGGGAATCGAGTCGATCATGTCGCGGCTGGCCAAGTTCTCTTTCATCGACGCCAGGCGCACGGCCAACCCCGTACGCCCACGAGCCCGCTCGCGCGGGATCCCCCGCGCGCTCGAAGCCCACGAGATCTTCTACACCGATGATCTCCACGACGCCTCCCTGCTGATCGGGCAGGCCCTCTCCGACAACCGGCTCACCCTGACGGGCTTCGACTCCAACCGCTTCGCCGCGAGCCTGCACGGCGTGCGACTGCGCGACGTGTCGATGCTGTACATCGACCTGCACGTCGCCGCCACGTTGGACTTTCCCGTCATCGGCCCGTACATCGCGGTGCACATGCCGATGAACGGCCGGGCGTTGTGCGACCAGGGCGGCCGCAGGCTGGAGGCGAACACCACCCGCGCCGTCATCACCTGTCCCGGGCAGAGCGTCGTCATGCGCTTCGACCACGACTCGCCACAGCTGATCATCCGCATCGAGCAGGAGGCGCTCACCCGTTACGTCACCCGGCTACTCGGCAGGACATTGACCCGTCCGATCGTCTTCGAGCCCGAGATGGAGCTGATCAGCGACACGGCGGTGCGCTGGAACGGCGCGCTCCAGCTCCTCAACACCGAGATATTCCACACCGGATCACTCGTGCAGCGCGGGCACGGCGTCGGCGCGCTGGAAGAGCTGATCATGAGCAGCCTGCTCTTCGTGCAGCCGTCCAACTACTATGAGCAGCTCGTACGACCGACGGGCAAGCCGGCCAGGCCCGCGGTGCGGCTGTCCCTCGACTTCATCGAGGCCAATCTGGCCGAGCCGATCACCATGAACGACATCGCCCGGCACGTGAACATGAGCGTCCGGGCGATCCAGCAGGGATTCCAGGCCGAGCTCGGCACCACGCCGATGAGCTACCTGCGCGACCGCAGGCTCGAACGGGCGCGCGAGGAACTCACCGACGCGATCCCGTCCGACGGCGTCACGGTCACCCACATCGCCGAGCACTGGGGCTTCACCCACCTCAGCAACTTCGCGACGCTCTATCGCAAACGCTGGGGCGAATCACCGTCCGACACCCTCCGCAATGGGTCCTCAACCTTCTCGTGAGGCCCAGGGGCGGATCCCCAGGGTTGGAAGCCCCGTGCCATAACGTGTAGCCTCTGCGAAATCCCCGGGCACCCACGAGGGAGCCGGTTGCCATGCACGAACTGTCGATCTGCCGCTCCATCGCCGGCATCGTCACCGAACACGCGGATGAACGACCGGTGCGCACCGTGCACGTCCAGGTCGGCCATCTGCGCCAGATCGTCCCCGACACCCTGGTCTACTGCTGGTCCATCGTCATCCAAGGCACCGCGCTCGACGGCTCGGAGCTGCGGGTCGAGAGCATCCCGGCGCGCATTCGCTGCACCGAATGCGAGCACGCCGAGACGCTCACCGCGCCGGTCATGCGCTGCGGGTCGTGCGGGAGCCCGCGGGTGTCGATCGTCGCGGGCGAGGAATTCCTGATCACTTCGCTGGAACTCGCGGAGGCGTGAGCATCGATGGGACGATTCCATCAACACGACGGACACGAACACGAACACGGGCACGGCCACACCACGGCGGCCGGCGGTGGTCACGATCTCGGCGACCACTCGGGCTACCAGACCGGCGCCGAGCGCGTCGACGTGCTCGAGCGGATCTTCGGCGAGAACGAGCGTACGGCCGCCGGCAACCGCGCCGATTTCGACGCGGCCGGGGTGACGGTGGTCAACCTGATGTCCTCGCCGGGAGCCGGCAAGACCTCCCTGCTCCGCGAGACGCTGCGGCGCCTTCAGGGCCGTGTCCGCGTCGGCGTCATCGAGGGCGACATCGAGACCAGCCTGGACGCCGATCGCCTGCGAGGCTTCGGCGCGGCCGTCGCGCTGGTGAACACCGGCGACGGCTTCGGCGGCGAATGCCATCTCGACGCGCCGATGGTGCGCTCCGCGCTCCCCCGGCTTCCACTGGACGAGCTCGACCTCGTCGTCATCGAGAACGTCGGCAACCTCGTGTGCCCCGCGGAGTTCGAGGTCGGCGAGCACGCTCGCGCGATGGTCTACTCCGTCACCGAAGGCGAGGAGAAGCCGCTGAAGTACCCGGTCATGTTCCGCACGGCCGACCTGGTCATCGTCAACAAGATCGATCTGCTGCCGTATCTGGATTTCGACCTGG
Organism: Sphaerisporangium sp. NPDC051011; assembly: GCF_040653595.1. Taxonomy (NCBI): domain Bacteria; kingdom Bacillati; phylum Actinomycetota; class Actinomycetes; order Streptosporangiales; family Streptosporangiaceae; genus Sphaerisporangium; species Sphaerisporangium sp. NPDC051011. The sequence goes on along the minus strand of NZ_JBFAGG010000019.1, from coordinate 72,753 downwards.
ACGAGTTCTACGCCAACCTGCGCGCGGTGAACCCGGCCGCGACGGTCATCGAGACCAGCGTGAAGAACGGCGAGGGAGTCGCCGAGTGGTGCGCCTGGCTGACCGATGTCAAGTCCGGTACTTGACGCGCTCCCCGGGCTGAAGCCCGGGGATTCCGCCTGTGCCGCACATGCTCACGCGGCGGCACTTCGGTGGCTTCCTGCTTCCTCGACCGTGCCCTTCTTACCGCGCCGGGGCGCGGGGGCCGGGGTCTTACGGGTCTCCACAGGCGTTTTGGGTCTCCGCTTCCCGCCCATCTCAGGCACGGGTTTCCGTCCAGCGGCGACCTGCCGCCTCCCGGCGGCCAGGATGTTACGTGCGGCGTTGACGTCCCGGTCGTGGACCGCGCCGCACGGGCAACTCCACGACCGGACGTTCAGCGGCATCGACTCGGCGACGGCCCCGCAGTCCGAGCACAGCTTGGAGGAGGGGAACCACCGGTCGATCCGATGAAAGACCCGCCCGTACAGGGCGGCCTTGTACTCCAGCATGCCCACGAACGCCGACCAGCCCGCGTCATGCACGCTCTTGGCCAGCCGGGTGCGTGCCAGTCCCGCCACGGCCAGGTCTTCCACGTAGATCGCTTGGTTCTCGCGAACTATCCGAGTGGATTGCCGGTGGTGGAACTCGCGGCGCGCGTCGGCGACCTTCGCGTGCTGCCGGGCGACCTTCCGCCGGGCCTTGACCCGGTTGCTCGACCCCTTGACCTTACGCGACAGCGCCCGCTGAAGCTTCTTGAGTTTCTTCTCCGCCCGGCGCAGGAAACGCGGCGAGTCGATCTTCCGCCCGTCGGACAGGACAGCGAAGTGCCCCAACCCCAGATCGATTCCTGTCTCGGACTCGACCGGCGGGAGAGGCCGTTCGCCGATCTCGACGACGAACGAGGCGAAGTACCTGCCGGCCGCGTCCTGGACCACCGTCACGCTGGACGGTCCGGCGGGCAGGGAACGGGACCAGCGGACGTCCACGTCCCCGATCTTCGGCAGGCGCAACCTCCCGCCCGTGGTGATGGAGAACCGGGCGTTCCTGGTGAAGCGGATCGCCTGCCGGTTGTCCTTGCGGGACCGGAACCGGGGCGGGCCCACCTTCGGCCCCTTCCGCTTCCCGCTGATCGAGTCGAAGAAGTTCCGGTACGCCTGGTTCAGGTCCGCCAGCGCCTGCTGCAACACCACAGCCGACACCTCACCCAGCCAGGAGCGCTCCGGCGTCTTCTTCGCCTCGGCGATGACCCGCTTGGACAGCTCACCGTCCGAAACGTACGGCAGCCCGGCCGCATGGGCGTCGGTCCGTGCGCGCAGACCGTCGTTGAACACCACCCGCGCGCACCCGAACGCCTGCGCCAGCGCGACGCGCTGACCAGCGGTCGGGTAGAGGCGGAAGTTGTACCTGAGCTGCACGGTGCCAAAGGTATCTCGGTACCGGGCCGGGCGAATGGGTGTTCGAGAACTCGCGACCACCTGGGGCGCCTACTTCTTCACCGGTGAGCCGGCCACCGCCGAACACCACCGCGAACCCCACGCCGTCCCGTCTGCCACGCCTGGCGGATCGAACGGCACAACCATCTCGACTCCGCCGGGTAACGCCGATCCGCCTTGGCGGCGGATCGGCTTTCCTGCCCCGCTACGCGGGACAGTCCGCTTCACCCCCGGCTTGAAGGACTCTGTTGGCGAACCTGGTTGATCGTTCCTGGCGGCTCTGATCAGGGTCTGCGCAAGATCCGATTTGGGGTGGAGGGGCGAGAAGCGTGTCGATGCGTCCGGGGTCGTTCACGGAGATTCCCGAGGCGACCCGGAAGGTGGCAACAGCCGCGTTTCCCAAAGGCGGTATGTGCATGCGGCTCCGCGACGCGCTAGGGACGATCTTCAGTGACGATGACTTCGCCGATCTGTTTCCTGGTGACGGGCGACCCGCCGAGTCACCCGCCCGGGTGGCTCTCGCGCTGGTGTTGCAGTACGCCGAAGGGTTGTCAGACCGTCAGGCCGCCGATGCGGTTCGCGGCCGGCTGGACTGGAAATACGCGCTCGGCCTGGAGTTGGAAGACGCGGGGTTCGACTTCTCGGTCATCAAGGTGAACTTCTCCCATGCCCACTGCACTCCATGCCCGGTCCGCGCCCGGTGCACCAAATCGGCGACAGCCTCCCGCAAGCTCACGCTCCGGCCACGGGAACAGCACGAGGCGCTCGCCTGCGCACGTGCCGTCCAGCAAGGCGAGGACCGGCAACGCCGCTATCAGATCCGCGCCGGTGTCGAAGGCACGATCTCGCAGGCGGTCCGCGGTCACGGCCGGCGCCGGTCCCGCTATATCGGCCTGGCCAAAACCCACCTGCAGAGTGTGCTGACGGCTACCGCGATCAACCTGGTCCGTCTCGACGCCTGGCTGACCGGGACGCCCCTGGGGCCGACCCGTACGTCACACTTCATTGGGTTACGGCAGGTGATCATCGCATAACAACACGTATTAGCCAACAGAGTCCTGAAGTCCGGAGCACTGCGGACGAATCCGGTGGCTCCGGGCATGCCGGCGGGACCGGGCGCGGCCAAGCCCGGTCCCAGCCCCGGCCGGATCCGGCGCTTCAGGGACGGTGGACGATGAAGCCGAGCGCCGTTGTCTGGCGCCCGAGCGAGGCGTCGTACGCGGTCACCCGCACATGGCTACCCGGATGGGCGGCGCGACACGCCCGCACCTGCGCGAGCGCGACCGCGGGGTCGTCCAGGTCGAACAGCGGCAGCGCCCACATGTCCCAGTAGATGTTCCTCGGGCTGGGGTCCTCGGTGTGCTCGACCCCCACCGCCCAGCCACGCCCGACGGCGTAGCGAATCTGGGCGAGGATCTCGTCGTCGGACAGGTCGGGAAGGTAGGAGAAGGCTCCCTGGGTGATTCTCATGGTGTTCCTCTCACGCGCCCGCGGGCGACATGACGTCGGGCTGGTCGGTCGACTCGAAGGCGAACTCCACGTCGCCCCAGGTCGCGAGGGCCGCCGCCAGCTCCGGTGAGTGCTTGGCGGCTTCCTTCAAGATGGCCGGTCCTTCGATCGCCAGGTCACGGCCCTCGTTGCGGGCCTTGACCACGGCTTCGAGCGCGACCCGGTTGCCGGTGGCGCCCGCGGCCACTCCCATCGGGTGGCCGATGGTGCCGCCCCCGAACTGGAGCACCACGTCCTCACCGAGGTGGTCGACGAGCTGGTGCATCTGCGCGGCGTGGATGCCGCCCGAGGCGACGGGCATCACGCCGGGCATCGAACCCCAGTCCTGCTCGAAGTACAGGCCCTGTTCCGGGGAGACCGAGGTGAAAGAGTCGCGGCATGTCGCGTAGTAGCCCTTGGTCACCTGGGCGTCGCCTTCCAGTTTGCCGACCACGGTCCCGGCGTGGATGTGGTCGACGCCGAGGAGCCGGCACCACTTGGCGATCACCCGGAAGCTGACGCCGTGGTTCTTCTGCCGCGTGTAGGTCGAGTGCCCGGCACGGTGCAGGTGCAGCAGCACGCCGTTGTCCCTGGCCCACTTCGACATCGACCCCATCGCGGTGAAGCCGATCGTGAGGTCGATCATGATGATCGGGCTGCCGACCTCCTTGGCGAACTCGGCCCGCTCGTACATCTGCTCCATCGTCGCGGCGGTGCAGTTCAGGTAGTGCCCCTTGATCTCCCCGGTCCGCTCCTCCGCTCTCCTGACGGCTTCGCTGACGAACTGGAACCGGTCCCGCCAGCGCATGAACGGCTGCGAGTTGATGTTCTCGTCGTCCTTGGTGAAGTCGAGCCCGCCCCTGAGCGCGTCGAACACGACCCTGCCGTAGTTCCGCGCCGAGAGCCCCAGCTTCGGCTTGATCGTCGCACCGAGCAGCGGCCTGCCGTACTTCCCGAGGATCTCGCGCTCCATCACGATGCCGTGCGGCGGCCCCTGGAAGGTCTTGACGTACGCCAGGGGGATGCGCATGTCCTCCAGCCGCAGCGCCTTCACGGCCTTGAACCCGAAGACGTTGCCGATGATCGACGACGTCAGGTTGGGGATCGACCCCTCCTCGAACAGGTCGATGTCGTAGGCGATGTACGCGATGTACTCGCCGGGACGCACCTCGTCGACCCGGTACGCCTTGGCCTGGTAGTGGTCGTACGCCGTCAGCCGGTCGGTCCACACGACCGTCCAGGTCGCGGTGGACGACTCGCCCGCCACCGCGGCCGCGGCCTCCTCCGGCGGCACCCCTGGCTGCGGGGTGATCCGGAACGCGCACAGCACGTCGGTGTCCTTGGGCACGTAGTCCGGGTCGTAGTAGCCGAGCTTCGCGTAGGGGATGACCCCTGAACTCAATCTGTCCATGGCCCTACCCTCCATCGCCGATTGTCCAGTTGTCTATTGAGAGTTCTGTCGTGATAATCAAGTAAAAGCTTGATGGAGTGTGTGATGACGCTGACCCAGTTGCGAACCTTCCTGGCGGTGGCGGAGACCGGCTCGGTGCGGGCGGCGGCCAAGCGCCTCGTGGTCACCGAGTCGGCGGTGTCGGCGTCGGTGGCGGCGTTGCAGCGGCCGCTCGGCCTCCAGCTCCTGCGCCCTTCGGGCCGCGGGCTGGAACTGACCGAAGCAGGAGAGGTCTACGCCGGATACGTGCGCCGATCGCTGGGCCTGCTCGAATCGGGACGCACGGCCGCCCTCGGCGAGACCGACCCCGAGGGCGGCGAGCTGAGGATCGCCGCCGTGACGCCCGCCGGGGAGCAACTCGTCCCTCGCCTGCTGCACGCCTTCCGCCAGGCCCATCAGCGGGTCCAGATAAATCTGGAGATCGGCAACCGGGAGCGGGTCCACGAGCTACTCGACCGTCACGAGGTGGACCTCGTCGTCGGTGGCCGTCCCCCCACCGGATGGACCGTGCTCGCCATGCGCCGGCACGAGTTGCTCATCGTCGCCGCTCCCGTGGAACCGCCAGGAGGCGACGGGCACACCGCTCGCGTGGAACCGCCGGAAGGCGACGGGCCCGCCGGAACGCCGGAACCATGGGAACGGCGCCGCGCATGGCTGGAGGACCAGACCTGGCTGCTCCGCGAGCACGGGTCCGGCACCCAGGCGAGCACCCAGGTCCTGCTGGAGGAGCTGGACATCGCGCCGCCGACGATGACCATCGGCTCCAACGCCGCCATCAGGGAGGCCGTGATCGCGGGCCTCGGGGTCAGCCTGATGTCCCGGGACGCGGTGGCACGCGACCTGGCATCAGGCGCGATCGCCGTGCTCGACACCCCGAGAACGCCCCTGCGCCGAGACTGGCACCTCATCGCCCACCCAGGCGCCCTGCCCGCCACCGCGGCCCTGTTCGTCCGCCACGTCGTAGCCTCGGGAGAGTTCACCACCACCCCCGCGCCCCTGACCTGACCGGTCTCACCGGCCCGCTGACCATCGCCGGGCCCTCGCGACCGTCAGGGCTCCGTGAGGTGGCAGGAGGCGTGAGTTGATCTTGCTGGGGGCCCTGGGCGCCTGGCCTGCGGCTCAGCATGGGCTCGATCATGTTTCGTCAGCGGTGTTCCGCGTATGTTCCGAATCTTCAATTGCGCGCCCGCGCCCGCCGCGCCTTCCTGTAAGCAGGCTCGCTAATGATCAACGACTATTCACGCGTTTCCTCTGGGCGGCCTCAAGTGAGTCGCCCAGGGTCCACAGCGCCACGCCGATCAACACGAGGTCCTTGAGGAGGAACTGCCCAGGCTGAGCCGACAGTACTGGGAACCCGTCGGCCAAGGTGTCCACGACCCCTGGGGTGGTGAATAGGAAGCTCAGCGTTCCCAGGAACAGTACGACCGCGAGAGCGCTGCCTATGGCAGAGACCCTGGGCCAGCGCAGGTGAACAGCAATGAACGCTGCGGCGATAATCTCCATACTGCCCAGCGAAGTCGCGACCGTCCTATAACTAAGGAAATCGTACAGCCAGCTCAGCAGGGGGCTGTGTTCGATCAGTACTCGGCTCTCCATTTTGACGTACTTGCCCGCACCGATCCACGCCAGAACCACGACTAGTCCATATCGGCTCACCAGCCGACCGGCGACCGAAATCCGGCTACCAGCTCTTTCCAGAGATATCGGAATACTTGACACGTTTGCCATGATGATTCCTCTCGCCATGGAGCTTGATCGCTCAGTGTTAATCGATCGGAGACCCACGCCCCGGATCAGTACGGAAGCGTGCGACCTGACGGCGTGCGCAGGTCGAGGTCGGCGGTGCGCTCCCGGCGCGGCCGCCGGACCTTGACACGGATCTGGCGCATCTCAGGTTCTCCCTCCCGATAGGGCCCTGGTTGAGCCGGAGCGGCTTCATGGGCTGTTGCATTAGGTCGACTCGGTGGTCGACGACGCGGCCGTCGGGCAGCAGTTCGCCGGTGCCGTCGAAGACGACGTCACCGTTGCACAGCAGGCTCCAGCCCTGTTCGGGGTGGAAGGCCACGACATGGGCCGCCGCCCGGTCGCGGGCGGTCGTCGGACATCAATGACGGTGCGGGCACGTGCCCTTGGCTGTTCGATGGGGTGCAGATGTCCGCGGCTTTGGCGCGGTACTGCCGTCCAGTGAGTTGGTCGTCCAGTGAGTTGGTCATGTCCTGTTGGCGTCGCCGCCGCGCGGCGTCTTACCTGCGAATTCTTCGCTCGTGGGTGGTGGCTAGCATGAAAGACATGGGCGACACCGGAGCGTGCCATGGATGAGATGCCGGCCACCCGCGCCTCTGTCGATGTCGAGTCGAGTGAGTGGCTGCGGGTGCTCACCAGTGGCGGGGCGGAGCAGGAGGCAGCCGTGGGGCGGTTGCATGGACTGCTCCTGCGGATCGCCAGGAGCGAGGTGCGAAGGCGCGGTGTGCGACTGCGCGTCACCGGCCCTGAATTGGACGATTTGGCGCATCAGGCCGCGGCCGACGCGCTGTTGGCCATCACCGCCAAGATCGGTGAGTTCCGTGGTGAGAGTCGGTTCACGACCTGGGCCTACAAGTTTGTGATCCTGGAGGTGTCGGCGAAGGTCGGGCGGCATTTCTGGCGCAACCCCGCCGTGCCGTTCGAAGGCGCTGACTGGGAGTGTCTGCCAGATCGGTTCGGCTTCGACCCGGCCAGGGAGGCGGAGTGGCGCGATCTGCTCGCGGCACTACGCCGGGCCGTGGAGGAGAAGTTGACCGAACGGCAGCGCCGGATCTTCGTCGCGGTCGTACTCAACGGCGTTCCGCTGGACGCATTGGTCCTCCAGCTCGGTTCTAACCGGAACGCGATCTACAAGACGATGTTTGAGGCCAGGCGTAAGCTGCGGGCCGCGCTCGCCGCGTACGGTTATGTGGACAACGACCTGTCGAGGCGCTCATGAACGGCTGGGCTGAACTGGAGCGCTTCCTGCACACCGACCCACGCGACGTGGGGTGCGACCAGGCAATGGCCCTCCTCCACGTCTACGTCGAGCTGGTGGTGCAGGACGCTGGGGCCGAACAGCGATACCCGGGCATCGCCGCGCACCTGCGCGCGTGCGGCCCGTGCTCGGAGGATTTCGAGGGGCTGCTGGCCGCGGTATGCGGCCAGCCGGACTGAGGAGCCACAGACACCTCTGACCACGGGCCAGGTCACCAGCATCCGCCGGCCCAGGCTTCACATCGTTCTTGCCCGCGCGATGCCAGCCCGGGTCACGACTGCGTTCCGGTGATGGCCGCAACGCCTGGCCGTCCGCCAACGTCCCAGTGGACATCCAGCCAGGCGTGGGCCAGCCGCTCTCCCTCTTCGATCAGGACGGGTGTGTCATGGAAGTCGAAGGGGTTCACCGTCTCGAGGCAGGGTGCGGGTAGCATCCAGACCTCATGGTGGGCAAGGGCGACCGCATTCATCGAGGCGTGGCCCAGCAGTTGGCTCAGCGCGCGCAGTGCAACCGGCACCGCGCCATGCGGGACGGACCCAGGCACGCATCGGCCAAGGGAGGGCAGCACATAGCTGATGTCCACGCCCAGAGCATCAGCCTGCAGTACGGGGGTGGCCGCGGCGATCCCGCCGTCATAGAGCAGCCGCCCGCCGACGTCGACGGCAGGGAACACGCCGGGCAGCGCACTGCTGGCAAGCAGCGCCTGCACCGTAGCACCCTGGGAGAGGATGACTGGGTCCCCGCTGGCCAGATCGGTCGCCACCACGTGCGCGGGCAGCGCCAAGTCATCGAGGTTCGTTTCGCCCAGCTCACGCTCCAACAGCCGCTGCAGCGCCGTCTGGGAGGAGACCCCGCTGCCGCGGCCCACCAGCGCACGCGCCAGGCCCCACGCTGATACCGGGAACATGTTCTTGCCCATCACCGAGTACCACAGCATCTCCAGACGCTCGATCCGGGCCAATGTTGGCTCCAGCGCGAAGCAGACCGCGTTGATCGCTCCAGCCGAGGTGCCCACCACCAGATCGGGTCGGATTCCCGCCTTGGTCAGGGCACGCAACATCCCCACCTGCGTGGCGGCAACGCTACCGCCACCCTCGAACACGAAGGCGGTCCCCATACCAATCTCCTCCCTCGCTTCGGCACCCGGTCCGGCGGTCAGGTGCCTCCGTTCGGTCACGCAGAGCCTGCGTCGCGCGCGGCGATGCTGGTTCGGCGCGGTCAGGACCCGGTCGATGATGGCCAAGGCCGGGCAGACCGCGGCCCGCCCTGGCCGACATGCCCGCGCCGGTCACCAGCGCGGTCCTGCATGTTGTTGGCGTCGCAACCGCGCGGAGTCTTACACCGGAACTCTTCGCTCACGGGATGTCGGCATATGGCTGTTCCCGTTCAAGGAGAACGGCCAGGCCCGATCACGGGTGGTGGGCCCACGCTGGGGGTGTTCGGATTCGAGCGCGTGTGGTTCCAGGGATGCTCTCTGGCCGCCCGGTGACCCGTTGTGTCGGCATAACGCCCATCTCCTGCGTGAGCTGCAGCAGGTCATCGACACCGCCCCCGACGGCCGGTGGTGCTGGGCCGAGCAGGCCGCCGGCGCGCTGTGTGAGATGAAGGCGCTGGTGGAGGCGGCCCTGGAGGCGGGCGGGCTGGAGCACCTGGACCAGACGGCGTTGGCCGGGCAGGTCCGCCTGTGGCGCTCGGCCGCCCTGATCGGCAAGAACGACACGGCCGCGCGGTCGGGCACGCTGATGAAGAAGCACAACGCCCTGGCCACCCGGATAGCGGCCCGTCACGAGGGCTACCCGCGGTTCACCCGAGACCAACGGGTGCCCTTCGGCAACAACGCGGCCAGCGCGAGATCAGGATGATCAAGCTGAGGCAGAAGGTCTCCGGCTGCTTGCGCACTCTGGCCGGCGCCGAGCAGTTCTGCGCGATCCGCAGTTACTAAAGGGAAATTTGGTTACTGGACTTCGGAAATGACGTCGCCGCAGGTCGGGGCGCCGAAATTGTCCAGTGGCATAGTTTCTCATTAGTATCTGGCCACCGCCCGCAAACACGGCGTCGACTTCTTCCACGCCCTCGTCGAACTCGCCGAGGGCCGCCCCTGGCTGCCCGCCATCCCAGGGCTCACACTCCTCGACGACCTTCGCGCCCCCGCCGGGAATTCGGCGCTACCTGCCGTGGCGTAATCTCACACATCGCATCAACCGCACATCTTGTATTGATCCGATTACGGATTGAAGTTGCCTGTCGATTTGGGGTAGACATTCGCACATGCACCAAATGTCAAATAAATCCCAAACTCCCATCTTCGACGCATTTAGGCCCAGGGATACCGCGTGTACGGAGGGGGAATAAGAAGCCGCCCAGTCAACTGGAGGTTCTGGCCTGCCGGCCTGCCGCGGGATGTGGTTTCGTGTACCGGCCGGAGAGGTGGCCGAGTTTGAGCCCCAGGTGCAAGGCGAGACGCTCGGTGCCTTTCCGGAGGCTGACCCCGCCTATTTCCTCGATCTTCGCCAAGCGGTGGTAGAGCGTCGTGCGATGGATGACGAGCTGCTCGGAGGTCGCCTTGATATCGCCTGCGAGGTCCAGGAACACCTCCAGGGTGTGCAGCAGCTGACCGGGTTCATCCCGCTCGGCCAGTTTGCCGAGCGCGGGATGCAGCAGGTCGAGGCTGATCTGCTGGAAGGGCAGCTCGGCCAGTATGCGGTAGATCCCGAGCTCGGACCATTCGACGATGCTGTCCAGGCCCAGGACCCGGCCGATGCGCGTCGCCTGCTGGGCCTGCCGGTAGGACAGACGCGCATCGGCAAGGTGGGCGACCTGCATCCCGATGCCGACGCGTCCACTGTCGGCACCCGCACCCTGCAGACCTCGTTCGTAGTCCGCCTTGATGCGGCCCGCCAGCTCTACCGGCCTGGTGTCGCGGTCGACGGCCACGACCAGGATGGCGTGGTCGGGTCGCACCAGGTGCAGGCCGCGCCTGATCGGGAGTTGCCGCCTGGCGTGTGCGAGGGACAGGTCGGCCGCGTTGGCACGGTCGTCGTGGTCGGCGGGCTCCTCGGTGTCCAGGACGATGACGCGGACCGGCCGGGCGATGTCCATGAGCGCGTCCTCGGCGAGGCCGCTGACCGCTTGCGCGCGGACCGCGGGGTCGTCGTCCAGCAGGTCCCGCAGGAGCTCACGCTCGCGGGCTCGCTGGAGGTTGTTGAGCAGCCCGTCACGGTAGAGGATGTTCGCGGCCTCGTCCGCCGCCCGCTCCGCCACCGCGATCTCCTCGGCCGTCAGCGACTCTTCGGCGTCGATGAGCCACAGATAACCCAGGTGCAGGTCGCGGAACCGGATCGGTATGCCCACCCGGCTCAGCATGCCGAACTCGGGGTTGCCCGGCAGGCGGAACCAACCGGTGGCATGCTGTGCGCCGTGCCGGCGCGCCCACTCGATGGCCTCGGGATTGGCCTTCCTGTGCAGGATCGAGGCCAGCCGTTGCTCATCCACTGCGCCGTAGTGCGGGCTGTAGGACTGCAGCCGCATCTGCGGGTCGTCTATGGCGACCGACCGGGACAGCTGTTCGCCGACTCGGTCGGTGAGGCGTTGCAAATCACTCACCCGCCAAGTCTCCACCAGCGGGCATGCTCCTCATCCGGTAGTCCGACGTGACGGCGAGCGGATCCGCCGGAAGTGCTCCTTTACGTACTCCGACTGCGTGATCACCGCCGGGCGGGCATCGCGGCCAGCACCGACTGCTCCGTGGGATAGGCGGCGGGATCGAACCGGTCCAGCCGGTAGGCGCGCTGGTCCACCCACTCGCTCGACCCATCCAGGATGACGTCGGCCAGCATCCGCCCGAGCCCGGGCCCGTGAGTCACCCCAGCCTCGTTGTCCCCGGCCAGGACGTAGAGCCCGGCGGCATCGGGCACCGGCCCGGCCAGGAAGCGCCGGTCAGGGGTCATGCACGGGATGCCCTGCAGCCACCAGGAAATCGTGGTGTCCTTCACCGGCACCAGCTTGCGCAGCTTCGGCACCAACGTCGAGGTCAGGCGGTCGGCGAGCTCCTCGTGGCGCGGCTGCCCGCCGTCGCCCGCCGTGGCGTCCAGCTCGAACAGGGGCGCGTAGCCGTCGCCGTTTCCGTAGGTGAGCCCGCCACGGTGTTCGCGTAGCCAGAGCCCGAACAAGTCAGGGATCATGACCGTCGGCATCGACGACGAGACGCCCGAATGCGGTGAGACGACCCGCGTGGCGACCATGCGCAGCAGCGGCACTCGGTAGCCGACCTCGCCGAGCAGCTCGTTGGTCCAGGCGCCGCAGGCGAGCACCACCCGGTCGGCGGCGATGTCGCCCGCGCTGGTGCGTACTCCGACGACGGCACCGTCGGACGTGAGAAGGCCGGTGACCCGGGTGTTCGTCCGGACTTCCGGCAGCCGCGAGGCGAGCGCGCGCGTGGTGCGACCGGCGCTGATCTGGATGCCTCCCGGGTGTAGGGCGCCGCCGACGACGCTTTTCGCCGCGATCACGCCGCCCGTGAGGTCGGCGACGTCCCTGGCCGAAAGAGCTCGGGTCTCTTCGGGCGCGAATGGGTGGTCGAGGACCGGCTCCACCCAGCTCCGCAAGCCCTCTTCTGTCGTCGCCGCGTACATGTTGCCGTTGGAGCGGTAGTCGATCGCCGCTCCACTCCCGGCGAGCCGGCGGTAGTAGGCGACGCCGTACTTCTCCAGCTCCAGATCGGTGTCGGTGAAGAAGTTGGCGTACCCGGCGGCCCACAGGCCGACGAATCCGGCGCCCGCGCCTGAGGTCGCGGCGGCGGGTACGCCGGAGTCCACCACGATCACCTGGCCCGCGTCACGTTCCAGCAGATGGTGGGCTACCGAGGCGCCCATGACTCCAGCACCGACCACGACGGTTACCGACATCACATCTCCCCAGAGAGCATCGTTGCGTAGGCCTGGTGAAACGCCGCGACGGACGGCTCCTCACCCGACAGCGGGCCAGGCTCGAAAAAGCGGGACCGGACACCGAGCTGGGTGCGCTCGCACAGCGCCCAGTCCTGCAGGTTCGTCTGGTCCCATACCTTGATCAGGTTGTCCAGGTCGTAGTCACGCCCCGCCTCCGCATCGGCCCGGACGAGCCACGTCATGGTGACCTCGGTGCGGTCGATCGCGACGGGCCGGTCGCGCAGGACGACGGCGTAGTCGGGGCAGCAGACGACGGCGAAGGTGGGCTTCAGGTGCAGGGCCACGGTGTACGGCTCGCCGGACAGCATGGGCCGGGAGGAGGCGGGCTGTCCGTCGACGGTGAGCGAGACCGCTCCGGGCTTGAGCCCCAGCCGGGTGCACTGCACCCGCATGTCATCGCTGCGCCGCAGATCGTCACCGAGAGCGGCCACATCGAACGCTCTGAGGAGCTCCGGATGGTTGACGTTGCAGTGGTAGCACTCCTGGGCGTTCTCCCAGACCAGCTTCCAGTTCGCCCGCACGTCGTAGGTGATCTCGTGGGCGACGGTCGCGCCGGGAAGGTCGAAGGGGGCGATGGCGTCCTCACCGAGAGCCAGCAGGTCGGCCAGCGGGGTGGCTTCCTCGTCGAGGTTCACGAAGACCAGCCCCTGCCAGATGGCGACCTTCGCCTTCCGCAAGGGGTAGCGGTCCTTGTCGAAGTCCGGTGGCATCTTGGAGGCGCCCAGCATGGTCCCGTCCAGCTTGTAGGCCCACTGGTGGTACGGGCAGACCAGCCGCCGTGCGGAGCCGCATCCCGCGTCGAGCAGGCGGGCACCGCGATGGCGGCAGACGTTGTGGACCGCGGCGATCTCTCCCTCCAGGGTCCTGCTGACGATCACGCTCTCCAGGCCGCTTTCCACCGTGACGTACTGGCCTGGCCTGGCCAGTTGCGACTCGTGCGCGGCGAACAGCCAGCTGCGGTTGAAGATGGCTTCGAGCTCCTGCTCGAACAGCTCGGCTGTCATGTAGAGCTCGCGCGGCATGCCGAGGCCGCGCTCGATGTGGTCACGCATGATCTGGCCGGCTGTGGGGTTGGTCATCGGGTCCACCTTTTGAGGAAGGAGTCGACGATCGTGAGGTAGACGTCGACGTTGGGCTCGTCGAACATGCCGTGGCCGTTGCGGTTCAAGGTCAGCCACTCGCAGTCGGGGATGCCATCGGCGAGGACCTGGTTGATCTCCCTGGACGACATGTCGTGGCCGCCGTGGACGGCGAGGGTCGGTGCGACGATTTCGGGCAGGCGAGCTTCCACGTCCCAGCCGCGCAGGGCTGTCGTGGCGAACCACAGGCGATCGCCCCAGAGTCCCTCGCCCGCAGGGCCAGGAGCCAGCGCCTCCGCGCTCATCTGCTCGGTGTCCTGGAAGTTGGTCGAGTAGGCCGCGAGCCACCGGGTCACGGCCGAGACGAAGGCCGGGTCGTCATGGTCGCCCAGCGCGTCAGCCGTCAGCGCCGCCGCCGCCTCGCGCGGCGGCAGCAGGCCGAGGACCTGCCGCAGGAACTCTGTGGTGATCCTCGCGGTGCTCGGTGTGGTGTTGGACAACACCAGGCGCCCGACCCGTTCCGGATGGTCGAGCGTGTACTGCAGAGCGAGCATGCCGCCCCAGGAGTGGCCGAGCAGGTCGACCCGCTCGGCTCCGAAGTGGGTGCGTACGGCATCCACGTCGGCGACCGCCCGTTCGATGCTCCAGGGGTACGGCTCCGCCGGTACCTCGGACCTGGCGGTGCCGAGCTGGTCGAAGGTGACGACCCGGCGGCCGGCACCGGCCAGCCGGTGCAACGGATCCATGTAGGCGCAGCCATCGCCGCCCGGCCCGCCGTGCAGGCCCAGAAGTAGCGTCCCGCCCTGCCCGCTCACCTCGCAGCACAGGCTGAACCCCTCGGCCGAAACGACCTTCTCGATCACGCGACCTCCACGATCATGACCTCGCGGGGAAGGGTGGACAGCAGACGCGCGCCGTCCCGGTCGAACACGACGGTGTCGACCATCGCGAGGAACGCGATGCTCTCGAAGTTCGTCACCAGCCCGGCCTCGATGACGTCCTCGGTGTCCTCATCCGAACTGGACCAGACGAACTCGCCGACCCAGTCGGGCGGGAGGGAGACCCCGAGCTCGTAGCCGCCGGCCCACCCGTCGACTCCGGCCTCGGCGAAGTACTCGCGCAGCGCGCGGTGCAGGTCGCGGAACGGCAGCCCTGGGCGGGCCGTCGCGGTGAGCACGTCGTGCGCGCCTGCGATGACCTTCGCCAGGTCGGTGAACCAGGGAGGTGGTTCGCCGACGAAGAAGGGGCGGGTTCCTCGTGCGTGGTAGCGGTGTACGGCGCCTGCGACGTCGGCGTGGAAGTAGTCGCCGCGCTGGATCTTCCTGCGGGTGCTGACGCCGTGCAGCATCGGCATCGGCGGGCCGACGGCGATGGTCTCGTGCATCGCTGTGGGCTCCCCGCCTGCGGCGATCATGCCGGTCATGTACGTGTTCCAGGCTTCCAGCTCGGTCATGCCCGGATACGCCTGCCGGTGGAGCTCGGTGATCCCGGCGTCGCAGGCGGCCTGCGCGTGCTCGATCATGGCGATCTCGGCGGCGGACTTGATCCGGCGGGCTCGGCGGATCACCGTGGTCGCGTCGGCCAGGCCGTACCCGCGTGTGGTCAGCATCGCCTCGATGGCGGCCAGCCCGGCCGGGTTGGGGAGGGCGCTCCACCGCTCGACGCCGACGGTCCCGCGGGTCCAGCCGCGAGCGGCCAACTCGGCGGCAAGGAGGTCCGTGAAGCCGTCCAGATCCGTCTCGGGAATCCCGCGGAAGTCGTCCACGCACGAGGTCAGCCGTACCAGTTGCTCGTGCTCGGCCACCTCGATGAGGAGTATCCGGTCGTGGTCGACGTGGACGACCGTGCAATGAGTGGGCGGGAAGCACGTCGAGGAGTGTGAGCGGTACCAGCGGGCATCATAGCCGTGCAGCCAGCACATGCCGTCCGGCGAGGTGATCAGCAGGATGTCGAGCCCGCTCTCGGCCATCCGCGCCCGCAGCAGTGCCAGCCTGGCCGCGTACTCCTCACGGCTGAACGGCAGCTCGGCCGGACGCTGAGCGAGCCGTTCCTCCTCCAGGCGGATGAAGTCCGTCATCGTCAAACTCCGATCAAGCTGGGTGCCGCCGCGACCAGCCGTTGGGTGTAGGGATGGGCGGGCGCGCTCAGGATGTCGGAGACGGTTCCCGACTCGCAGACCGCCCCGCGGTCGAGGACCAGGACCCGGTCGGCCGCGACCGACACGACGCCCAGGTCGTGGGTGATGAACAGGGCGGACAGCCCCAGCTCGGCCCGCAACTCGCCGAGCAGCTCCAGGATCGCGGCCTGCACCGAGACGTCCAGCGCTGAGGTGATCTCGTCGCACACCAGCACGTCGGGTGTGGCGGCCAGCGCCCTGGCGATCGCCACCCGTTGGCGCTCACCACCGGAGAGCTGGTGGGGATAGCGCTCGGCCGTCCGCGCGGGCAGCCGTACCTGCTCCAGCAGCGCGCCGACCTCGGCCCGCGCCTGCGCAGCCGACAGCCCGCGCAGAACCTGGGCGGGTCTGGCCAGCTCGTCGCCGATCTGGCGGCGCGGATTGAGCGACTGGTAGGGGCTCTGGAAGATGTACTGGACGCGGCGACGCTGGTCCACCGTACGGCGGCGCACCCGGTCGGCCAGCGGCTCGCCGTCCAGCAGGATCGTGCCCCGGTCCGGGCGGTGCAGGCCGACCAGGCAGCGCGCGATCGTCGTCTTGCCGCTCCCCGACTGGCCGACCAGGGCCAGGCACTCGCCCTTGGCGAGCTCGAAGGACACTCCGTCGGCGGCAACGACCGTCCCATGCCCGGCGTGGAGGTCGCGGACATCCAACAGGGCGCCGTCCCCCGATTCCTGGGCCGGGGTCCGTTGATCACCGAGCGTGATGGGCGGGGTCGCCGCCGAGTGCAGGCAGCGCACCAGATGCCCGTCGGCGATCCACGCAGGCTCAGGCGGTGCCTGGAGGCACTCGGCCGTCTGTTGCGGACAGCGCGGCGCGAAGGCACAGCCCGGGGGCCGGTCCTCGACGCCGACGGCGGTGCCCGGCATGGCGATCGGCCGGGCCGGGCGGCGGTGGTCCGGAATCGACTGGAGCAGGCCGCGGGTGTAGGGGTGTCGTGGCCGCTCCAGCAACGTCGCGGCCGGCCCCTCCTCCACGATCCTCCCCGCGTACATGACGGCGATGCGGTCGGCCAGCTGGGACACCACCGCCAGGTCGTGCGACACGTACACGATCGCCGCGTCCTGCTCCTCGCGCAGCCGGCGCACCTCGTCGAGGACGCTCGCCTGCGTGATGACGTCGAGGCCGGTGGTCGGCTCGTCCATCACGATGAGGGGAGGACCGCAGCACAGCGCCATCGCGATCGTGACCCGCTGCTGCTGGCCGCCGGAGAGCTGGTGGGGGAACCGCTTCGCCGTACCCTCCGACAGGTCCACTGCAGCGAGCAGCTCGAACACGTCACGCGGTCGGCGCATGACGTCGGAGATGGCTGCCCCGATGCGCAGGGAAGGGTTCAGCGCCTGTCCGGCGTCCTGCGGGACGTAGGAGACAAGCTCGCCCCGCACCCGACGGCGAGCGTTCTCCTCCAGTTGGAGGACGTGCTGTCCGGCCACGACCACGTCGCCGGACACGATGGACGTGCCGGTCCGCGCGAAACCCAGCAGGGCCAGCGCGGTCGTGCTCTTGCCGCTGCCCGACTCGCCCACCAGACCGAGGATCTCCCCCGGCCCGAGGCTCAGGTCCACGTCCTCGACGACCGGTTGTCCCGAGGCGAGCTCGATGCGCAGCCCGGTCACGCTCAGCACGCTCATCGTTTGCCTCCGGCCAGCGCGTCGCTGATCAGGTTGATGGCCACGGTGAGCACGCCGAGCATGATCGCGGGGATCAGCACCGACAAGGGGTTCAGATCGAGGTCCATTCCTGCCCTGTTCTCCGAGACCATCAGGCCCCAGTCGGCGGCCGGCGGCTGCATGCCGAGACCGAGGAAGTTGACTCCGGCGATCAGCAGCACCGACCAGGTGCTGCGCAGGCCGATGTCGGCTGCGATG
The DNA here is from genome assembly GCF_040653595.1 of Sphaerisporangium sp. NPDC051011. NCBI lineage: Bacteria > Bacillati > Actinomycetota > Actinomycetes > Streptosporangiales > Streptosporangiaceae > Sphaerisporangium > Sphaerisporangium sp. NPDC051011. Next base: position 55,291 of record NZ_JBFAGG010000019.1, on the reverse strand, counting down.
GGCCGCGCGATGTTCGGCAGCACCTCTCGCCGCAGGACCGACACCGAGCTCTCACCACGGACGACCGCCGCCTCGACGTAGCCACGGACCGATTGCTCGGCGGTGGCGGCCCGGATGATCCGCGCGATCGCGGGGACCTGGATGATCGCGGTCGCCAGGACGACGGGCACGATGCCTCGCCCGAGCCCTGTGGCCACCAGCAGGACGAACACCAGCGCGGGGAAGGCGATCAGCACGTCGACGCCACGCATCAGCACCGAGTCCAGCCACGAACGTGTGTAGCCCGCGGCCAGCCCGATCGGGAGCCCGACCGCGTAGGCGAGCAGGGTGGCCAGCCCCGCGTAGGCCAGCACGCTCCAGCCACCGGCCAGTGCTCTCGACAACACGTCGCGGCCCAGGAAGTCGGTCCCCAGCAGGGCGTGGCCGCCCGGCGCGTCGAACGGCAGGCCGATGGTCCTGGCCGGGTCGTGGGGGGCGAGGAGCGGGCCGGCCAGCGCGATGAGGGCGATGAGGCCGAACATCACCAGCCCGATGCGCCGCCCGTTCATGCCGTATCCGTCCTGAGCTTCGGTACGGCGAGCATGACCAGCGCGTCGGCCACGATGGTCACCGCCACGTAGATGACGGCCAGGATCATCGTGACCGACCTGACCTCGGTGTTGTCATGGATGGTGACGGCATCGACGAGTTCCTTTCCGATGCCCGGATAGCCGAACATCACCTCCACGATGAGCAGGCCCCCCACGAGGTACTGCGCGATCAGCGCGAACACTTGGATGCTGGGGGCCAGCGCGTTGCGCAGCGCGTAGCGGCGGATGACGCGCGGCTCGGCGATGCCGTTCAGCCGGGCGACGGCGACGGAATCGGCCGACAACGCCTCCAGCATTCCGGCCCGGATCATCCGTACCGAAGCCCCGACGGTCACCCCGATCAGCGTCAGCACCGGAAGCACGAGCAGCTGGGGAGTTTCGAGCGGGCTATGGCCCGGAGCGATCAGTGACACCGGTGGCAGGACGTCGAGCCAGGTGACGAAAACCGCCAGGATCAGGGCTCCGAGCACGAACTCGGGAAGGGCGGCGGGCACCAGCGTCGCCGTCGAGATCAGGTGATCCTGCCAGCGGCCCGCGCGCAGTGCCACGTACACGCCGAGCAGCAGGGACACCGCGACGATCAGCACGAACGACACCGCGGCGAGCACCACGGAGTTCGCGAGCCTGCCGCTGATCTGGCTCCACACGCTGATGTCGGCACCGGCTACGTAACTCGTGACCGAATGCCCCAGATCCCCGTGCAGCAGCCCGGTGAGCCAGTCCCAGTACTGCCGCGCCAGCGGTCGGTCGAGCCCCATCTCGTGCCGCAAGGCGTCCAGGGCGGGCCCCTTGGCCTGGCGGCCGAGCAGCGCGCTGGCGGCGTCGCCCGGCAGCACGGAGGTGGCGACGAACACCAGGACGGACAGGACCAGCAGCGTGAGCAGGCCCGCGGCGATTCGACGCAGGACGTACACGACCACCGGGTTCATGCGGTGAAGTAGGCGTTGGCCAGGCCGGATGGAAGGCCGAGCGCCAGATATCGGCTCGGCGTGATCCCCGCTACCCGGCTCGACGTGGCGTCGAGATTGTTGACGTTGGCCCACCATATGTAGCCTCCGGCGTCCCACTGCTCCTGCTGTACGGCCAGCCAAGCGCTCTGCGCTGCCGACTCCCGCGTGGCGGCCATCGCGGCGGCGACCTGGACGCCGGTCTGCTCTTTCGTCCAGTGCGTCTCGTTGCCGTAGCCGTCGGGCAGGACGGCGTACTGGTAGAAGTTCGCCAGGTTGGCGAATCCGGCCCAGAGCGTCTGCGCGAACGGTCGCTGCAGGTACTGCAGGGTCGGGTCGAAGTAGGACGTGGCGTCCACCTGGGAGACGTTGATCGTCACGCCGCCGTCCTTGGCCTGTTGGGCGAAGAGCGTCGCCGCCTCGACCATGCCGGGCGCGACGGCCGCCGTCTCCAACGTCACCGTCAGCCCGTCGGCGTACCCGGCTTGCGCCAGCAGCGCCCTGGCCTGCTGGACGTCACGCTTGCGCTGGGGGATCGCGTCGGCGTAGAACTCCAGGCCCTTGCCGAACAGGTCGTTGGCGACGGTGCCGAAGCCGAACAGAGCGACGTCTACGAGTTGCCGGCGGTCCACGAGCAGGCGCATCGCCTGCCTGACGCGTACGTCGTCGAACGGCTTCCGGTCGACGGCCATGTAGAACGCCTGGGAGGCGGTGCTGGGGGTGTCGAGGAGCCTGATACCACTGCTCGCATGCGCTCTGGCCTGGGTGAACGGCATCTGCGCCAGCACGTCGATCTGGCCGCCGAGCAGCGCGTTGACGCGGGCCATGTTGTCGTCGATGGACTGGATGACCAACTCGTCGACGTACGGCTTGCCCTTGTCCCAGTAGACCGGGTTGCGCCGGCAGACGCTCTGCCGGCCCTGGTCGAGCGAGGCGAAGATGAACGGGCCCGTGCCGACCGGCTTGCTGAAGTCGGTGGTGCCGTCCTGCACGACCCAGCAGGCGGAGATCGTCTGGGGGAAGAGCAGGTCGGGGCTCTTGAGGGGGATGACGATGCCGTGCGGTCCAGTGGCCTTGACGTGGTCGAGGTCGACGTTGGCCACGCTGACGGAGAGCTGGTTGTCGGGGTCGGCCATCCAGCGCAGCGTGTAGATCACGTCCTGCACGGTGAAGGGCTTGCCGTCGTGCCAGGTGACGCCCTCGCGGAGGGTTAACGTCCAGGTCCGCGCGTCCTTGCCGGACGTCCAGCGGGTGGCGAGGGCGGGGCGGATCTCCATGTTCGGGCCGATGTCGACGAGCGAGTCGTAGACCGCGCAGGTCATCGCCATGTTGATCAACGCGCTCGTGGCGCCGGAGGGGTTGAACGATTCGGACTTGCCTGCGCCCATCATGCCAACGCGCAGCCGCCCACCTCTTCGCGGCGGGCCTGCGGGCACGCTCGGTGCGGCCGTCGTGCGGGGCCTCCCGCATCCGGCCACGACGCTTGCGCCAACCGCGAGCCCTGCGGCGCCCAGGAAGGTCCTGCGTTTCATGACACCTCCTGCCCAAGCCGGTATCGAGCCGGGGCGGCCTCGGAAAGCGAGGACCGATCCGGGCTGAACGCCTCGATCGGATACTTCGGCGGATTTTCGAAGGCCAGGTCAGCGAGGATACGGCCCAGCAAGCCGGCGAACTTGCCCGCGTGCCCGGCGCCGACCGCCAGGAACACCCGCGGATGCCCAGGGACGGCGCCGACGATGAACTCCCGGTCTCTGGGCAGGTCGTAGACGCAGGTCTTGGCCAGCACGGTCTTCCCCGCCCATGCGGGAAGCCGTTCTCGGAGGAAGCCCCTGACGAACTCCGTCTCCGCCGGATCGGGCTCGAAGCTACGGGTTTCCTGCGTCACGAACCTGCCCGTCATGTCCCTGGCGGCCTTGACGCCCTGCTCGCCGTACATGGGGATGCCGTAGAAGTCGTGGTCGCCGTGCCAGATCCAGATCGGGAACCGGTCGGGACGGAACGCCTCGAGGTCGGCGGCGAAGTACTGGACCTGCTCCTGAGACAGCGCGAGCGGGATCGAGGTGCCAAGCCGTTCGAGCAGCGGCGGCGCCCACGATCCTGCGCAGACGACCAGCGAACCGGCGCTGAAGTCGCCTTGGCCGGTGCGAACCAGCACACCGGTGGACGTCGACTCGATGTCCTGGACCGTGCAGTCGTCCAGCACCGTCGCGCCTTGCTCCCTGGCCAGCCGGAGATGCTGCGCCGTGGCCCGGCGGATGTCGACCAGACCGCCGTCGCGCTGGAAGAGCGCGGTGGTGTCATCGTCGATCACCCACTGCGGCCAGGCATCGCGAACGTCAGCCGCCGTCAGCACGTCGTACGGAATGTCTGCAGCGTCCAGGGACTGCCGGTAGGATTGCAGCACCTCGAAACCGGGCGTATCCACCCTGGCCAGGTCCAGCCCTCCCGTACGGACCACGACCTTTTCGCCGCCGTGCTCCTCGACCTCGGTCCAGGTGTCGTAGGCAGAGGGGGTCAACGCGGTGTAGACCGGTGAGTGGTAGGCATGCCGAATGATACGCGAGTGGTCGTCCGACGAGCCTCTGGAGTGCCCCGGGGTGAACTGCTCGCACACCAGCACGCTTCCGCGCCTGGCCATGCTCAGCCAGTAGGCCGCGGCGGCGCCGAGTGCCCCGGCGCCGATCACGATGTGGTCGTACCTCGCATCTGCCATTGCCGCAGCGTGCCAGCTGACACTGCGGCACGCACGCTACGATTGATGGATCAAATGGTGGATACCGCTACATTTTGTCGCACAGCAAGGTTCGATGACGCCAGATCCGCACAAACCCTGGCCGGTGGCGACTGTTACGCGTTCAGATGCCGATGAGTCGGACGCGGTTGCCGCACAAACGGACCATGTCGTCCACATCGGAGGTCAGCATGGCCACTGGGCCCGGTTGGCGCAATGCCATCTCGGCGATCGTCGCGTCGATCGCGTACTTGTGGCCGTGCAGGCCTGTGGCCTTGAGCAGTTCAGCGGACCTCTTCGCTGCGCTCTCGGTCAATGGTTCGACCTTCACGCGGGAGAGGACCCACTGCAGCCGCGGCATGTCCACTCGTGTGTGGCTGACTTCCACAATGGTGTTGGCGCCGATGACGAAATCGGCACCCATGGAATGAAACACTTGGAACATGGCGAGGATCTTGCGGTCCTGCGCGATCCAGGCGGAGAGCCCTTGGGAGTCGAGGACGACGGTTTCGACATGCTCGATCACGCCGCACTCGCCGAACCGCCGGAACCCGCCGTCCCGAAGATACCGGCGCGGGCCTCGGCCAGTTCCTCGTCGGTGAACTCCCCATGCTCCTCCTGATGACGCAGCAAGTCGGCGGCCAGGAGTTGGTGCCGCAGTTGGCGTGCCACCGCCTCGGCGACATAACCCGAGATGTTGTCCGTGAGCTTCCTGAGCTCGGTGACCTGGTCGTTCTGCAGTGTCACCGTAATGCGTGTCGTGTCGGCCATAGATCAATCATACCGCGGTATGCGCATGCCGTGAGGTGGAACGCACCCTGTCGTTGAGCGCGCTGGAGGACGCGAAGTACGCCAGGGCGGCCCTGGATGCTCTCGCTTCGGCTTGGCCCTGCCACAGAGCGGCAGGCGGTTCACCGACTCGGGGGAAGGCTGCGACGAACGGCGCCTTAAGCACCTTGCAGAGGGCACCAAGCGGATCGTCCCATCCCGCCGGAGCTGGGTCACGATCCTGTGAACGCATCCGGAGACGTATGGCACGGCCATGCACGGCCAAGGACAGAGGTCTCTGGAAACGCTGGCTCCAACATCACGAAATCAGGCTGTAGTACTTATGGCTGCATGCCCAGTAACCATGATCCATTGAGGAACCGCTGCTCAGGCAGGGTTTCCCTGATCAAACGTGGTAGGGCGGGTGGGACTTGAACCCACGACCGACGGATTATGAGTCCGCTGCTCTGACCGGCTGAGCTACCGCCCCGCAAGCCTGGAGTCTCTCATAAGTTGGCGTCCATGTGAGCGACAGGAAGATGTTCACTTTAGCCGGTGCCGGGTCAAGTTTGGGACGGCGGGCGAGATCGGGGGCGGGTGCCGGTCTTCCGGTTGGCCGTGTGGGTGTGGGCGGTGATCGCTAGAGTGCAGTAAGTGATCATGATTCGGTCCCTTCGCCCTGTACGGGTGGCTCTGGCCGTGCTGTTGGTCCTAGGTGGGGCCGTGGCGAGTTCGGGCGAAGTCGAGGTGATCGACTGCGTCGTCGACTCCGTCAGCGGCTCGGCGTCCGTGAAGTGCGACGATCCCGCGACCGAGGCCGAGATACGCGCGCAGGCGTTCACGCCCGAGGAGGCGATGGCCGTGGGATGCGAGCCGATGACGTGGGACGATCCCAGCCAAGGGTCGGTGTTGCTCGAAGAGGCCCCTCCGGAAATGATCTCTACGTTCGAACCGGCTCCCGCCCCCGGTGCCCGGACGCCGGATCCGATGGTCGCGGCTCGGGTCGGGCGGGCCTGGGACACGATCGAGCGGTGGCTGGGGGCGCATGCCTCGGCGACGCTGGGCAGGTTGAGTTTTCCCGCGAAGCCGGAGCATCTGGCGATGTGGGAGCAGAGCCACGCGCGCAGGCTGCCGGACGATCTTTACGCCTCCTACCTCCGCCATGACGGAGCCGAGGGGAACCTGGGTGACGGGTTCCAGCTCCCCCTCTCCTACGGCCTGCTCGGGCTGTCCGACATCGACTACGTCAACGAGAGCAACTGCGAGACGCTCATCCTGGAAGGGGATCCCGAGGCGGCCGACGCCGAGCACGGGAAATGGCACGGCAGCCTGCTGGCGATCGGCGACACGAGCGACGGCCGGGAGCTGTTCGTCGAGCCCCGGACCGGGCGGGTCGGCGAGGCCGCCTGGGACGAGAGGCTTCGCTACGACGGTCCGATGGGCTGGCCGTCGTACCTGGCCCTGCTGGAGGCGCTCGCCCACTCGCTGGAGACCGGTACGGCACTGCGCGACCGGTACCCGGTCGTGACGGCGAAGTGCGAGCTGCGCTGGGCCGAGGACCCTGCGGACTCGCTGCCCGCCGGGTGCCAGGGCTCGTGATACTCGGAGGACGGGGCCGAGCCGGGGGAGGTCATGGCGCTGGCGTTCGGCCCGGAGGGGCGGACGCTGGCCATCGGCTTCAAGGATGGGGTCGTGCAGCTGTGGCAGGGCCGATGAGCGAATCGCCGCCGTGCCAGAATCGCCACGGAAAGGCACGGAACGCGATCATCGTGGATGTGTGTACGGGGTCGTCGAATCGGTGGGAGAGCTCGTGAGCCGGGTCTTGTACGTCGTCGTCTGCGCGGCCGGCGCGGCGCGGGGCGTGGGCAGGTTGGTGGACCTGGCGCAGGACGCCGGGTGGGAGGTGCAGATCGTCGCCACTCCGTCCGCGCTGGACTTCGTCGACGTGCCCGCGCTGGAGGAGCAGACCGGGCGGCCCGTGCGCAGCCGCTACCGCAAGCCGGACGAGCCCAAGCCGCCCCGGCCCGACGCCATCATCGTCGCCCCGGCCACGTACAACACGGTGAACAAGTTCGCCCGGGGCATCGCCGACACCTATGCCCTCGGCCTGCTGGCGGAGGCCCCGGGCCTGGGCATTCCCGTCGTGGTGCTGCCGTTCGTGAACGCCGCGCTGGCCGGGCGGGCGCCGTACCGGCGCAGTGTCGAGGAACTGACGGCCGAGGGGGTCCGCGTCGTCACGGGAGACGCCGGGCCGCACGCGCCCGGCTCGGGCGAGGACGAGCTGGACGCCTTCCCCTGGCACCTCGCGGTTTCCGCGCTCGGCGGCCCGGGCGACACCAAGGCGCCATAACGCCAAGTAGTCGATTTACTACTCATTCCTCCGCGTGGTGGGCGGAAGCTGAGATTGTCTCGTCGGCGCGCGAACTCCAACCGCCGGGCGACCCATGCGTAATTGCGTAGCGTCTGATATCCGAACCCTGTTCTCTCGAGTATCTCTCGGTACCGGCCCAAAAGGCGGGATCGTGCTTACACGTGGTTCACTGAAAGACGCCCGCGCGAGGTTTTCGCCAGCGCACTTCATGTAATACGGCGGCAGATCGCTGAATCCTTGATGCCGTGCGGACGGCCTACTTACCGTGGATCCGCATTGGCGCCTAGGAGAGGTCGCACATGAATGTGAACATCCTCGCCGCACCGGCGACGCCACTCGGCGGTCACCAGCTCCTGATCTTCCTGGTCCAGGTCGCATCCCTCTTACTGCTCGCGTTATGCCTGGGCCGTCTCGCCGAACGCCTGAAGATGCCCGCCATTGTCGGCGAGCTTCTCACCGGCGTGATCCTCGGGCCTTCGCTGCTCGGCCATTTCGCCCCCGGATTCTCGTCCTGGCTGTTCCCCGCCGCCCCGGAGCAGGCGCACCTGCTCGACGCCGTCGGGCAGATCGGCGTCCTGCTCCTGGTCGGCGTGACCGGGACCCATCTGGACGTGGCCATGCTGCGCCGGCGCAGCGCCAGCGCCCTTCGGGTCAGCCTCACCGGCCTGCTGATCCCCCTCGCCCTGGGCATCGCGCTCGGCAGCACGCTGCCCGCCTCGCTCATCCCCGGCGGCACCGACCGCACGGTCTTCGCGATGTTCCTCGGCGTGGCGATGTGCGTGTCGGCCATCCCGGTCATCGCCAAGACCCTGTCGGACATGCGGCTGCTCCACCGCGACGTCGGCCAGCTCACGCTCGCCGCCGGCACCGTGGACGACGCGGTCGGCTGGTTCCTGCTCTCGGTGGTCTCCGCCGCCGCCACCGTCGGCGTGACCCTGCTGGGCGTCTCGCTCTCGGTCGCGTACCTGGTGGGCTTCCTCGCCTTCGCCGTCGTCGCGGGACGCCCGCTGGTGCGGCGTGTGATGAGCCTGACGGCCGGGTCGCGCGAATCCGGCCCCGCGATCGCCACGGCGGTCGTGCTGGTCCTGCTCGGCGCGGTCACGACGCACGCGCTCGGCATGGAGCCGATCTTCGGCGCGCTGGTGGTCGGCACGCTGATCGGCATGACCGGCACGGCGACCCAGAAGCACCTCGCGCCGCTGCGCACGGTGGTGCTGTCGGTGCTCGCCCCTATCTTCATCGCGACGGCGGGCCTGCGGATGGACCTCACCGCGCTGCTCCAGCCGGCCGTCGCCCTGACCGGTCTGGCCGTCCTTGCCATCGCGATCCTCGGCAAGTTCGCCGGGGCCTACCTCGGCGCCCGTCTGAGCCGGCTCGGCAAGTGGGAGGCGGTGGCCCTCGGCGCGGGGATGAACGCGCGCGGGGTGGTCGAGGTCATCGTCGCCATGACCGGCCTGCGGCTCGGCGTGCTCACCACCGCGACCTACACCGTCGTCATCCTGGTCGCGCTGATCACGTCGCTGATGGCGCCGCCGCTGCTGCGGGTGGCCATGCGGCATATCACCCAGAACGACGAGGAACTCCTCCGCAAGGCCGCCCACGAGTCCTGGGCGGGCATGTACGACACGACCGCCCAGCCCTCCCCCACCGGCCCGGCACGCCCCTGAGCCCTTGGTGCCGGCCTCGGGGAACGTGGTCCCCGGCGTCAACCGTCGCAGATGTCGCGGTAGGGGACGTCGGGGAAGGATCTGCGCCACTCCGGCTCGGTGAGGGGGCGGGTGGCGCGGGTGCAGATGGTGGCGGCCTGGGTCTCGGGGTCGATCGCGAGGTCCCGGACGACGCCGGTCGCGTCGAGGAGCCGCAGCCACTGCCCGCCGGAGGCGAAGGCCGCGGTGAGGAGGCGGGCGCTTCCGCCGGGGATCGCCGACCCGAGCGGGGCGGGCGTCGCGACGTCCCAGAGCTGGACGGTCCCGTCGCTCAGGACGGACGCGGCGACGTCGCCCCGGGGAGAGAAAAGCAGGGCCGAGATGGCGGTGCCGGAGGTCGCGACCCGGAAGACGGGACCGCGCCTGCGGCCGGTGGCGACGTCCCAGAAGGCCAGGCGGCCGGATTCGTCCGCGGTCGCGAGGATCCGGCCGTCGGGGCTGAAGGCCCGCGCGACCGCGTACCTGTCGACCCCGCCGGACCCGAACGCCGGCCCGGACGCCTGGCCGGTGGGCACGTCGATGAGCCGACCGGAGGGCGAGCCGACCGGGACGACCGAGTCGCTCGCCGGCCGGAAGACGACCTTCATCTCCGCGCCCGGGTCGAAGGTCTTGATCCAAAGACGCCGCCGTACGTCCCAGGCGAACAGCCGCTGGGGATGCCCGCGCGCCGGTCCTGCGTCGGGCGTCGTCGCGGACACGACCAGGACGCTGCCGTCGCCGTTCATCGCCAGGCCGTACGCGTACCAGTCCCCGGGAAGGGTGACGCTGCCGGTCTCCACGTGCCGCGCGGTGTCCCAGACGCGTACGACGTTGGCGCGGCGGCCGTCGGCGAAGGCGAGAACCCGCCCGTCGCCGCTGAACGCGAGGTAGTCCCGCTCCACGCCGTCCGGCTCGGCCAGGGGGATGCCGGCGCCGAGCGGACGGCGCTGCGCCGCGTCCATCAGCACCAGGTTCCGGGCGCCGGACCGGTGAGTCACCAGGAGCCGGCCGTCGGGGCTCAGCAGCGCGACGTCGGGCCGAGCGCCGGAGAGCCGCGCGGGGGCGCGGATGTCGGAGATGTCGAGGGTCACGACCGTGTCGTCGGCCAGGTAGCGCAGCGCCGTGCCGTCGAAGGCGACCCCGTCGGGGCTCGCCTGGAAGGTGAGCACGGTGACGCCGTCCTCGGCACGGAGGAGCCGCATCCTGTCGCCGCCGACGGCGAGGTACCGTCCGTCGGGGCTGAACCAGATCCCACCGTCGCCGTCGCCGTCGGCGTTCCACAGGGTGCGGCGCGTGCGGACGTCGACGAGCGAGGTGACGTCCCTGCTCACGCAGGCGATGGTCCGTCCGTCAGGGCTGAACGCGATGCCCTGCGGGGCGCCCTCGCAGGTGTCGGCGTCATGCCAGCGGGCCACGGGCGTGCCGCCCGGCAGGCGGAGGAGCTCGAAGCCGTGCTCCATGGTCATCACCGCGGCCAGCGTGTTCTCCGGGTTGAAGGACGCGTGGGTCAGGGCGCCTCGGGGAGCGAATGTGGCGTTCGTCCGGGTATCCCAGATCGTGCCGCCCTGCCCCTCGTACACCTCGACGTACCGGTCGCCCTCCGCGAAGGTGACGAAGTTGAAGATCTCCGGCTCATCCAGGCGATGGCGGGCACCGGTCGGCTTGCCGTTGGTCATGTCCCACACGCTGACGGTGTCGCCGGCCGCGACCGCGAGATACCGTCCGCTCGGGCTGACGTCCGCCCCCCGGAACCGGTCGTCGCCGATGCCGAGCCCGTCCCATCCGCCGGTCCGCTTCCCGCTCCGGAGGTCGTAGACACGGACGCCCTGCGGGGACACGCTGACGAGCCGGCGCCCGTCTGCGGTGATCCGCCGGACGGACTCGCCGCCCGTCCAGGGGTCGGTGAAGACGGCGCGCTCGCGCTGGGCCCAGGAGTTCTGCAGCGCGGCCCGCGTCTGCGCCGTCCCGGACAGCCGCCAGGACGCGACGCCGAGCAGCATGGCGCGGACCGGGTCGGAGGTCCGCGTGCGGTCGGACTCGGAGGCCTCCTGCCCGGCGAGCGCCTGGTCGCGCTGCTCGGCGACGACGCCGCTCTGCCGCACCACCGTCGCGACGGCCACGAGAGACACGACGAGAAGAGCGGCGAGGGTGATCGTGAGCAGGAGGCGGCGGCGTCCGCGCCGGCGCGTGGCCGCCTCGCAGGCGTCGAGGAAGTCGCCTTCCAGCGGGCTGAGCCGCAGGTGGCGGCGTCCGGTGGCGGCCCAGCGCCGCGCGGTCTCCAGGCGGCCGCCCTGCAGGACGTCGCCGTCCCGCCGCCCGTGGCCCTCCCACTGCCGCGCCGCCTGCCGGATCATCGAGTGGACGGCGAGGCCGTCGCGCTCGTCGTCCACCCAGGCCCGCAGCCGGGGCCAGGCGCGCAGCAGGGCGGGCCGGGCCAGCGCGAACTCCTCGCCCCGCTCGGCGACCACGTAGGAGAAGACGGTGAGGACGCGCCGCAGCGCGGCCGTCTCGCCGGGTGTCCTGCCCCCGAACAGCTCCTCGCGGGGAAGCGTCCGGAGCGCGAGGTCGCCGCTCTCGCCCACGCCGACCATGCGCAGGAAGACGTCGGGCACGAGGTTGCGCTCGGACGGGTCGAGGAAGCCGTACACCTCCTCCGCGAGGGTGCCGAGGCCTGGGTCCGCCGGGCCGTCCACGCCGAGCAGGCCCGCCTCGGCGCTGCCGGCCCGCAGCAGGTCGGCCGGGGCGTCGCCGGGCTGGGAGATGAGTCCGAGGAGAAGTTGCCGGGCGGTGGGCCGCTCCTCCGGCTCCTTGCTGAGCGCGGCCTCCACCAGCGGGCGCAGGGAGGCGGGCAGGACGTCCAGGTCGGGATCGGTGGCCAGCACCCGGTGCATGACCGCGCCAAGGCTCTCGGCGTGGAACGGATCGTCCCCGCTCGCGGCGTACAGGACGACGGCGCCCCAGGAGAAGACGTCGGCAGGGGCCGCCGCCCGCTGACCCATGAAGACCTCGGGCGCCATGTACGTGGGAGTGCCGGTGACCAGGCCGCTCGCGGTCAGGGACATCTCCAGCGTCCGGGCCACGCCGAAGTCGATCACCCGGGGGCCGTCGGGGCCGAGGAGCACGTTGTCGGGCTTGAGGTCGCGGTGGATGACGCCGGCGTCGTGGATCGCCGCCAGCGCCGTCGCCACGGCCGTGGCCAGGCGGTGCAGCTCGTCGCCGCGGAACCGGCGGCCGTCGGCGACCGCCTGGCGCAGGCTCGGCCCCGCGACGTACTCGCTGACGATGTACGGCTTGGGGGCCTCCAGGTCGACGGCGAGCACCTGGGCCGTGCAGAACGAGGCGACCCTGCGGACGGCGGTGGCCTCCCTGCCGAACCGGGCGCGCAGGTCCGGGTCGGCCGCCGCGTCCCCGTGCAGCACCTTGACCGCGACCCGCGTCCCCTCGCCGTCGTAGGCCTCGTACACGACGCCCTGACCGCCCGCGCCCAGGCGGCCGCTCAGCCAGAACTCGCCTAGACGCGACGGATCTTCGGGCAGCAGTGCGGACGTCGGCGACATCGACTCACTTCCTCACCACGGAAATCGGTCAGCCCGTTAGATGCCGCCGGAGGCGCGGAGGTTCGTGAGTACGACCGGGAGTCGCGGAAGTCGTCGAGTACGGCTGGAGGCGGGCTTAGAGGGGGATGTTGCCGTGGCGGCCCGTGCGGGCCGGGGCCGCGGCCAGGGCCTCGGCGACGCGGCGACGCGTGGCGCGCGGCTCGATGACCTCGTCCACCACGTCCAGGGCCAGGGCCCGGCGGACGCCGCCCGCCACCCGCTCGTGCTCCGCGACCAGCTCGGCCCGCAGCTCCGCGCGCTCCGCCTCCGGGGTCGCGGCGAGCCGCTTGCGGTGCAGGACGCCGACCGCGGCCTCCGCCCCCATCACCGCGATCTCGGCCGCGGGCCAGGCGTAGACGGCGGTGGCGCCGAGGGAGCGGGAGTTCATCGCGATGTAGGCGCCGCCGTACGACTTGCGCATCACGACGGTCACCCGCGGCACGGTCGCCTCCGCGAACGCGTGCAGCAGCTTGGCGCCGCGCCGGACGACCCCGCCCCACTCCTGGGCCACGCCCGGCAGGTAGCCGGGGACGTCCACCAGCACGACCAGCGGAACGCCCAGGGCATCGCACATGCGGACGAACCGCGCGGCCTTCTCGGCGGACAGGGAGTCCAGGCAGCCTCCCTTGCGCAGCGGGTTGCTGGCCACGACCCCGACCGCGCGCCCCGCGAGCCGCCCCAACCCGACGACGATGTTCGGCGCCCAGCGCGCCTGGAACTCCTCGAACCCCGGCGACCCGTCCTCGCCCGGGTCGAGCACCGCGCGCACGATCGGGTGGACGTCGTACGCGCGGCGCGGCGACTCGGGGAGCAGCGCGCCCGGGTCGCGGCCGTCGTCCACGCCCGCGAGGTCGAGCCGCCCCGGATCGGCGAAGAAACCCGTGATCAGCCGGGCGCGCCGGTAGGCGTCGTCCTCGGTCGTGGCGATCACGTGGGCGACCCCGGAGCGGCGGCCGTGCGCGTCCGTGCCGCCCAGCCCCTCCATGTCGATGTCCTCGCCGGTCACGCTGCGCACCACGTCAGGGCCGGTCACGAAGACGCGCGCCGACTCGGCCATGATGATCACATCGGTCAGCGCGGGGCCGTACGCGGCGGCGCCCGCCGCAGGACCGAGGATGACCGAGATCTGCGGCACCCAGCCCGACGCGCGGGTGAACGCGGCGAACACCAGCCCGCAGCCGTGCATGGACTCCACGCCGTCGGCGAGCCGCGCGCCGCCCGAGTGCCACAGGCCGATGATCGGGCAGCGGCGGCGCATCGCCTCGTCCACCGCCTCGACGATGCGCAGCGCGCCGTCCAGGCCGAGGGCGCCTCCCATCACGGTGGCGTCGGTGCAGAACGCGACCACCTGCCGGCCGCCGATGGTCCCGGCCGCCGCGAGCACTCCCGCGCCGTCCACGGGGTGGAGGAAGACGACCGAGTCGGGGTCCAGCAGGCGGGCGAGTCTCGTCTCCGGAGCGGCGGGGTGGCTGCCGAGCCGCTCAGCCGGTGCGGCGGTGACGGTCATAGGGGCTCCTCACGCGTTTCACCGCCGCGCACGCGGGCGGGACATGTTCAGGACGCCGTCACGCCGCGTCGCGTCCCGGCTCGTTCACCGCGCCGGCCAGGCCCGCCACGGTGAATCTGTCAGCACGCTAGACGCCGCCCACGAAAACGTCCAATAGGGTTTTCTGATGAATGGGGTGAAGGAATTCATATGACCGATCGAATGCGCGAACAGGGGTGGAACGCACTTGACGTCATCCGGAAATGCGTGCGACCGTCAGTCGGGTGAACAGGTCAGCACTGACGACCAGGCGACGTCACGTCGACTATCATCGGGTCACCTCCACATCGTGTCGAATCGCGGCCCGATGCCGTCCGGACGTGGGAAGTGAGAACGTCCGGTAAAGAGCGTCGCCATGCTTCCGCAGGCGCCGTCTCACGTCCGCCCGGCCCGGATCGCCGCCGCTCCGAGCCTCCGAGGAAAGCCCGCACCCGCCGTGACGCGCCTGATCCGCCATGGTGGGACGGCCGCGGGCAGGTGCTCGCGAAAAGGGGCGGGAACACCAGAGAATTCCAGCGGTAATCGCACGCCGAAAAAGCGGCCCCGGACGGCCGCCATGGTCGCGGCGAGCCGCGCATGCCGCGGTGATAATACGCGCACGACGCGTGACCGGCCGCCGCGCGCGTAATAGGCGAACCCTTCCACCTTCCCGCCGTAATCGGCGAACGCCGGTGACCGCCCCCGCCGGATTCCGCGCGGACCCGGCGCGGAGCCGCGCGAACCGGCCTGGCGCCGGCGTCCGCGTGCCGCGGATATCCGACGATGCCCGGACGGCCGGCGAAGAGTTTCGAGAACTGTGATGGCTGACGACGCGAGGCGGATACAGGAAATGTCGAGCGAGGCGACGGCGAACGGTTTCAGACCGGGCGGCGCGAACGACTCCAGCACGAACGACTCCAGCACGGGCGGCTCCAGCACGGGCGGCTCCAGCACGGGCGGCTCCAGCACGGGCGGCACGGACGACCTGAAGCCGGGCGGCGCGAACGGCGCGAAGCCGGGCGGCACGGACGGCTTCGGACAGGGCGGCGCGGACGGCGAAGCGGTGGCGGTGATCGGGCTGGCCTGCCGGCTGCCCGGGGCCGGCGACCCGGAGGCGCTGTGGAGGCTCCTGCGGTCCGGCGAGCACGCGATCGGCGAGCCCTCACCGGCCAGGCTGCGCCCCGAGCCCGGGATCGCCGGGCGCCGCGCCGGCCACCTCGACCAGGTGGACGGCTTCGACGCCGGCTTCTTCGGCGTCTCGCCGCGCGAGGCCGCCGCGATGGACCCGCAGCAGCGGCTCGTCCTGGAGCTGAGCTGGGAGGTGCTGGAGGACGCGGGCATCCTGCCCGGCTCCCTGGACGGGGTCGCGGCCGGGGTCTTCGTCGGCGCCATCGCCTCCGACTACGCGGCGCTGGTCCACCGGGGCGGCGAGGACGCGATCGGCCGGCACACCCTCACCGGGCTGAACCACGGAATCCTCGCCAACCGGGTCTCCTACGCCCTCGGGCTGCGCGGGCCGAGCCTCACCGTGGACACCGCCCAGTCGTCCGCGCTGGTCGCCGTGCACCTGGCCTGCGAGAGCGTGCGCCGGGGCGAGTCCGAGATCGCCATCGCGGGCGGCGTCCAGCTCAACCTGGTGCACGAGAGCACCGTCACCGCGGAACGCTTCGGCGGGCTCTCCCCCGACGCCCGCTCGTACGCCTTCGACGCCCGCGCCAACGGCTACGTGCGCGGGGAGGGCGCGGGGCTCGTCCTGCTCAAGCCGCTGGCGCGGGCGCTGGGGGACGGCGACACCGTGCACGCGGTGATCCGCGGCGGCGCGGTCAACAACGACGGCGCCACCGACGGGCTGACCGTGCCGAACCCGCGCGCCCAGGAGGAGGTGGTCCGCCTCGCGCTGCGCCGGGCCGGGATCGAGCCGGGCGCCGTCCAGTACGTCGAGGCTCACGGCACCGGCACGAAGGTCGGCGACCCGATCGAGGCGCGGGCGCTCGGTGCGGCCCTGGGCGCCGCCCGTCCGGCCGACCGGCCGCTGATCGTCGGGTCGGTGAAGACGAACGTCGGGCACCTGGAGGGCGCGGCGGGCATCGCCGGGCTGCTCAAGGCCGTGCTCAGCCTCCGTCACCGGGAGATCCCCGCCAGCCTCGGCTTCGAGACGCCGAACCCGGCCATCGACTTCGACGCGCTCAACCTGCGTGTGGCCGCCACCGCGCTCCCCTGGCCCAGGCCGGACGCGCCGCTGGTGGCGGGCGTGAGCTCGTTCGGCATGGGCGGCACCAACTGCCACGTCGTCCTCACCGAGGCCCCCGAGGCGGCCTTCGCGCGCCCCCTCGCCGAGGCGGTGAACGGCGCGTCCGGGAACGCGGTGGGCGATGCGGCCGGGGAGGCGGGCCGAGGTGCGTCTGAGGAGGCGGACGGCGGGCCGCTGCCGTTCGTGGTGTCCGGACGGGACGTCGGCGCGCTGCGCGAGCAGGCCGCGCGGCTGGCGGAGACCGTCGCCGCCGGAGCCCCCCTGCCCGACCTGGCCTTCTCCCTGAGCACGACGCGCACCGCGTTCGAGCAGCGCGCCGTGCTCGTGGAGGCGGACCGCGAGGCGCTGGCCGCCGCGCTGCGCGCGCTCGCCGACGGGAACCCCACCCCGGCCACCGTCCAGGGCAGGATCCCCGAGACGGCGAGCACGACCGGCCGAGCGACCGGACGGACGGGAACGTCCGGGCGAACGGGCGCGGGCGGGCGGGCCGATGCGGTGGCGCGTGAGGGCGGGCGGGCGGTGTTCGTCTTCCCGGGCCAGGGCGGGCAGTGGGTCGGCATGGGCCGCGAGCTGGCCCATCGGTCCCCTGTCTACGCCGAGCACCTGCGCGCGGTCGCCGAGAGCCTGGAGCCGCACGTGGACTGGGCGCCCGCCGATGTGCTGTGGAACCGCCCGGGCGCGGCGTCGCTGGACGACGTCGAGGTGGTGCAGCCGGCCCTGTTCGCCGTCATGGTCGCGCTCGCCCGCCTGTGGGAGTCGTCAGGCGTCCGGCCCGGCGCCGTCATCGGGCACTCGCAGGGCGAGATCGCCGCCGCGCACGTCGCCGGCGCGCTGTCCCTGGAGGACGCCGCCGCGCTGGTCGTCCTGCGCAGCCAGGCCATCGCCGCGATCTCCGGCCGGGGCGGCGGCATGGTGTCGCTGCCGCTGCCCGTCGACCGGGTGCGCGACCGGCTGTCCCGCTGGGAGGGCAGGCTGGGCATCGGCGCGGTCAACGGCCCCTCGGCGACGGTCGTGTCCGGGGACGGCGACGCGCTGGAGGAGCTGACCGCGCTGTACGAGGCCGAGGACGTCCCCGTGCGCCGCGTGAACATCGACTACGCCTCGCATTCGCCGCACGTCGAGGCGGTCCGGGACCGGCTGCTGGAGGTCCTGCCCGGCTATGTGACGCATCAGACCGATGTCGCGTTCTACTCGACCGTGACCGGCGGTCTCCTGGACGCCGCCGACCTCGACGTCGGCTACTGGTACCGCAACCTGCGCAGGCCCGTCGAGTTCGACCGGGCCGTCCGCGCCGCGCTCGCCGACGGGCACGACGTGTTCGTCGAGAGCGGCCCGCATCCCATCCTGGTGGTGGGCCTGCGGCAGATCCTCGACGACGCCGGTGCCGGGCGTGCCGCCGTGGTCACCGAGACCCTGCGCCGCGACCAGGGCGGCCTCGGGCGCTTCCTGCGCTCGGCGGCCCGGCTGCACGTCCACGGCGTGCCGGTGGATTGGACGCGGGCCCTCCCCCGGGACGCGCGGCGCGTCCCGCTGCCGACGTACGCCTTCCAGCGGCGGCCGTACTGGCTGGGAACGGCAGCCGCCGGGGCGGTCGCGAGCCCTCGTGACGAGAGCGTACGCGCCACGGACCCACAAGCCGGCCTCCACGACGCGGAGCCCCCCGTCACGGCTCCCGCCGGGGTCGTGGCCGTGAACGTCCCGTCCCCGGCGGACGGCGGCGAGGCGGAGGCCGCGGGCGAGGCGGCCCTGCTGGAGCTGGCGCTCGCCGCGACGGCGGCCGTGCTGGGCCACGCCGACCCGGTGGCCGTGGACGCGGAGCGGTCGTTCCGCGACCTCGGCCTCGACTCGCTCGGCGCGGTCGAGCTGCGCGACAGGCTGGCGGACGTGACCGGCCTCGCCGTCCCCGCCACCGTGACCTTCGACCACCCCACCCCGCTCGCGATCGCCCGCTACCTGCACGCCGAGGCGACCGGCCGTACCGAGGACGCCGGCGAGTCCCGTACGGCCGCGACCGCGTGGGCGGACGAGCCGATCGCGCTGGTGGCGATGAGCGGACGCTGGCCGGGCGGCGCCGACACCCCGGAGGAGCTGTGGGACCTGGTCCACGCCGGCGCCGACGCCGTCACCGGCTTCCCGGCGAACCGGGGCTGGGACCTGGAGGCCCTGTACGACCCCGGCTCGGCCCGTCCCGGCACGTCGTACACCCGCAGCGGCGGCTTCCTGCACGACGCCGACCGGTTCGACGCGGAGTTCTTCGGCATCAGCCCCCGCGAGGCGGCCGTCATGGACCCGCAGCAGCGCCTGCTGCTCGAATCGTCCTGGGAACTGCTCGAACGGGCGGGCATCGCGCCGCGCTCGCTGCACGGCACCCGCACGGGGGTGTTCGTCGGGGCGATGCCGCAGGAGTACGGGCCGCGCCTGCACGAGATGGGCGAGGACGCCGAGGGGTACGCGCTGACGGGTACCGCGACCAGCGTCGTCTCCGGGCGCGTGGCCTACACCTTCGGGTTCCAGGGCCCCGCCGTCAGCGTGGACACCGCCTGCTCGTCCTCGCTGGTCGCGCTGCACCTGGCGGTCCAGTCGCTGCGCGGCGGCGAGTCCGACCTGGCCATCGCGGGCGGGGTCACGGTGATGTCCACGCCGGGCATGTTCACCGAGTTCTCGCGGCAGCGCGGGCTGGCCCCCGATGGGCGGTGCAAGCCGTTCGCGGCTACGGCCGACGGCACGGCGTGGGCGGAGGGGGTCGGCCTGCTGCTGGTCGAGCGGCTCTCGGACGCGCGCCGGAACGGCCACCCGGTGCTCGCGGTCATCAGGGGCACCGCGATCAACCAGGATGGCGCGTCCAACGGGCTCACCGCCCCGAACGGGCCGTCGCAGCGGCGGCTCGTCCGCGACGCGCTCGCCGCTGCCGGGCTGGAGCCCGCCGATGTCGACGTCGTCGAGGCGCACGGCACGGGAACCACCCTGGGCGACCCCATCGAGGCGCAGGCGATCATCGCGACGTACGGGCGGGACCGTCCCGCCGACCGTCCGCTGCTGCTGGGGTCGGTCAAGTCGAACATCGGGCACGCGCAGGCCGCGGCCGGGGTGGCCGGCATGATCAAGCTGGTGCACGCGCTGCGGCACGGGGTGGTGCCGAAGACGCTGCACATCGACGAGCCAAGCCCGCACGTGGACTGGTCGGCCGGCACCGTACGGCTCGTCACCGACACCGTCCCGTGGCCGGAGACAGGACGACCGCGCCGGGCGGCGCTGTCGTCCTTCGGCATCAGCGGCACGAACGCCCACGTCATCATCGAGGAACCGCCCGCCCCGCTCGCGACGGCCGAGGCGTCCGGGGAGACGTCGGCGCGGCCTCTGCCGTTCGTGGTCTCGGCGCGGTCGGAGCAGGGGTTGCGCGGGCAGGCGGGGAAGCTCGCCGCCCATCTGGCCGCCCGTCCGGATCTGGACGCGGGTGACCTGGCGTTCTCACTGGCCACGACCCGCGCGACGCTGGAGCACCGGGCGGTGATCGTCGGCGGGCCGGACGCGCTACGGGAAGGGCTGCGCGCGCTCGCGCAGGGTGGGACGGCCCCCGGCACGGTCACCGGTACGGCCGCCGAGAAGCCGCGGGTCGCGTTCGTGTTCAGCGGCCAGGGCAGCCAGTACGCGGGGATGACCCGGGAGCTGTACGAGACCTATCCCGCCTACGCCGAAGCCCTGGACGAGATCACCGCCCAGCTCGACACCCACCTCACCGGCCACACCACCGAACCCCTGATCGACGCGATCCTCCACTCGGCGACACCGAGCGGCCCAGGTGACACGGCACCGGTCAACCGAACCCTCTACACCCAGCCCGCACTGTTCGCCATCCAGACCGCACTGACACGCCTGCTGGGATCGTTCGGGATCAACCCGGACATCGTCACCGGGCACTCGATCGGCGCGATCTCGGCGGCCCACGCGGCCGGCATCCTCACCCTGCCCGACGCGGCGCGCCTCATCGCCACCCGGGCCGTCGCGCTCAACACGCTCACCCGGCCGGGCGCCATGGCGGCCGTCCAGGCCGACCGGACCGAGGTGGAGCAGGCGATCAGCGCGCACGAGCTGAGCGGGCAGGTCTCCATCGCCGCGCTCAACGCCCCGGCCTCGATCGTCGTCTCCGGCGACCCCGACGCCATCGGCACCCTCACCGCCCACTTCGCCGGGCAGGGACGCAAGACCAGGCGGCTGACCGTCAGCCACGCCTTCCACTCCCACCACCTCGACCCGGCCCTGGACGGCTTCCAGGCGGCCATCGCGGACATCGGCGCCGCCCCACCGGCCATCACCTACGTCTCCGACCTGACCGGGACCGTCCTCGACACGGCGCCGACGGCCGAATACTGGGCCCGCCACCTGCGCAATCCCGTCCTCTTCCACCAGGCCGTCCAAACCGTCCACGAGCACACCCGGGCGACCGGCGGCCACACCACCTACCTGGAGATCGGGCCGGACGCGACCCTCACCCCGCTGGTCCACCAGTCCCTGACCGGCGAGGACACCACGGCCGTCCCCGTCCTGCGCCGCGACAGGCCGGACGCCGCCACCCTGCTCACCGCCGTGGCCACCGTCCACACCCACGCCGCCCCGGCCGACTGGACTCCCGCACTGTCACCCGGCGCGCGCGCCGTCGACCTCCCCACCTACGCCTTCCAGCGGCGACGGCACTGGCTGGACGCCCGGACGCCCGAGAGCGGGCCGAAGGCGGAGGCCGACGCGGGCGCCGGGTTCTGGGACGCGGTCACGCGGGGCGACGCGGATGCGCTGGCCAGGACGCTGGGGACGGACGATCCCGGCGTCCGGGACTCCCTCGGCGTGGTGTTGCCGGCCCTCGCCACCTGGCGGGCCGGGCGGGACACCCGGGCGGCGATCGACGGGTGGCGGTACCGGGTCACGTGGCGTCCACTCGCCGCGGCCACGACTCCCCCGGCTCCGGGGCGCTGGCTCGTGGTGATGCCGGACAGCTCCGAGGTGGCCGCGGAGTGGGGTCGCGCCCTCGCGACCGCGCTGGCCGAGCACGGCGGCGAGGCGGTGCCCCTCGTCCTGGACGCCGCGTCGGCCGACCGGCGGGCGGTCGCGTCCGTCCTGACCGGGCTGACCAGCCACGACAGTCTCGCGGGGCACGGAGCGGGGATGTCCGAGATCCCTCCCGACGGTGACGGGCTCGCCGGGGTTCTGTCGCTGTCATCCCTCGATGACGGTCCCCATCCGCGCCATCCGGCCGTCCCGCGCGGCGCCGCCGCCGACGTGACGCTGATCCAGGCCCTGGACGACGCCGGGATCCGCGCGCCGCTCTGGCTCGCGACCCGGGGAGCCGTCTCCACCGGCCCGTCCGACCCGGCGAAGCCGGAACAACAGGGCGGGCCGTGGCAGGCCGTGGCCTGGGGACTCGCGGGGGTCGTCGCGGCCGAGAAGCCCGAGCGCTGGGGCGGCGTCCTCGACCTTCCCGCCACCCCTGAGGGCCGCGTCGCCCGGCTGGCCGTCGAGGCCTTCACCGGCGCGCACGGGGAGACGGAGCTGGCGGTCCGCGCGTCCGGCACGCACGCCCGCCGCCTGGTGCCCGCGCCCCTCGGCGACGCGCCCGCGCGCCCGCCGTGGAAGCCGCGCGACACGGTGCTCGTCACCGGAGGCACGGGCGCGCTCGGCGCGCGGCTGGCCCGCAGGCTGGCCCGGCGCGGCGCCGACCACCTGCTGCTGGTCAGCCGTCGCGGCCCGGACGCGCCCGGCGCCGCCGCCCTGCGCGACGAGCTCGCCGCGCTGGGCTCCCAGGTCACCATCGCCGCCTGCGACGTGGCCGACCGCGAGGCGCTCGCGGCCGTGCTCGCCGCGATCCCGGAGGAGTTCCCGCTGGCGTCGGTCTTCCACACCTCGGCGGTGCTGGACGACGCGCTGCTCGACGCGCTCACGCCGGAGCGGATGGACGGCGTGCACCGGGTCAAGGCCGGCGGCGCGTTCGCCCTGCACGAGCTCACGCGCGAGATGGACCTGTCGGCGTTCGTGCTGTTCTCGTCGGTCACCGGCACGATGGGCACGGCCGGGCAGGGCAACTACGCGCCGGGCAACGCGGTGCTGGACGCGCTGGCCGACCACCGCCGCTCCCTCGGCCTCTCCGCCACCTCGATCGCCTGGGGGCACTGGGACGGCGACGGCATCGCCGGGCCCGGGGCCGTACGGGAGCTGCGGCGCGGCGGGCTGCTGCCCATGGACCCGGAGCTCGCCGTGACCGCGCTGGAAGAGGCGCTCGACCACGGCGAGACGCGGCTGGTCGTGGCCCGCGTGGACTGGCCGGCCGCCGGCGCGGGCCGCCCGCTGTTCTCCGAGATCCCCGCGGCCCGCACGGCTCCGGTGATACAGCGGGAGCAGGGCTCCGGCGACGCCCCGGCGCTGCCCGGCCGGCTCGCCGGGGCGTCGGAGGGCGAGCGGCGGCAGATGGTGCGCAAGCTCGTCCGCGCCGAGGTGGCCGCCGTCCTCGGGTACGCCTCGGCGGCGACCGTGGACGACCAGCGCGGCTTCCGTGACCAGGGGTTCAGCTCGCTCAGCGGGGTCGAGCTGCGCAACCGCCTGACCAGGGCGACCGGCGTCGCGCTGCCGAGCACGCTGGTCTTCGACCACCCGACGCCCGCGGCGCTGACGGACCACCTGAACGCCGTCCTCGCGCCCGAGCCGGAGTCGCCGCTGGACGCGGTGCTCGCGAAGATCGACGAGCTGGAGGCGCTGCTGTCCGGCCCCGCCGTGCGGGCGGCGGACCAGGAGGCGGCGTCGGCGCGGCTGCGCCTGCTCCTGCACGCGCCCGGCGCCGAGGCGGGGAGCGGTACGGACGCGCCGCCGGGGTCGCCCGGCCATGATGGCGGGGCGCCCCCTCGGACGGCCGCCGGCGCGGACCTGTCGATGGCCTCCGACGACGAACTCATCAGCTTCATCAGCGACGAACTCGGCATCTCATGACCGGACCGTCCACGAGATCACCGGCGGCCCCGCCCGCGGACCCGCACGACCGTCGCGACCGCCGGGACACCGGACCTCCTCGGCTCCTCATGACCCCCCGCGAACCCTCGATCACCCCTCTTCACCGAACCAGACCCCGCGCCCTCGGAAGGCAGATTCGTGAGTGACGACCAGATCCGGCACCTTCTGCGACGTGTGACTCAGGAGCTGCACAAGACACGTGAAGAGCTGCGGGAGGTACAGGACGGGCAACGCGAGCCGATCGCGATCGTGGGGATGGCCTGCCGCCTGCCCGGCGGCGTCACCACCCCCGAAGACCTCTGGAACCTCGTCCTGAACGGCCGCGACGCCGTCGGCGACTTCCCCACCGACCGAGGCTGGGACATCGACACCCTCTACCACCCCGACCCCGACCACCCCCACACCAGCTACACCCGCAACGGCGGATTCCTCAACGACATCACCGGCTTCGACGCCACCTTCTTCGGCATCAGCCACCGCGAAGCACTCGCCAGCGACCCACAACAACGCATCCTCCTCGAACTCGCCTGGGAAACCCTCGAACGCGCCGCCATCGACCCCACCACGCTCCATGGCACCCGCACCGGCGTCTTCACCGGCACCAACGGCCAGGACTACGCGACCGGAGCCGGACGCCCGCCCGAGGCCGTCGAGGGGTACCTGATCACCGGGACGGCGGGCAGCGTGCTCTCGGGGCGCATCGCCTACACGTTCGGCTTCGAGGGACCGGCGGTCACCGTCGACACCGCCTGCTCCTCCTCGCTGGTCGCCCTGCACCTGGCCGTCCAGTCACTGCGCAACGGCGAGTCGGACCTCGCGCTGGCCGGGGGCGTGACCGTCATGTCGTCACCCGCGACGTTCGTGGAGTTCTCCCGGCAGCGCGGCCTGGCCCCCGACGGACGCTGCAAAGCCTTCGCCGCCACCGCCGACGGCACCGGCTGGGCCGAAGGCGCCGCACTCCTCCTCATCGAACGCCTCACCGACGCCCAACGCAACAACCACCCCATCCTCGCCATCATCCGCAGCACCGCCATCAACCAGGACGGCGCCTCCAACGGGCTCACCGCGCCCAACGGGCCGTCGCAGCAGCGGGTGATCCGCGAGGCGCTGGCCAACGCGGGCGTCACGGCCGGGGACGTCGACGTCGTGGAGGCGCACGGCACCGGCACCACGCTGGGCGACCCGATCGAGGCCCAGGCCATCATCGCCACCTACGGACGCGACCGCCCGACCGATCGGCCGCTGTGGCTGGGCTCGCTGAAGTCCAACATCGGCCACACCCAGGCCGCCGCCGGAGCCGCCGGCATCGTCAAACTCGTCCAGGCGCTCGGCCACGCCACCCTGCCCAAGACCCTGCACATCGACCAGCCCACCCCACACGTCGACTGGTCTGCCGGAACCGTCCGCCTCCTCACCCAAACGACCCCCTGGCCCGACACCACCCACCCACGCCGAGCCGCCATCTCCGCCTTCGGCGTCTCCGGAACGAACGCCCACATAATCCTCGAACAGGCCCCCACCCCGGCCGGGCCGGACGACACCCGCGAGCGACCGCCCACGACCGCGACGACGGCGGGCGCTGAGGACGCGGGCGCGGGATCTCACCCGGCGGACTCCGGAGCCGACGCGGTGACCGCCGGCGGTACGGGCGCGCTGCCCTTCATCCTGTCCGCGCGGTCGGAGCAGGGGTTGCGCGGGCAGGCGGGCAAGCTCGCGGCGCACCTCGACGCCCACCCCGGCCTGGACGCGGGCGACCTCGCGTTCTCGCTGGCCACCACCCGGGCCTCTCTGAGCCACCGCGCCGTCGTCATCGGCGGCCCCGGCGAGTTGAACCAGGGGTTGCGAGCCCTCGCGGACGGCCACGCGACGCACGGCCTGGTCACCGGCACCGCCTCACCGAACGCGCGGATCGCCTTCGTCTTCAGCGGGCAGGGCAGCCAGTACGCGGGGATGACCCGGGAGCTGTACGAGACCTACCCGGCGTACGCGACCGCCCTGGACGAGATCACCGCACAGCTCGACACCCACCTCACCGGCCACACCACCGAACCCCTGATCGACGCGATCCTCCACTCAACGACACCGAGCGGCCCAGGTGACACGGCACCGGTGAACCGAACCCTCTACACCCAGCCCGCGCTGTTCGCCGTCCAGACCGCGCTGACGCGACTGCTCGCCTCGTTCGGCGTCGACCCCAAGATCGTCGCCGGGCACTCCATCGGGGCCATCACCGCCGCGCACATCGCGGGCATCCTCACCCTTCCCGACGCGGCCCGCCTGGTCGCCACCCGCGCCGTCGCGCTCAACTCCCTCGCCCGGCCGGGCGCCATGACCGCCCTCCAGGCCACGCACGTGGAAACCCAGGCGGCCATCACCGAACACGGCCTGACGGACCAGGTCTCCATCGCCGCCCTCAACGCCCCCACCTCCACCGTCATCTCCGGTGACCCCCATGCCGTGGAAACCCTCACCGCCCACTTCGCCGGGCAGGGGCGCAAGACCAAGCGGCTGACCGTCAGCCACGCCTTCCACTCCCACCACCTCGACCCGATCCTCGACCGCTTCCAGGCCGACATCTCCGGCATCGCCGTGCACACCCCGACCATCCCGTACATCTCCGACCTGATCGGCGCCGAACTCGCCGTCGCCCCCACCCCGGACTACTGGGCCCGCCACCTGCGCAACCCCGTCCGCTTCCACGACGCCGTCCGGGCCGTCGAGGACCACACCCGCGAGAACGGCGAGCACGCCGTATACCTGGAGATCGGGCCCGACGCGACCCTCACCCCGCTGGTCCACCAGTCCCTGGCGGCCACCGGAGAGGACCCCGCGCCCGTCACCGCCGTCTCCGTCCTTCGCCGCGACCGGCCGGACGCCACCACCCTGCTCGCCGCCGTCGCGACCGTCCACACCCACGCGACCGCCGCCACCTGGACCCCCGTCCTACCCGCGACCGCCCGGCGCGTCGACCTGCCCACCTACGCCTTCCAGCGCGAACGCTTCTGGATACGGCCCGACGCCATCGCCTCCGACCCGTCCGGGCTGGGACTGGGGACGGCGGGTCACCCGCTGCTGGCGGCCACGGTGACGCTCGCGGACGGGGACGGCGTGCTGCTCACCGGCCGACTCTCCCCCACCGCCCTCCCCTGGCCGGCCGACCACACCGTCCAGGGCGCGGTGGTCTTCCCCGGCACCGGCTTCGCCGAGCTGGCCATCCGCGCGGGCGACGAAGTGGGGCTCGACGTCGTCGAGGAGCTGGTCGTCGAGACGCCGCTCGTCCTCACCGGCGACGTGCACCTCCAGGTGATCGTGGGCGCCGCGGAGTCCGGGCGGCGGTCCGTCGAGATCTACTCACGCCCCGCCGACGCGACCTCCGGCGACGACTGGACCCGCCACGCCACCGGCACGCTCACCTCGGCCCAGGGTGCGAGCGGGATCCCCTTCGCCGCGGACCTCGCGGTATGGCCGCCCGAGGGTGGCGTCCCGCTCGACGTGTCCACGGCCTACCACCGGCTGCGCGAGGCCGGGCTGGACTACGGTCCGGCGTTCCGGGGCCTCGTGGCCGCGTGGCGGCGGGGTGAGGAGCTGTTCGCGGACGTCGCGCTGCCGTCCGGTCACGAACCGGCCGGCTACGGGATCCACCCGGCGCTGCTGGACGCCGCCCTGCACGTCGCCGCGCTCGCCGGCCTGGACGACCTCCCGCCCGGGCACAGCCGCCTGCCGTTCGCCTGGAACGGCGTCCGCCTGCATGCCACAGGCGCCGCCGCGCTGCGCGTCCGCGCGGTGCCGTCGGGCTCGGAGTCGCTGGCCCTCCACGCGACGGACCCGGCGGGCGCCCTGGTGGCCGAGATCGGCTCGCTGCTGCTCAGGCCGGTGACGGCGGACCAGCTCCAATCGTCCGCGTCGGCGCGCCGCGACGCACTGCTCCGTCCCGGCTGGGTGGAGCACGTGCCCGGCACGCACGCGTCCCCCGTCACGTGGACGACCCTCGACACGAACGCGGTCCCGGACCCGGGGACACCCCTCGGCACGAACGCGATCCTGGACCTAGGGACGACTCTCGGCACTGGTCCGGCACCCCTTGGAGACGGGGAGGGCCTGACCGAGGGCGTGGTCGTGCTCGACCTGACCGGGGAAGCCGCCGCGACCGAGGACGAGCCCGCCGCCGCGCACGCCAGGGCCGAGCGGGTGCTCGACGTGCTGCGGCGGTGGCTCGCGGCCGATCGGCCGGAGTCCACGCTCGCCGTGGTGACGAGGAACGCGGTCGCGGCCGCACCGGGTGAGGTTCCCGACCTGGCCTCCGCGCCGATCTGGGGCCTGGTCCGCTCGGCCCAGACCGAGCACCCTGGGCGTGTCCTCCTGCTGGACCTCGCCACGGAACTCAACGCAGGACTCAACCCAGAACTCGGGGAGTACGCCGACACCGCCCGCGCCCCCGGCCACGGCGGGACCGGCCGTACCGCCGTGAATTCAGGCTCCCACGACCCGGCGACGGCGCTCTCGGTGGTGATCGGGGACGCGCTGTCCGCCGGGGAGCCGCAGGTCGCGGTGCGGGCCGGGATGGCGTACGTGTACCGCCTGCTTCGCGCGGGCGCACCCGATCCTGAAATTTCCGCATCAGCCCCGGCGACTTCCCCATCCGCCCCCACCTCCGCATCCGACCCCGCACAGCCCGAGCCCGATACCGCGAAGGCCCAGACCGTTGCCGGGGACGCCACCGAGCACTGGAACCCCGAAGGGGCGGAGCGCTGGGACCCCGACGGGACCGTGCTGATCACGGGTGGGCTCGGGACGCTGGCCGTTCAGCTGGCCCGGCATCTGGTCGTGCGGCACGGTGTGCGGCACCTCGTCCTGGCCAGCCGTCAGGGGCCCCAGGCTCCTGGGGCCGCCGAGGTCGTCGACGAGCTCACCGCCCTGGGCGCCACGGTCACCGTGCGCGCCGCCGACGTCGCCGACGCCCGGGCCGCCGCGGACCTGCTCGAGGCCGTCCCGGCGGAGCACCCGCTCACCGCGATCGTCCACACGGCGGGCACGACCGACGACGCCCCGATCCACACGCTCACCCCCGCCCGGCTGCACGCCGTGCTGGCGCCCAAGGTCGACGGCGCGGACAATCTGCACCGTCTGACGCGGGGCCATCCGACCCTCAAGTCCCTGGTCTTCTACTCGTCGGTCGCCGCCGCGCTCGGCACCGCGGGCCAGGCCAACTACGCCGCCGGGAACGCCTACCAGGACGCCCTGGCCCACCACCCGCACACCGCGCGCGTCCAGAGCCTGCAGTGGGGCCTGTGGGAGCAGACCAGCGCCCTCACCGCCACGCTCACCCGGACCGACCATCAGCGGATCGCCAACATCGGCCTGCGCCCGCTCGCGACCGCCGACGCCCTCGCGCTGTTCGACGCCGCCGTGTTCGGGTCCGGGCGCGTCCCTGTGGTGACGCCGGCGCCCTTCGACCTCGCCGCGCTGCGGGCGGGCCGCCGTCCGGTCGCCCCGGTGCTGCGGGTGCTGGTCCCGGCGGCCCGCGTGACGGCGTCGGCGGCCCCCCGGGAGGGCGCGCCGTCGTCCCTGGCGGCACGGCTGGCCGGTCTCGGCGAGGCGGAACGGGAGACGGCGCTGCTGGACGCCGTCCGCGCGGAGGTCGGCGCGGTGCTGGGGCATCCCAGCCCGGCGACGATCCCCGCAGACCGGCCGCTGGCCGAGCTCGGGCTGGACTCGCTCAGCTCGGTGGAGCTGCGCAACCGCCTGAACGCGGCCACCGGGCTGCGGCTGGCGGCCACGCTGACGTTCGACCATCCGACGCCGAAGGCGATCGCCGCGTACCTGTCCCGGCGCCTGGACGGAGGCGCGGGACGGGCTGCGCGCCCGGCGGCCCGCCCCGTGCCCGCACCGGCCACGGACGACCCGATCGTGATCATCGGGATGGCGTGCCGCCTGCCTGGCGGCCTGGACTCGCCCGAGGCGCTGTGGCGGCTGGTCGCCGAGGGCGGCGACGCGGTGTCGGAGTTCCCCGAGGACCGCGGCTGGGACGTCGCCGAGCTGTACGACCCGGACCCGGACCGGCCCGGCAGGTCGTACACCCGCCACGGCGGCTTCCTGCGCGACGTCGCCGACTTCGACGCGGCCCTGTTCGGCATCTCGCCGCGCGAGGCGCTGGCCACCGACCCGCAGCAGCGGCTGCTGCTGGAGGCGACCTGGGAGGTGTTCGAGCGGGCCGGCATCGACCCGTCGTCGCTACGCGGCAGCCGTACCGGGGTGTTCGCGGGGATGATGTACCACGACTACGCGCCCCGATTGCAGGAGGCGCCGGAGGGCCTGGAAGGGTACCTCGGCAACGGCAGCGCGGGCAGCGTGGCCAGCGGGCGCGTGGCGTACACCTTCGGGCTGGAGGGCCCGGCCGTCACGGTCGACACCGCGTGCTCGTCCTCGCTGGTCGCGCTGCACCTGGCGGCCCAGTCGCTGCGCACCGGCGAGTCCGACCTGGCCCTGGCGGGGGGCGTCGCGGTGATGGCGTCGCCGACGACGTTCGTGGAGTTCTCGCGCCAGCGCGGGCTGTCGGTGGACGGGCGGTGCAAGGCGTTCGCGGCGGCGGCCGACGGGACCGGCTGGGGCGAGGGGCTGAGCCTTCTGCTGCTGGAACGGCTGTCGGACGCGCGCCGCAACGGCCACCGGGTGCTGGCCGTCGTGCGCGGCTCGGCCGTCAACCAGGACGGCGCGTCCAACGGGCTGACCGCGCCGAACGGGCCGTCCCAGCAGCGGGTGATCCGCCAGGCGCTGGCCAACGCGGGTGTCGCCGCCGGGGACGTCGACGTCGTGGAGGGCCACGGCACCGGCACGACCCTGGGCGACCCGATCGAGGCGCAGGCCCTGCTGGACTCCTACGGGCAGGACCGTCCCGCCGACCGGCCGCTGTGGTTGGGCTCGCTGAAGTCGAACATCGCGCACACCCAGGCGGCGGCGGGCGGCGCGGGCGTGATCAAGATGGTCATGGCGATGCGCGACGGGGTGCTTCCGAAGACGCTGCACGTGGACGAGCCGACGCCGCACGTGGACTGGTCGAGCGGCGCGGTGCGGCTGCTCACCGAGGCCAGGCCGTGGCCGGAGGCGGGCCGTCCGAAGCGGGCGGGCGTCTCGTCGTTCGGGGTGAGCGGCACGAACGCGCACGTCATCATCGAAGAGCCGCCGCCCGGCCTCACGGACCCGCCCTCATCCGCGACCGCCCCGAACCCCGCCGACCCGAACCCCGTGGCCGACCCGAACCCGTTGGCCGCGCGGACCGGGAGCTCATCAGAGGGGGGTGCTCAGGGGTCGCCGGTCGTGCCGTGGGTGGTGTCCGGGCACGTGCCCCAGGGGTTGCGCGGGCAGGTGGTGGGCCTGGCGACGTTCGCCGAGCCCCGCCCGGACCTCGACCCGGTGGACGTGGCCCACTCCCTGGTGACCACGCGCGCCACGCTCGCCGAGCGGGCCGTGGTGGTCGGCCGGGACCGCGACGACCTGCTGGACGGGCTGCGCGCGCTGGCCGGCGGCGGTCCCCTTCCCGGCACGGTCGTGCGCGGCACGGCGGACGCGACCGGCAAGGTGGTCTTCGTCTTCCCCGGCCAGGGCGGGCAGTGGGCGGGCATGGCGGCCGGCCTGCTGGACGCCTACCCTGTGTTCGCCGCCCGCTTCGCCGAGTGCGCCGCCGCGCTGGCGGAGTTCGTGGACTGGTCGCCGCTGGACGTCGCCCGGGGCGTTCCCGGGGCCCCCGGCCTGGACCGGGTGGACGTCGTGCAGCCGGTGCTGTGGGCGGTGATGGTCTCGCTGGCGGAGCTGTGGCGGGCGCACGGTGTTCGTCCCGACGCGGTGGCCGGGCACTCCCAGGGGGAGATCGCCGCCGCCGTGGTCGCCGGCGGGCTGTCCCTGCGGGACGGCGCGCGGGTGGTGGCGCTGCGCAGCCGGGCGATCCTGGCCCTGGCCGGGCACGGGAGCATGGCGTCGGTGTCGCTGCCCGCCGCCGAGGCCGAGGACCGGCTCGCGCGGTGGGAGGGACGACTGTCGGTGGGCGTGGTGAACGGCCCGCGCAGCGTGGTCGTGTCCGGCGAGGTCGCCGCGCTGGAGGAGCTGCTCGCCGAACTGGACGCCGAGGGCGTGCGCAACCGCCGCGTCCCCGTCGACTACGCGTCGCACTCGGCGCAGGTGGAGCTGGTCCACGACGACCTGGCCAAAGCGCTCGCGCCGGTCCGGCCGCGCACCGGGACGGTGCCGATGCTCTCCACGACCACCGGCGACTGGATCGACACGGCCGCGCTCGACGGCGGCTATTGGTATGCGAACCTGCGGCGGACGGTGCGGTTCGAGCAGGCCACGCGGGCGCTGGCCGAGCAGGGTCACACCGCGTTCATCGAGGTCAGCCCGCACCCGGTGCTCACCGCCGGGGTCGACGAGACGCTGGACGCGCTCGGCGGCCCGCCCGCCGTGGTCACCGGCACCCTGCGCAGGGACGAGGGCGGCCCGGACCGGTTCCTGGTGTCGCTGGCCTCGGCGTTCGTGCGGGGCGTGGCCGTCGACTGGACGGCGGCCCTCGCCGGGACGGCCCCGCGCCGGGTGGAGCTGCCCACGTACGCGTTCCAGCGGTCGCGCTACTGGCTGGACGCGGCGCGTTCGCCGGTGGCGTCGGCTCGGCCGGCGCTCGCGGGCCCGCCCTCCGCCGCCGATTCCCTCGCCGGCTCGCCCGCGGAGGCGGTGCCGACGGTCGTCCGCCGGCTGGCCGGTCTGGACGACGCCGAGCGCCGCGAGGTCGTGCTGGACCTGGTCCGGGGCGAGGTGGCGGCGGTGCTGCGGCACGCCGACCCCGGCGCGGTGGGCACGGCGAAGGCGTTCCGCGAGCTGGGCCTGGACTCGCTGACCGCGGTGGACCTGCGCAACCGCCTCCGCGCCGCGACCGGCCTCCCGCTGCCCGCCACGTTGATCTTCGACTACCCGACCCCGGCCGCGGTGGCCGGGCACATCCTGTCGTCCCTCCCGGCCGAGCCGGTGACGGCGGACGCCGGACCCGCCGACGTGCCGGCGACGCTGGCCCGGCTGGAGGCGGCGCTGTCCGCCCTCCCCGGCCCCGGCGACCCGCCGGACCCCGACGCGCCGGTGAACGGGACCGGGGCGCACCCCGGAGTCGACCGGCAGGACCTGCTGTCACGGCTGCGGCGCCTGGTCTCCACGCTGGAGGCCGCACCCGCCCGACCGTACGGCCCGGACGACCCGGACGACCCGGGTGACGAGCTCGACCTCGACTCCGCCACCGACGACGAACTGTTCGACCTGCTGGACAGGAGCTGACATGTCCAACGACGAGAAGCTGCGCGAGTACCTCAAGCGATCGATCGCCGAGACCAAACGGGTCGAGAAGCGCCTGCGCGAGGTGGAGTCCCGGTCGCGGGAGCCGATCGCGATCGTGGGGATGGCCTGCCGCCTGCCCGGCGGCGTCACCACCCCCGAAGACCTCTGGAACCTCGTCCTGAACGGCCGCGACGCCGTCGGCGACTTCCCCTCAGACAGGGGCTGGGACATCGACACCCTCTACCACCCCGACCCCGACCACCCCCACACCAGCTACACCCGCCACGGCGGATTCCTCAACGACATCACCGGCTTCGACGCCACCTTCTTCGGCATCAGCCACCGCGAAGCACTCGCCAGCGACCCACAACAACGCATCCTCCTCGAACTCGCCTGGGAAACCCTCGAACGCGCCGCCATCGACCCCGCCTCCCTGCACGGCAGCAGGACGGGCGTGTACGCGGGGATCGCCGACCGGGACTACAGCGCCCGGCTGGACGAGGTGCCCAAGGACCTGGAGGGGTACCTCGCGATCGGCAACCTCGGCAGCGTCGTGTCGGGCCGCATCGCGTACACGTTCGGCTTCGAGGGGCCGGCGGTCACCGTCGACACCGCCTGTTCGTCCTCGCTGGTGGCGCTGCATCTGGGCGTCCAGTCGCTGCGGAGCGGGGAGACGGATCTGGCGCTCGCGGGCGGGGTCGCGGTGATGGCGAGCCCGACGGCGTTCGTGGAGTTCTCCCGGCAGCGCGGCCTGGCCCCCGACGGACGCTGCAAAGCCTTCGCCGCCACCGCCGACGGCACCGGCTGGGCCGAAGGCGCCGCACTCCTCCTCATCGAACGCCTCACCGACGCCCAACGCAACAACCACCCCATCCTCGCCGTCATTCGCGGCACCGCCATCAACCAGGACGGCGCCTCCAACGGGCTCACCGCCCCCAACGGGCCCGCCCAGCAGCGCGTCATCCAGGCCGCCCTCGCCAACGCCGGACTGCGCCCCGGCGACGTGGACGCCGTCGAAGCCCACGGCACCGGCACCACCCTCGGCGACCCGATCGAGGCCCAGGCCATCATCGCCACCTACGGGCAGGACCGCCCGGCGGACCGGCCGCTGCTGATCGGCTCGCTGAAGTCGAACATCGGGCACAGCCAGTCCGCGGCGGGAGCGGCGGGCATCGTCAAGCTGGTCCAGGCGCTCGGCCACGCCACCCTGCCCAAGACCCTGCACATCGACCAGCCCACCCCACACGTCGACTGGTCGGCCGGAACCGTCCGCCTCCTCACCCAAACGACCCCCTGGCCCGACACCACCCACCCACGCCGAGCCGCCATCTCCGCCTTCGGCGTCTCGGGAACGAACGCCCACGTGATCATCGAGCAGGCCCCGGACGCCACCGGGCCTGAGACCTCGCCGCGGCCCGTCACCCCCGCGTCCGTGGCCGCGCGGCCGGTCGCGCTGTCAGATGAGGGGACCCCCGGGGCAGCACGGGAGGGAAGGGCCGGGGCGCTGCCGTTCGTGCTGTCGGCGCGGTCGCAGGCCGCCCTGCACGGGCAGGCGGGCAAGCTCGCGGCCCACCTGGACGCCCACCCCGAAGCGCGCCCGGCCGACGTGGCGCTGTCGCTCGCCACCACCCGGACGGCGATGGACCACCGCGCCGTTCTGGTCAGCGGCGCCGGCGACCTGCCGGAAGCCCTGCGAGGCCTGGCCGAGGGCCGCCCCGCCGCCGGGACCGTCACCGGTACGGCCGCCGAGAAGCCGCGGGTGGCGTTCGTCTTCAGCGGGCAGGGCAGCCAGTACGCGGGGATGACCCGGGAGCTGTACGAGACCTATCCCGCCTACGCCGAAGCCCTGGACGAGATCACCGCCCAGCTCGACACCCACCTCACCGGCCACACCACAGAACCCCTGATCGACGTGATCCTGGGCCGCCACTCCGCGACCCCAGAAGCGAATGGCCCGGGCGATACCGCGCCGGTGAACCGAACCCTCTACACCCAGCCCGCGCTGTTCGCCATCCAGACCGCACTGACACACCTGCTGAGATCGTTCGGGATCAACCCGGACATCGTCACCGGGCATTCGATCGGCGCGATCTCGGCGGCCCACGCGGCCGGCATCCTCACCCTCCCCGACGCCGCCCGGCTGGTCGCCACTCGGGCCATCGCACTGAACTCCGTCACCCGGCCCGGCGCGATGACCGCCCTCCAGGCCACCGAGGACGAGACCCGGGCCGCCGTCACCGAGCGCGGCCTGGACGCGCGGATCTCCATCGCCGCCCTCAACGCGCCCACCTCGACCGTCATCTCGGGCGACCCCGACGCGGTCGAAACCCTCACCACCCACTTCGCGGACCTCGGACGCAAGACCAGGCGGCTGACGGTCAGCCACGCCTTCCACTCCCACCATCTGGACGAGATCCTCGACCGCTTCCAGACGGAAATATCCGGCATCACCGCGAACACCCCGGACATTCCGTACATTTCCGACCTGACCGGCACCCCGCTCACCGAGGCTCCGGACGCCGCCTACTGGGCCCGCCACCTGCGCAGCCCCGTCCGCTTCCAGCAGGCCGTGCGGGCCGTCCACGAGCACACGCGGGCCGCGGGCGACCACACCGTCTACCTGGAGATCGGCTCCGACGCGACCCTCACCCCGCTGGTCCACCAGAACCTCCCCACCGGCCACGACACCGGCCATGACGACCCGGCCGAGGCCACCGCCGTCCCCGTCCTGCGACGCGGCCGGCCGGACGCCGCCACCCTGCTCAGCGCCGTCGCC
This sequence comes from Sphaerisporangium sp. NPDC051011, assembly GCF_040653595.1. Lineage (NCBI taxonomy): Bacteria > Bacillati > Actinomycetota > Actinomycetes > Streptosporangiales > Streptosporangiaceae > Sphaerisporangium > Sphaerisporangium sp. NPDC051011. The sequence continues at coordinate 19,752 of NZ_JBFAGG010000019.1, read as the reverse complement.
ACCGCCCACACCCACGGCGTGCCCGTCGACTGGTCCCCGGCCCTTCCCTCGGGTGCGAACCGGGTCGAACTGCCCACCTACGCCTTCCAGCACGAACGCTTCTGGGTGGAGGCGTCGTCGCGTGGGCGGCGGGACGCGTCCGGACTGGGGCTCGGCACCGTCGACCACCCGCTGCTCGGCGCGGTGACGACCCTGGCGGACGGGGACGGGGTGCTGCTCACCGGACGCCTGTCCCTCACGACCCACCCCTGGCTGGCCGACCACGCCGTCCTGGACACCGTGATCTTCCCGGGGACGGGCTTCGCCGAGCTGGCCGTCCGCGCGGGCGACGAGGTCGGGCTCGACGTCATCGAGGAGCTGATCGTCGAGTCGCCGCTGGTCCTGCGGCGCGGCGAGGCCGTGCACGTGCAGGTGGCCGTCGGCCCGGACGAGGACGGGCGGCGCCGGGTGGGGGTCCACTCCCGTCCGCGCGACCCGTCCCAGGACGAGAACGACGGCGAGTGGACCAGGCACGCGACCGCCGTGCTCACCTCGGACCCGTCCGCCCCCGGCTACGACTTCGCGGTGTGGCCGCCCGAGGGCGCCACCCCCGTGGACCTGGACGACGCCTATCCGGCGCTCGACCGCGCCGGGCTGCGGTACGGGCCGGCGTTCCAGGGGTTGCGGGCGGCGTGGCAGCGGGGCGACGAGCTGTTCACCGAGGTCGAGCTGCCCGAGAGCCACCACGTGGAGGCGGCGCGGTTCGGCGTGCACCCGGCGCTGCTGGACGCGGCCGTGCACCTGCCCGCGCTCCGGGGGCTCGCCGACGTCCCGGAGGGCCGCAATCGGCTGCCGTTCGCGTGGAACGGCGTCCGCGTCCACGCGACCGGGGCCACCGCGCTGCGCGTCCGCGTCGTCATGGCAGGGCTCGACTCCCTCACCTTGCAGGCCGCCGACCCGACGGGCGCCCCGGTGGTCGAGATCGACGCGTTGCTCGCGCGCCTGGTGACGGCCGAGCAGCTCCGCGGGCCGTCCTCCCGGCAGGACGACGCGCTGTTCCGGCTCGGATGGACCGGCCTGCCGCTGGACGCCCCCGGCCGCGACGCCTGGGCCGTCCTCGGCGAGGACCGTACGCCGCACGACTCGCTCCGCGCCGCGGGGGCCACCTCGTCGCCGTTCCCCGGCCTCGCCGCCCTGGCCGACGCCCTGGAAGCCGGCGAACCCGCCCCCGACCTGGTCGTCCTGCCCCTGCTCGTCCCGGCCCAGGGGACGTCTCTTTCCGGCGCGGAGCGTGCCGATGAGGCGGAACCGGACCCCGCGCGGGCCGCGCACGCGCGGACGCAGCACGTCCTCGGGGTGCTCCAGGAGTGGTTCGCCGGGACGCGGTGGCCCGCCGCGCGCCTGGTAGTGGTGACGAGGAACGCGGTCGCGGTCGAACCGGACGAGGTCCCGGACCCGGCGTCCGCGGCGGTGTGGGGCCTGGTGCGCTCGGCGCAGACCGAGGAGCCCGGCCGCGTACTGCTGGTCGACCTGGACGACCGTCCCGCCTCGGCCGCCGCCCTGCCCGCCGTGGTCAGCGCCGCCCTGGCCGCCGGCGAACCGCAGGCGGCGGTCCGCGACGGCGCCGCCCACCTCCCCCGCCTCCTCCGCGCCGAACCCCCCGGCCAGACGGAAACCCCGGCCCCAGAGGCGTCCCTCCCCGCGGAGAGCCCCACGCGCTGGGAGGCCGCCGTACGGGAGGCAGCGGGCACGTGGGATCCCGACGGCACGGTCCTGATCACCGGAGGGCTCGGGACCCTGGCCACGCACCTGGCCAGGCATCTGGTCACCGGGAACCACGCACGTCACCTCGTCCTGGTCAGCCGCCAGGGCCCCGAGGCTCCCGGCGCCCGGGACATCGCCGACGAGCTCGCCGCCCTCGGCGCGACCGTCACCATCCGGGCCGCCGACATCACCGACCCCGGCGCCACGGCCGCCCTGCTGGACGGCGTCCCGCCCGAGCACCCGCTCACGGCGATCGTCCACACGGCCGCGACCACGCACGACGCGACCGTCCACACCCTCACCCCCGAGAGCCTGCACGCCGTTCTCGCCCCGAAGGTCGACGGCGCCCACACCCTGCACCGCCTGACGCGGGGACATCCGACGCTCAGGGCCCTCGTCTTCTACTCCTCCGTCTCCGCGACGCTAGGCGGCGCCGGCCAGGCCAACTACGCCGCCGCCAACGCCTTCCAGGACGCCCTGGCCCGCCTCCCCCACACCGCGCGCGTCCAGAGCCTCCAATGGGGTCTCTGGGCGCAGACGAGCGCGATCACTGCGGCCCTCACCGAGACGGACCAGCAGCGCATCCGCGCCACGGGCCTGCGCCCGCTCACCACCTCCCGCGCCCTGGCCCTCTTCGACGCCACCGTCCTCGGCCCGGGGACGGATCCCGTGCCCGTCCCCGCCGCGATCGACCTGTCGCCGCGCAGGGACGGGACGGGGACCGTGCCGGCGGTGCTGCGCGGCCTGGTCCGGGCCGGGCGGCGGGCGGCGGGTGCGGGCGGCACGGCGGGCGGCGTGTCCGCCCTGGCCGCGCGGCTGGCCGGGGCCGAGGGCGCCGACCGCGAGGCCGTGCTGCTCGACGTGCTGCTCGACGCGGTACGCGCGGAGGCCGGGGCCGTGCTCGGGCATCCCAGTCCGGCGACGATCCCCGCCGACCGTGCGCTGATCGAGCTGGGCCTGGACTCGCTGACGTCCGTCGAGCTGCGCAACCGGCTGAACGCGGTCACCGGCCTGCGACTCCCGGCCACGCTGACCTTCGACCACCCGACCCCGCAGGCCATCGCGGACCTGCTCGCCCAGGAGATCAGGGACATCGGGGGCATCGGGGGCACGGCGAACACGGCCGCCCCGCCGGCCCGGGCGGGCGAGCGGCCGGCGGGCGGCGGCCTGGCTGCGCTCCACCGGCGTATGCACGACACCGGCAAGCACGACGAGGCCGCGCGGCTGCTGATCGCCGCCTCGCACGTGCGGCCCACGTTCGCGGAGGCCGACCGCGCGCGGTACGTCCGCCCGTCCATCCGGCTCGCCACCGGTCCCGGGCGCGTCCTGCTGGTCTGCTTCCCCGCGTTGAGCGCGATCTCGGGGCCGCACGAGTACTCCCGGTTCGGGCGGTCGTTCCGCGGGGACCGGGATCTGCACGTCGTCCCGTCCCCGGGGTTCACCGAGGGCGAGGACGAGGCGCTGCCGGACTCGCTGGAGACGCTGGTCCGCATGAACGTGGAGGGCCTGCGCGCGTGCGCCGGGGACCGGCCGTTCGTGATCGTCGGGCGTTCGATGGGCGGTTGCGTGGCGCACGCGGTGGCCTCGGCGCTGGAGGAGGAGGGCCTCGTCCCGGCGGGGCTCGCGCTGATCGACAGCTATCCGATCGACGCGGCCGTGCGGGAGGGGTTCGACTGGTGGCAGCGGGCCATGATCGGCGGAATGCTGGACCGCATCGACCGCTTCGCGCTGAACGTCCATGACGACCGGCTGACCGCGATGGGCCTCTACAACCGGCACTTCGTGGGCTGGCGGCCCGGGCCGATCGAGGCGCCCATCCTGCTGCTGCGGGCCCGCGAGCCCCTGCTCGGCACGACCGTCGACCCGACCGGCGTCCACGACTGGCGCGCGTACTGGCCGGTCGCGCACGAGGCCGTCGACATCCCGGGCGACCACTTCACCACCCTGGAGGAACACGCCGACAGCACCGCCAAGGCCGTCAGGGCCTGGGTCGAAACCCTGGAAGCATGACTGGCCGCACCCCACCGCCTGAAAACTCCCAATAGCGGCCCCTCACCCACGACGGCCCGCCTCCGCGGAAGGAGGCGGGCCGTGCGCGAATGTCCGGATAAGCCGGGCGGTGGACGGGCCGCGGGGGCCGGCCGGTCAGGGGGTGAGCTGGGACAGGATGCCGAGGCGGTCGGGCAGGACCGCGTACTCGACGATGCGGCCGTCGCGGAAGCGGATCGTGCTGATGCTCACGCCCGTGAAACGACGGCCGCTCGGTGGGGCGCCGAAGACCACGCCGCGCTGCACGCCCTCGATCGTCCAGTACACGACCACCCGGTCGTCCTCGGCGACGGTGTCGGTGACCGTCGCCGTGACGCCCTCCACGGCTCCGCGCAGCCACGTTATGTGCTCGACGAACCCGGCAGGGCCGAAGGTGCCTCCGGCGGGGACGGCGGTGTCGCGGCCGTCCTCGGCGATGATCTCGTCGAGCACCTCGAGCTTCCCTTGGGTGATGACCTCCTCGTAGAAGCGCCGCGCCACCGCCTTGTTGATCTCCGTGGTGGGGGCGCCGGTGATGTCCGCCGTCGTCATGGCATGGTCCTTTCGGTCGGAGTGGGGCAACAGGTGGGGAATGCCGTGGTCAGCGGGCTTCGGGCAGGGGCAGGAGGCCGAGGCTCGCGTCGAGGCCGCCGTCGACCACCAGCGCGGTGCCGGTGATGTAGGACGCGGCCGGGGAGATCAGGAACCAGACCGCCTCGGCCTGCTCACGCGGCTCGGCGAACCGCTGCAGCGGGATGTTCCTCGCGATCAGGGACAGCAGGGCGGGGTTCTCGTGCACCCCGGCCGTGATGCGCGTGCGGGTCAGGCCGGGCGCGAGCGCGTTGACGCGGATGCCCTGCACGGCGTAGTCCAGCGACGCCGCCCTCACCAGGTTGAGCAGCGCTCCCTTGGAGGCGTTGTACGCCCAGTTGCCCGGGTCCGCCCGGATGCCGGCGACCGACGCCGTCACGACGATGGACCCGCCCCCGGACGCGCGCAACGCGGGCACGACCGTCCGGATGCCGAGGATCGGCCCGCGCAGGTTGACCGACAGGATGCGCTCGGCGGCGTCCAGCGCGCCCGGGTGCTCCAGCGGGAGCGTGCCGCCGACGCCGGCGTTGAGCACCGCGCCGTCCAGCCGCCCGAACCGTTCGAGGGCGAGCGCGACCGCCGCCTGGTTGGTCTCCTCGGTCGACACGTCGCCGCCAAGGGTGACGATCCGGTCGTTCCCGGCGAACGCCTTCAGTCCGGCCTCGTCATGGTCGACCGCGACGACGCCGGTGCCGCGCTCGGCGAACAACTCGGCGGTCGCCCTGCCGATCCCGGAGGCCGCGCCGGTCACGACGACCGCGCGGGACGGCTCGGGGGATCCGGGCTCGATGGTGTTCGAGGTCATCTGATGCCTTTCGTGTCGCGGTCTGTGTCGGTGGCTGTGTCGGTGTCGGTGAGCGTGGGTGCGGCGTCGTGCCAGGCCGTGTCCAGGCGGGGGACGGCGGCGAGCAGGGCGGCGGTGTACGGGTGGCGCGGCGCGCGGAACACGGTGTCCACCTCGCCGACCTCGACGATCGCGCCGTCCTTCATGACGGCCACCCGGTCGCACACCTGGCGGACGACGCCGAGGTCGTGCGAGATGAACAGCAGGGACAGCCCGGTCTCGCGCCGCAGCCGGGCCAGCAGGGCGAGGATCTGCGCCTGCACGGTCACGTCCAGCGCGGACACGGGCTCGTCGCACACCAGCACCTCGGGCCCGGGGGCGAGCGCGCGGGCGATGGCCACGCGCTGCCGCTGCCCGCCGGAGAGCCGGGCGGGCCCGCGTCCGAGGAACCCCGCGTCCAGGCCCACCGCGGCGAGCAGTTCGGCGACCCGCTCTCGTCTCGCTCCCCCGCCCGAACCGAACCGGCCGCGCACGCCGGGGCCAGGCCGCCCGCCCTCCGGCCCGTTCGCGGACGCACCGGGGCCGAGGGCTTCGGCGATGACCTGTTCGACGGTGAAACGCGGGTCGAAGGAGCCGAGCGGATCCTGGTCGACGAGCTGGATCCGGGACCGGCGGGCGCGGCGGTCCCTCTCGCGCAGACCGCTCCACGGCTCGCCGTCGAGCAGCACGGACCCGGCGTCCGGGTCGAGTTCGGCGAGGACGAGGCGGGCCGTGGTGCTCTTCCCCGATCCCGACTCGCCGACGATCCCGAGGGCCTCCCCGGCCGCGAGCGTGAACGACACGTCGTCCACGGCCGTCCGCCACCGGCCGTCGAGCGAGCGGAACCGCTTGCGCACACCCCGGACCTCCACGACGGCCCCCGCGCCGCCGGCCGCCGGACGCGGAGGCGGGCCGGCGTCCAGGCTGGGGACGGCCGCGAGCAGGGCGGCGGTGTGCGGGTGTTCTGGCCGGGTCAGCACGTGGGCGGCCGGGCCCGCCTCGACCACCTCGCCGGCGCGCATGACGGCGATGTGGTCCGCCATGCGCGCCACCACCGCGAGGTCGTGGCTGATGAGCAGCAGCGCGGTGCCGGCGTCCTTCATCTGCTGGAGCAGGTCGAGCACCTGGGCCTGGACGGTGACGTCGAGGGCGGTGGTCGGCTCGTCGGCGATGAGCAGGGACGGGCGCGCGGCGATGGCCGAGGCGATGAGCGCGCGCTGCCGCAGGCCGCCGGACAGCTCGTGGGGGTACTGGAGGAGCCGCTCCTCGGGGTCGGGGACGCCGGCGTCGGCCAGCAGCCCGATCACCTGCTCCTCCAGGTCGTCGCGGGTGGCGAGGCCGTGCACCTCCAGCGGCTCGGCGACCTCGTCCCCGACCCTGCGCAGGGGGTCCAGCGAGCCGAGCGCGTCCTGCAGGACGTACCCGATGCGGCGTCCGCGCAGGCGCCGCCATTCGCGGCCGCTCAGCCGCGTCAGGTCGCGTCCCTCGAAGGCGAGGGTGCCGGCGCGGACCGTGGCCCCCTCCCCGGCGAGGCCGAGCAGGGTGCGGGCCGTGACACTCTTGCCGGAGCCGGACTCGCCCACCAGCGCCAGGCACTCCCCCGCCCGCAGCGTGAGGCCGACGTCGCGGACGGCGCGCACGAGGCCGTGGCGGGTGGCGAAGTCCACCGACAGCCCGGCGATCTCGACCAGCGGCGGGACGGCCCCGGCCTCCTCGGCGTCGAGGATCTTCCCCGCGGTCTCGGTCATCGGGCGTCACGGCCTTCGTAGCGGTCGCGCAGCGCGCGGCCGAGGACGGTCACGGACATGACGGTGAGGGTGATGGCGGCGCCGGGGAACAGCGCGTAGGTCCACGCGGCGTCGAGATAGGCGCGGGACTGGGCGAGCATCGAGCCCCATTCCGGGTCAGGCGGCTTGGGACCGAGGCCGAGAAAGCTGAGCGACGCCCCCGCGATGATCGCGGTCCCGGCGTTCACGGTGGCGAGGACGAGCAGCGGCGCCAGCACGTTGGGGACGACGTGCCGGAGCACGACGCGCGTCCTGCGCACGCCCAGGTTGACGGCCGCGCGCACGTAGGCCGAGTCGCGGACGACGACGGCGCGCACGCGGACGACCCGGGCGAACCCGGGCGCGAGGGAGATGGTGATCGCCACGGTGACGTTGACCGTCCCCGGGCCGAGCACGGCGACGACGAGCAGCGCCATCAGCACGCTGGGGAACGACAGCAGGACGTCGGCGACCCGCATCGCCGTCTCGTCCACGACCCGGCCGCCGAGCGCGGACAGCAGCCCCCACGCCGAGCCGGCGAGGCCCGCGAGCACCGTGGACCCGAGGCCGACGAGCAGCGAGGAGCGGGCCCCGTGCACGACGCGGGCGAGGATGTCGCGGCCGAGCTGGTCGGTGCCGAACGGGTGGCCGTGGCCGGGCGGGCGCAGCGCGACGGCGGGGTCCACCGCGTTGGGGTCGCCCGCGAGCAACCAGGGGACGAGGGCGGCGGCGCAGACCAGCACGAAGAACGCCCCCGCCAGGAGCACGACGGGCCGGAGCGTACGCGCGCGGAGGGCGCGGCCCGCAGCTGTTCCGTCCGCCACGGGGGCGGTCACGAGGTCACCCGCCGCGGATCTGCCGCGCGGAGGCATGCCGAGGGGGAGGTCACAGGGCCACCTGCCGCATCCGCGGGTCCACGACCCGGTACAGCAGGTCGATCCCGGTATTGATGAGGGCGAACGTCGCGGCGGCGAGGACGACCACGCCCGTGACCACGGGAAGGTCACGTCCCTGCACGGCGGACACGACGACCTGGCCGATGCCCTGGCGGGCGAAGACCGTCTCCACGACGACGACCCCGCCGAGCAGCTCGCCGAGCGCCCATCCGGACAGGGTCAGCACCGGCAGCGCCGCGTGCCGCAGGGCGTGGCGCAGGCGGACGCGGTTCTCGGTGGCGCCCCGGGAGCGGGCGGTGAGGGTGAACGGCTGCTCCAGCGCGCGCTCGACGCCCTCGCGGGTGACCTGGGACAGCACCCCCGCGATGGACAGGCCCAGGGTGAGCCAGGGCAGGACGAGCCCGGCGACGCCGTCCTCGCCGAGGACGGGGAACCAGTGCAGGTGGAAGGAGAAGGCGGCGAGGAGCAGGGTGCCGATCCAGAAACCGGGCGTGGAGATCGAGCAGAACTCGAAGGCGCGGGCGAGCGCGCGGGTGCTGGGCCGCCCGGCGGTGAGCAGGGCGAGGGCGGTCGCGAGCGTGAGGCCGAGGGCCATGGCCCCGAGCGCGAGCGCGACGGTGGCCCCCAGCTGCTCGGTGATCACGCCGCCGACGCCCTGGTTGAGCTGGTACGACCGGCCGAGGTCGCCGCGCAGCAGCCGCCCGAGGAAGATCGCGTACTGGACGGGCAGCGGTCGGTCCAGGCCGTACTGGGCGCGGATCGCGTCCAGCACGGCCGGCGTCGCGCTGGCCTGGACCCCGCCCGCGATGGCGCGGGCGGGGTCGCCGGGCACGAGCCGCATCCCGAGGAAGGCCAGCGTCGCCGCGCCCCACAGGACGAGGACGATCTGGGCCGGCCTGCGCAGCAGCCAGCGGGCCAGAGGCGGCATCGGCGGTCAGGCCTTCAGCCAGGCGCCGTGGAACTCGGGGTAGGTCTGCGCGTCGAAGGCGACGCCCTGGACCTTCCCGGACAGGCCGGTGAGCGCGACGGGGGTGTAGAGCGGCAGCACGTACGCCTTGTCGAGCACCTCGCGCTGGACCGCGGCGTAGTCGCGGGCGGCGGTCGCGGGGTCGGAGGTCTCGGCGGCCTCCTCCACCCACGTGTCGATCTCCGGCGAGTTCACCAGCGCGACGTTGCCGCCGGCCTTCTCGTAGGTGTTGCCGGAGGCGAAGGCGAAACGCAGGACGTCGGGCGTCGGCCGGGCGAAGCTCACGTCGACCAGGTCGTAGTCGCCGCCGATGAGGTATTTGCTGACGAACGCGCCGGTGTCGACCGTCGGGCGCTCGATCTTGATGCCCGCCAGCTTGGCCTGCGCCTGGATGCCCTCGGCGAGGACGTCGCGCTGCTCCTTGTTGCCCTCGGCCCAGTATGGCCAGGTCAGCGCGAGCACCTTGCCGTCCTTGACGCGGTAGCCGTCGGGGCCGGGCTTCCACCCGGCCTCCTCCAGCAGCCGTCCGGCCTCGGCGGGGTCGTAGGACGCGAGGGCCTGCTCGGCGGAGGCGTCGTACCCGGCGGTGGCCGCGCTGAGCGGGTTGCGCACGGCCTTGTAGTAGCCGAAGTAGATGTTCTTGACGAGCTCCTCGACGTTGACGGACGCCGACAGCGCGCGGCGGACCCGCACGTCCTTCAGCGGGCCGCGGGTCTGGTTGAGGTAGAGGTTGTAGTTGAGGCCGGGCGTCTCGGTCACCGTGAGCCCGAAGCCGGGCAGCGACTTCAGCGTGCGCGCGTCCACGGGCGGCACGCCGGCGATGCCCTGCACCTGGCCGCTGGTCAGCGCGCCGTAGCGGGTGGCGTCCTCGGAGACGAACTCGAACGCCAGCCCGTCGAGGTAGGCGGCGCCCGCGTGGGAGGCCCCTTCCCGCGCGGAGGAGTACCCGGCGTACTTCTTGAGGGTGACGCGCTTGTCCTTCTCCCAGGAGACGAACGAGAACGGCCCGGTGCCGACCGGCTGGTACTGCTCGACCGGCTTGGCGAGCGCGGCCGGGCTCTGGATGCCCAGGTACGGGACCGACAGCGCCTGCAGGAACGGGGTGAACGGCCGCGACAGCGTGACCTCGACGACCAGGTCGCTCACCGCCCGCGCCTCCTTGTAGGGGGCGATCAGCGACGCGGCGTACGCCGACTTGGTCTTGGGGTCCACGACGTGGTCCAGCGACGCCTTGACGGCCGCCGCGTCGAGCGGGGTGCCGTCGTGGAACCTGACGCCCTCGCGCAGGGTGAAGGTGTACGTCGTGCCGTCGGCCGAGACCGTCCACCGCTCGGCGAGCCAGGGGGCGAACGCGCCGGGGCCGGTCTGGAAGACCAGCGAGTCGAAGATGTTGCGGTCGATCAGCCCGGTGACGGCGGTGGCCGCCACGGCGGGGTCGAGCGAGACCTGGGTGCCCGCGATGGCGTAGCGCAGCGTGCCGCCGGAGACCGGACCGGCGGCGGGCGCCCCCGCCGTCCCCTTCGTCTCCGGGTCCGCGCCGCCGCGCAGGGCGATGACGGCGACGGCGGCCACGACGACTACCGCGAGGACGACGACGAGGACCGCGGGGCGGCGCGAGCGCAGCCGTCCGCGGCTTCTGGGGGGATTTTCTTCGGTGCGGGATTCCGGGGTTTCCGTCGATGACATGGAACGGCCGTTTCTGTCGCGGTGGGGCAGGCGGGCGAAAAGACGTGATCGCCGCGCGGCGGCACGGCGCCGTGGGAACGCCGGGTCGCGATGGGACATGACGCGGGCACGGCATGACGAGACACCGGAACCGCTGTTGCCTTGAATTCCCCCGAATTACCGCCCGGTCCCCCCTGGGACGGGCGGGCCGCCCGTGGTCACGTGGGCTCGCGCCGGTTCACGTCGACACGGCAGGGGGCCCTGTGCGGCGATATTCAAAGGCCATGAACGGATCACACCATAATGAAGGACGCCAGTCAACGGCGCTTTCCGTGCATTACCCGGATTCGCCGTTATTTCTTCCGGAGATCGGCCGGTAATTCGATTTCCTGATGTATTGCGATTTAAATTTGTGATGCCATCGGGCACGCCGGGGCCGGGGTCACGGGGAATGGGCCCGGGGCGGTCAGGCGAGCGCGGCGTGCTCGGGGACGAGCGAGCCGAAGAACTTGCGCAGGACGGCGGCGGCCGTCTCCTCGATCCTCGGGTCGAGCCCCCGGCGGCGGGCGAGGCGCACGGCCACCGGCCCCTGCGGCGGCAGGCACGTCACCTCTTCGAGGCCGGGCGGGGCCGTGCCGGACGAGGGCAGCAGCGCGACGCCGAGCCCGGCGCGCACGCCCGCGAGGACGCCGTCCAGGTTGGTGGCCTCGGCGGGGACGGTGACGACCAGCCCCTCGCCCTCCAGTGCCCTCAGGGCCTGCTGCCGCAACCCGCACGGCTCCTGGAAGGCCACCAGGGGGAACCGCCGCCCCGCGATCGGCGGGGACCACCCGGGGGCGGCGAACCAGCGCAGCGGGAGCGCGCCGACCTCCACCCCGGGCACGGTGGTGGCGCCGAGGATCAGCGCCATGTCCAGGGTGCCGCGCGTGGTCGCCTCGGCGAGCTCGGTCGTGCGGTCCAGGCGGAAGACCATGTCGTGGCGGGGGAATGCGCCGCGCAGTTCGGTGAGGAGGTCGGGGAGCACGTGGTCGGCGGCGTCACCGGTGGCGCCGACGGTGAGCGTGGCGGGCCGCTCGACGCCGAGGCGGCCCATCGCCTCGTCGTGCGCGGCGAGCAGCCGGCGCGCCTCGGCGAGCAGGGTCTCCCCGGCGGCGGTGAACCGGGTGAGCCGGCCGGTGCGCTCGACGAGCGGACGGCCGACGACGCGCTCGAGGGCGCGGACGTGCTGGCTGACGGTGGGCTGGCTCGTCCGCAGGACGGCGGCGGCCCGTCCGAAGCCCCCACTGTCGGCGATGGTCACGAATGTGCGCAACTGTACAAGGTCCAAGAGGGCGGCCATGTCTGCATGGTATCCGAAAAACCCACTATTTCTACCTAGAATGTGGGTTAGCCCTCTAGTGAGGCACTTTCGGACGCCCATCACCCCGCGCCTGGTCCAACCGATTTTCCTGACAGCCCTCCACGGGGACATCTCCCGGTGACGGCGCTCGACTCCCCGCAGGACACGCGAATGCTGGGCGAAACGTGACTTTTCCACCCGTTGACGCGGCCGTAGCACGTATGTAACCTTTGGCCAACGCCCTGCAAGAATCGTGCAAAGCACTGTTATTTCTCTCTCTATTCTCCGCAACTTCTGGCTGGAGCGCACCGCGTCCGTGCACCCGCCCCGCCCCCATCCCCCCATGGAGGCCCCCGGTGATGTCGGCTACGGCATTGCGCGGACGATCGCCGCCTTCGCGCGGCCTCTCTCCCAGCGCTTTCCGTCCTCTGCGTTGAGATCAGCACCCCCCGCGGCCGGACCACCCGCCGCCCCTTTTCGTCCCTGACGAGAGATAGAGACCGTAATGAGTAAAAAGCATCCGGTGTTACGGCTGGTCGCGGCCATGCTCGCGTCCGGCCTACTCGTGTTGTTCGGGCCGGGCCTGCCCGCCACGGCGGCCGGCCCCAACCTCGCCGCCGGCAAGCCTGCCACCGAAAGCGGCCACGCCGACGTCTACGGAGCCGGCAACGTCACCGACGGCAACGCCGCGACCTACTGGGAGAGCGTCAACAACGCCTTCCCCCAGTGGGTCCAGGTCGACCTCGGCTCCGCCGTCAGCGTCAACCAGGTCATCCTCAAACTCCCCAACATCGCCGCCTGGCAGACCCGCACCCAGACCCTGTCGGTACTGACCGGCACCGCCAACCCCCCCACCACCACCACGGTCGGCTCCGCGGGCTACACCTTCAACCCGGCCACCGGCAACACCGTGACGATCAACTTCACGGCCACCACCGCCCGGTACATCCGCCTGAACATCACCGCCAACACCGGCTGGCCCGCCGGACAGATCTCCGAGTTCGAGGTCTACGGCCCCGCAAGCGGCGGCGACACCCAAAAACCCACCGCCCCGGGCAACCTGGCCTACACGCAGCCGAGTTCCGGCCAGATCCGGCTGACCTGGAACGCCTCCACCGACAACGTCGGCGTCACCGGGTACAACATCTACGCCAACAGTGCACTGCGCGGCAGCGTCGCGGGCAACGTGCTCACCTACACCGACGACCAGTCCGACACCGCCACCGTGTCGTACCACGTCACGGCCAAGGACGCGGCCGGCAACGAGTCCGACCCCAGCAACACCGTCACCCGCACCGGCTCAGGCAGCGGCGGCACCAACCTCGCCATCGGCAAGCCCATCACCGCCAACGGCTCGGTGTTCACCTTCGTGCCCGCCAACGCCAACGACAACAACCTCGCCACCTACTGGGAAGGCGCCGCCGGCTACCCCAACACCCTCACCGTCCAGCTCGGCGCCAACGCCGACATCAACCAGGTCGTCGTCAAGCTCAACCCCGACAGCATCTGGGGCCCGCGCACCCAGACCATCCAGGTCCTGGGCCGTGAGCAGAGCGCCACCGCGTTCACCGGCCTCACCAACGCCACCCAGTACAGCTTCAGCCCCGCCACCGGCAACACCGTGACCATCCCGGTCACCGGCCGCGTCGCCGACGTCCAGCTCAAGTACACCGGCAACTCCGGCGCCCCCGCCGGACAGGCCGCCGAATTCCAGGTCATCGGCACCCCCGCACCGAACCCCGACCTCACCGTGACGGCCCTGAGCGCCAGCCCGGCGTCCCCGGTCGAGACCGACGCCATCACGCTGACCTCGACGGTCAGGAACGGCGGCAACGCGGCCTCCGGCGCGACGAACGTCAACTTCTACCTCGGCACCACCAAGGTCGGGACGGCGAACGTCGCCGGGCTCGCCGCCGGGGCGACCGCGACGGTCAGCGCCAACATCGGCCCCCGTGACGCGGGCACCTACCAGCTCACGGCCAAGGTCGACGAGGCCAACTCCGTCATCGAGCAGAACGAGTCGAACAACAGCTTCACCAGCCCGACGGCGCTCACCGTCCGGCCGGTGGACAGCTCCGACCTGGTCGCCGCGACCACCTGGTCACCGGGCAACCCGGCCGCGGGCAACACCGTGACGTTCTCGACGACCATCAAGAACCAGGGCACCGTGGCCTCCGCGGGCGGCGGCCACGGCATCACGGTCACCGTCCTGAACGACGCGGGCACCGTGGTCAGGACCCTCACCGGCACCTACACCGGGGTCGTCGCCGTCGACGCGACCGTCGGCCCGGTCAACCTCGGGACGTGGACCGCGGCCAACGGCAAGTACACCGTCCGCACGGTGCTGGCCGACGACGCCAACGAGCTGCCGGTCAAGCGCACCAACAACACCTCCGACCAGCCGTTCTTCGTCGGGCGCGGCGCCAACATGCCGTACGACTACTACGAGGCCGAGGACGGCACCGTGGGCGGCGGCGCGGCCGTGGTCGGCCCGAGCCGCGACATCGGCACCATCGCCGGTGAGGCGTCCGGCCGCAAGGCCGTCACGCTGAACACCAACGGCGCCTACGTCGAGTGGACCACCAAGGCCAGCACCAACACGCTGGTCGCCCGGTTCTCGATCCCGGACGCTCCGGGCGGCGGCGGCATCAACTCGACGCTGAACATCTACGTCAACGGCCAGTTCCTCAAGCCGATCAACCTGACCTCGAAGTACTCGTGGCTGTACGGCAACGAGACCGCCCCCGGCAACTCGCCCGGAGCGGGCCCGCGCCACATCTACGACGAGGCCAACGTGCTGCTCGGGACCACCGTTCCGGCAGGCAGCAAGATCCGCCTGCAGAAGGACCCGGCCAACTCGACGACGTACGCGATCGACTTCATCAACCTGGAGCAGGTCTCGCCGATCGTCAACCCCGACCCGGCCAAGTACGCCGTCCCGGCGGGCTTCAGCCACCAGGACGTGCAGAACGCGCTGGACCGGGTGCGCATGGACAACACCGGCAGCCTGATCGGCGTCTACCTGCCCGCCGGTGACTACCAGACCTCCCAGAAGTTCCAGGTCTACGGCAAGGCGGTCAGGGTCGTCGGCGCCGGTCCCTGGTACACGCGCTTTTACGCTCCGACCTCCTCGGAGAACTCCGACATCGGCTTCCGCGCCGAGTCCTCGGCCAACGGCTCGGTGTTCACGGGCTTCGCCTACTTCGGCAACTACGTGACCCGCATCGACGGCCCGGGCAAGGTGTTCGACTTCTCGAACGTCGCCAACATGGTCATCGACAACGTCTGGGTCGAGCACCAGGTCTGCATGTACTGGGGCGCGAACACCGACAACATGACGATCAAGAACTCCCGCATCCGCAACACGTTCGCCGACGGCATCAACATGACGAACGGCAGCACGGACAACCTCGTGAGCAACATCGAGGCGCGGACGACCGGCGACGACAGCTTCGCGCTGTTCTCGGCGATCGACGCGGGCGGGGCCGACGAGAAGAACAACGTCTACGAGAACCTGACGGCCATCCTCCCGTGGCGCGCGGCCGGTGTCGCGGTCTACGGCGGGTACGCCAACACGTTCCGGAACATCTACATCGCGGACACGCTGACCTACTCCGGCATCACGATCAGCTCGCTGGACTTCGGCTATCCGATGAACGGCTTCGGCGCCGACCCGCCGACCAGGTTCGAGAACATCTCGATCGTCCGGGCCGGCGGCCACTTCTGGGGCCAGCAGACCTTCCCCGCGATCTGGATCTTCTCCGCCTCGAAGGTGTTCCAGGGCATCCGCGTCAACGACGTCGACATCGTCGACCCGACCTACAGCGGCATCATGTTCCAGACGAACTACGTCGGCGGGCAGCCGCAGTTCCCGGTCAAGGACACCATCTTCACGAACGTCTCGATCTCGGGCGCTCAGAAGAGCGGTGACGCCTTCGACGCCAAGTCCGGCTTCGGCATCTGGGTGAACGAACTGCCCGAGCCCGGCCAGGGCCCGGCGGTCGGCACGGCGACGTTCAACAACCTGCGGCTCGGCAACAACGCGCAGGACATCAAGAACACCACGTCCACCTTCACGATCGTCCGCAACTAGCCCCGCCCGCGGGACGCGCTCCCGCGGGCCGGACGGCAGGCGTTACGAGACGGGAAAGGGTGCCACCGGAGACTCTCCGGCGGCACCCTTCTCGTGTTCACGCGGTCAGGTCATGGGTCAGGTCAGTCGTGCAGGTCGGCGCAGTTGCGCGCGTCGGGGTCCTTGCCCGCCTTGGGCTCCCAGTGGACGTTGGCGAACGACGCCGAGAACGCGCCGTCGGTGTAGACGAGGAACGGCGTGTTGGTGTTCTCGAAGTCGAGGCCCGCGGCCGCGAAGCACGCCAGCGGGATCTTGACGGTCGCCTTGGTGCCGGTGGGAAGGTCCCGGAACAGCGAGGTGGCCACGACCTCCGAGGCGCACGGGTACACGCAGTGGACGCTCACCACCGTCCTCGCCGCCGGAGCCTGGTGCACGATCGTGTCGAAGACCAGGGCGCCGTCGGCGTTGAGGTAGCCGCGCAGGTCGCTGCCGCCGGCCGGGTCCTGCATGTAGATCTGGCCGGGCCCGGTGCCGGTCCAGGTCGCCTTGAGCCCGTCCTGCTGCACGTTGACGTCCGTGGGGACGACGTTGATCTCCGCGTGCGCGGCCGTCCCGTCCACGCCGATCTCGGTGCCGCCCCAGTTCTCGGGCGAGCCGATGAAGCTCTTGTACGGCGCGATGTCGGTCCGGTTGAAGATCTCCAGCGGGTCGGTCGCGGTGCCGCCGCCTCCGTTGGAGCCGCAGCCGGTCTCGGGGAGGGTCTCGTCCAGGTGCCCGATCGCGGAGTTCTGGCCGGAGCGCAGGCCGTAGCCCAGCGGGAACAGCGGGTCGTAGCCCTCGTCGCCCGCGTTGAGCGGGGTCTGGCAGACACCCTTCGGCCAGCTGTAGGACAGCTTGCCGGTGTAGCCCTCGTAGTGGCGCGAGGCGCGCACGAGCTGGTCGGCGACGCCGCCGCCCTCGGTGCCCGGCAGCCAGGCCGCGACGAACGCGTCCGAGCGGTTGATCTCCTTGTTCACCCACAGCGGGCGGCCGCTGACGTACACCGTGACGACCGGCGCGCCCTTTCCGTACACCTTGTCCAGGACGGCGAGGTCGCCGGGGTACATCTTGGCCGCCTCCAGGCTGCGCCGCCCGAGGTCGCCCACACCCTCGGCGTACGGCGTCTCGCCGATGACCGCGATCACCGCGTCGTAGGCCGAGGGGTCGACGCCGTCGGCGGTCTCGCTGAAGGTGACGTTCTGCGCGCCGAGCACCTCGCGCAGGCCGCCGAGGATGGTCGTGCCGTTCGGGAAGTCGGCGTTGGTGTTGCCGGTGCCCTGCCAGGTGAGGGACCAGCCGCCCGTCTGGTTCTGCAGGCTGTCGGCGCTCTTGCCGACGACCAGCACCTTCGAGCGCGGGGCGAGCGGCAGCACCCGGCCGTTGTTCTTCAGCAGGACCTGCGACTCGCGGACGGCCTCGCGGGCGAGCTTCCTGGCCTGAAGCGCGTCACCCGAGCGGGCGAAGGGGCGCAAGGACGGCTTGGGCGCCTCGAACACCCCGGCGCGCAGCTTGACCCGCAGGATGCGCCGCACGGCGTCGTCGATGCGCGCGACCGGGATCTGCCCGGACTCGACCTGGGCGATCGTGTTGGCGATGAACGCCTTCCAGTCGTACGGCACCATCACGACGTCGACGCCCGCGTTGATCGCGCGGGGGCAACTCGCGTTGGTGCAGCCCTCGACCTGGCCGATACCGTTCCAGTCGGTGACGACGACGCCGTCGAAGCCCATCTTCTGCTTCAGGATGTCGGTGAGGGCCTTCTTGCTGCCGTGCAGCTTGCCCTCGGCGATGCCGAGGTCGGCGTTGGTCCAGCTGTTGAACGACGCCATCACGGTCTGCGCGCCGGCCGCGAGGGCCCCGTAGTAGCCCTGGCCGTGGATGTTGATCATCTCGGCCTCGGACGACGGGTTCACGCCCTGGTCGACGCCGCGCGCGGTGCCGCCGTCGCCGATGAAGTGCTTGGCGGTGGCGATGACGCCCCTGCTGGAAAGGCCGTGGGAGTTCCCGCCCTGAAGGCCCCGCACGGCCTCGTAGCCGTATGCGCGGGTGATGCGCGGGTCCTCGGAGTAGCCCTCGTAGGTGCGGCCCCAGCGGTCGTCGCGGACGACGGCCAGCGTGGGCCCGAAGGTCCAGTCCTGGCCGGTGGCGCGGATCTGCGCGGCGGTCGCCTCGCTGATGTCGCGGATCAGGCACGGGTCGTGCGCGGCGCCGAGGCCGATGTTGTGCGGGAAGATCGTCGCGCCGTAGACGCCGTTGTTGCCGTGGACGGCGTCGATGCCCCAGATCACGGGGATCTTCGTCCGGGTGGCGACGGAGGCCTTCCAGTACGCGTCGGCGAGGTCCAGCCACGCCTTCTGCGACGCGTGCTTGTCGCGGCCGGGCCAGGAGCCGCCGCCGTTCAGCACCGACCCGATGCCGTACTGCCCGACCTCCTCGGGGGTGATCGCGACGATCTCGGGCTGCGTCATCTGCCCGACCTTCTCGGCCAGCGTCATCCCGGCGAGGATCTTCGAAATGCGCCTCTCGTCCGAGTCGCTCCGCTCGACCCTGCTCCTGACCTTCGGCCAGTCGGCGAGCGTGGGAAGGCTCCTCTCGATACGAGCACAGCCGTGCTCGGTCGCCGGCGGCCCGACGACGGGCTGCCGTGCGCCCGTCCCACCACCGGCCGTACTCGCCGTCGCGCCGGCCGTGCCGGCCTCTGTGCCGGTGGGACGAGCCGCTGTGACGGTCGTACCCGCCGAGGCCGCCTGGGGCAGCCCTGTCGTGCCCACGGCGAGCAGGGCGAGGGACAGCAGAGCCACGGCTCCGCGCCGGGCACCCGATCGGGTGAGATGTCGTGTCATGGAGGATCCGTTCTTCAGGCACGCCAGAGAATCGTGAGCGGCCCCCCAAGCCCGCGCACTGCGCCGATCTTGACCCTGTGAGTCCCAGGCGTCAAGACCACGCAAGAGCGCTCTCTCACCCCGGCACCCTCACAGGCACCTCACGTACAGAGGAATACGGCCTGCGACAACACGCCCGACACGCCTCCCCCACCCTCCTCGGGCCCGGCAACGGACGCAGAGCCGACCCGGGGATGAGAGCGCTCTCGACCGCACAGACCGCCCTCGTCACAGCCCCTCGATCAGGGCGTCCCACCGACACCGATCAGCTCACGACCTCTGCCCCCCTCCTTCTGCGCCCGGGGCGGGTTCGCCGACGGCAGGAGACACGACGCGGACGGAGGCGAAGTACCTGCCGGCCACGTCGACGTTGACTGATACCGGTACAACAACCGCTTTCTGCGCGCCACTCGCGTCACGGATACGGGCCTCGCTCCGCTCGGGCTGTATTGATTAAAAACATGACGACGTCTGGTTACGGATGGAGAACCGATGCTTAACGGCCACAGCGGCGGCGTGCTGGACCCCTCGCTGCCGGACGCAGAGCGTCTCCGTCTAACGGCGTGGGCTCAGGCGCTGGGCATCGAGCTACGCTACGACGGCCAGCGTACGACGTGGAAGACGATTCGACTGAACCCTGCTATGCGTGCCGACATTATTCAATTAACCACAAACTACTACTGAGCCTGCCTATACCGTACGGCAGTGATCTCTACACGGAGGGACTTTATCGTGGCGAAACTCGTTGCCAAGCTGATGGACCGCATGAGATTCGAGTACCAGACGCTTTCGCTCATAGATCTCGACGGCGCTAACGGCCGACCTGAGGGGAGTCCCAGGTTTGAGGGCTCTTCAACTTTGAGGGGGATGCCTCGCCTTATGCCGCTGGGTTGATCATGTGATGTGTGCATGCCAACCGTACGCGGCGGCGCTGGTTGTTG
>NZ_JBFAGG010000018.1:0-188865 GCF_040653595.1 Sphaerisporangium sp. NPDC051011 | reverse complement strand
GAAAACCCACACCACCTACGACCAAGCAACCGCATGGTCACACCGGCAACACGACCTCGCCGCTTGACATTCCGGCTCCAGGGATGTCTGACCCGACCGGCCACCGGAGCCGGGCCGCGGCGCACGCTCAGCGGCGGTCCGGCGTCACAGCACTAGCGGGCGCTGCTGTCGGACTCCTACAAGCGCGTCGACCATCTGGACGTCTGACCGCCGCACCCCGATGGCGTCGAGCAGGCCAGGGTCCCTACCTCGAGAGCAGCAAGTGACAGGTCACGAGTGCTTGTGCCACTTGGGCATGCGTAATCGCACCCGGCGGCGCACGATCGCCACTGCGGCGACCAGGGTGATGAACGGCAGCCAGATGACCGCGTAGACCAGCCCGTACTTGTGCAAGTCGAAAATGGAGTACGAGCTGTCGACCTCGCTCCCGTTCACCCCGAAATACGCGAGCATGAGCGCGGGCGGGAGCGCGAGAAGAGTGCCGATGGCGATGGACGCGCCGAAGATGCGCTCACGCCGGACGAGCCACTCGTTGGTGGCCGCGTCCAGCACTGCCCGGCGGGCCTCGATCACGGACGCGACCCTGCCGACCATCTGCGAGGTGTTGGCCGAGCTCTCGTGCAGTCCGGCGACGCCACGAAGCGAGGTGTGGTAGCTCTCGACGAGGATCTCAGGAATCAGGATGGTATCCGCGTAGGCCTCTATCCCGAAGCTGAGGTCGAGTTGCAGCTCGCTGAGCCGGTTCGACAGGCGCGAGATCAGCGACCGCGCCTCCGAGACGGAGGAGACGTCGACGGCGTCGTTCAGTTCGAGCGCGTCGAGCGTCCGGCGGCGCACGCGATGCAACACCCCGGCGGCGTTGACGAGCCCGGCGGCGGCGACGCCGAACGCGTTCTCGACCGGCTCGGCCCAGCCCGCGGCCAGGGTGACTCCGCGCCCATGAACGAGCATGAATGTGTCCCCGTTGTTCAGGACGGCGGGGCGCCGGATTCCCAGCTCGCGCCCGCGCGTGCCGTCGATGGTGCCCCGGAAGAGAATGGAGACCACCTCCGGCAGGGCGTCTTCGGCCTCCGCGTTGCGCCGGAGCAGTTCACGGGCGACGGCACCGCCCGCGAAAACGCATTGGTGGACGTTACGGCCGAAGGCGATGGGCTCGCCCGCCACGGACCCGGGCAGCCGCGCGGTCACCCAGTCGCAGAGCGGTTCATCGCTGATCCGGATCGCCGCCCGGTCGCGCCACGTGGCGAAGATGAACTCCGTGATGTGCGCGGCGGTGGCGGCCTCGCCGAGCTCCACGTTCAGCAGCAGCAGGCCGTCGTGGCGCGGGGTCGTCGCGAGCGCGAGCTTGATGCTCTCGATCGGGATGCCGCCGTCGAACGCGGACACCCGGAGTCGGTCGGGCAGATCAACGTAGGTGTGGTACACCAATTGCGGGAGCAGACGGCCCGCGGCGGTGATGTGGCCGTCGAACCTTCCCATGTGGAGGACGGTCGTGAGCGGTCTGAGCGTGTCGCGGGGTACGCGCAGGGGATTCGCGAGGTTGTAGATGCCGAGAATGCGCGTCGCACTCCGCGTCGCGGTGTCGCGCTGTGGCATTACCGTTCTCCTCACATCTTCGGAAGGAATCCGGAGAAAATGATGTTGTCGGCGTGGGTTCGGGCCCGCCCTTCTTCGTCATGACTTTCGACCGGCCAGGCGAGGACCGGAACGCCGCGACGCCGCCACATTGACACGATAGACGAGGGCAGGCCGGCTAGTGCTGTGACCGGAAACGATCACCGGGTTCCCGTGTAGTCCGTCGCGCCGATTGGATGTGTGTACACGTCCGATCGGCGCGAGGAGGCACGGTGGCAGAACCGGTCAGGGTGCGAAGACTGATGGATCAGGAAGGGCAGAAGCTGCAGAGGATCGTCCGCCGGGGTAGCACCAACTCGGTGCGGTATAGACGAGCGATGATCCTGCTGGCCTCGGCCGGAGGTAACACCGTCCCGGTGATCGCCCGCCTGGTGCAGGCCGATGAAGACACCGTCCGCGATGTCATTCACCGCTTCAACGAGATCGGGCTGGCCTGCCTGGACCCTCGGTGGGCGGGAGGCCGTCCCCGCCTGCTCAGTGACGACAAGGAAGCCTTCGTCGTCCAGACGGCCGCCACGCGACCGGCCCGGCTCGGGCAGCCGTTCACCCGCTGGTCCGTCCGGAAACTCGCCGCCTACCTGCAGACTCTTCCCGGCCGGGCGATCCGGATCGGCCGGGAGGCATTACGCGCTCTGCTGTCTCGGCATGGGGTCACCTTCCAGCGCACCAAGACCTGGAAGGAGTCCCCTGACCCCGACTTCGAGGCCAAGCTGGACCGGATCGAGTACGCGCTGACTCAGCGCCCGGAGCGGACCTTCGCCTTTGATGAGTTCGGGCCGTTGGGCATCCGGCCCACATCCGGGTCCGGATGGGCGAAGCAGGGCCGGCCGGACCGGCTGCCGGCCACCTACCGCCGCACTCACGGGATCACCTACTTCCACGGTTGCTACTCCGTCGGCGATGACCTGCTGTGGGGCGTCAACCGGCGCCGCAAGGGCATCGGCCACACCTGGGCCGCACTGCGCTCCATCCGGGCCGCCCGCCCCGACGGCGGCCCGATCTACGTCATTTTGGACAACCTGTCGGCGCACAGGAACTGGCGCATCCGCACCTGGGCGAAGAAGAACAAGGTCGAGTTGTGCTTCACCCCGACCTACGCCTCCTGGGCCAACCCGATCGAGGCGCACTTCGGCCCGCTGCGGCAGTTCACCATCGCCAACTCCGACCATCCCAATCACACCGTCCAGACCAGGACCCTGCACGCCTACCTGCGCTGGCGCAACGCCAATGCCCGCCACCCCGACATCCTGGCCGCCCAGCGCCGCGAACGCGCCCGCATCCGAAGCGAGAAAGGCATCCGCTGGGGCGGGCGTCCTCTCCCAGCCGCCGTGGCCTGACGACCGCCCAACCCGGCGATCGTTTCCGGTCACAGCACTAGGCCGACCGCACGCCGTCGGCCGGGCGTGTGCCGATCGTTCGTGGCCTACTGCGGCGCGGGCCAGCGGTACAGGTGCTCCGGCCGCCCCGTGGTGCCGTACCGGAGGCCGACGGCGACGCGGCCGTCGGCGGCGAGGTCGGACAGGTAACGTTGCGCGGTCGCCCGTGAGAGCCCGAGGCGGGCGGCGACGTCGGCCGCCGTGACGGGCTCGCCCGCGGTGCGCACGGCGTCGATGACCAGCCGTGCCGTCTGGCTGGACCGTCCCTTGCGCACGGCCGCGTCCACCCGGTCGCCCTCGTGCAGGACGCGGATCGCGCGGTCGATCTCGGCCTGGTCGAGCGTCCGGTCGCCGCCGAGCTGCCCGTGGAACCGCGCGTACGCGCGCAGCCGTTCGGCGAGGTCGGCTTCGCTGAACGGTTTGACCAGGTAGTTGACGACCCCGCGCCGCATCGCCTCGCGGACGACGGCGCGCTCGGCGGCGGCGGTGAGCATGATCACGTCGCATCCGAGGCGCGGGGCGATGGACGTGCCGGGCGCGTCGGGCAGGTACTGGTCGAGCAGCGCGAGGTGGGGACGCAGGCGGTCGGCCATCTCGACGGCCTCGGCGGCCGTGTGGGCGATGCCGGCGACCTCGAAGCCGGGCACCCGCCGCACGTACCGGGCGTGGACGTCCGCGACCCGGAAGTCGTCGTCCACGACCAGCACGCGGATCGTCGAGCCGCCCTTCACGGCGTCCCACCCGAGGTGACGCCAAGAACGCCGACAACGGGAGCGGGGCGAAGTGTCATGCGTCACCCCGGGTGATGGCGTTGGGGAGCCGGGTGACGAAGACGGCGCCGCAGTCGGTCCCGGACGCGCGGGTGAGGGCGAGTTCGCCGCAGTGGCGCAGCGTGAGCCGCCGGGCGAGGGCCAGGCCGACGCCGTGCGGCCGGGCGTCGTCGGCGGCGGTGGTGAAGTCCTGGTCGAAGAGCCGGTCGACGGCCTCGGCGGGCACGCCGTCCCCGCTGTCCACGACCACCATGTGCAGAACGTCGGCCTCGGAGACCAGCGAGACCTCGACCCAGGCGGGACGCCGGGACCCGGCCTGTGCGGCGGCGGTGGCGTTGTCCACCAGGTTGCCGAGGATGGTGACGACGTCCAGCGGCGCCTTGAGCTGCGCGGGGACGAACGAGTCGGCGCTGAGCCGCAGATCGACCCCGCGTTCGGAGGCGACGGCGGTCTTGGCGGCGAGTAGCCCGCGAATGTACGGGTCGCGCAGCCGTCCGCCGTCGCCGTACTCGGTGGCCAGCGGGTCGTCGGCGAGTTCCCGCAGGTAGGCGACGGCCTCGTCGCGGTGCCCGAGGCTGAGCAGGCCGGACAGCGTGTGCAGCCGGTTGGTGTACTCGTGCGCCTGCGCCCGCAGCGCGTCGGAGAGCGCGCGGACGACGTCCAGCTCGCGGGCCATCGCGTCCAGGTCTGTGCGGTCGCGCAGGGTGAGTACGTGGCCGAGGTCGCGGTCGCCCCGGCGTACGGGGGCGGCGGTGACGACGAGCATGCGGTCCTCGGTGGCGACGAGGACGCCGCGCGCCTTCGTCCGCTCGGACAGCAGCGTGCGCAGGCCGGACGGCAGGCCCGCGTCGGCGGCAGGGGCGCCGAGGAGGGGCCGGCCGCCGATCAGGCGCGCCGCCGCGTCGTTGCAGATGGTGACCCGCCCGGCCGGGTCGACGGCGAGGACGCCCTCGTCGATGCCGTGCAGGACGGCCTCGCGCTCGCGCAGCAGGTCGGCGAGGTCGGTGGGTTCCAGTCCGAGGGTCTGGCGCTTGAGCCTGCGGGCGAGCCCGGCGGAGGCGACGACGCCGAGGGCGAGGGCGACCCCGGTGAACCCGGCGGCGGGGCGCAACAGGTCGCCGATGCGGCGGGACACCTCGCCGGCCGCGATTCCCACGCTGACCTGGCCGACCACCTGGCCGGTGGCGGTGAGCAGGGGGACCTTGCCCCGCGCGGACGGGCCGAGCGTGCCGGTCTCGAAGGTGACGACCTCGTGGCCGCTGAGGGCCTCGGGGGCGGTGCTGACCCGCTGCCCGAGGCGGTCGGCGTCGGGGTGGGAGTAGCGGATGCCGTGGTCGTCGGCGACGACGACGAACAGGACGCCCGCGCGCCGCCGGGCCGCCTCGGCGCGTTCCTGCACGTCGCCGGACCGGTCGTGGGCGGCGACGTCGCGCACGATCTCGGCGTCGGCGGCGACCGAGCGCGCGACGGCGAGGGCGCGTTCCTCGTACTGCTTCTCGAGCTCCGCGTGGAGCATGTAGGCCACCAGCGCGAAGCCGAGCCCGAGGATCAGCAGGAGCACGGCGACCTGGACGAGCAGGGCCTGCGTCGCGAAGCGCAGCGGGGGACGCCGCCCAGGCCAGGACATGGGAGCACGATACTCCCGCCCGCCCCGCGTGAGCCCGCGCGCAAAAAGAGCAAAACGCGAAATACGCGCTTTGCTCACACAACCGGCACAAGGCTGGTGAGGCCTGTCACACCGGCCTACGTTCCCGGGAAACGAATTCCCCGTTCCCCTTCATGACTACCAGTTCATGACTACCAGGCCGATGTTTCCTCCGCGTGTCAGGAGCCGGACCTCGTCCGGAAGGAGCAGAAATTGACCACCCCCAGCGCCCCAGCCGCCGCACCCCGGGCGGGGGGCGACGCCATCGAGCTGCGCGGCGTCACCAAGCGCTTCCCGACCCGCGACGGCGGCGACTACACCGCCGCGAGGAACATGACCCTGAACGTCCGCCAAGGCGAGTTCGTGAGCGTGGTCGGGCCCACGGGCTGCGGGAAGTCCACGAGCCTGTCCATGATCTCCGGCCTCGCGCCCGCCAGCGACGGCCAGGTGCTCGTCCAGGGCAGGCCCGTGACCGGCATCCCCGACGGGCTCGGCTACATGTTCCAGCAGGACGCCGTGCTGCCATGGCGCACCGTGCTCGACAACGTCGCCGCCGGCCCCCGCTACCGCGGCGCCACCAGGGCCGACGCCCGCGACCGGGCCCGGGACTGGGTGGCCAAGGTCGGGCTCGCCGGGTTCGAGCGCTACTACCCCCACCAGCTCTCCGGCGGCATGCGCAAACGCGTCGCCCTGGCCCAGACGCTGATCAACGAGCCGTCGATCCTGCTCATGGACGAGCCGTTCAGCGCCCTGGACGTCCAGACCCGCGAGCACATGCAGGACCTGCTGCTGGACCTGTGGTCGGGCAGCGGCGCCGCCGTCGTCTTCGTGACCCACGACCTGACCGAGGCCATCGCGCTGGCCGACACGGTGGTCGTCATGACCGCCGCCCCCGCCACCACCAAGAAGGTCATCCCGGTACGGCTCGAACGGCCGCGCCGCGTGGAGGAGATCCGGCTGGAGGAGTCCTTCCTGGAGGTCTACCGCGAGGTGTGGGACGCGCTGCGCGAAGAGGTCGAGATCACCCGCGCCCGGGGAGCCCGCCGTGCCGCCTGAGCGCCGTGCGGCCGTGTCGCCTGAGCCCGCGCCGCTCACCGGCCCGAACGAGTCGACCGACCCCTCGGTCCGCGCCCGCACCCGCACCCGCGACGGCGTCGGCGTCGGCGTCGGTGTCGGCGTGAAGGAGGACATCAAGGAGGACCACCCCATGTCCCAGCAAGCCCTCGAAACCCCCGCCGTACGGGACGACGCCCCCGCGCGCCCCCGCCGCCGTGGCCTGCGCGCCCCGAAGATCACCGCGACGCGCGTGCTGCTGGTCGTGCTCTGGCTGGCAAGCTGGGAGCTGTCCGCGAGCACGTTCCTGGACCCCTTCTACTACTCCAAGCCCAGCGCCATCTGGGGCCGCCTCGTCGACTGGTTCACCAGCGGCACGGCGTTCGGCACGATCTGGGAGCAGATCGCCGTCACCCTGGAGGAGGCGGTCGCGGGGTTCGTCATCGGCTCGCTCGCCGGAGTCGTCCTCGGCGTCCTGCTCGGCCGGGGACGCTTCCTGGCCGAGGTGTGCGCGCCGTTCATCAAGGCGGCGAACGCGATCCCGCGCATCGTCCTGGCGTCGCTGTTCGTGATCTGGTTCGGGCTCGGCATGTCCTCCAAGGTCGCGACCGCCGTCGTCCTGGTCTTCTTCGCCGTCTTCTTCAACGCCTTCCAGGGCGCGCGCGAGGTCGACAAGACGCTGATCGACAACGCGCGCATCCTCGGCGCCCGGCCCCGGCAGATCCTGCTGACGATCGTGCTGCCCAGCGCCACGTCGTGGATCCTCGCCAGCCTGCACGTCGCCTTCGGCTTCGCGCTGATCGGTGCGATCGTCGGCGAGTACACCGGCGCCGACAAGGGCCTCGGCCTGCTCATCAACCACGCCCAGGGCACCTTCGACTCGGCCGGGATCTACGCCGGAATGATCATCATCACGGTCATGGCGCTGCTCGCCGAATGGCTGCTCACCCTCCTCGAACGCCGGCTCCTCGCCTGGCGCCCGCCGTCCGCCGCCGCCGAAGCACAGATCTGATCGGAGCAAGACCCGCCATGAACGCCACATCCCGCCTCGCCGTCACCGCCGTCGCCGGCCTGGCGATGGTCGTCGCCGCCACGGGCTGCCGCGACTCCCGTACCGCCACCGCCGCCGAGGGCGCCAAGGGCCCGCAGGTCAAGATCATGATCGGCGGCATCGACAAGGTCATCTACCTGCCGCCCAAGCTGACCGAGCAGCTCGGTTACTTCAAGCAGGAGGGCGTGGACGTCCAGTTGCTCACCGAGCCCTCGGGCGCGCAGGCCGAGAACGTCCTCATCAGCGGCGACGTCCAGGGTGTCGTCGGCTTCTACGACCACACGATCGACCTGCAGACCAAGGGCAAGTGCATCCAGAGCGTCGTGCAGTTCGCCGACGTGCCCGGGGAGGTCGAGGTCGTCTCGACCGCGCAGGCCGACAAGATCAAGTCACCGGCCGACTTCAAGGGCAAGCGGCTCGGCATCACCAGCCCCGGCTCCTCGACCGACTTCCTCACCCAGGCGCTCGCCGTCAAGGCGGGCCTGAAGACCGAGGACATCACCCGGGTCAAGGCGGGCGCCGGCCCGACGTTCATCGCCGCCATGGACAACGGCGGCATCGACGCGGGCATGACCACCGACCCCACCGCAGCCAAGCTCACCTCGATGGGCAAGGGCAAGATCATCATCGACATGCGCACCGAGGAGGGCACCCGGGCGGCCCTCGGCGGCCTCTACCCGGCCAGCTCGCTGTACATGGACTGCGCCTGGGTGCAGGCCAACAAGCCGACCGTCCAGAAGCTCGCCAACGCCCTGGTGAAGACGCTGAAGTTCATCAACGAGCACTCCGCCGAGGAGATCGCCGCCAAGATGCCCACCGAGTACGCCGGCGGCGACCCCGCCCTGTACGCCAAGTCGATCAACGACACCAAGAGCATCTTCCGCCCGGACGGCCTGATGGACGAGGAGGGCGCCAAGAACGTCCTGGAAGTGCTCAGCCTGTTCTCGCCGAACGTCCAGGGCAAGAAGGACAGCATCGACCTGTCCAAGACCTACACCACCGAGTTCGTCAAAGCCGCCAAGTAGTACCAAGTACGACCGATCAAAGGCCCTCGCCCGGTTCAGGGGCGAGGGCCGTTCGAACTCGTGGCCGCACCGTGGTCAAGGGTCCGGTGGGCGCGCGTCCCGGACGGTGGCGGGACTCACGGCCGGCAGGGGCACCTGGTCAGGCGGGACTCAGGGATGGCGGGGGTGCCGGGTCAGCTGGTGACCTGGTAACGCGCCATCATGCCCGCCGAGATGTGGTCGTTGACGTGGCAGTGGTAGAGCCAGACGCCGGTGGCGTCCGGCACCATGTCCGCGACGGCCATGGACGCCGGGAGCAGGTTGACCACGTCCATGCGCATCCCGCCGACCGTGACCGTGTTGCCGTGCCAGTGCGGGGTGTGCAGGTCCACCTCGGTGCCCATGCTCATCTCGTACCAGCGCACGTGCTGCCCCCTGCGGAGCTTCACCATCGGCATGCTGCCGTAGACGTACCCGTTGATGGAGTGCATCAGGTTCGATTCGTTGAAGCCCTCGTCATCCAGGTCCGGGTACGGCTGGCCGGCGAAGGCCTCCAGACTGCGCTCCAGGTAGGGACTCTTGTTCTCGTCCATCACCGAGAACAATCCGAAAATCTCCCGGTCGACGTCGTTGGGGCTGCCGTCCGCGCGGGCGGACCCGGCCTTGGTGATGACCATCGGGCCCATCAGGCCGGCGTAGGTGTCGCCGATCTCGTCGGTGTGCGAGTGGTACATCCACATCACCGAGGTGCCGTCGTGCGGACCGGGCCCGGCCCGCTCGGGCACCTGCCAGACGTAGGTGTGCCTCCCGCCGGTCGGGACCGCGTCGTCGTACTTGTCGGAGCCCGAGGTTCCGTCGCTGTACGGCGCGCCCTCGGCGTTCTTGGTGTAGAACACGCCGTGCGGATGCACGCTGGTGGGGATCGAGCAGGTGTTACGGAAGACCACCCGGATGGTGTCGCCGACCACCCCGCGGATCACCGGCCCGAGAAGTCCCAGGTACTGGTCGTCCGCGCTACGCGGGACGAGCGTGCTGAACGAGTCGTTGGTGTACCCCCGGTACAGGCACTTGTAGTACTTCGAGCCGATACGGCCCGGTCCGGACTTGACGAAGGTATCGGCTTCTTCGTCGAACGGCTGTCCGGTGGTGCCGTTGTAGCCCAGCGGGGCGTAGTTCCACGTCACCTCGTCGGCGCTGATGTAGTACGTGCGCGTGGTGCCGTTGGTGCTGAAGGCCGCGCCCATGTTGTTCCAGTCGGTGACGTCCGTCATCGACATACCGCCGCTCGCCGACGCGCCGCCGGCCGCGGTTCCCGTCGTGACGGCACCGACCGTGGCGATGCCGAGCGCCACCACCACCGCGCTGGCCGCCCACGGCGCCAGAGCCCGCGTCCGCCGTTCGCTCGCCTGCCCGTAGCGGTGCCACCAGAAGGCGAACGCGGCGGAGCCGGTCATGGTCAGTTCCGCGGTGATCGCCAGAAGACCGGCGGGGTCGGTCCAGCTTCCCAGGCCGCCGCGGACCTGCGGGAGTCCGGCCGAACGGCTCAGCGCGTAGGCGCCGATCGCGGCCAGGCCCAGCGCGCCGGTCGCCGACCAGACCCAGGCGCTGTCCCGGCGTACCAGGAGCACGGCGAGTACCGCACAGATGAGTATGTAGAGGACGAACGCCACGCCGAGATACGGCGCCTTCTGTAAGTGGTCTTCGAGGACGACTCCGTGGACCAGCGCGGCGACCACTGCCGCTCCGGCCGCGGCGAACCGCGCTGGGGACAATAGCACTTTTGACACGTGAATCTCCTTGCCGTGAATGGTTCGGAGTATCCTGCCGTCCCCGTTACCCTGATACCCCGCAATGCGATCACGGCCCCCACTCCGGCGACTTCACGCTGTCCCGCCCGGCTCAGAAAATCCCCCAACTTAGCCTGGACTCTCCTCGGCAACGGTGTCGTATGGACTACAGCGACAATGGGTCAATCGCCTCCCCAGGGCATGCAGTCTCCCGCTCGCGGACATGCCCGGCAGAGCCGCACAGTGGCACCGCATTGCCGAGGGATGAATTACTGTGAAGCCACCGTTACCGCATGCCGCGAAATTATCGGGCAATCCTATGGTGCCGGCCTTGGGCCGCCGGATGGTCCAGCCGTCAGTACGGATTGATCCGCCGATCGCGAAGGTGCCCACCCCGGCGAGGGTGACGTGAGTGCTGTCGGTGATTCTCGTGGCCCCGGTGAATCCGACCCCACCGCTAGGTTAGGATCATTTACGAAGGTGACGGCCACGGGGATGTTCTTGGAGACGCTACGTGCGGCACCCGCGCTCAGGGCTGTGGACCTCAAAAGGGCTTCATCGACAGCGGCCCCACGCGACAGCCTGTAGGTGACCGTGATGGAATCGTCAGCCGGGTCGGTCTCGCTGACGACCGTAGCGACACCGGGGTACTTGGCCACCGCTGAAAACATCTCTTCCGAGATCACCTCGAGGTCGGCTGCGTTCAACGGCGCCCCGTATTGGAGTTGAACGTCGTATGGCAGATTCCGCAGGAGGTCGAGAGCGGATTGTTCGGGCTCGCGGGTGAATCTGACCCAGACATCGGCCTGGCCGGATTCGAAATAGCCTGCATTGACATAGGTGCCGGCATAGTCGGTGGCCAGCTTGGCCGCTACCTCCTCGAACGTTTTAAGCCCACGATACTTGTTTCGAACGGCCGCCAGATCCGATCCCGACTGCTTTGCGTAGACGGCAAGATCCTTTTGCGTGGCGTCGTCCATCTGTTCCGCCGTGCCCGTGCCGTGGAGCAGTATCGAACTCAATGGGGCAGCGCTACCATCGATTCGTACCTTAGTGACTGAGCTTTCGGTAGCGCCTGGAGTCGAAGTCGGAGGTATTGCATTTGGCTGAGCTGATGAGCTTGCACTGATAGCTGTAATCGAAAGCATAAGGGTTAAGCCAAAGCTGATCTTTTTGAACACGGCAGTCCCCTGCGAGTTGGGCGGCTGTAGCCGCCGCCCAGGTAACGACGACGATCCGAAACCCTGTACCGTCTGACTAATCCGATTCGCGCCCATTTTGCTCCCCTTGGCGGACTGAAACAGGTGCTCGATCGACTTCGTCGACCTAGATAACCGTCTCAGTCTGGCCAAAGTGATACAGCTTGGCGATGGTCGTATTTCGTCAGAGCGGCACTTTAATGGCCGCGCCGGCCGATGTATTTAGGGCGTGCGTTCACCGTCTTAAGTGCATGTGCTCACCGCCGCCGACCGATGGCGGTGATGAAGAGCCCCCACTCGGCGGGAGTGGTGAGGACGGACGGCCCGCCGGGGTTCTTGCTGTCCCGCACCGCGACCACACCCGGCAGATTGAGCGCCACTTCGACACACTGACCGCCGTTGCTGCCAGAGTACGACGACTTAGTCCATGTGGCAGTGTTCAGGTCCATTGCTGACTCGTACTCCTTGCCATCGGCGGCCGAGGTGTGGTTCAGCAGTTGAACGTGTGGCTCTTGATAGCGCTGATGAAATGCTTCCACTCGCCCGAGGTGGAGACGAGAGCGGGAGTCTCCGGCGTTTTGCTGTCACGGACCGCTACCACGCGGGGCAGATTTGAGGCGACCTCAACGCACTGACCGCCGTTGTCCCCGGAGTACGACGACTTCCGCCAGATGGCGCAGTTCAGTTCCATTCCTGTCCCGCCTCCGTGATCATTTTCAATGATACGTGCTCAGGATAAGCCCATAGACGTATCGACTCATAGCGGTTCCAAACAGAGGCGACCAGCTCTGGGTCGTCCGTGATCTGGCCTTCGGCTGAAGAGTCCGCATGGATGGTATCGGGTTCACCGTGGGGAAGTTCGGCGATCATGAAGGCACCCAGCCGACCTGCCACACACTGCGAATCGACGACTTGTACGCAAATTGCTGGACGCTGTGCCATCTCGACCAGGTGCATGAGTTGTTCGCGCATCATCGCGACATCGCCAAGTGGCTGGCGTAGCACGGCCTGATCGATGAGGCAGAGCAGCATGGGGGGCTCATCCCGATCCAGGATGGCTTGACGTTGCATCCTCGCTCGAACGCGCTCGTCTACGTCCTTGAAGGTGATGCGTGGCCCCTGGCTGAAGATGTGCCGCGCGTAGGACTCCGTCTGGAGGAGGCCGGGGATCAGGAGGGGATCCCAGGAGCGGAGGACGTTCGCGTAGGGCTCGATCTGGTCTACCCAGTCCATGAACCATCTCGGGCCGCCGGGGCGGGCGGTTATGCGGCGATATAGCGTGACGAAATAGTTTCTTTCGTCGTGGCCGAAGATGAGGTCCAGCTTTTCCGCGTCCGACTTGGACGGCGTGCGCTTGGCCATCTCCAGGCGGCTCACCTGTGTCTGTGTGCATCCCAGACGTGCCGCGACGGCCGCCTGTGACCACTGCTTGGCCTCGCGAAGGCGGCGCATTTCAGCGCCGAAACGGGCCTGTGGGGAGCTTGGGGGAGGGGTTGGAGGGGTGGTGGTCTCCGGGGGCTTGGCGTTCTCGTCCATGTAATTCTCCGACGGTGCGGGGGTATTTCGGCCGGTCAGCTCGTCATACCACGCCTCCGTCTCCGATATCAGGCGATCAGCATTCGTTGGCCCCCGTTGGCCTGCGAATTCTGCTCCTGACGGGCCCGTCCTCTCCAGAATTGATCAATACGCGGCCCTCTGCGGTGAGAGCGGCGAAACAAACAGATTTACACCATTCAAATGGAAATGCCAACCTGAGCATCGTGGCCCGGCACAACGGGGTCGCGGGCCGCTCGGGGGCGACTGGAGGGCGGGGCGATGACGGCGCGGCCAGAGGTCGGTTCGGTGAGGACGGCGCGTCTGCTGGGGAGGGCCGAGCTTCCCGGGAGGGTGGCGTCGGTGGGGCTGGCGCGGGTGTTCGTACGGGAGGTGTTGCGCGCCGGCGGTTGCCCGGAGACGGACGACGCGGTGCTCATGGTCAGTGAGCTGGTAACGAACGCGCTCCAGCATTCGCGCTCGGGGCATCGTCCGGACGGGCGCCTGGTCGTCGTGCTCACCGACCACGGTGACGCGGTCCAGGTGGACGTGATGGACGAGGGGTCGATCGAGCGGCCGCGCGTCCGGCGGGAGGTGGACGACGGCGCGGAGGGCGGGCGGGGGCTGTGGCTGGTGTGCGAGTTGGCCGCGTCCTGGGGCTGGCGCAAGGACGAGGACGGCCACGTCGTGTGGTTCCAGATCCCCGCGGAGGCCCGGGACACGTCCGCGCACCCGGCTCCCTGGCTATCCACCGCGCACTAGCCGCTGGTTCCTCCGCGAGCGCGTCCAGCTCAGGGAGGTTGACGACGATCGGATCGACCCGACCTCACTACGGCCCAGACCGTCTCCGTCTCCGTGGAGGGGTTGATCTCCTGGTGGATCACGTGGGCCGGGATGCCGGCGCGGCGCCCGGGGGAGGCGCCGCGCCGGCGAGGGCTTGGCCGTCGCAGGACGCTACGACGGCCAAGCCGGGGGAACGGCGGTCAGGCGGTCACCGGGTCAGCCGCCGTTGATGACGAACTGGGTGCCCTGTTCTCTGACGATGTTGCCGGTCGCCGAGTTGGTGATGGTGACGTTGGACAGGGTCGCGGTGCCGCGGGCGCCGTTCATCGCCAGGATTCCGGCGCCGTTGTTGGACTTGTCGATCTTCACGTTGGTGATCGAGGCCGTCACGCTTCCGCCACCCGACTTGAACTGGATGCCGTCGTACGTCGAGTCGTAAATATCGGTGTCTCGTAGTATGACGCCGGGGATGTCCCTGCTCTGCGCGAAGAACGTGATGGCGCCGAACTTCTGGTTCTCGCCCCAGAAGACGCCACCGGCCCGGTAGAGCGCGTTGTTGGCGATCAGCGTCGTCCCCGAGAACGGCAGGGGGTCGTGGTCGGTCGCCAGCATGATGCCCGGGTAGTTCATCGTGTCGTAGATCAGGTTGTTCTCGATCGTGTTGCCGTAGCCGCCGTAGATCGCGATGCCGTTCGCGCGCCATGGGAGCTGGATCGTGTTGTTCACGAAGTGGTTGTCGTGCCCGATGTCCACGGACGTGTCCTTGACGTACCGGTTGGCCCAGACCGCCAGGGAGTCGTCGCCGGTCGTACGGAAGGACGAGTTGAACACCCGCGAGTTCCGCGTGCCGTTGGTGAAGTTGATGCCATCGGCGTAGGTGTCGCGGATGCGCATGCCGGTGAACTCCAGACCGTCACCCGGGCCCCAGAGCGCCGGGATGTTGTCGTAGTCACGGCCGACCCAGACGGCCACGTTGGCGTGCTCGATCCACACGTTGCTGATCTTGGTGTTGCGGCCGAACCGCCCGTTCAGGCCCACACCGCCCTCGGCGCCACCCGGTCCGCCGCGGATGCGGCCCGAACCGAAGATGGCGATGTCGGAGATCTGCACGTTGTCGTCGATGTCGAAGCCGAAGTTACCCTCGTGTGGGTGGTTGATGCCGCCCGCCAGGTGCGGCTCGGTCAGCGTGTAGAACTGCGAGTGCCACATGCCCGCGCCGCGGATCGTGACATTGCTGATGCCCACCTGGTTGTACTGACCCCGGTTCAGCGGGTCGTCGGTGAGGATCTTCTGCTCCTGGCGCCACTGGCCCGGCGGGATCCAGACACAGCTGATCACGCCGTTCTGGTCGTCGGTCACCGCGCGCTGGATGGCGGCGGTGTCGTCGTTCCCGTCGTTCGGGACCGCGCCATAGGCCGTGATCGAGGTGCACCCTGCCGGCTGGCTCAGCGGCGGCGCGACCTGCTCCAGGTCGATGAAGTCGATGACGTAGAAGGACGCCGTGTCGCCCGCGTCGCGCTGCAGCTTGAACCGGGTGCCGGGCGGGTAGCTCGCCGGCAGCAGCGCGTGCGCCTCGTCGAACAGCCGCCGGGCGTCGCCGCCGGGGGTGTTCGTCAGGCCCTCGGGGTCGTCGGTGTTCCCGTACAGCCAGCTGTGGCGCGACGAGAGGTTCAGCTTCTGGACGAAGGTGTCGTTGACGTAGAGGCTGATGGTCGCCTCGATGCCGTTGCCGTTCGCCGAGTCGGGGATCGAGTTGCGCACGACGATCGAGTTGGACTGGTTGGTCGAGGTGAACTCGACGAACTGCCCGGTGCTGTTCAGCCGCACCGACTTGCGGCCCGAGGACTCGGTCGCGAAGTTGGTGTGCCCGAAGGTGCGCAGCGGGTCGGCCTCCAGCAGCGTGCCCTGGTAGCGGGCGGCCTCGGCCTCGTACTCGACCCACGGCACCGCCGCGCCGCGCCCGACCACGATGGCCTGCGTGAACGTGTTGTTGGTCTCGTTGGTCTCGGCGACGACGTTGGTCGCGTCGGCGGTCGCGGTGATGGTGGCGCCGCCGGCGGTGGCGGTCCAGCTTCCGCTGATGGCCACGTTCACCGTCGCGCCCGCCGCGATCGACGGGGTGTTGGTGTTGAGCGTCGTGCCGCCCACGGCCACGCGGGTGACCGTGGTGGCGCCGGTCGCGGTGGTGCCGCGGTTCTTCACGGACACGCTGAACGTGACCGCAGCTCCGACGGCCGGGTTCGGCGGGTTGGAGGTGACGCCGAGCACCTGCAGGTCGGGGCCGGGAGCCTGCGCGACCACGAGCTGCGACGCCGCGGTGAAGAGGTTGTTGGTCTCGTCCTGCTCGAAGACGCTGTTGTCCGCGTCCACCCGGGCGCTGACCGTGTACGAGCCCTCGCCGCGGGTGCCGATGTTCGCGATCACCGTGGCGGTGGCGCCGACGGCCAGGGCGGGGACGTTGGCGGTGCCGACCAGCGCGCCGCCGAGGTTGAAGTTGACGCTGTCCGCCGGGGAGGCCAGTGTGCCCTGGTTCTTGACCGTGGCCGACAGCGTGATCGCCTGGGTCTCGTCCGGCGAGGCCGGGGACCAGGTGAGTCCGGTGACGGTGAGGTCGGGGTTCGGTGCGGGGGTGCCGATGACCTGGAACTCGGCGGCCTGTCCGGCGGGGGCGCCGGAGTTGCCGGTGTACTTGAACTGGACGTCGGCGACGCGGCCGGTGACCGGGATGGTGACGGTGTTGCCGGTGGCCGGGCTGAAGCTGTACTGGGTGGCGTTGGTGAGGCCGGTGAACGCGGTGGCGCTCTGCTCACGTCCGAGGACCTGGATGGTCTGGGTGCGCGGGCCCCAGATGCTGTCGGGGTTGAGCTTGACGACGACCTGGTTGATGTCGGCGTTGGCGCCGAGTTGCACGGTGAGGGTGTTGGGGTAGCCGGCGGCGCCTTCCCAGTAGGTGGCGAGGTTGTTGTCGTTGGCGTTGGCGGGCACGAAGGTGAACACCGACCCGTTGGCGGTGATCGGTTTGCCGATGGCGAGGTTGGTGCCGCCGCCGCCCGAGCCGGTGCGGGTGACGGTGTTGCTGGGGTCGGACTCGTTACCGGCCGCATCCTTGGCCGTGACGTGGTACGACACGGTGGCGGTGTCGGGCTGGTCGTCGGTGTAGGTCAGGACGTTACCGGCGACGCTGCCGCGCAGGGCGCCGCCGGCGTAGACGTTGTACGTGGTGACGCCGGTGTTGTCGGTGGAGGCGTTCCAGGTGAGGCGGATCTGGCCGGAGGCGGGCAGGGCGTAGGCCAGGTTGCCCGGGGCGGTGGGTTTTTGGGTGTCGCCGCCGCTTGCGGGGCCGTAGACCTCGAATTCGGAGATCTGTCCGGCGGGCCAGCCGGTGTTGGCGGTGATGTTCAGCCGGACGTAGCGGGCGGTGGTGGCGGTGAAGTTGATGGTGACGGTGTTGCCGGTGGCGGGGTTGAAGGTGTATCCGGCGGAGGCGACGGTCGTGGTGGTGGGCGGGCCGGCGGTCCCGGTCAGCACGGACAGGGTCTGGGTGCGGGTCTGCCAGGCGGCGATGCCGGGGAGTTTGAGGACGATCTGGTCGATGCTGAGAGCGGAGCCGAGGTCGACCTGGATCCATTGGGGGAAGGCGTTGTTGACGCTTTCCCAGTAGGTGGTGGCGTTGCCGTCGGTGGCGTTGCCGGCTCCGTAGACGTCGGCGTGGCCGCTTTCGGTGGTGGGTTTGCCGGCGGCGAGGTTGGGGCCTGCTGCCGATGCCGGCAGGCCGGGCCCGAACGCGACCATCAGGGCGGCCGAGAGCACGGCCGCGACCAGCCGTAACACCGGATGCTTTCTGCTCATTACTGTCTCTATCTCTCATCAGGGACAAAAGACGCGGCGGGAATCCGGGGAAACCGTCGCCGGGGGGTGCTGATCTCAACGCGGAGGGCGGAAAGCGCTCGGTCCGTGCCGCGGAAAGGCGGCGACCGTCCGCGCGATGCGGTAGCCGACATCACCGGGGGCCTCCATGGGGGGATGGGGGCGGGGCGGATGCACGGACGCGGTGCGCTCCAACCAGAAGTTGCGGAGATTAGAGAGAGAAATAACAGTGGTTTGCAAGATTTTTGCAGACCATTGGCCAAAGGTTACATACGTGCTACGGCCGCGTCAACGGTTGGAAAGCAAGGCTTCTGAACCGGTCCGATGCCGAAAGTGGCAAGAGCAGGTCAGGACGCCCGCCGGGTCGCCTCGCCGTGAACTCCCAGGCGTGGTCGGCGGCACGATCTCCGTATCCGTAGGCGGATCCCTCCGCGCGGCCATGACCTCCGATGCCGCGCGCCGCG
Source organism: Sphaerisporangium sp. NPDC051011 (assembly GCF_040653595.1). NCBI lineage: Bacteria > Bacillati > Actinomycetota > Actinomycetes > Streptosporangiales > Streptosporangiaceae > Sphaerisporangium > Sphaerisporangium sp. NPDC051011. Next base: position 170,698 of record NZ_JBFAGG010000018.1, on the reverse strand, counting down.
GCGATCCGTGCCCCCGCCGTCCCTGTCGGTCACCGCGCGCGGGCGCGGCGGGCGCGGCCCGGCACGGCATTTTGGAAGAAGACGCAGAGAGGCGTCGATGCAAGATTTTTCCTAATGCCGATTCCCCCGGGTCTGTTCGGCGTGCAGTCAGGGAGTCCACTCGGGGCCGTCACGTGATTGGGGAAAATCGATGCTGCACCGGCAACGGCGCCGCGCCGCTACCCGAGGACGCGGGCCTCAAGGACACCGTGCAACTCCCCGCGAACGACACCGTGAAGGTCCAGGCCATCTTCAAGGACTACCTCGGCCGGTACGTGTACCACTGCCACTTCCTGGAGCATTCGTCGCTCGGGATGATGGCGCAAATGGAGATCGTCCCCTGACTGGGAATGTCAATTCCTCGGATGTGTGAGGTCGCCATCGCTCTCCGGAACGAGGGCGAATCCGGGATTCCGAGCACGCGAGACGGCCGCGGCCGTCGGAGCGTCAGCGCGGCGTCGCGCTGTGAGCTGCGATGAGGCCGCGACCGTCCGTGTTCATGGGGCTCGGATGTAACTGAGCAGGCCGGTTATTTCTGGAAAATAATTGCCAGTCAGGTCATAGGAGGCCTTTCCTATGCTCTGATTCCCCCGGAGTGTCTTCAGCGGCCTGTCGGGGAGAGCGCACGGGCTGTCACGTTGACCGGGGAGACAGGGGAGAAAACATGCTCAATCGACGACGCTTACTTGCCCTGGGGGCGGTCACGGGCGGAGCCATGGTGCTTCCGTTCACGAAGCTCCCGGCGCTCGCCGACGATCCGGCGGCGCTGCGTAAGCAGGACCTGATCCCGCGCCAGGCACGGGCGGGGACGCGGGCGGCGGTGACGCCGTTCTCGGTGCGGATGCCGATCCCGCCGGTCGCCCAGCCGGTGATGTCGACCGGCGGCCTCGACCTGTACACGATTCCAATCAAACCGGCGAACGCCGACATCCTGCCCGGCGTGAAGACCCCGGTGCTGACCTTCGGCGGCTCCTTCATCGGGCCGACGATCCGCGCCAGGACCGGGCGGGCGGCCAGGGTCGTGTTCGTGAACCAGCTCGGCACGCCGGCCAACGTGCACCTGCACGGGGGTCACGTCGCGGCGGCCGACGACGGCCACCCGATGGACGTGATCAACCCCGGGCAGATGCGGACGTACAACTACCCGAACACCCAGCAGGGCACCACGTTGTGGTACCACGACCACAGCCACCACGGGGAGGCCGAGCACGTCTACCGCGGCCTGCACGGCATGTACGTCATCGACGACCCGGCCGAGCGGAACCTCGGGCTGCCCGAGGGCCAGTACGACGTGCCGATCCTGCTGCGCAACGCCCAGTTCGACGACGCCGGCGCGCTGGTGTTCGGTAGCCCGTTCGACCGGGCGACGATCCTCGCCAACGGCAGGCCGCAGCCGTACTTCCCGGTCGCGGCGCGCAAGTACCGGTTCCGGCTGCTGAGCGTCGCCAGCGAGTACACCTTCCGCCTCGGCCTCGGCGGCGTGGAGATGAAGCAGATCGGCTCCGACGGCGGCCTGCTGCCCGCGCCGCTGCCGCTGACCGAGCTGGTGCTGGGCACGGCGCAGCGGGCGGACATCGTGATCGACTTCTCCTCTTTCGCCGTCGGTACGCAAATCGTCATGACCGACGCGACGAGCGGGACCCCGGTGCTGCGGTTCGACGTGACGTCGCGGGCCTCCGACACCAGTCGCGTGCCGAGCACGCTGCGCCCGCTGCCGCCCATGCCGGCCGCCACGGTGGAGCGCGACGTGCGGCTGAGCTTCGACTTCTCCAGCGGCGCGCCCGTGGGACTGGTCAATGGCGTCGCCTACGACCCGAGCCGGCCGGACTTCACGGTCAAACGCGGCAGCACCGAGATCTGGACCATCACCAACGGGGACAGCGCGATCGGCATCCCCCACACCTTCCACATGCACCTGGTGCAGTTCCGGGTGCTGGACCGCAACGGCGGGGCCCCCTTGCCCGAGGACGTCGGTCTCAAGGACACGATCGAGCTACCCCCGAGCAGCACCGCCCGCGTCCAGGCGACCTTCAGCGACTACCTCGGCCGCTACGCCTTCCACTGCCACTACCTGGAACACTCCACCCTCGGCATGATGGCCCAGATGGAGATCGTCCCCTGACCCGACATGGCTGACGCGGCCGGCTCGGTGCCTCCAACGGCCACCGAGCCCGGCCGTTCATGCTCGCTGCCGGCGCCTCGTTCAGAGTCTTTCGACCTCGGTCAGGTCGATGTCGATCTCGAACGGGTCAGAGAGTTGCAGCTTGTCCTGGTAGACGCTCGGCTCTCCGTAGGCACCCGTGGCCCGATCCAGCTTGTAGGTGTAGACGATCGCCGAATCCGCGTCAGCTTCGACTCGCCAGAAGTGAGGGATCCCGGCCTCGGCGTACAGGGTGGGCTTGCGCTCGCGGTCACGTACTTCCGACTCCGGGCTGACGACCTCGACGGCGAGCAGGACATCGGACGCCCGGTAGGCGGTGACGCGGAGCCTCAGATCGGCGCTGGCGCGGATTATGGTGATGTCCGGTTCTGGACGTTGCCTTGGTCCGAGGATGACACTCATCTCGCGGCGGACGCGGAACTCGGACGGTACGTACCTGCGCAGTCCCACTTCGAGAATTGTGGTGATCAGCGCATGGAAGGAAGCTTGCGGGCTCACAAGGACCAAGCTTCCATCGATCAACTCTGTGTGTGCAGGCAAATCCGGAAAGTGATCGAGGTCTTCCGCCTTGAACCCTTCTGGCGGCGGAATCAGCCAGTCGGGAAGCTGGGGGTCTGTCATGATTTCGCTCCGGACCTGGACTGTCATGTCTTCACGGTAGCAATCGCACCCGCTTCTCCAGGTGACTTTCCCCGTACCGGGGCGACCGAACGCGATCGGCCGATCACGCTACGGCCCCTCCGTCGCGCTTCGGGTTCCGGGCGTCGCCGTGAAGATCACGACGAGGCCCGGAACGCGCGGAGCTACGAGGCGCGGCGTCCCGCGGTCTGTGGGGGGGACTCGCCGGGGCCCGCGGTGCGCTGCGGGGGGACCACCGGGGTCGGGCGGACCAGGCCGAGGGCGACGACCTCGTTGGCCAGCCGGGTGCGGCGGTTGATGCCCTCTGGGATGCGGAACTTCTGGTACAGGCGCAGCAGGTGCTGCTTGACGGCGGCCTCGGTCACCACGAGGTCGTCGGCGATCTCGCGCGCGGTCGCCGGCGCCACGAAGGCCTCGTCCGACAGCGCGGGGCGGCACAGGGATGTGAGCACGTCGACCTCGCGCCGGGTGAGCTCGGGCGCGGCGGCCCTGCGCAGCTCGACCTCGGGCGCGAAGTCCTCCCTGGGCACGCCGCCCACCCTGCACCGGGCGGCGCCGAAGGACACGACGTCGCCGTCGTCAAGGACCCTCCGGGCGATCGGCCTGCCGTTCACCCGTGTGCCGTTGCGGGACAGGCCCAGATCAACGACATACAGGTAAGGTCCACGGCGGACGAACTCGGCGTGCAACCGTGACACGCTCGGATCGGCCAGCCTGACGTCGACGCCTCGGCCTCGGCCGATCGTCGTGACTTCGGGGCGCAACGGGACGACCTCACCGGTGTCCTCGACGCGTATGAACGGCCCCTCCACCGGCAGTTCCTCCCCAGGTAGCCCGCCGTTACTTCCGCTACAGCTCCGGCTTACCCAAACGAGGGGTTGGGGAATCGCCTTTGCCGTAACGAGAATCGCTGCAGAAATTGGTCTGGACCTCCTCGGCCGGTTTTACCTGCTCACAGGTAGACTTCGGACGAAGATAAGCGGAGGAAACAACACATGGCGGACAACCCCACCAAAGGTCTCGCCGATGTCGTCGCCGCGTCTACAGCGCTGAGCGACATCGACGGCAGAGCCGGTCGCCTCTTCTATCGCGGCTACGACATCCATGATCTAGCCGGGCGTACGAGCTTCGAAGAGACCGCGCACCTGCTCCAGCACGGCACGCTCCCCACGCGTAAGCAGCTTGCCGACTACTGGGCGGAACTCGTCCGGGGTCGGGCGCTGGGAGATCTCGTCCAGGCGAACATCGCCGAGATCGCCGAGAAGCAGGCCCCCATGGAGGCCCTGCGCACCCTGGTGTCCCTGGCCGGTGCCGACGACGCCGACAAGGACTCCAACGCGGCCGACGCCAACCGGCGCAAGGCGGCACGCCTGACGGCCCAGCAGCCCCTGCTCGTCGCGCGCTACCACGGCGCGCGCACCGGCGTCACCCCCCGTGAGGCCGACCCGTCCCTCAGCATCGCGGCGAACTTCCTGTTGCAGATCACCGGTCGCGAGCCGGACCCGCGCCAGGTCGAGATCTTCGACGAGTGCCTCGTGCTGCACGCCGACCACACCATGAACGCGTCCACCTTCGCCGCCCGCGTCTGCGCGGCGACGCTGTCGGACATGCACTCGGCGATCGTGGCGGCGATCGGCACGCTGAAGGGCCCGCTGCACGGCGGCGCCAACGAGCAGGTGATGCGCACTCTTGAGAGCATCCCCGCCGACGGCGTGGCGGCGGCCGTGCGCGAGAAGCTGTCGCGCGGCGAGAAGATCATGGGCTTCGGCCACCGGGTCTACAAGACCGAGGACCCACGCGCGACTCACCTGCGCAAGATGTCGCGCGAGTTGGGTGAGGCGAGCGGGGACGACACCTACTATCGGATGTCGAAGGAGATGGAAGAGGTCGTCTTCGCGGAGAAGGGGCTGTACCCGAACGTCGATTTCTACGCGGCGACCGTCTACCACTACCTCGGCATCCCGACGGACCTGTTCACTCCGGTGTTCTCGGTCAGCAGGATGTCCGGTTGGACGGCGCATGTGATCGAGCAGCACGCCGACAACCGGCTGATCCGCCCGGACAGCGAGTACATCGGAGAGCGTGACCAGAAGTGGACACCGATTGACGAACGGTAAGGCATGGGGGCCGTACCTGCTGACCGTGGTGGGTGCGGCCTTCGGCCTCGGCGCGATCGCGATGGGCCTGCCCGCATGGGCGGGCTCATTGATCGTCGCCTGCTCGGTGCTCGCGGGCGCCGTCCTGCGGTTGATCGTCCCCGGCGAGGGCGACAACCTGCTCGCCGTGCGCAGCAGGCGCACCGATGCGGTGATCTCCGGCGTCCTCGGCGTCGCCCTTGGTGTGGTCGCCGTCAGCGTCGCCGTGCAGTGGATCATGGGTAGGCAGTAAGCCGGATTTGCCCGGTCCGGTAGCCTCAACCGGCATTGTTTCCACGAAAGACCGGTTGGCCAGCCTAGTCGTAAGAAGTTGTGAGAAGGGGAACCCCAAGCATGCCCAAGATCAAGGTAGCGGGTCCCGTCGTCGAACTCGACGGCGACGAGATGACCCGGATCATCTGGAAGTTCATCAAGGACCAGTTGATCCTGCCCTACCTCGACGTCGACCTCAAGTACTACGACCTGGGGATCGAGCACCGCGACGCGACCGACGACCAGGTGACGGTCGACGCCGCGAACGCCATCAAGCAGTACGGCGTGGGGGTGAAGTGCGCCACCATCACCCCGGACGAGGCGCGGGTCGAGGAGTTCGGCCTGAAGAAGATGTGGCGGTCGCCGAACGGCACCATCCGCAACATCCTCGGCGGCGTCATCTTCCGCGAGCCGATCATCATGTCGAACGTCCCGAGGCTCGTGCCCGGCTGGACCAAGCCGATCGTCGTCGGCCGTCACGCCTTCGGCGACCAGTACCGCGCCACCGACCTCAAGGTGCCGGGCGAGGGCACGCTGACCCTGACGTACACCCCCAAGGACGGCTCGGAGCCCATCGAGCTGGACGTCTACGACTTCCCCGGCCCCGGCGTCGCCCTCGCGATGTACAACCTGGACGAGTCGATCCGCGACTTCGCCCGCGCCTCCATGCGGTACGGCCTGGCCCGCAACTACCCGGTCTACCTGTCGACGAAGAACACGATCCTCAAGGCCTACGACGGCCGGTTCAAGGACATCTTCGCCGAGGTCTTCGAGACCGAGTTCAAGGCCGAGTTCGAGGCCGCCGGCATCACCTACGAGCACCGGCTGATCGACGACATGGTCGCCGCGTCGCTCAAGTGGGAGGGCGGCTACGTCTGGGCCTGCAAGAACTACGACGGTGACGTGCAGTCCGACACCGTCGCCCAGGGCTTCGGGTCGCTCGGCCTGATGACCTCGGTCCTCATGTCCCCCGACGGCCGCACGGTCGAGGCCGAGGCCGCGCACGGCACGGTCACGCGCCACTACCGCGAGCACCAGAAGGGCAACCCCACCTCCACCAACCCGATCGCCTCGATCTTCGCCTGGACCCGCGGCCTCGCCCACCGGGGCAAGCTGGACGACCAGCCCGAGGTGACCGCGTTCGCCGAGGCGCTGGAGCAGGTCTGCGTCTCGACCGTCGAGGGCGGTCAGATGACCAAGGACCTCGCCCTGCTCGTGGGCGGCGACGCCAAGTGGCTGACCACCCAGGACTTCCTGGCCGCGCTGGACGAGAACCTCAAGAAGAAGATGGCCGGCTGATCTTCCGGGCCGCCATGTGACGCACGAGGGGCCGTCCGCCGTCGTACCGGCGGGCGGCCCTTGGCGTTCCCGGTGTTCCCGCCCGGCCCGGGTGTCTCGACCGGGGGTGTCTCGGCGGGGCGACTCGGGAGGTTACGGCGTGGTCTCGGCCCCCTGTAAAGCCACCAAGGAGTCGTAAAGTTCTCATGGTCGACACTTGGCGAAACCAACGGGACGGGGAATGCCGGAAATCGGGCCGCTCGAACGGGGAGACCCCCGGCAGTTAGGCCCTTTCGAACTCACCGGGCGCATCGGGGAGGGCGGTCAGGGGGTCGTCTACCTCGGCCAGGACGCGGCGGGTGAGCGTGCGGCGGTCAAGCTGCTGCACGTCAAGTTCAGCGGCGACCGCACGGCCAGGTCGCGCTTCGCCCGCGAGCTCAAGGCCGCCGAGCGGGTGGCCTCGTTCTGCACGGCCCGGGTCCTCGGCGCCGACCTCGACGGCGACACCCCGTACATCGCCAGCGAGTACATCGACGGCCGGCCGCTGCGCCAGACCGTCGAGACCACGGGCCCGATCTCGGGCAGCGCGCTGGAGCGGCTCGCGGTGGGCACGGCGACGGCGCTGACGGCCATCCACCACGCGGGCATCGTGCACCGCGACTTCAAGCCCGACAACGTGCTGATGGCCGCCGACGGCCCGCGCGTGGTCGACTTCGGCATCGCCCGCATCCTGGACTCGACGGGGACGATCACCAGCAGGGCCGTCGGCACGCCCGCGTACATGGCGCCCGAGCAGATCTCCGGCGGCGAGGTCGGCCCGGCCGCCGACGTGTTCGCCTGGGCGGCGACGATCGCGTTCGCGGCCACCGGGGACGTGCCGTTCGGCGGCAACTCGATCGCTGTCGTGCTCAACCGGGTGCTCAACGACGACGTGGACGTCAGCGGCCTGCCGGACCCGCTGCGCGGCGTCGTGCGCGCGTGCCTGAGCAAGGCCCCGGCCGAGCGCCCGACGGCCGACCGCATCCTGCTGCGCCTGCTCGGCCACTCTGAGGAGGCCGGCGCGTCCACCGCCGTCCTGAGCCAGGGCGCCGAGCTGGCCGCCCGCGAGACGGGCGCGCGCACGCTGTTGTCGGGCGTGTGGAACCGACGGGGGAGCGGGACCCGCGGGACCGAGACGAGCGGAGGGAACGGAGGCGCGGTCGTCGCGCCGCCGGAGCCGGTCGTCGTCGCGGCCGGCTCACCGCCCCGGGACAAGAGGCGCGGCGGCCGGTGGCTGGCGGCGGCGGTCGCGGTGGCCGTCCTGGCCGGTGGCGGCGCCATGGCCGTACAGCGGTGGGGGCCCGAGCTGGGACTGACCGGTCCCGGATCTCCGAAACCTCCGGCGGCGACGCCGACCGCGAAGGCGAGCACGTCGCCCCGGACGTTCTTATCGGTCGCGGACAAGGCGGCCGAGACGAACAAGCTGACCATCGCCATGCGCAACCTGCTGCCGGGCATCGCGCTCGGCAGCGGCGGTGCCTGGACCGGGTTCGAGGTCGAGCTCGGCACTTACATCGCCCGGCAGCTCGGCGTCCCCGCGAGCGGCGTCACCTTCCGCGAGTCCGGCCCGGCCGAGCGGGTGCCGATGCTGGAGAAGGGCGCGGCGGACCTGGTGATCGCCACGTACTCGATCAACGACGACGATCGGGTGACCTTCGCCGGGCCGTACTACACGGCGCACGTGGACGTGCTCGTCCGCGACGGGGACCCGTACACCAAGATCGAGGATCTGAAGGGCCGCAACCTCTGCGCTCCCGCGACCAGCGTCACGATCGGCATGGTGCAGGACGTCGTCAAGGTGCGGCTGGTGCCCGCCGGGCACTACAGCGAGTGCATGAACCTGCTGCGGGAGGGCAAGGTGGACGCGGTCCCCGGCGACGACCTGCTGCTGGCGGGCTTCGCCGACCGCGAGAACATCCGCTACCGCGTGCTGGGCGCGAAGCTGTCGAACGAGCGGTACGCCGTGGCGATCAAGAAGGGCGACACCCGGACGTGCAAGGCCGTGCGGGCGGCCATCGTCCGGTTCTACACCGACGGGACGGCCAAGGCGCTGCTCAAGAAGTACTTCTCGAAGGTGCACTTCAGGCCCGAGACGGCGATGCCCGCGCCGGTGAGCTGCGACTGATCACTCGCCGGACGGGGCGTCCGTCCCGCCGTCGCAGGCCGTCCTCGTGGTGGCCTCGATGGTCTCGGCGGCGGCCCTGGCCCAGGCCACGGTCGTGCGGGTGTTCTTGATGCCGAGGTCGAGGGCGAAGTCGCCGACGTTTCCCGGCTCGGCGCCGAGATCCCTCTCGGAGGCGAACAGCTCCTCCAGCTCGCGGAGCCTGGCGGTCGCGTCCGCCTCGACCCTCCGCAGGACGGTGAGGGCGTCGGACGGCTCCAGCAGCGGGAGCAGGAAGGCCTGGAGCGCCCTCTCGCTGCGCACGGGCCCCGAGGGGGTGTGCTCGGTGAGCCAGCGGCGCAGCTCGTCCGACCCCTCCCGCGTGATCGTGTAGGTCTTGCGCCCGCGCGTGCCCTGGGCCTCGACCGTGATCAGCCCGTCGGCCGCCATCTTCGCCAGCTCCGGATAGATCTGGCTGTGCCCCGCCTGCCAGACGTAGTTGATCGACCGCTCGAACGCCTTGGTCAGGTCGTATCCGCTGGCCGGTCCCGCGTACGTGAGCAGGCCGAGGAGGGCGACGCGAAGAGACATGACGTCATCGTACTCAAGCATTGACATGTCTGGCTAGACATGTCACCTTCTACATGTTTGCTCAGACATCAAATGGCCTTGAGAGGGCGACATGACGATGACCGGACCGGCGGCCGCGGCCCCGGCGGACGTGCGCGGCGAATCGGTCGCCGGCGCGGCACAAGGGGCGAAGGGCAACGGGCTGCTGCTGTTCGCCGTCCTCGGCGGCATGTTCCTGGCGATGCTCGACCAGACGATCGTGGGCACGGCCCTGCCGCGCATCACCGCCGAACTCGGCGGCGCCGGCGGGCTCTACACCTGGGTCGTGACCTCCTACCTGCTCACCTCGACGGTGACGGTCCCCCTGTACGGGAGGCTCTCGGACGTCTACGGGCGCAAGCCGCTGCTGCTCATCGGCGTGACGGTCTTCCTCTTGGGGTCCGTGCTGAGCGGCCTCGCCCAGGACATGGGCCAGCTCATCGCCTTCCGCGGCGTCCAGGGGCTCGGCGCGGGCGCGCTGCTGCCGCTGTCCCTGGCCCTGGTCGCCGACCTGTTCCCGCCGGAGAAGAGCGGCAGGGTGCAGGGCGCGCTCGGCGGCGTGATGGCGGCGAGCTACATCGCCGGGCCCTTCCTCGGCGGCGTCTTCACCGACCAGACGAGCTGGCGCTGGGCGTTCTACGTGAACATCCCCATCGGCCTGGTGCTGCTGGCGATCATCGTCCGGCGCCTGCCCCGCGTGCCCGGCAGCGGCGGGTCGCGCCCCGACTACCTGGGCATCGCGGTGTTCAGCGCCGCGATCAGCTCCCTGCTCATCGGCCTGACCGAGCGCGGCCTGGACGACCACACCTGGACCAGCGCCCCCGTGATCGGCCCGCTGCTCGCGGCGGCGGTGCTGCTGGTGGCGTTCGTCCTGGTCGAGCGGCGGGCCGTGCAGCCGATCATCCCGCTGGAGCTGTTCCGCAGCCGCACCTACACGATCGGCAACATCGCCTCGTTCTGCACCGCGTCCTGCCTGTACGCCGGGGCGGTCTTCCTGCCGCGCTACTTCCAGGAGGCGCAGGGCCAGAGCGCGACGGCCTCGGGCCTGCACATCTACCCGCTGATGCTCGCCATGCTCGCCGGCAGCGTCCTCACCGGCGCGCTGATCAGCAAGACCCGCCGGTACAAGCCGTGGCTGCTCGCCGCGCCGTTCTTCGGCGTGGCGGGGGCCGTGCTGTGCGCGGGCCTGGAGGTGGACACGCCGTCGTGGGCGCTGGTGGGCTGGATGGCGCTGATCGGCCTCGGTGTCGGCCCGATGCTGTCGGGCCTGACGGTCGCCGTCCAGTACTCCGTGCCGCCCGCCCACATCGGGACGGCCAGCGCGAACCTCACGTTCTTCCGCCAGATCGGCGGCTCGGTGGCCCTGGCCATCGCCGGGACCGTCTACACCTCGGTCGTCCGCGAGCAGGCGACCGCCCACCACGCGCTGACGGACGCGCACGCCGCCGCGGCGGCGACGGTCATCCCGTGGCTGGCGGCGATCGGGGCCGCCGTCGCGCTCGTAGCGCTGATCTTCCTGCCGAACAACACGGTCACGCCCAGGCGGGGCGCGCCCATGCCCGCCGCCGTCGAGTAGCCCGGTCGGGGAGGGGCGCGCCGGGTGGTCCGGGCGGGGACGATCTCCCTCGCCCGGACGGAGGCGGTGCGCGAACTTTGCCCTCCTGTGGGGTTGACCTGGACGGGGAAGCGCGTGTCGGGCGGGCGGGGCGCGAGCCCCACGGCGTTGAATTGATCACGAAACGCTTGGGGGTCGCACAGTAATGGGTCTGTTCTCGACGGGCGTCGCCGCCGGTCTCGTCCTCTTCCTCATCACCGGGGTCACCGCCGCCCCGGTGGTGGCGAACGCCTCGTCCCTGCCGGTTTCCCGCCTCTGGGGAGGGGCCGATCTGTCGGTGCGCATGACCGTCTCCCCGCGCGTCGCCCAGCCGGGGCGGTGGCTGGCGTACCAGGTGAGGGTGCGCAACGCCGGGCCGGGCGACGCCGTCCTGCCCGTGCTCACGATCAAGATCCCGGACGAGGTCGAGATCGCCGCGGTCAACGTGGCGAGCTGCCGGCCGGGCGCAGGGCGGGGCAAGAACCATGCCGGCAATCATGTCGGCAATGAGGTGGTGTGCCCGTCGCCCGTGGACATCCGGGCGGGGGGCACCGGCGCGGTCACCGTCCTCGGGGTGGTCCGGCCGGGCGCCCGGGGGCCGCTGCGGGCGTCCGCCGTCCTGACCTCCGAGGTGGTCGACGAGAACGAGGCCGACAACCGTGCCGAGGTCGTCACGCAGGTCGCAGAGGGGGCGGGCCCGCCCGTGCGGCTCTCGCCCGGCCACCGCGCGCGGCCCGGGCGGCGCGCCCCGGCCAAGGCGGCGGCGGGCGGGAAGACGACCAAGGCGGCGGGTGGGACCAGGGCGGCGGGCGGCAAGGAATCGTGGCGGGCGCGCGCGGCACGGCCGGCCGTCCGTCCGGGGCCAGGCCGGCGGCGCTGAGGACGCCGGGGAGGAGACCGGGGCCACCGGTGACCCCGGTGCCCTGGACGGCGGCGGGTAGCCCGCGTGTCAGCGGGTGAGGGCGGCCCAGGCGTCGGCGACGATGGTGCGCAGGCCGGTGTGCTCGGCCTCCCAGCCCAGCTCGCGCCGGATGCGCTCGGAGGACGCCACCAGCACGGCCGGGTCGCCGGGACGGCGCTCGGCGAACTCGGCGGGGATCGCGTGCCCGGTCACCTCACGGCAGACCTCCAGCACCTCCCGTACCGAGAAGCCCGTGCCGCTGCCCAGGTTGTAGATGGCGTGCGCGCCGGGACGGCAGGCGTCCAGGGCCAGCAGGTGGGCCCGCGCGAGGTCGGTGATGTGGATGTAGTCCCGCACGCAGGTGCCGTCCGGGGTGGGGTAGTCGGTGCCGAAGACGCTCACCGAGGGGCGGCGGCCGAGCGCGACGGCGAGCACGTTCGGGATGAGGTGGGTCTCGACGGTGTGCCGCTCGGCGTACACGCGCCCGTCGGCGGCGGTGTGGGCGCCGGCCACGTTGAAGTAGCGCAGGCTGACGGCGCCGAGGTCGTGCAGGCCCGCGTACGCGGTGAGGGCCGTGTCGACCGCCAGCTTGGAGGCGCCGTAGGGGTTGGTGGGACGGGTGGGGTCGGTCTCGACGATGGGTGTGCTCTCGGGCTCGCCGTAGGTCGCCGCGGTGGAGGAGAAGACGATGCGCCGCACCCCGTTCTCGCGCATGGCGTCCAGGAGGGCCAGCGCGCCGCCGAGGTTGCCCTCCCAGTACAGGCCGGGCTTCTGGACCGATTCGCCGACCAGCGAGCGCGCGGCGAAGTGCAGCACGCCGTCGAAGGCCGGGGAGAGCGCCTTGCCCGCCTCGGTGATCGAGCCCTCGACGAAGGACGCGCCCGGGGGGACCGCGTCGGCGTGACCGGTGGAGAGGTCGTCAAGGACGGTAACCTCGTGACCGGCCTCGACGAGCTGGGCGGCCACGGCGCTTCCGATGTAGCCCGCGCCCCCGGTGACGAGCAACTTCACGTGACTGTTCCTTCCCGTTCGATTGTGTTTGATGTTGTTTGAAAGTGTAGGGCCTTTGCCCCGCTTATGCACCTCCGGACACGAGCGGCAGGCGCTTCAACAGGTACGCTGACAGATCATCGTGTGAGTCTCGTGTGAACGGACATCGATCGACGTGCACAACGTCGCGGCTAATATCGTCCTCGTCCTGGTCTTCGTACTGATCGGCGGGTTCTTCGCGGCGGCCGAGATGGCCATGGTCTCGCTGCGCGAGAGCCAGGTCCGCAGGCTGGCGGACGAGGGGCGGCGCGGCTCGCGCGTCGCCAAGCTGGCCCGTGATCCCAACCGTTTCCTGTCCGCCGTGCAGATCGGCATGACCGTGGCCACCGTGCTGTCCGCCGCCGTCGGCGCGGACACCCTCGCGGGCCAGCTCCAACCGCTCCTGACCGGATCCTGGCTGCCCGCGCCCACCGCGCGCCCGCTGTCACTGGTCGTGGTGACCCTCGCCATCTCCTACGTCACCCTCGTGCTCGGCGAGCTCGCCCCCAAACGCCTGGCCCGCCAGCGCGCCGAAGGGCTGTCCCTGCTGGTGGCGCCCCTCCTCGACCGCATGGCCGCGCTGTCCCGGCCGGTGATCTGGGTGCTGTCCAAGTCGACCGACGGCGTCGTGCGCCTGCTCGGCGGCAACCCCCACGCCGACCGCGCCGCGATGACGACCGAGGAACTGCGCGACATGGTCGTCGGCCACCAGGAGCTCACCAAGGACGAGCGCGACCTCATCGACGAGGTCTTCACCGCCGGCAAGCGCCACCTGCGCGAGGTGATGCTGCCGCGCACCGAGGTGGAGTTCATGGCCGCCGACACGCCGCTCGCCGAGGCGGCGATCCTGGCCGCGGCCATGCCGCACTCCCGCTTCCCCGTCTACCGCGACTCCTACGATGACATCGTCGGGTTCGTCCACGTCCGCGACCTGCTGGACCCGGTGCTCACCGGGCGCATCGAACCGATCAGCGAGCTGGTGCCCATCCGGCCGGTCAAGCTGCTGCCCGCCAGCAAGCGGGTGCTGGCCACGCTCACCGAGATGCGCGACGACGGGCAGCACCTGGCCATCGTCGTGGACGAGTACGGCGGCACGGCCGGCATCGTCACCATGGAGGACCTGGTCGAGCAGCTCACCGGCGACATCCGCGACGAGTACGACACCGACGGGCAGTCCGTGCGCCTGGTGGCGGGCGAGATCGAGATCGAGGGCCTGACCAACCTGGACGACTTCGCGGGCGAGACCGGCATCCGGCTGCAGGAAGGGCCGTACGAGACGCTCGGCGGCTACATCATGGCCGCGCTCGGCCACCTGCCCGGGTTGGGGGAGCGGGTGGAGGGGCCCGGATACACGTTGGTCGTCACCGAGATGGACGGCCGCCGGGTGGCCCGGGTGCGGGTGATCAGGCGGATGGGCCCGCCCGAGCCGCCGGAGACCGCCGACGACTGAGGGGCGCCGGGACGGGCGGGTCCGCCGACGGCTGAGGGGCGCCGCGTCACACAGCGCCCCCGGATCCTGACACAATTGTGTGCTATGGCCAGACCTCGTGTTCTCTCCGGCATCCAGCCCACCGCCGACTCGTTCCACCTCGGCAACTTCCTCGGCGCCGTGCGCCAGTGGGTCGGCATGCAGGAGACCCACGACAACTTCATCTTCATCGCCGACCTGCACGCGATCACGGTGCACCCGGCGCCCGCCGAGCTGCGGCGCCGCACCCGCGTCTCGGCCGCCCAGCTCTTCGCCGCCGGCATCGACCCCGAGCGCAGCACGCTGTTCGTACAGAGCCACATCCGCGAGCACAGCGAGCTGGCGTGGATCCTCATCTGCCAGACCGGCATGGGCGAGGCCGCCCGCATGACGCAGTTCAAGGACAAGGCGGCCAAGTTCGGCGAGAGCTCCGCCGGGGTGGGCCTGTTCACCTACCCGATCCTCCAGGCGGCCGACATCCTGATCTACCAGGCCGACCAGGTGCCGGTGGGCGCGGACCAGAAGCAGCACGTCGAGCTCACCCGCGACCTCGCGCAGCGCTTCAACAACCGGTACGGCGAGACGTTCACCGTCCCGGAGCCCTACATCGTGAAGGAGGTCGAGCGCATCGCCGACCTCCAGGATCCGCTGGCCAAGATGTCCAAGTCGTCCTCCAGCCCGCAGGGCATCCTGGACGTCCTGGAGGAGCCGGGCCCGCTGCGCAAGAAGATCATGCGCGCGGTGACCGACACCGGCTCGGAGGTCGTCGCCGACGAAGAGAACAAGCCGGGCGTCACCAACCTGCTGCGCATCCAGTCCGTGCTGACCGGCACGCCGATCGCCGACCTCGAGAAGCGCTACGAGGGCCAGGGCTACGGCACGTTCAAGAAGGACGTCGCCGAGGTCGTCATCGACGCCTTCGCGCCGATCCGCGAGCGCACCGAGAAGCTCCTGGCGGACGAGGCCGAGCTCGACCGGCTGCTCGCCGTCGGCGCCCGCCGCGCCTCGGCGATCGCGCGCCAGACCATGGAGGCCGTCCGCGAGCGCGTGGGGTTCCTCCCCCAGCTCTGAGCCGCCTTTCCCGACCTTCGTGACGTTCTTGGACAGCAACGTCATGAAGGTCAGGGGCGGGGTTTCTTCCCCGTCCGATGACCGTGCCTGTCCGCATACCGTACGCCTGCTGGGTAGGTGGCCAGGATGGGGAGCGTGTGGGCCGGGCTCATGCGGCGCGTCGAGGCCGTCAAAGAGTGGGGCAGGATCCGGACCGAGCTGTCCCGCGTCCGCTGGCCCTGGCTCGACCATCTGATCCGCACGTTCCACCGCTACCAGAGCCTGCGGGGCGACCGGCTGGCGGGCGCGGTCACGTACTTCGCGTTCCTGTCGTTCTTCCCGCTCATGGCGCTGGCCTTCGCCGTGTTCGGGTACTTCTTCGCGGTCAACCCGGACGCGCTGAACACCCTGGAGGCCGCGATCAACCGGCAGCTTCCCGGGCTGGCCGGACAGCTCCAGATCAAACAGCTCGCCGAGGCCCGCGCCGGGGCGGGCGTCATCGGCCTGCTGGGCCTGGCCTACGCGGGCATCGGGGCCGTGGACGCGCTGCGCGACGCCCTGCACGAGATCTGCGTGAGCTGCGAGCCGCCGATGAACTGGTTCGTGGCCCGGCTGCGCGATCTGGCGGGCCTCGTGATGATCGGCCTCACGCTCGTGCTGTCGGTGCTGGTCGGCGGCTTCACCGCGCAGGCCACGGGGACGGTCCTCGGCTGGTTCGGGGCGCAGGACTCGCTGCTCGGGACCGTGCTGGTGCGGGCCGCCGGTGTGCTGATCAGCGTCGGCGCGGACATGCTGGTCTTCCTGATCATCCTGTGCTGGCTGGCCAGGATCCGCCAGCCGTGGCGGTACCTGCTCGAGGGCGCGCTGCTCGGCGCGATCGGGTTCGGCGTGCTGAAGCAGGTCGCGACGCTCCTGCTCTCGCACACCCTGTCCAACCCGATCTACGGCGCGTTCGCCGTGGTCGTCGGCCTGCTCATCTGGATCAACCTGTCGGCGCGCTGGGCGCTGTACGTCGCGGCGTGGACGTCCACCGCCGGCGGTGCGCCGCCGCCCGAGCCCACCCCGGCCCCGGTCAGTGGGTACGAGTGACCGAACCTCAGGGGGTCAGGCTCTCGTCGCCGGTACGGGCGGGCGGCCCGCCCGGCCGGGAGCGCCGGCGCACGCCGTACACGACCCAGGCGGCGCCGCCGAGCAGCCCGACCGCGACCACCAGGGCCCCGATGCCCACGACCGGCGAGTCGTGCGCCAACTCGACGGGCTTGGCGGCGGGCGCCGGGGTCACCTTTGCGGGGCCGCCGACGGGCTTGGTGGGCTTGACCTTCGGGACGGGGGCGACCAGCGTGCCGACGGGCTGCACCTTGCCGCGGGCGGCGAAGCCCCAGTCGAGCAGCTCCTGCACCTCGTTCCAGAACGACCCCTCGTGGCGCATGACCGAGACGATGATCGTGTGGCCGTCGCGGCGGGCGGCGCCGACGAAGCTGCCGAGCGCCTTGGTCGTGTAGCCGTTCTTGACCCCGATCATGCCGGGGTACTTGCCGAGCAGCTTGTTGTGGTTGGCGATCTCGTAGTGCTTGCCCTCGGGCGCGGGGAACTTGGCGATCTTGGTGCCGACGTACTCGCGGAAGTCGGCGCTGGCGAGCCCCGCGCGGGCGATCAGGGCCAGGTCGTAGGCCGAGCTGCTCTGGCCGGGCTGGTCCAGGCCGTTCGGCGTCTTGGCGACGGTGTCGAGGGCCTGGAGCCGCTTGGCCTCGGCGTTCATGTCGGTGAGGGTGCGCGCGAGGCCGCCGTTGGCCTCGGCGAGCGCCACGGCGGCGTCGTTGCCGGAGACCATCATCAGCGCGCGGAGCAGGTCGTGCACCTTGTAGATCTTGTTCGGGGTGAGGCCGACGGCGCTTCCCTCGATGTTGCACGCGTCCTGGCTCGGCTTGATGATCTTGTTCTTGTCCAGGCGGGGGATGAGGGTGACGGCTGTGAGGATCTTCAGGGTGCTGGCGGGCGCGTGCCGTCCATGGGGGTCCTTGGCGGCGAGGATCTCGCCGGTGTCGGCGTCGGCGACCAGGAAGGAGGACGCCTCGCTCTTGGGCAGTGGCTTGGCGCCCGCGCCGATCACGATGCCGCGCTGTCCCAGCATGGCGCCGCCGATGGGCGTGCCGTCGTCGGACGCGGCGCGCGCGTGGGCCGGGGTGACGAACGCGAGTCCCCCGATGAGCGTGGTCGCTACTGCTACGTGCTTCATCCCCATAGGGAACTCACTGTAGCTTTGTCGCTTTTCGCATGGGGCAAGACACGACAAAGATCGCGAAGGTGCTGGTCAGGAAGCGTGGCGGTACCATGAAGGAGGTGAAGATGACCCGACGCGTCGCCGCGTTCCTCCTGGCCCTGGCCGCATTCATGGTCTTCGAGTGGATCAACCTCGGCTTCAACCTGGCCGACGGCCACCCCACGGCCTTCTACGTGGTGCACGGCATTCTGATCGCGGTGAATCTGATCCTGGCCCTGGTGGTCGCGGCCCTCGGCTGGCGTGCCTGGCGTGCCGCCGGACGTGAACGCGGCATATAAGCCCTCCTGCGCGGGCAGAGATGGTTAACGACCATTTTGCGGTTGACCATGCTTGCATGGGTGCCGTCTCCGCTTTGGTAGCCGACGCCCGGAAAACCGCAAGTGACGGAGTACTGGGGTAACCCTACGGGTTGGCCGATTCCGCTGCGTAGCGGAAACTCGGCCTGAGACCATTGCCTTGGAGGCGTGCCGTGACAATCGAGTTCAATCCATCGCGCGGCCCGACGCTGGGCGTCGAATGGGAACTCCAGCTTGTCGACAGGCGCACGAGACGCCTCCGCCAGGACGCCCGCCAGGTACTCGAGGCGATCCCCGAGTTGAGCGAGAGCCCCCGGCCCAAGGTGATGCACGAGCTGATGCAGTCCCAGCTCGAGATCATCACCGACGTCTGCCACACCGCGTCGGAGGCCGTCGAGGACCTCCGGCGGACGATCGAGCGCGTGCGCCAGGTCGTCGAGCCGCGGGGGATGTCCCTCGCCTGCACCGGCACGCACGCCATCAGCGACTGGCGCGACGCGGTCTACGCACCGGTCCAGAGGTACGCAGAGCTGGTCGAAGAGATGCAGTGGCTGGCATGGAGGATCCAAACATTTGGCGTACACGTCCACGTCGGGGTGCGGGAAAGGGATAAAGTCATCCCCATCGTCAACGCACTTGCGGCCTACCTGCCGCATTTCCTCGCGCTGACGGCCTCCAGCCCGTACTGGGGTGGCCAAGACACCGGGCTCGCCTCCAGCAGGGCCATCGTCTTCGGCGCGCTGCCCACCGCCGGGCCGCCACAGATGCTGGCCGACTGGGCGGAGTTCGAAGAGTACATGGACACCCTGAAGCGCGCGGGGACCATCAAAAGCATCAAAGAGGTGTGGTGGGATATCCGGCCACACCCTGACTTCGGCACGATTGAGATTCGAATGTTCGACGGTATACCGACGCTCCGAGAGGTCGGGATGGTGACGGCGTTGTCGCAGTGTCTGATCCAGCAGTTCGATCAGCAGCTCGACCGGGGCTACCGCCTGCCGCACCCCGCTCCGTGGGTCGTGCGCGACAACAAGTGGCGCGCCACCCGCTATGGCCTGGACGCCACGGTCATCACCGACGACAACGGCACCACCGCGCCCGTCCGCGACATGCTGTACGAGCTGACGCGCGAGCTGGCGCCGATGTCCGAGCGGCTGGGCTGTGCCGACGAACTCGCCGTCGTGTCAGACGTGCTGGAGCAGGGCAACTCCTGCGAGCGCCAGCGCGCGATTCTTTCCGGAGGCGGCACTCTTGACGACATCGTGGACGCCACGCTCGTCGAGCTCGCGGAGGACCGCTTCGTCACCACCAATCTGAGGATGTCGAACGGGGCGATCGGCCATGCTGGCACGTGATCTACGGGGGGAGCTCGACGCTTTCCTGAGGGTCCATGAGGGCCCTCTCATAGATTTCCGGCGCGACCTTCACGCTCACCCCGAGCTCGGGTTCGTCGAGTACCGCACCACCGAGCGCATCGCGGAGCGGCTCACCGAGGTCGGCCTGACGCCGGTGACGCTGCCGCGGGGCACCGGCCTGATCTGCGACATCGGCAGCGGCGACGGTCCCACCGTCGCGCTGCGCGCCGACATCGACGCGCTACCCCTCCCGGACGAGAAGGACGTCCCCTACCGCTCGACGGTCCCCGGCGTCTGCCACGCCTGCGGCCACGACGTCCACACCGCCATCGTCCTCGGCACCGGCCTGTTCCTCGCCGGGCAGGCGGCGGCCGGGCTGCTCCCCGGGCGGGTCCGCCTGATCTTCCAGCCCGCCGAGGAGGTCATGCCCGGCGGTGCGCTGCGCGTGCTGGAGGCCGGGGGCATCAACGGCGTCGACCGCATCTTCGGCCTGCACTGCGACCCCCGGCTGGAGGTCGGGCGGCTCGGCCTGCGCGTCGGCCCGATCACCGGCGCCTGCGACAAGGTCAGCGTCCGGGTCGCCGGCCCCGGCGGCCACACCGCCCGCCCCCACCTCACCGCCGACCTGGTCTTCGCCCTCGCCAAGATCGTCACCGAGCTGCCCGCCGCGCTGAGCCGGCGTGTCGACCCCCGCGTGTCGCTGTCGCTGGTCTGGGGACGGGTGCAGGCCGGCTCGGTCGCCAACGCCATCCCCGACGACGGCGTGGCCGAGGGCACGATCCGCTGCCTGGACGAGCAGGCGTGGCACGAGGCCCCCGACCTGTTCAAGTCCCTGCTGGACTCGGTGGCCATCGCCTACGGCGTCGAGGCCGAGATGAACTACATCCGCGGCGTCCCCCCCACCATCAACGAGGCGACCAGCGTCCACATGCTGCGTGACGCCGCGGGCCAGGTGCTCGGCCCCGACGCCGCCGTCCCCACCCCCCAGTCGCTCGGCGGCGAGGACTTCGGGTGGTACCTGGAGTCGGTCCCCGGCGCGTACGCCCGGCTCGGCGTGCGCACGCCCGGCGACACCCGCCGCATCGACATCCACCAGGGCACCTTCGACGTCGACGAGAAGTGCATCGGCGTCGGCGTGAGCGTGCTGGCCGCAACCGCGCTCACCGCGCTGTGGGACGGTGCCCGCGCGCCCGCCGAGGCCGCCGAGCCCGTCACCGCCTGAGCCCGGCCAGGTCCACCGGGGGCCCGTATACGGCGCCCCCGGTGCGTGATCGCGTGGTTTCGCAGGTCACAGGGCGGACTGAGCTGCATAACGGACCTATTTCGGACCCGGGCTGCGGTTTGGTCAACACCGGGCGAACAACTATCTTCCGTGCAGGGTTGCCGTGCGTTCCTTCGCGCGTGCACACGAGTTGGACGGCGAAGACACGGAAGGAGTCACCTTGCTCCGCGATCACGCAAGCAAGTTGGCCGCCACGGCGGCGGCGGGGGCCATGCTCATGGCCGTCGCGGCCTGCGGTGGCAGCAGCGACACCGGCACGGACACCGCGACGCCCGGGACGTCGAGCGCGGCGAGCTCGGCCCCCGCGGCCGGGGGCCCCAAGGTCGGCCTGGCGTACGACATCGGCGGCCGGGGCGACCAGTCGTTCAACGACGCCGCCGCGGCGGGCCTGGAGAAGGGCAAGGCCGAGCTCAAGATCTCTGAGACCAAGGAGCTCGAGGCCAGCCCCGGCGAGACGGGCGCGCAGAAGGAGCAGCGCCTGCGCCTGCTCGCCCAGACCGGGCACAACCCGATCATCGCGGTGGGCTTCGCCTACTCCGACGCGATCAAGAAGGTCGCCGGCGAGTTCCCCGACACCAAGTTCGCGATCATCGACGACGCCGCGGCCGGGCCGAACATCTCCAACCTGGTCTTCGCCGAGAACGAGGGCTCCTTCCTGGTCGGCGCGGCCGCGGCCCTGAAGTCCAAGAAGGGCCACATCGGCTTCGTCGGCGGCGTCCAGGTGCCGCTGATCAAGAAGTTCGAGGTCGGCTACACCAAGGGCGCCCAGGCCGTGAAGCCGGACATCAAGGTCGACGTCAAGTACCTCACCCAGCCGCCGGACTTCGGTGGCTTCAACGACCCGGCCAAGGGCAAGACCGCGGCGCAGGGCATGTACGACGCCGGCGCCGACGTCGTCTACCAGGCGGCCGGCGGCTCGGGCGGCGGCGTCTTCGAGGCCGCCAAGGCGGCCGGCGCCAAGGCCATCGGCGTCGACTCCGACCAGGCGCTCACGGCCGACCCGAGCGTGCGCGACGTCATCATGACCTCCATGCTCAAGAAGGTCGACGTCGCGGTGTTCGACTTCCTCAAGAGCTTCGTGGACGGCACGGTCAAGGCCGGCGCGACCACCTACGACCTCAAGGCGGGCGGCGTCGACTACTCGACCACCGGCGGCCAGGTCGACGACATCAAGGCCAAGCTCGACGAGTACAAGCAGAAGATCGTCAACGGCGAGATCACGGTTCCCTCCCAGTGACGCGCTGAACGAGCCAGGGGGCCCGGTGGCCGTACTACCGGGCCCCCTCGGCTACCGTCGGTACCGCCCGCCCGGGGGTCGTGTCCGTCCACAAGGCGAGCCGGTGCTCCAGGAGGCCTCCCCATACGCCCGCGTGCCCGGCCGCGGCCTTGAGACGCTCACGTGGTCGGGCCCGATCCCGCCTGTTCCGCCCCGCACCCCCGTGCTCCGCCCCAGTTACCGCCCAGTACCGCCCTAGTACCGCCGACCAGGCCGACCGGCACGCTCACGAGGCCCATCCGTCCGCCAACGAGGCCATCCGCATGGAGGAGGCCGCCATCAGCACCTCGACTTCTTCGGCCAGCACCGCCGATCCCGGCATCGAGCTCGCCGTCGAGCTGGAGGGGATCACCAAGAGGTTCCCCGGCGTGGTCGCCAACCGCGACATCCGCCTCAGCGTCCGGCGCGGGCACGTTCACGCCATCGTCGGCGAGAACGGCGCCGGCAAGTCCACGCTCATGAAGATCCTTTACGGCATGCAGCGGCCGGACGAGGGGGAGATCCGCGTCAACGGGTCGCCGGTCCACTTCCGCACGCCGACCGACGCCATCGCCGCCGGGATCGGCATGGTGCACCAGCACTTCATGCTGGCGGACAACCTCACCGTCCTCGAGAACATCATCCTCGGCAGCGAGCCGCGCAGGTTCGGCGGCGCCATCGACTTCGCCGCGGCCCGCCGCAAGATCAAAGAGATCTCCGACGCCTACGGCCTCGGCGTCACCCCCGACGCGCTCGTCGAGGACCTCGGCGTCGGCGCGCGGCAGCGGGTGGAGATCCTCAAGGTGCTCTACCGGGGCGCCCGCATCCTCATCCTGGACGAGCCCACCGCCGTGCTGGTGCCCCAGGAGGTCGACGAGCTGTTCGACAACCTCCGCGGCCTGGTCCGCGAGGGCCTCACCATCATCTTCATCTCCCACAAGCTGGACGAGGTGCTCTCGGTCGCCGACGCCATCACGGTGATCAGGCGCGGCACCACCGTCGCCGGCGTCAGCCCCAAGGACGTCACGGCGCGGCGGCTGGCCGAACTCATGGTGGGCAGCGAACTGCCGAGCCCCGAGACCCGCGAGTCCACCGTCACCCCCGACGTCGCGCTGGCCGTACGCGGCCTGACCGTGCGCGGGGACGGCGGGCGGCCGATCGTGGACGACGTCTCCTTCGAGATCCACAAGGGCGAGGTGCTCGGCATCGCCGGCGTCGAGGGCAACGGCCAGGCCGAACTCGTCGAGGCCATCATGGGCATGCGCCCGGCCGAGGGCGTCATCACGCTGGGCGACCAGGACATCTCCGCCTGGTCCACGCTGCGCAGGCGCGAGGGCGGCATCGGCTACATCCCCGAGGACCGCCACCGGCACGGCCTGCTGCTGGATGCCCCGCTGTGGGAGAACCGCATCCTCGGCCACCAGACCCGCAAGCCCAACGTCAAGGGGCCCTGGATCGACCGGGCCGGCGCCCGGGCCGACACCCAGCGGATCGTCGACTCCTACGACGTCCGCACCCCGGGCATCGACGTCATCGCCGCCGCCCTGTCCGGCGGCAACCAGCAGAAACTGATCGTCGGGCGGGAGATGAGCGGCGACCCCGTCGTCCTCATCGCCAGCCACCCCACGCGCGGCGTGGACGTCGGCGCACAGGCCGCCATCTGGGACCACCTGCGGGCCGCGCGCGCTGCCGGGCTCGCCGTCCTGCTCATCTCGGCCGACCTGGACGAGCTGATCGGCCTGTCGGACTCCCTGAAGGTGATCCTGCGCGGGCGCATGGTGGCCGACGTCGACCCCGCCGACGTCACCCCCGAACGGCTCGGCTCGGCCATGACCGGCGCCGGGGCGGGCGGCGACCGCGACACACCCGCCCCCGAGCAGCTCGGCCCGGCCGCGACCGGCGCCGGGGAGGAAGCATGAGTTCGTCCTTCACCGACCGTTTGCTCGGCAAGGTCAGGCTCGGCGGCCTGCTGGCGCTCGCCGCCCCGCTCCTCGCCATCGTGTTCGCCGGCGTCATCACCTCGATCATCCTGGCGCTCACCGGCAACCCGCCGCTGGAGACGCTGCGGCTGCTGGTGGACTACGGCGCGCAGTCCCGCACGATCGTCAACATCATCAACCTGGCCACGACGTACTACATCTCCGCGCTCGCCGTCGCCGTGGGCTTCAGGATGAACCTGTTCAACATCGGCGTCGACGGCCAGTACCGGCTGGCGGCACTGATCGCGGCGGCCGTCGGCGGCGCGCTGGTGCTCCCGGCCCCGCTGCACGTCGGCGTCACCATCCTGGTCGCCGTGGCCGTCGGCGGCCTGTGGGCGTCCATCGCCGGGCTGCTCAAGGTCACCCGCGGCGTCAGCGAGGTCATCTCCACGATCATGCTGAACGCCATCGCGACCGGCGTCGGCGCCTGGCTGCTCACCACCGACCGGCTCGCCGTGGCCGTGTCCGGCAGCAACAACATCGGCACCAAGCCGATCCCGCCGTCCGGCCAGTTCCCCGGGTTCGCCCTCATCCCCGGCACCCAGGCCAAGGTCTTCGGGTTCGTCGTCGTCGCGGCCCTGCTCGGCGTCGCCTACTACGTGCTGTTCAACTGGACCCGCTTCGGCTTCGACATGCGCGCCACCGGCCGCTCGGAGTCGGCCGCGGTCGCGAGCGGCGTCAGCGTCAAGAAGATGGTGCTCGTCACGATGATCATCTCGGGCGCGGCGGCCGGGCTCGTGGGCATGCCGCAGCTGCTCGGCGCGTCCTACAGCTACAGCCTGGACTTCCCGACCGGGCTCGGCTTCACCGGCATCGCCATCGCCCTGCTCGGACGCAACAACCCGGTCGGCATCGCGATCGGCGCGCTGCTGTGGAGCTTCCTCGACAACTCCTCGGACATCCTCGACCTGGAGGGCATCCCCAAGGAGATCGTGATCATCATGCAGGGCACGATCGTGCTCTCGGTCATCATCGCCTACGAGCTGGTCCACCGATACCGCACGACCGCCGAGCAGCACCGGGTGAGCCGCCAGCTCTCCGCGGAGCCCTCCTCCACGCCCGGCTCCGGCTCCGGCTCCGCGTCCCGCTCCGAGTCCGACTCCGCGTCCGAGGAAGGAGCGAAGGCGTGACCACCGTCTCCGATGCCCCCGCGACGGCCCCGGCAGCCCCCGGCGCCCGCCGCCTCCGCAAGAACTGGCAGATCCTCCTGCTCGGCCTGCTCGCCCTGCTGGTCATGATGTCCATCGCCCGCGTCGTGACCGGCGCAAACGACATCACCTCCGGCGGCACGATCGGCGCCGCCGTAGGCCTCGCCGTGCCCATCGGCCTCGCCGCGCTCGGCGGCCTGTGGTCCGAGCGGTCCGGCGTGGTCAACATCGGCCTCGAAGGCATGATGATCCTCGGCACCTGGTGCGGCGCCTGGGGAGCCATCACCTTCGGCACGTGGGGCGGCGTGCTCGCCGGCGCCATCGGCGGAGCGCTCGGCGGCCTGCTGCACGCCGTGGTGACCGTCACCTTCGGCGTCGACCACATCATCTCCGGCGTCGCCATCAACATCCTCGGCCTCGGCGCCACCCAGTACCTCTCCAAGCTGGTCTTCACCGGCATGAAGGGCGGCGGAGAGACCCAGTCGCCGCGCATCCCGGCGGTGGCCGACGTCAGCGTGCCCGGCATCGGCGGCCCCCTGCTGGACCTGGAGAACCGCCACCTGTTCCTGGTGTCGGACCTGGCCGGCGTGCTGCGCGGCATCACCCAGGACGTCTCGCTGTTCACCATCGTCGCCGTGCTGCTGGTGCCGATCAGCTTCTACGTGCTGTGGCGCACCGCGTTCGGGCTGCGGCTGCGCTCCTGCGGCGAGCGGCCGGTCGCGGCCGAGTCGCTGGGCGTCAACGTCTACTTCTACAAGTACGTCGCGGTCGTGATCTCCGGCGCGCTGGCCGGGCTCGGCGGCGCGTTCCTGTCGATGGTCGCCGCGGGCATCTACCGCGAGGGCCAGACCGGCGGCCGTGGCTTCATCGGCCTGGCGGCCATGATCTTCGGCAACTGGCGTCCCGGAGGGCTCGCCGGCGGCGCGCTGCTGTTCGGCTACACCGACGCGTTGCAACTGCGCCAGGGCGGCACGTCCGTCCACGCCCTGCTGCTGGTGGTGGCGATCATGCTCGCGGGCTTCGCCGTCTACCAGCTCGTCCGGCAGAACCGCACCCGGGCCGCGCTGATCACCGCCGTCTTCGCGGTCGCGGTGTTCGCCGTGTTCGCGATGACCGACACGGTGCCCGAGCAGTTCACCTCGTTCACCCCCCACCTGACCACGCTGCTCGTGCTGTCGCTGGCCTCCCAGCGGCTGCGCATGCCGGCGGCGGACGGCGTGCCGTACCGCAAGGGCCAGGCCAAGTGACCTGCCGCGTGCGCGTGAAACCCGGAGGGATAACGTGAGCGACGTGACACCGGACGAAATCGACTGGGACGCGCTGCGCGAGCGGGCCACCGACGCCATGGCGGGTGCCTACGCGCCGTACTCCAAGTTCCCGGTCGGCGCCGCCGCGCTCGTGGACGACGGGCGCGTGGTGACCGGCTGCAACGTCGAGAACGCCTCCTACGGCCTCGGCCTGTGCGCCGAGTGCGGACTGGTCTCCGCGCTGCACGCCTCGGGCGGTGGGCGGCTCGTGGCGTTCACCTGCGTGGACGGCCACGGCGAGCTGCTCATGCCCTGCGGGCGCTGCCGCCAGCTCCTGTTCGAGCACGGCGGGCCAGAACTGCTCGTGGAGACCCCTGAGGGGCCGTGGAGGCTGGCCGATCTGCTGCCGTTCGCCTTCGGCCCCGACGACCTCTCGCGCGGCGCCTGACCCGCCCCGTTCGGGGGTCCTGGGCGTGCCGCCTGGGTGCCCCGCCCTTGATGTCTTGCGGCGGGTATCTCGTCCGATATCCGCCTTTCCACCACCGTTCACCGTTCCGGGGAGTCAGGAGTCCATGGACGCGATCGACGTCATCGTCACCAAGCGGGACGGCCGCGCGCTCTCGGCCGAGCAGATCGCGTGGGTGGTCGACGCCTACACGCGCGGCGAGGTGGCAGACGAGCAGATGTCCGCGCTCGCCATGGCCATCCTGCTCAACGGCATGGAGCGGGAGGAGATCGGCCGGTGGACCGAGGCCATGATCCGCTCCGGCTCCCGCATGGACTGGTCGGGGCTCGACCGGCCGACCACCGACAAGCACTCGACCGGCGGCGTCGGCGACAAGATCACGCTGCCGCTGGCCCCGCTGGTCGCCGCCTGCGGCGCGTACGTCCCCCAGCTCTCCGGGCGCGGCCTCGGACACACCGGCGGCACCCTGGACAAGCTGGAGTCCATCCCCGGCTGGCGGGCGTCCCTGTCCAACGACGAGATGCTTGGCGTCCTCCGCGAGGCCGGCGCGGTCGTGTGCGCGGCCGGAGACGGGCTCGCCCCCGCCGACAAGAAGCTGTACGCGCTGCGCGACGTCACCGGCACCGTCGAGTCGATCCCGCTGATCGCCTCGTCCATCATGTCCAAGAAGATCGCCGAGGGTACGGGCGCGCTCGTGCTCGACGTCAAGGTCGGCTCGGGCGCGTTCATGAAGAACGTCCAGACGGCTCGCGAGCTGGCGCGCACAATGGTCGACCTCGGCACCGACCACGGCGTGGCGACGATCGCCCTGCTCACCGCCATGGACCGCCCGCTCGGCCTCGCCGTGGGCAACGCCCTGGAGGTCGAGGAGTCCGTCGAGGTGCTCGCGGGTGGTGGCCCGTCCGACGTGGTCGAGCTGACCGTGCGGCTCGCGCGCGAGATGCTCGCCGCCGCCGGAATGTCCGGCAAGGACCCGGAGACCGCCCTGAAGGACGGCTCCGCCATGGACGCCTGGCGCCGCATGATCACCGCCCAGGGCGGCGACCCGGACGCCGCGCTGCCGAAGGCCCCCGAGAC
This sequence comes from Sphaerisporangium sp. NPDC051011, assembly GCF_040653595.1. Classification (NCBI taxonomy): domain Bacteria; kingdom Bacillati; phylum Actinomycetota; class Actinomycetes; order Streptosporangiales; family Streptosporangiaceae; genus Sphaerisporangium; species Sphaerisporangium sp. NPDC051011. The sequence goes on along the minus strand of NZ_JBFAGG010000018.1, from coordinate 142,996 downwards.
CCACGAGGTCACGGCCCCCGCCTCCGGGGTCCTGGCCAGGCTCGACGCCTACGGGATCGGGCTGGCGGCGTGGCGGCTCGGCGCCGGCCGCGCCCGCAAGGAGGACGCGGTGTCCTTCGGCGCCGGCATCACCCTGCACGCCAAGCCCGGGGACACGGTCCACGAGGGCCGGCCCCTGATGACGCTGCACGCCGACGACGCCGGCCGTTTCGACCGCGCCCTCGCGGCCCTCAACGGCGCCTACGAGGTCGCCGACACCCCCGACCCGACCCTCCTGCCTCTGGTAATCGACCGCATCACCGCCTGACTATTTCCAATCCACTTCCAATCCACGACGGCGCGGGCGTTCCGGGCAGCCGAGGCCCGTTCCCCCGCCGTCGTGGTTGTTCACCGTGATCCCACCAACGTGCGCTAGAGCCCGAGTGTCCCTTTCGCTGAGCTCATCTCGCGGCCTCCCCGGCTCCGTTAGGTGCCGGAGAGTCGGCTGTTCAGGAGATCAGGGAGGGCTTGGTGGGGGTGAGGCTTTGGCTGAGGACGGTGCGGTGGGTGGGGAGGGCTTCGGCGTGGCGGAGGCGGCCGGCCTCGGTGATCTGGACGAACACCCCGCGACGGTCCTCGGCGCACATGTTGCGGCAGACGAGCCCGGCCTTCTCCAGGCGGGAGATCAGGCGTGACAGCGCGCTCTGGCTGAGGTGGATGGCGTCGGCGAGTTCCTGGACGCGGTACTTGCCGTGCTCGGACTCGGCCATGTGGTCGAGGGCCTCGAAGTCGCTCACGCCGAGCCCGTGCTTGTCGCCGAGCTCGCGCTCCAGCGCGCACCACGTCGTCGCGTGGCGGGCGAGCAGCTCGCGCCACGAGTTGACGACATCCGTGTCCTCCATGTCCGGACTATAGCATGCACGTTCATTAGATGCACGCGAATTAAATGCTTGTGCATTGAATGCATGCGCATGTAGTGTCCATCCTCATGACCACCACCTCACAAGAGCAGCGTTGGGACGCGCGCCTCTGGGGAGCGCTCACCGTGCTCTGCGCCGTCGTGTTCCTCGACGCCCTCGATGTCTCGATGGTCGGAGTGGCACTTCCGTCAATCCAGGCCGACCTCGGCCTCACCACCTCTTCCCTCCAGTGGGTCGTCAGCGGGTACGTCCTCGGATACGGCGGCCTGCTCCTCCTCGGCGGGCGCACCGCCGACCTGCTGGGCCGACGCCGCGTCTTCCTGACCGCGCTCGCCCTGTTCGCCGTCGCCTCGCTGCTCGGCGGCATCGTCGACAACGGCGGCCTCCTCATCGCCGCCCGTTTCGTCAAGGGCATCAGCGCCGCGTTCACCGCGCCCGCCGCGCTGTCCATCATCACCACCACGTTCCACGAGGGCCCGGCCCGCAACCGCGCGCTCAGCATCTTCACCGCCTGCGCCGCCAGTGGCTTCTCGCTCGGCCTCGTCCTGTCCGGCTTCCTCACCGAGCTCGGCTGGCGCTGGACGTTCCTCATGCCGGTGCCGGTCGCGATCATCACGCTGGTCGCGGGCTTCAAGCTTCTTCCCCGCCACTCCGGCGAGGAGCGGGCCACGGGCGGCTACGACCTCGTCGGCGCGGCCACCATCACCGGCTCGATGCTGCTGTTCGTCTACACCGTCGTCCAGGCGCCCGGAGCCGGCTGGTTCTCGGCCCGCACCCTGGGCGGCATCGCCGGCGCGGTGGCCCTGCTCGCCCTGTTCATCGTCGCCGAACTGCGCGTCAAGCACCCGCTCGTCCGCTTCGGCATCCTGCGCTCCGGCCCGCTCGTCCGGGCCAACCTAGGCCTGGTGATCCTCTTCGGGTCCTACGTCGGGTTCCAGTTCGTCGCCATGCAGTACTTCCAGAACCTCCTCGGATGGTCCGCCCTGCACACCGCGCTGGCGTTCCTGCCCGCCGGTCTGCTGGTCGCCGTCACCTCCACCAAGATGGGCGACCTCGCCGACCGGTTCGGCACCCCACGGCTGATCGCCCTCGGCTCGGCCGCCCTCGCCGGCGGGTACGCCATCTTCCTCGGCGCGGGGGACCACCCGAGCCTGGCGACGATGGTCATCCCCGGCATGGTGCTGCTGGGCATCGCCTTCGCGCTGACCTTCCCGTCGCTCAACATCCAGGCCACCGCGGGGGTGCCGGACGACGAGCAGGGGCTCGCCTCCGGGCTGCTCAACACCTCCGGCCAGGTCGGCGGCGCGCTCGTGCTGGCCATCGTGACCGCTGTGGCGACCGCCGACGGGGGCGCGGTCACCATGCCGGCCGTCCGGTCGTCGTTCGCCGTCTGCGCCGCGATCGCCCTGGTCGGGCTGGGCATCGCCCTCACCGGTCTCCTTCGCGCCCGTACGGCGGGTGCGGGGGCGAAGGACGTCACCGAGGAAGACGTGAAGGTCCTGGAGACCATCTGATCCGCAGCCCTTCCGCGGAACCGTAGAACCGAAAGAACGGGAGAGCCGAACAGCCCCTGGCGCCGCTCGCGTGCCGGGGGCTCCATGTTCGTTACAGGGCAGATCGGACACATTTTCGGGACCTGTGGCTAGGGGCCGAACGGGTGGGGCATTCTCGGCGTCAAAAGAAGTAGCGGGAACCGGCCGCGCACCCGGGGACCATCGCACGGGACCGTCCAGGTCACGGCGCCGGCGCGACGCCCGGGGCCGGCCGGGAGGACGGGCACCGTCCCAAGGACCGACCACCCCAGGAGGCCACAGGCCATGAGAAGCACCGCCGTCGCCGCAGCCCTCGTCCCGCTCGCCCTGCTCACGGCCTGTGGCGGCCAGTCGGGCGCGTCCCCGGAGACGACGGTCACCACGCCCGTCTCCGTCACCCCCTCGGCCCCGCCGCAGGAATCCCCAGTGACCCCGATGACCCCAGTGACGCCCGTGACCCCGGAGCCGACCGCGCCCGGCGCCCCGTCCCCGATCCCGTCCCCGATTCCGTCCCGCCGGCACACCGCCGCGACGCCCGACCTGCCGCCGCCCTCCGGCACCGGCCAGGTCGAGGTCAAGCGGTCGCCGCAGAGGCCGCCGCTGGTCAAGGGTGTCCGCTTCGCCGCGCACCAGGGGTTCGACCGGGTGGTCGTCGACCTGCAGGGGCCCCCGACGGGGTACCAAGTCCGCTGGGTCACCCAACTCCTCCAGGACGGCTCAGGCGACCCTGTAGAGGTCAAGGGCGGCGCGTACCTCCAGGTCGCGCTGACCCCGGCGAGCGCGCACACCGAGGACGGCAAGCCGACCTGGCAGAGGATCCAGAAGACCGGGCTGCCGAACGTGCGCGGCGTCGTGCGCACCGGCGATTTCGAGGGCACCGTCACCCTCGGGCTGGTGCTCGGCCACCGCGCCGGCTTCCGGGTGGACGAGCAGACGGCGCCGTACCGGCTCGTCATCGACGTCGCCCACTAGCTCGGACGCCGTGACCGGCGGCGGGGCGATGAGCTCTAGACTGGCCGCGTGGTGCGCAAAATAGCGGGGGCGACCCGCATCCCGGTGCCCGGCGGCAAGGTCATCGACGAGTATGTCGGACGCGTCAACAGCGGCGACGAGCAGGTGTCGATCGCCCGCATGAACGCCCCCGCGGGCTGGGAGGAACCCGCCCAGACCCCCGAGTTCACCGAATACACCCTCGTGCTGCGCGGCATGGTCGTCGTCGAGCACGAAGAGGGCGTGACCGAGGTGGGCGCGGGCGAGGCCTTCGTCAGCCTTCCCGGCGAGAAGATCCGCTACATCGCGGGCCCCGACGGCGCCGAGTACATCGCGGTGTGCGCCCCGGCCTTCTCTCCCGACACGGTGAACCGCGAAGAGTGACCGTCCCGCCGGACGTCAGGGAAAGTCATACGACGGCTCGGCGGACGTCACTCATCTGACGGCCGCAGGGCCGGGACCACTGTTTAAGATGTTCCGATGACCCACCAGCCGACTCTCGACGAGATCCGCAAGGCGCCCAAGGTACTGCTGCACGACCACCTCGACGGGGGCGTCCGGCCGCAGACCGTCATCGACCTGGCGCGTGAGGCGGGTTACGACGCGCTGCCCACCACCGACGTGGACGAGCTGCGCACCTGGTTCCGCGAGGCGTCCAACTCCGGGTCGCTGGAGCGCTACCTGGAGACGTTCGACCACACCGTCGGCGTCATGCAGACCAGGGACGCGCTGGTGCGGGTCGCCGCCGAGTGCGCCGAAGACCTGGCGAACGACGGCGTCGTGTACGCCGAGGTGCGCTACGCGCCGGAGCTGCACACCTCCGGCGGCCTCAGCCTGGACGAGGTCGTCGAGGCCGTGCTCGAAGGCTTCAAGATCGGCTCGGAGGGGCGCGACATCCGTGTCGGCGCGCTGCTCACGGCCATGCGCCACCAGGCCAGGTCCATGGAGATCGCCGAGCTGGCCGTGCGCTACCGCGATGTCGGCGTCGTCGGGTTCGACATCGCCGGCGCCGAGGCCGGGTTCCCGCCGACCCGCCACCTGGACGCGTTCGAGTACCTCCAGCGCGAGAACTCCCACTTCACGATCCACGCGGGGGAGGGCTTCGGGCTGCCCTCGATCTGGCAGGCGCTCCAGTGGTGCGGCGCCGACCGACTCGGCCACGGTGTGCGCATCATCGACGACATCCAGGTCGCCACGGACGGCACGCCCAAGCTCGGGCGCCTCGCCGCCTACGTCCGCGACAAGCGCATCCCGCTGGAGATGTGCCCGACGTCCAACCTGCAGACGGGCGCGGCGACGTCCCTGGCCGAGCACCCGATCGGCCTGCTGCGCCGCCTGTACTTCCGTGTCACCGTCAACACCGACAACCGGCTGATGAGCGACACGAGCGTGTCCAAGGAGTTCGCCAACCTCGTCGAGACCTTCGGGTACGGGTGGGACGACCTTCAGTGGTTCACCGTCAACGCGATGAAGTCGGCCTTCATCCCGTTCGACGAACGGCTCGCGCTCATCAACGGCGTCATCAAGCCCGGCTTCGCCCAGCTCAAGTGGCAGTCCTGACCGCCCCGCCGCAGACGTCCCGCGCCCCCCGCGGGAGCGTCGCGAACGCCGTGCCGGAGACGTTACGAGCACTGCGCCGCAGGCGTTAGCGTGGTGACCGCACGGTGAAGTGGAAAGGTGACGGTGAGCGAGCGGTGAAACCCCAGGTTTTCCGGTCCAAGACGGCCTGGTTTCTCGGCTGGGTGTGGATGGCGTTCGCCGCGTTCAACGGCGTCGACCTGATCCTCCACGGGCGCATCCCGTCGGCGATGGTGGCCGGCGCGGTGCTCGCCGTTCTCACCGCCGCCGTCTTCGTCGGCTGCCTGCGCCCGGGCATCCTCCCCCAGGAGGACGGAATCCTCGTGCGCAACCCGCTGCGCAACGTCTTCGTGCCGTGGAAGGCCGTCGACAACATCCACGTCTCGCACGCCATCATCATCGAGTCGGGCGACGGCGTCGTGCGCTGCTGGACCCCACAGGCGTCCGCCCGCGAGCGCGCCAAGGCCGTGCGGCGCGGCGCGGTGGCCACGCCCGCCAAGTCGTCGGGGCGCTATCCGTCCAGCACGCCGCAGATCTCGCGGTCCGAGGAGGCCGCGCTCAAGGCCATGGCGGGCCGCACCCACGCCGACTGGGTGGCCCAGCAGCTCACCGAAGAGGCCGAGAAGAAGTCCCGCGGCCCCGAGCCCGCTCGCCCGCTCACCACGACCTGGTCTCCCACGGCCCTGACCGCCCTCGCCGCCGCGCTGAGCTTCGTCATCGCCGCCCTCATCGTCGCCTGACCGTACGCACGGCCGGATCGTACGCACGGCCCGACCTTGCGTACGGCCTGATGGCCGTCCGGGAAGGCCGCCGTGCGCGCCGTCAGAGCGCGAGCGCCGCCGAGACAGCCGCCTTGAGGGAGGACAGCTCTTCGGCGGCCCGCGCCCGCGCGGACGCGACGTCGCGTTCGACCGGAGTGACGATCTCCAGGTAGCACTTGAGCTTCGGCTCGGTGCCCGACGGGCGGATCACCACGCGGGCATCGCCGGCGAGGCGGTAGCGCAGGCCGTCCGTGGGCGGCAGGCCGTCGATGCCCGCGCTCAGATCCTCGGCCGACAGCACCCTACGCCCGGCGAGTTCCTTCGGCGGGGCCGACCTCAGCCGGTCCATCGCGCCGGTGATGAGCGACAGGTCGTCCACGCGCACTGAAAGCTGTGTGGTCGCGTGAAGGCCGTACGTCTCGGCCTGCCGGTCGAGCAGGTCCAGCAGCGTGCGCCCGTCCCGCGCGGCCTCGGCCGCCATCGCGGCGATCGTCATCGCGGTCCCGATGCCGTCCTTGTCCCGCACCGGCAGCCCACGGTCCGAGCCGACGGTGTACCCGAGCGCCTCCTCGTACCCATAGACCAGCCCATCCCCGGCCTTCACGATCCACTTGAAGCCGGTGAGCGTCTCGGCGTGCCCCACTCCGTGCGCTTCGGCGATCCGGCCGAGCAGGGAGGACGACACGATCGAGGCGGCCACCAAGCGGCCTGGCCCCGACGTGCGCGCGATGACGTACTCGCCCAGCAGCCCGCCCACCTCGTCCCCGGTGAGCATGCGAAAGCCCCCCTCGGGGAGCGGCACGCCCACGGCGCAGCGGTCCGCGTCGGGGTCGTTGGCGATGATCAGGTCGGCCCCGGCCTTCTCGGCCAGCTCCAGAGACAGGTCCATCGCGCCGGGTTCCTCCGGGTTGGGGAACGCGACGGTGGGGAAGTCCGGGTCCGGGGTGAACTGCGCCTCGACGACGGCGGGCGCCGGGAACCCGGCCGAGGTGAACGCCCGCAGCAGGATCGCGCCGCCCACGCCGTGCATCGGCGTGTAGACGACGCGCAGGTCGCGGGCCTCGCCCAGCGGCAGCGCGGCGAGCGCGGCGATGTACGGCTCGACGATCGCCGCGTCGTCCAGCGTCCGCCACTCGCTCCCGAGCGGCAGCTCGTCGACCCGACCGACGGCGTCGATGGCGACCGAGATCTCCTCGTCCAGCGGGGGGACGATCTGCGAGCCGTCGCCCCAGTACACCTTGTACCCGTTGTCCCGGGGAGGGTTGTGCGAGGCGGTCACCATGACCCCGGCGTCCGCGTTCAGGTGCCGGACGGCGAAGGCGAGGACCGGGGTCGGCCAGTGGTCGGCCATCAGCGAGACGCGCAGGCCCGCGCCGGTGAGCACGGCCGCCGAGTCGCGGGCGAAGACGTTGGAGTTGTGCCGCGCGTCGTACCCGATGACGACGTGTTCGCCCGGCCCGAGCCGCCGGGCCAGACCGGCGGCGGCGCGCATGACGGTCACCCGGTTCATACGGTTGGGCCCGGCGCCGAGCTCGCCGCGCAGCCCGGCCGTACCGAACTCCAGCTTGGCCCCGAAGCGGTCCCGCAGCGCCGCCCGGTCGTCGTCGGCGAGGACGCGGCGGAGCTCCTCGCGCGTCTCCGGGTCCGGGTCCTGCGCCAGCCACTCCTGCGCGCGCCGCACGAGGTCACTCATCGCTTCTCGCTCCACGAAATTTCCGGGGTCCACGGACGTCTTCGCAGGTTCTCAGACGTCCGTGACGGTTCCCAGACGTCCTCAGAAGTCCACGGACGTCTAAAGCTTGTTGACGACCTTGGCCAGCAGCACGCCCATGCGGCTCGCGGTCGCGCGGCCCACCGCGAGGACCTCCTCGTGGTTGAGCGGCACGCCGACCAGCCCCGCGCCGGGGTTCGTCACCAGGGAGATGCCCAGCACCTCGGCCCCGCCCTCCCGCGCCGCGATCGCCTCCAGCACGGTGGACATGCCGACGATGTCCGCGCCGAGCGTGCGCACCATGCGGATCTCGGCCGGCGTCTCGTACGTCGGCCCGCGGAACGCGACGTACACCCCCTCGGCCAGCGACGGGTCGGCCTCGCGGGCCAGGTCGCGCAGCCGCCGGGAGTAGACCTCCGTCAGGTCGACGAAGGTCGCGCCGGTGATCGGGTTGGCCCCGGTGAGGTTGATGTGGTCGCTGATCAGAACGGGGTCGCCGACGTTCTGAACCTCCGGCCGCAGGCCCCCGGCGGCGTTGGTGAGCACGACCGTGCGCGCTCCGGCGGCCAGCGCGGTGCGCACGCCGTGCACGACCGGCTCGACGCCCTTGCCCTCGTACAGGTGGGTGCGACCCATCAGGACGAGGGCCTTGCGCCCGGACTCGGTGTCCACCGCCCGGATCGTCCCTGGATGACCGGCCACGGCGGGTGCGGCGAAACCGGGCAGGTCGGTCACGCGGTGCTCGGAGATCGTCCTGCCGAGGGCGTCGGCGGCCGGACCCCAGCCGGACCCGAGGACGAGGGCCACGTCGAACGAGTCGACCCCGGTGAGGTCCTTCAGCGCGGCCGCGGCTTCGGCGGCGCGGGAGTAGGCGTCTTTGCTCACGTTCACCGAGGCTACCGTGCAGCTCCGCTCCCATGTGACCTGGCCGCGCGCACGAAGATGCCATGGAGGTCGCGGGTCGCGCGGGGCACCGATCCAGCGGGCGAACGCTCAAGCACGCCGATGATGTGCGGCAGCCGAATCCATTACGCCATGAGGGCCGAGAGGGGTGACGGTTCGGCTGCGTAACAGGGCTGCATAAGGCCCTATTCAGGCTGATCACGTCTGGCAGACTGACCCGGTGACGTTACCCTACGAAGTGACGACAGGTCCGACGGTCGCTGCCAGGCGTTACCGCCTTCTCGCCATGCTGATCGACTGCGTCCCGCTCTTCTTCGTCAACCTGGCCCTGGGAAGCCTGCTGAACCCGCAGTGGTTCAACGCGACGACCGGCAACGGCTCGCTGTCGTCGTCGGGGGGCCTGCTGGGCCTGTTGTTCGTCAACCCGTTCAAGGACCCGTACTGGTTCTCGAACCTCGTGTTCGCCGCCGTGGCGGCCCTCTACTTCTGGTGGACGCACGCCCGCTGGGGTCAGACCCTCGGCAAGAAGATCTGCCGCATCAAAGTCGTCACCGTGGACGGCGAACCCCTGACCTCCCGCCAGTCCGCCCTCCGCGCCGTCTTCTACGCCGGCCAGGTGATGATCCCGTACCTCGGCATCCCCCTCGCCCTGGCCGACCAACTGACGATCGCCGCCTCCGAAAAAAGATGCCTCCACGACATCGTCACAGGAACCGTCGTCATCGACGTCCCACGCATGTAGCCGACGTCCACCTGAATCGCGCCGGATCACTTTCCGTTCGGCCTGGCCGAACAATTGGTGACAATTTTTCGTAAACCACATGGGCGGCTACCGAGAGATTCCGCCGTGCTGCTTCCAGGATGCCGGTGACCCATGGATCGGTTACCGCCCGTGTACCGTTCCATGTTGATCTGTGATGTGATTTGGGTGGGGTGTGATGCTGACATTCTATGTGGAAAATCAGCTGCACGAACGGGTGTACAGCTTCTCGGATGACGGGCTTAATTCATTTCTCAACCTGTGTCGTCGCTGCGCTGAGCACGGGCGCACCGTTCTGGAGGCGGTCGATCCATATGCCGACACTATGTTCAACGTCAAGCAACTTGAGATGCTGTTGAAGGAGCTGGACGCCCTGGAGCGCGGAAACCTCCTATCGGGAGACGAGGCTGAGATCGCTGTCAAGGTGAATTCCGCTGCGCTTCACGCGCGGGGGCTGAGCGGCTACCTGTTTATTGCAGGTGACTGATTTGCTGTCGTGATTCGTAGCGGACAGCAGTTCGCTCATGCTGGGGTGACCGTGTCGTTCGTCACCGCTCATCGGGACCTCCCGTTTCCCCTGGGTCGGTGGACCGTGATGAGTGTGGCACGCCGTGTCGATGGTGATTGGCGATGGCGGGGTCCAAGAACTCCGAGGACGGCTCTGGAAACGGTTCTGCGGAGGGCTTCAGGGGCTGGTCCGAGCGGCGGGTTGGGGTCCAGGCGGCGGAGAGGGCGCCGCCTAGGAGGCCGAGGAGCATGCCGAGCAGGAAGCCGCCCATGTTGGAGTAGACGATCGACGCGATCGACAGCAGGATCGCCACGACGCCGAGGAAGACGCGCTGGGCGGGCTGGAGCCAGAGCAGCACGCCCAGGATGATCATCGTGGCCGCTATCACGGAGGTCAGGCCGGCCTGGGGTGACTGGATGACCAGGGGGAGCGCCTCCAGTGTGAACGGGGCGGCGAGGTGTTCCACGCCCGCGAGCAACGTGAACAGCCCGCCCCAGAACGGCCGTGAGCGCGTCCAGGTTCGCATCAGAAGCATTCGTGCACGCCTGGGATGACGCGGGCGTCGCTGTCGGGGGTGGTGATCGTGCCTGCGGTGGTGGCTACCAGGATTTGGCGGGAGTTGAATACTGTGATCGTGTCGGCGTGCTCGCCGACGAAACCCGGAGGGCCGCTGACGCCGGGGACGCTTTCCACGGTGCTGGCGTCCAGGCCCAGCTTGTCGTTCGTGGCGGTGATCTCGTCGTTGGTGAGGCGGAGCGCGTAGAGGACGGCGTCGCGGCTGATCACCGGCTTGCCGTTGGTGCCGCCCGTGAGTTTGAGGGTCGCGGGGCCGAGCGGGGTGTCGAAGAGGTAGCTCTGGCAGAGGCCGAAGGACTCTGTCCGTTTGTTGGAGGCGACGTGCACGGGGATCTTCCTGCCGTCCTTGGTCTCCACCGTGGTGTCGAACTGCGTGACGTCGAACGCGCGGATCTTCTCGACGGAGGTCTTGATCTTCCTCCCCGAGACCACGAAGGAGACGCCGATGGCGCCCTGGGCGGCGGCGAAGACCAGCAGGGACGCCGCCAGGGTGGCGGGAATGAAGATCGCGGCAAAGCGCCTCCACCGCACGCGTCCTTGTTCACGCATGGGCACTCCTTACGTCCCCGGGCCGGACCACCGTGCGGCGACCGTCCGCAGGTTCGATGCCGAGCATGCGGATCTTGCACGGTCTCATCAACCGCCCGCGCGGGAGCATCACGTGATGTTTGCGCTGGTCCATGCCAGAAGCGGGAAAAGCCGCCGGAGTCAGCAAATCTCTTGGCGCGTTCCCGCGTGTGAGATGAGCAAATGTACTGGGACGTTCCGGCTCGTGAGTCGAACGGCGCCCGGCCGCCCTCAGTCCGGGGGGACGACTCCGATGACGTTTGGGGGAGATGATATTTGAGGGTATTTCGTAAAGCGCCCGACATCTCGCCGACATGGCGTCGTCACACACCTCGCCGTGACACTGTGTGACCTCGGCCCATTATTCGGCGCGGAAGCGCGACCTACGCTGGCGGGAACTCTGTGGCCGTTCGTGCCGCAAAGGCCTCACCTGCGGAGGTAACCCCCCATGATCCATCCGCGATCTCTGGCCGCCCCTCGCTCCCGGCTCCTCCTGCTCGCCCTCCTGGCCGCCGTGGTCGCCGTCCTCGGCGTCGCACAGGTCCCCAGCCCCGCCCGTGCCGCCTCGCTCACCGCGGTGAGCGGGTTCGGGTCGAACCCCGGCAACCTGTCGATGTACAGCTACCGCCCGGACGGGCTGCCGTCGAACGCGCCCCTGGTCGTCGCCATGCACGGCTGCACGCAGAACGCCACCGACTACTTCGGCCACTCCGGCTGGCAGAAGTACGCGGACCTGTGGAGGTTCGCGCTGGTGCTGCCCGAGCAGAAGTCGGGCAACAACGCCCAATCTTGCTTCAACTGGTTCCTGCCCGGCGACACGAGCCGGGGCCAGGGCGAGGCGCTGTCGGTGAAGCAGATGGTCGACTACGCCGTCGCGAACTACGGTGTCGACCGCTCCCGCGTCTACGTGACCGGCCTGTCGGCGGGCGGCGCGATGACCGGCGTCATGCTGGCGACCTACCCCGACGTGTTCGCCGGCGGCGCGGTGATGAGCGGCATCGCCTACGGCTGCGGCACCGACACCGTCAGCGGCGTGCTGTGCATGTCACAGAACAAGGGGTACACCGCCCAGAAGTGGGGCGATCTGGTCCGCGCGGCCTACCCCGGCTACTCGGGCCCCCGTCCGCGCGTGGCCGTCTGGCAGGGGACGAGCGACACCACGGTCTACCCCTTCAACGCCGACCAGCTGCGCGACCAGTGGACCAAAGTGCTCGGCGTGCCGCAGACGCCCACCAGCACGTCCAGCCTCCCCGGCGGGACCACGCTCAAGGAGTACGCCGACGGGACCGGCACGGCGGCCGTCAAGGTGTACACCATCAGCGGCATGGCGCACGGCCTGCCGGTGAGCCCGGGGTCGGCGACCGACCAGTGCGGCAGCACCGGCCAGTACTACATCAGCACAATCTGCTCGTCGTACTACGTCGCCACGACCTGGGGCCTGAACGGCGGCGGCACGCAGCCCCCGCCCGCGCTGCCCGCGCCCGCCGGCCTCATCGTGACCGGCACGACGGCGTCCTCCGCGTCGCTGTCGTGGGACGCGGTCTCCGGGGCGAGCGGGTACAACGTGTACCGCAACGGTGCGAAGGTGACCGCCTCCCCGGTGGGCGGGACGACGTACACCGACTCCGGCCTGGCGTCCGGCACGACCTACACCTACGCGGTGAGCGCCGTGACCTCCTCGGGCGCCGAGGGCGCGTGGTCGGCCACGGTCACGGCCACCACCACCGGCGGCGGCCCGTGCGTGACCGCGAGCAATTACGCGCACACTGTGGCAGGCCGGGCGTACGCGTCGTTGGGCTACACCTACGCGCTCGGGTCCAACCAGGCGATGGGCCTGTGGAACGTCATGGTCACCCACACACTCCGCCAGACCGGTACGAACTACTGGGTGATCGCCGACGGTCAGTGCTGAGCCACCGGTATAAGCCGCCAGGCGACCTATCACCTGGTGGGATGATCGGGCGGATGCCGGGGAAGGTGGTCCCAGACGACGGCACGCGCGGGGGAAGGACACGAGCACATGACGGATCTGAACGAGCGGGCGGCGAAGGCGGACGCCGGCGACCCCCTGGCCTACCTGCGCGCCGAGTTCGACCTCGACCCCCGCGTCGTCTACCTGGACGGCAACTCTCTCGGAGCGCCGCCGAGGCGGGTCGCCGGGCGGGTCGAGGAGGTCGTGCGCGAGCAGTGGGGGCGGCGGCTGATCAGGTCGTGGCCGGAGCGCTGGTGGGAGGCGCCCGAGCGGGTCGGCGAGAGGATCGCGCCGCTGGTCGGCGCCGCCCCCGGGCAGGTCGTCGTCGCCGACTCGACCAGCGTCGACATATTCAAGGTCCTCGTGGCCGCGGTGCGGCTGGCGCCAGGCCGCCGCGAGATCGTCGTGGACGCGGCCACGTTCCCCACCGACGGCTACATCGCGGAGTCGGTGGCCGAGCTGACCGGCACGCAGGTGGTCCCCGCGGCCGTGGACGACCTGGACGAGGTGCTGGGCGAGCGGACGGCCGTGGCGCTGCTCAACCAGGTCGACTACCGGACCGGCCGGCTGTACGACATGGCCGCCGCGACCGCGAAGGTGCACGCGGCGGGCGCGCGCGTGGTCTGGGACCTGTGCCACAGCGCGGGCGTGTTGCCGATCGAGCTGGACGCCCTGGACGTCGACCTCGCGGTGGGCTGCACGTACAAGTTCCTCAACGGCGGCCCCGGCTCGCCCGCGTTCGTCTACGTGCCGCATCGCCTGCAGGCGTCGTTCCGCACCCCGCTGCCGGGCTGGGGCGGGCACCGGGACCCGTTCGCGATGGCGCCGTCGTACGAGCCCGCGCCGGGCGTCGCCCGCGCCCGCGCCGGCACGCCCGACATCCTCTCGCTGGCCGCCCTGGAGGCGGCGCTGGAGGTGTGGGACGGCGTCGACCTCGCCGCCGTGCGGGCCAAGGGGCTTGCGGTGACGGGGTTCTTCATGGAATGCGTGGACGAGCTGCTGGGCAACGCGGTCGAGGTCGTGACGCCGCGGGACGAGTGGCGGGGGCACCAGGTCTCGCTGCGCCACCACGCCGCGCGGGAGCTGATCGGCGAGCTGACCGCCCGGGAGGTGATCGGCGACTTCCGTCCGCCGGACGTGCTGCGTTTCGGCTTCGCCGCGCTCTACAACACCTACGGGGACGCGCTGCGGGCCGCGCGGACGCTCGCGGAGATCCTGTCCGTGGGGTGACCCGGGTGATCTGGGACGACGGTCGCGGGCCCGCGTGTCGATGGCCCCGGTCAGCCGCCGATCGAGGTGCAGGGACGGGTGCGCAGGTCGGTGACGTAGTCGTCGGGGGCGCCGGCCTTTTCGGCGGCGTCGGCGAGGATGCCGAGGTAGTGAGCCGAGGGCAGGCCGCCCTCGTAATCGTCGAGCACGTAGAACCAGGCGACGATCTCGCCGTCGAGGGTGGCCACGCGCAGCCTGACCTTGTGGTAGAGCCCGAGCGCGGCGCCCTCCCACTGGTCGAGCGACTGCTCGTCCCACTCGGGGACGTCGTAGAGAACGACGAAGACGTGCTCGTCGGGGTCTTCGACGAGGGTGGCGAGCGCGCCCTCCCAGCCGACGTCCTCACCGCCGAAGGTCAGGCGCCAGCCTTGCAGCCAGCCGGTCCCGCGCATGGGCGAGTGCGGAGCCCTCTGAGCCATCTGCTTGGGATCCATGTTGCTGCCATAGGCGGCGTAAACAGGCACGGTATCTAAGGGTAATCCAAGATCCGCCCGCTGATCCGGCCCGGCGCTCGCAACACGCGACCCGGTGTGGGCGGCGCGTCGCGTTCTTCCGGTGATCGCGTCCAGGACCCATGGATTCATAGGGGTTTTCGTGGATAAATCACCGTTTTTACCGGCCTACGCGCCTTCTGTATGGGTATTGCACCACGGGCACCCCATCGCATGCGGGACAATGGGGTACGTGACGACGATTGTGATCATTGGTGGTGGGCCTGGCGGTTACGAGGCGGCGTTGGTCGCCGCGCAGCTCGGCGCCGAGGTCACCGTGGTCGAGCAGGATGGTCCCGGCGGAGCCTGCGTGCTCACCGACTGCGTGCCGTCCAAGACCATGATCGCCACATCTGTCCGTAAACAGGCCCTCCTGGATGGATCGTCCCTCGGGGTCAACTTCACCGGCGGGCCCGACGGCGACCTCGGTGGCATCTACGTCGATCTCCCGCTGGTCAACACCCGCGTCAAGGAGCTGGCACAGGCCCAGTCCAACGACATCGGCGCGCGCCTGGTCGCCGAGGGCGTCAAGATCATCAAGGGAAGGGGCCGCCTCGTCGACCCGCAGGTCGTGCGCGTGGGCGACGCGACGGTCCACGCCGACGTCGTCATCGTGGCCACCGGCGCCACGCCGCGCGTGCTGCCCGGCGCCGAGCCCGACGGGGAACGCGTTCTCACCTGGCGGCAGCTCTACGACCTGGACGAACTGCCCGAGCACCTGATCGTCGTCGGGTCGGGTGTCACCGGCGCCGAATTCGCCGGCGCGTACCGCTCGCTGGGCTCGGAGGTCACGCTCGTCTCCTCCCGCGACCGCATGATGCCCAACGAGGACGCCGACGCCGCCGAGGTCCTCGAAGAGGTCTACCGGCGCCGCGGCATGAACGTCATGGGCAGGTCCCGCGCGTCCTCGGTCAAGCGCACCGAGGACGGTGTTGTCGTCACCCTCGAGGACGGGCGCACCGCCGAGGGCACCCACTGCCTCATGACCGTCGGCATGGTCCCCAACACCTCCGGCATCGGCCTGGAGGAGTGCGGCGTCACCCTGGACCGCTACGGCTTCATCCAGGTCGACAAGGTCTCGCGCACCTCGGCCCCCGGGGTGTACGCGGCGGGCGACTGCACCGGCGTGCTGATGCTCGCCTCCGTGGCCGCCATGCAGGGCCGCATCGCCGTCTGGCACGCGCTCGGCGAGGCCGTCCAGCCGCTGCGGCTCGCGACCGTCGCCTCCACGATCTTCACCGACCCCGAGATCGCCGCGGTGGGCGTGTCCCAGCGGCAGATCGAGCAGGGCGAGGTCGAGGCCAACGTCATCAAGCTTCCCCTCGCCACCAACCCGCGGGCCAAGATGCAGGGCTTCAACGACGGCTTCGTGAAGCTGTTCTGCCGCCCGCACACCGGCATCATCCTGGGCGGCGTCGTGGTCGCCCCGCGCGCGTCCGAGCTGATCCTGGCGCTGTCGATCGCCGTCCAGCACCGGCTCACCGTCGACCAGCTCGCGCACTCGTTCGCCGTCTACCCGTCGCTGGCGGGGTCCATCACCGAGGCGGCGCGGCGGCTGATGATGCCGGTCACCTCGGCCGTCCTCTGACGCCCCGGACGGCGGGTCACCTCATCCGGGACCGGACGCGGCCGAGGGCGTCGCGTCCCTGGTAGACCGCGGACGCCACCCCGCCGAGCTGCGGGATATCCTGCGCCGTGTTAAGCGCCTGCTTGGCCGCCTCGTAGGCGTCCAGGGCGCGGCGCCAGTCCTGGTCGACGCTGCCCGCGGTCATGTGGTTGACCTTGTAGTCGAAGTCCAGCGCGTCGATCTCCTCGCCGAGCCGGATCACGTCCTCCTCGGCCGTACGGCGCGCGGCGGTGAACCGGGCGGTCCGCTCCACCCGGCGGCGGTAGGACAGCCCCCAGAGGATCAGCGTGAGGCTCAGCCCCAGCCCGCTGAGGATCACCAGGACGAGCCCGAGCCCGCCGCGCCCGCCCGAAGTCGTGGCCGGGAGCACCCCGCCGCCGGTGTCCGTGCCGGTGTCGGTGCCCGAGCCGAAGTCGGGCAGGTCCGAGGTGCTGCCGACCGCGTCGTCCGGGACGTTCTTCGGCTCGCCGAGCGCGCCGGTGAGGTTGACGTCGTCGGCCTGGATGAAGGACGCGTCCTGCACCGTCGCGCCGTGTAGGTCGGCGCCGCGCAGCTCGGCCTGGGTGAACTCCGCCTCGGTGAGGTTCGCGCCCTTGAACACCGCGAACTGCAGCTTGGCCTGCCCCAGCTTCACCTCGCGCATCTTGGCGCGGGTGAAGTCCGCGTTCCTGCCCTCGACCTGGCCGAGCGTCGCCTCGTTGAGGTCGGCGTCGACCAGCGTGGCGTCCGTCAGGTCCGCCTGGGTGAGATCGGCCCGCGCCATGATCGCGCCGGTGAGGTCCGCGTGCGGGAACTCTGCCTGGCCCGCCTTGGCGTCCGTGAGGATGGCACTGCGCAGGACGGCGTGCTTGGCGTGCATCTGCCCGAGATCGGCCTTGGACAGATCCGCGCCGGTCAGGTCGGCGTACTCCAGCTTCGCCTGCGTGAAGTCCGCCTCCTTCATCGACGCGTTGTGCAGTAGCGCGCCGCTGAGATCCTTCTGGGTGAAGTCGGCCTCGTCCAGCTTGGCATTGGTGAGGTCGGCACAGCGCAGGTTGTCCGGGAGAGTGGCGCCGCCGGTGAAGTCCTTGCCGCGCAGCTTCAAGCCGGAGCCGGGCTTGCAGGGCGCGGAGGCCGTGTGGGCCGTGTGGGCTGTGTGGGCCGCCGAAGCGGACGACGGCACCGCCGCCGACGCGGGCCCGGCGGGCACGGTGAGCACGGACAACCCGGTAATCGCGCATACCAGGGCCAGGGGGATTGAACGACGCAACACAGGCCTCCTCGACAACTGCGCCGAGCCTCGCAGATGATCATATACGCGGGGTTGCATGTCTCTTGCAGATCGCTTTCGTGCTCCCCGGCTCACCGCGCCGTATGGACCCTGGCGGGCCCCTGTGGGCGCCTGCGGACACGGAAGAGCCCCGGCGGGCGGATGGCCGCCGGGGCTCCGTGAACGTGGGTGCTGAGACTGCTCAGCGTCGTGAGGTCATGCGCCGGCCGGTGCGGGCCGGGGCGGTGCCCCGGGGACCGTCACCAGTCGCCGCCACCACCGCCGAAGTCGCCGCCACCGAAGTCGCCGCCACCCCAGTCGCCTCCGCCTCCGCCGCCTCCGCCCCAGTCGCCGCCACCGCCGAAGTCGCCGACTCCGGAGTCGGCGCCCTGGGCGTAGCCCGCCTCGTACCCGGCGTGGTACCCGCCGCCGCCCCAGCCGAAGCCGCCGAGCGAGCTGCCGAGGACGGTGCCGATGAGCATGCCGGTCATCAGGTCGCCGCCGAAGCCGCCGTAGTAGCCGGAGGCGTAGGGCGCGTAGGCCGGGCCCGCGTCGTAGTACGGGCGGCGCTCGCCGTCGATCATGACCTCGCGGGTCATCGGGTCGAAGCCCTGCTCGACGCGCCGCGCGTCGTCGGCGCAGGCCGGGACGTCACGGGGCGCGCCACCGGGCGGAGCCCAGCGGACGTCGCGGGCGGACGGGCCGTGCTGCGGGTTGAAGAAGCACGGCGCGCGCCGCTCGGGGATCGGCTGGCCGTTCACCCGCGCCTTGACGCAGGCCAGGGCGTAACGCCCCTCCTCGAGAATGCCGGTCACGCCGCGCAGGTCGTCCGCGCGCTTGACGGCGGCGAGCTCGGTCTTGGCCCGCTCGTAGGAGTCGAGGGCCTGGCGCCAGTCGTCCTGGTCGGACGCGCCGGCGCCCGCCACCTTGACGTCCAGGTCCAGCGCGGTGATCTCTTCGCCGAACTTGGTGACGTCCTCCTCGACGGTCTGCTTGACGGCGGCCAGCTCGCGGGCCTCACGCGCCTCGCGGTCGCGCCGCCTCTTGCGGGAGATCAGGAAGATGCCCAGGCCGCCGACCGCGGCGATCACCAGGATGCCGATCAGCACCCCCGCGCCACCGCCGCCCCCCGCGGAACTGCCCGTCTTCAAGGCCCCGCGGGTGTCGCCGCTGACGGCCTTGTCGACGCGGGCCACGAAGTCCTTCATGCCCGACACGACGTCCTTGTTGTTGGCGACGGCGGCCTCGGCGAGGTCGCCGGCCAGGCCGGTCCTGCGGATCGCGCTGGAGCCGGCGAACAGCGAGTTGCCGTCCAGGATCGCCACCGTGGCGCGGTTGCGGCCTTCCTGGGCGAGCGACTGGCCCAGGGCGGTGATCAATTGCCCGGCGGCGGATCCGCTGGTCACCGTGCCGTCCGCGAGGGCGGCCACGTAGATCTTGCTATCGGCGCCCTTGACCGCGTCACGGATCTCGGACAGCTGGTCCTTGCTCAGTGTGACGCCCGGGCCGGCGAACACAGGGTCGCCGGTCTTCCATGCGGCCACGATCGTGCTCGGATCGGGCGGTGGGGCCGCGGCCTGCGCCGAGGGCGCCAGCGCGAGCAGCGTGAAAAGGCCGACCAGGGCGGCCACGACTGTGGCCGCCGCGCGGCGCACCGAATGAGTGGTCACGGCTATATGCCTCCTTCGCCCTACAGGACGAACGGCGGGTCGACAAGGTTCCTCGATTGGCCACCGTATCCTGTGCCGATTGCCGCGCCTCCGGCACGGCGGTTCGGGACGCCCCTTTTGGCGGCGTTCTTCCGCCCTCGCGGGTGAGGACTCCAGAACACCGCCGCGCCCCGAACTGTGCCTATTGCCGCGCCCCCGGAGCGGCGGTTCGGAGTGCCCTTTCAGGCACGAACGGGATCAGGCGTCTTTGATTTCGCAGATCGCGGCGCCGGTCGTGACGGTCTGGCCGACCGTGGCGACCAGCCCGGTGACGGTTCCGGACTTGTGGGCGGTGAGCGGCTGCTCCATCTTCATGGCCTCCAGCACCACGATGACGTCGCCGGCCTGGACGGCGTCGCCGTCGGAGGCCGCCACCTTGACTATGGTCCCCTGCATCGGGCTGACCAGCGCGTCCCCGCCCAAGGCCGCCGCGCCGCCCCTGCCGGCCGCGCGGCGGGCGGGCTTCTTGGGGGTGGCCTGGCGCGTCGTGGCGGAGGCGGCGGGCAGCACGACCTCCAGGCGCTTGCCGCCGACCTCGACGATCACGCGCTCGCGTTCCTCGGGCTCCTCGGAGGAGGCGACGTCCCCGGCGTAGGGTTCGATCGCGCCGGTGAACTCGGTCTCGATCCAGCGGGTGTGCACGCCGAACGGCTCGCCGGTGAAGGCGGCGTCCTCGACGACGGCCCGGTGGAACGGGATGACCGTGGGCATGCCCTCGATGACGAACTCCGCCAGCGCGCGCCGCGAGCGGGCCAGGGCCTCGGCGCGGGTGCGGCCGGTGACGATCAGCTTGGCGACCAGCGAGTCGAAGGACTGCGGGACGGTCATGCCCGGCTCGTACCCGGCGTCCAGGCGCACGCCGGGGCCCGAGGGCACGTGCATGGTGGTCAGCGTGCCGGGGCTCGGCAGGAAGTTGCGGCCGGCGTCCTCGGCGTTGATGCGGAACTCGATCGAGTGCCCGCGGACCTCGGGGTCGTCGTAGCCGATCGGCTCGCCGTCGGCGACGCGGAACATCTCGCGCACGAGGTCGATGCCGGTGACCTCCTCGCTGACCGGGTGCTCGACCTGGAGGCGGGTGTTGACCTCCAGGAACGAGATCGTGCCGTCCTGGCCGACCAGGAACTCGCACGTGCCCGCGCCGACGTAGCCGGCCTCTCTGAGGATGGCCTTGGAGGAGGAGTACAGCAGCTCCAGCTGCTCGGAGGAGAGGTAGGGCGCGGGGGCCTCCTCGACGAGCTTCTGGTGGCGCCGCTGGAGCGAGCAGTCGCGCGTGGACACCACGACGACGCCGCCGTGCTGGTCCGCCAGGCACTGCGTCTCGACGTGGCGCGGCCGGTCGAGGTAGCGCTCGACGAAGCACTCGCCGCGCCCGAACGCGGTCACCGCCTCACGCACCGCCGACTCGAACAGCTCGGGGATCTCCTCCAGGGTGCGGGCGACCTTCAGCCCGCGCCCGCCGCCGCCGAAGGCCGCCTTGATCGCGATGGGCAGGCCGTGCTGGGAGGCGAACTCGACCACCTCGTCCACCCCGGAGACCGGGTCGGGGGTGCCGGCCACGAGCGGGGCGCCCACCCGCTGGGCGATGTGGCGCGCGGCCACCTTGTCGCCGAGGGCGTTGATCGCCGCGGGCGGCGGGCCGATCCACGTCAGGCCGGCGTCGATCACGGCCTGGGCGAACTCGGCGTTCTCGGCCAGGAAGCCGTACCCCGGGTGCACGGCGTCCGCGCCGGACTCGGCCGCGATCCGCAGGATCTTGCCGATGTCGAGATAGGTCTCGGCCGGGGTCCGCCCTCCGAGGGCGTACGCCTCGTCCGTCATGCGGACGTGCAGAGCGTCGAGGTCTTGCTCGGCGTACACCGCCACGCTGAGAAGCCCGGCGTCCTTGCATGCCCGGGCGACCCGTACCGCTATTTCGCCACGATTGGCGATCAGGACCTTCTCCACCGAGGTCGTCCCTTTCCTTTTCCTCCCAAGGGGTCTGATCCTCCCAAGGGCCTTGCGCGCCTTCCACGGAGTGTAAGCGGCCTCTGATCTCACGAGAGCCCCTACCCCCGGCCCCGGGAAATGAGGCCCCTGGGGCCTATAAGCGGGTTGAACGCGATATCCAGTCGCTATAAGCAGTGCATCCTAGGGGTTGGACGTCTAAGGTAGGGGCGTTTGGCTACCCCCTGTGTGCATACGATCCCCAAGGAGACCGGCATGAGCCAGAGCTTGCTCGGCGGCGACCCCGCGGAAATGCAGAACATGGCCGCTCAGTTCACGCAGCAGGCCGAGCAGGTGCGTCAGACGATGGCGACGCTCGACCGCGAGGCGGCGAAGGTCGGCACGGCCTGGACGGGCCCGGGAGCGGTGCGGTTCGGCGGCGCCTGGCAGAACTACCGCCAGGCGTTCCAGCGGATGTCGGAGGAGCTCGCCGAGGCTTCCCGGCTGATCAACACCTACCGCGGCAACATCGAGTCCGCGACGCGATAGCGCAGCACGTGAGACGCGGGGGCTCGGGGACGGCGGACCGGCCGTCCCGTACGGACCGCGCTCGGGCCCGGCGGGTGGCTTTCCCCCGCCGGGCCATCGCATTTCGGGGGCGGGACGCGCAGGCGCGCGACCGCGGGGCGTCGGTGATCGAGCTGGCGCTGATCATGCCGGTCGTGCTCGTGGTCATCCTGCTGATCGTCCAGTTCGCCCTGGTCTTCCATGGCCGGCAGGTCGCGGACGCGGCGGCGCGCGAGGGCGCGCGGATCGCCAGGTCCGCCGGGACCGGGTCCGAGGGCTGGCAGGGGGCCGCCGAGGCGAAGGCGCGCGGCATCGTGCGCGACGTCGGGCCGAAGATGCTCCAGTCGGTGACCGTCCGGGCCTGGCAGAAGGGCGACCAGCGCGGGGTGACGGTCGAGGGGAACGCCGTCGCGGCCGTCCCCCTGCTCCCGGGCATGTCCTTCACGATCACCTCGACGTTCGGCGGGCCCGTCGAATGCTTCCGCCCCGACGACGGCCGCGGCGGCTGCCGGTAGCCGTCCGGGCTCAGCTCGTGAGAGCGCCCTGCATCGGCGTGGCGGCGCCCGAGACGACCAGCAGGCCGCGCCCCGGAGGGCCGCCGACCGCGCCGCGCGGCAGCCGCACGTTGAACAGGTCGCCGTCCGCCGGGCTCTGCACGGCCAGCAGCAGCCCGGTGCGCGACTTGCGCGCCTCGGCCACGAACCCGCGGTACGCCGTCGCCAGGTCGCCGGTCGTGCCCGCGATCAGCAGCCCGTGCTCGCCGTCGCGCCCGCTGCGCAGCGTGGCCTCCAGCGCCATCCCGAGCGGCGAGTCGGGGGAGACGAGCTCGGCGTCGTCCACCAGCACGACGTACCGGTCGTGCCCGGCCAGCGCGCCGGGCAGGTCGTCGCCCTCGCCGGTCAGGACGCCGAGCACGCCGTCCTGGCCGGACAGTTCGCGCAGCGGGCTGCGGCGCGGGGCCACCACGGCGACCGGCGTGTCCTGGCCGAGCAGCCAGCGCGCGGCCGTCAGCAGCGCCGAGGACCGCCCGGACCTGGACGGCCCCGCGACCACCGCCGCCGGGCCCTGCGCGCTCAGGTCGACGCCGAGCGGGGCCAGCGAGTCCCCGCCCGCGCCGAGCAGCGCCCACAGCGGCGAGGGCGGCTTGAACCCGGGGGCGAGGTCAAGGGCCTGGGCGGCGGTGATCCGCATCGGCAGCGCGTCCACGCGCAGCAGGGACGCCGGCGCGGGGTGCCGCTCGGCGGAGGCGCGGGCGAGCGCCTGCAGGACCGCCACCTGGGCCGGCCCCGCCGGGTCCTCGTCCAGCAGCGCGATCTGGTTCTCCACGAGCCCTTGGTCTCCCATGGACAGCGCGCGGCCGGGCGGCATGACGGACGGCAGGCTGCGCGGCGGCAGGCCCGCCAGCCCGTAGTCGGCGGGGTCGGCCAGCCGCATGATCAGCCGGTCGTCGAACAGCGTGGAGATCTGGCCGAGCAGCCCGGACCTGTCCGCGGTGACCACCGCGCGCAGCCCGACGGCGGGGCCCTCGCGCAGCAGTTGCATCAGCGCGTCCAGCAGCCGCCCGTAGTCGTAGCCCTCGAAGGCGGCGGCGAAGCCCTCCCAGCGGTCCAGCATGAGCACGAGCCACGGCATCCGCAGCGCGTCGCCCTGCCCAGCGGTGGGCCCAGCGGTCTGCCCGGCCGCTTGCCTGGCCTCGGCCAGGGACGCGAACCCGGCCTCGGCGAGCACCTGCTGCCTGCGGCCGATCTCGGCGCGCAGGCGGGTGAGCAGCCGTTCGACGCGGTCGAGCTGGTCGCGGGTGACCACCGCGCCGCAGTGGGGGAGCGTCACGAGCGGCAGCAGCGCGCCGGAGCCGCAGTCGATGGCGTGCACGTGGACGTCCTCGGGCGAGGCCAGCCGCGCGATCGAGCCCGCCAGCGTGCGCAGGGCGGTCGACCTGCCGGTGCGCGCGGTGCCGGCGATCAGCAGGTGGCCGCCGCGCGGCAGGTCCAGGGCGAGCGGGCGGCGGTCCTGCGCCCACGGCAGGTCGGTGACGCCGAACGGCAGCGGCGGCACCTCCCCGGCCCTGGTCAGGGCCCGTGCCGGCCGGGTGGGCGTCTCCCGCGCCTCCTCCAGCAGCGTCAGGTCAGGCAGCGGCGGCAGCCACGGGCTGGGCTGCTCGGGGACGCCCGCGATCCGCGCCGCGTCCACCAGGGCGTCGACCAGGACGGCCAGGTCGGACGCGGGCCCCGACACCGAGACGCCGCCCGTGGACTCCGGGACGGCGCGCAGCGGGTGCCCGAGGTCGCGCCAGCCGACCTCCACGACCCGCGCCCCCTGGGCGCGGCGCGCGGCCTCCGGCGTACGGCCGCCGATCCTGGCCGTCTGGACGGGCTGCGCCGGTCCCGCGCCCGAGCGCACGTAACAGCGGCCGGGCGTGGACTTGGAGATGTGCGCGGCCTCGGGCCCGCTGATGACGTCGGCCGACTCGGCGGGCTCGGTGACCCGCAGCGCGATGCGCAGCGAGGTGTTGGCCTGGATGTCGGCGGTGACGACGCCGGCCGGCCGCTGCGTGGCGAGCACCAGGTGGATGCCCAGGGACCGGCCGCGCCGGGCGATGTCGACGAGCCCGTCCACGAAGTCGGGCAGTTCGGACACCATCGCGGCGAACTCGTCGATGATCAGCAGCAGGCGCGGCAGGGACGGGCGGGAGCCGGTGAGCTCCTGGTAGTCGTCGATGTCCTTGGCCCCGTGGGCGAGCAGCAGGCGCTCCCTGCGGCGGATCTCGGCGGCCAGGGAGGACAGCGCGCGCTGGGTGAGGTGCTCGTCCAGGTCGCTCACCATGCCGACGGTGTGCGGCAGGCGCACGCACTCCTTGAACGCGGCCCCGCCCTTGTAGTCGATGAGCACGAACGTCATCTCGTCCGGCCGGTTGGCCACGGCGAGCGAGCAGATGAGCGTCTGGAGCAGCTCGGACTTGCCCGCGCCCGTGGTGCCCGCGACCAGCGCGTGCGGGCCGTCCGTCCGCAGGTCCACGCTGAACGGCCCGTCGGCGCCCACTCCGATCGGCACCGTGGTCGTACGGCCGCCCGCGCGCCAGCGGGACGCGATCGCGCGGCCGCTCGGGGCGGGCAGGGCCAGCAGGTCGAGCAGGCGCACCGAGCCGGGCAGCGCGGCCGTCGCGTCGTCCCTGCTCACGTCCCGCAGCGGGGCCAGGGAGCGCGCGAGGCGGTCGCACCAGGCGGCGGACACCTGGTCGGCGAGGATCTCCCCGATCGCGTCCAGGCCTCCGCCGCGCAGCCGGACGAAGCCGCTCTCGCCGCAGTCGACGACGGTGGCGCACTCCTCCGGCAGCAGCCGCTGGTCCTCGTCCACGGCGATCGTGTAGACGCCCGCGCGCGGGCCCTGCCGGAGCACCTGCGGCATTCCGGGCAGGCCGCGCAGCACCTGGGCGCCGTCCAGGATCACCAGCACGTCGTACGGGCGGTCGTCGTAGGACGCGAACAGCGGCTCCTCGCCGGCCTGGAACGAGCGTCCCCAGGACTTGAGCGCGCCGCCGAGGGCGCCCTGCGGGTCGTCGTCGCCGAGGCGCGCGCCGATCAGGGAGGCGAGCTCCGCGACGCGCTGGGCGGCGGCCTCGGGGTCCGCGCCGACCAGCGCCAGGGCGTCGGTCTCGCGGGGGGCGCAGTGCGGCAGCCAGCGGGCCCAGTTCCACTGCGCCGCGCCGTCGGCGTTGGCCGACAGGACGACCACCGACAGGTCGCGGGGGCTGTGCAGCGTGGCGGCGGCCCCGACCAGCGACCGGGCGACGCCGAGGGCGACCTCCCGCGGGCCGGTCACGCCCACGACGCCGAGCCGCCGCATGGCCAGCGAGACGGGCACCGCGCCGGAGGTCGGCGGCTCGGGCATCGCCAGGTCGGCGGACGCGCCGCGCTCGGGCACGAAGTCGATCTCGGCGGGCAGGTCGGCGAGGCCGACGCGCAGGCG
Organism: Sphaerisporangium sp. NPDC051011; assembly: GCF_040653595.1. Classification (NCBI taxonomy): domain Bacteria; kingdom Bacillati; phylum Actinomycetota; class Actinomycetes; order Streptosporangiales; family Streptosporangiaceae; genus Sphaerisporangium; species Sphaerisporangium sp. NPDC051011. Next base: position 117,438 of record NZ_JBFAGG010000018.1, on the reverse strand, counting down.
CAGGGCATCCGGGTCGTGGCTCCTGCGCTCCCACAGGCGCCGGCGTGGGCCGGTGGCGGTGAGCAGCAGATCGGCAGGGTCGGGGGAGGCTGCGCGGCGTTCGAGCTCGTTGACGGCCCTGGCCTTCTCGACCGCGGCCTCGAACGCGGCCTGGCGTTCCTTGTACGCCTTGAGCTCCTGGCGGTACTTCCTGCGGCCATGCCGCCGGTCGCTGATCCACTGGCCGATCATGATCATCGGGGTCATGAGGGCGATCAGCAGGTAGAACCACATCTGGAACACCGCGGCCAGCGCGAAGCCCAGCACGGCGGGCAGGCACGCGGCCAGAAGCTGGAGGCGCACGCCCTCGCCCCGGGTGGGCTCCGCGGGCACCTCGAACCGCCTGCGCCGCTCGGCCGGGCGCAGTCGCGGCGGGCGGTTGTAGGCCAGGCCGCCCTCGGGCAGGGCGTCCAGGTGCGCGTCGGGCGGTTCGGTGGCCCGCAGCACGAGCACGGAGTTCCCGCAGGTCAGCGGGGCGCCGTCCGGCCACGCGCGGGGCACGCCCACCGGCTCCCCGCCGACGTGGGCGGTGGTGTGCGTGGCGCCGCGCGTCATGGCGCCGATGATGTCGCCGCCGATGACGTCGAAGGAGGCCGCCTCCGGGCCGGGGGCGTCGCGGCGTGCCCGCCCGCGTCTCTTCCGCGGGGGCCTGGCCGCCTCCTTGCCCGGGGGCGCGGCGGAGCGCAGCAGCACCTCGTCCGGGGTGACCCGCACCTCGACCGCCTCGGCGGGCATGTCGGGATCGGCCACCGGCACCGCGCAGCCCGGATCGGAGCCGATGACGTGCACGCCGAGGCCCAGCCGGTGCACCGACCCGGCGGCGGGCCCTCCGGCGACCCTGATCTCGATCACGCCGCCCGGCTCGGTCAGCAGCGTCGACCCGGCGGCGCGCTGGTCGAGCGTGACCAGGTCGCCGTCGCGCAGCGCGGCGACCACCGTCGCGTCGGGGTCGAGCCGCCTGCCGTCCACCCACAGCGACGGCGCCTCCTTGGCGGCGCGCGGGCGCGGCGCCTGCCCTCCCATGCCGTACGGCGCGCGTGCGCGCGGCAGGCGTACGACGTTGCCGAGGGTCTCGGCCGGCGCGCCCTTCAGCGCGGCGGCGAGCCCCGCGACCGTGGTCTCCTCGTCGCCCTCGGCCACCACGTCGCGATGGCCGTGATCTGAGACCACGGTAAGCATGATCCGCATGCGGCGTCTCCTCCGGGTACCGGCTCCCGCGCTTCAACGTAGCGACGGGAGTCCGCCCGGTCCGGAGGTTTACGCCAACCAGACCCGCGGGTGCCCGTTCTCCTACTTCTCCACTTTCTTGCCATCTGGGTGGATGAGATACCACTTGCCCCCGAAATCGGTCTTGCCCTGGCCGTTGAAGTCTCCGGCCGCCTTGTCGCCGCTGTAGTAGTACAGCGGGTGCTTGTCGTAGGTGACCTGCTTGTCGCCCTGCGGGAGCGTGGTGGTGCCGAGCAGGCTCTCCTTGACCCCGTCGCCCGCCCGCGGCTTCTCACGGGTGACCATCGGCGGCCAGGCGGTGGCGCAGGCGCCGGTGCAGCTGGGCGTGCCGCCGGTGTCCTTTTCGAACACGTAGAGCGCCCTGCCGTGCTCGCCCACCAGGACCTTGCCGTACTTGGAGTCGGCGACCTTGACCTTGGCGTGCTCGGGCGTGGGCATGGGGCTCATCGACTCTGTGCCGGTGGGCGACGCCCCGGGCGAGGCCGTGGGGGACCCCGTGGGAGAGGCTCCCGGGTAGCCGGGGTAGCCGGTCTCCGTACCGGTCGGGGACGGGGACTCCGTGGCGTTCGCCGCCGCGTTGCTGTAACTCGTCGTGGGCGTGGCGGAATTGCCGCATGCGCCCACCAGCAGGACGGTTGTGGCCAGCCCGACGCCGGACGTCAGGATTCTGTTCATGACCCCCTCCTTCTCACGTGCTCCGCACCTGCGTGCCGAGACGGACATATGCACCTGTCGAGGGGGGACGTAGCTATCGTTCCCGCCATAACGGGTTTCAGCACATCCGTCTGGTTTCGACTGGTCTCGTACTCAAAGACCGATACGAAAAGACCGCTAGCCTGGGTGGTTACCCGGCGTTTGTGGGGGCGTGCCGGCTCCGGGGCGCCCTCATCGGCGCGAACGTGGAGAGCGCCGTGAACGCAGGTCCCGTTCACCTGGAGGTCGGATGCCGCCCCTCGTCCACAGCCATGTGGAAATCGTCGCTCGCCTGTGGATAACTCTGTGGGCGGTGGAGAGCTGGGCGGGCTAAACCGGATATCTATCTATATTTCGGGCAGGACTAGTCACATAACTAGCCTGCGGGGCTGTGGACGAAGATGTGGACAACGCTGTGCACATCCGGCCGGCAAAGTGTCCGGCCGGTTAACGCGAAGGGGCGCTCATGCCGGAATACGTGCAGGTCCAGGTCGCGGTGGACGACCGCGCCACGGCGGCCGCGCTCGCACGGTCGGCGGTCGAGGCCAGGCTCGCCGCCTGCGCCCAGATCGTCGGCCCGATGACCAGCGTCTACCGCTGGAAAGGCGAGATCGAGACGGCCGAGGAGTTCCTGTTGCTCGTCAAGACGACGCGCGAGCGCTCCGGCGAACTCACCGAGCACATTCGGCGGGGGCATCCGTACGAGACCCCGGAGATCATCGCGCTTCCCATCGAGGGCGGGCTCGGCGCGTACCTCCGGTGGATCGGCGAGGAAACGGCGCCCGTCCCCGCAGAACCCCGGGAACCGTAGGAAGAGGTCCCGTCCCGAGAACGGTTAAGATGCGGGTTCGCGGGGAACAGGCACCAGGCGCGATAGTGACGCCTGCTGCGAGCGTTACGGCCGATACAAAGGGGAATATAGGCGCAAATTTCGACGCGATCAGTGTCACGGGAGCGCTGAGACCATTGACCCTCCCATTGACACGCCAATCCATAGTGGATGAGCATGGGTCCGGTTTCTAACCCTGAGCTTGGTGCAAGCTGCACGCGATGGTACGAGAATTTCGGGCCATAACCGAAGATCCCCCGTCATAACATATCCGTGACCATGCCGTTCCGCCCCGTGGTCATGCGGTTCGTCTCGATCGGCCCAGAGTTGATCGATATCAGCGCATGGTGCGGGCGTCGGCCCGGTCCCTGATTCGGGAGCCCCCCACCCATGAGGATCAGCGAGAAACCCGACCGCGACAGCCGTGCGCCCGTCAACGCGGAGCGCCCGGGGTCGCCGGGCGCGCTGTCGGGCCCCGCGTCCCGCAAGCTCCCCGTGCCGCCCCGCGAGCGCAAGCCCGCCCTCGCGGCCCTTGCCCTGCTGCTCGTCCTCGGCGGCGCCCTCGCCACCACCCTGCTCGTCGTGCGCAGCGGCGACCGCGTCACGGCCATCCGCATCACCCAGCAGATCGGCCCTGGCCAGCCGATCATCCCCGCGGCGATGGAAGAGGTCCAGATCGCCGACACCGGCATCGCCTACGTCGACTACCGCCACCGCGACGAGGTCGCCGCCACCTTCGCCCGCGTCACCCTGCTGCCGGGCACCCTGCTCACCGAGGCGATGGTCAGCAGGGACAGCGAGCAGAGCGGCCCCGGCAAGGTCACCCTCGGCCTCGCGCTCAAGCCCGGCCAGATGCCGATCGGCCTCCAGCGCGGCGACCACGTCCAGGTGCTGTACGTCCCCGGCTCGGGCAGGGGCACCACGCAGGGCAAGGTGCTCGCCCCGAGCGCGCTCGTCGAGAACGTGGGCTCCAGCGAGACCAGCAGCACGGGCCTGGTGTCGATCATCGTCGACTCCTCGGTCTCGCCCACCGTCGCCATGTACGCCTCCAGCGGCGAGATCGCCCTGGGCAAGCTCGCGGGCACGGGCTGAGGTGGCGCTCATCGCCCTCGCCGCCGACAAGGGAGCCCCCGGCGTGACGACCGCCGCCACCGCCCTCGGCGCGGTCTGGCCCCGGCCGGTGCTCCTCGCCGAGTGCGACCCCTCCGGCGGCGACCTCGTCTACCGCCTGCCCGGCATGGACGGCGCCGTCCTCAACCCGTCCCGGGGCCTGCTGAGCCTGGGCGCGACGGCCCGGCGCGGCCTTCGCCCCGAGCAGATCCACGAGCACACCCAGAAGCTCGTCGGCGGCCTCGACGTCCTCACCGGGCTCACCAACGGCGAGCAGGCCGCCGGGCTGACCTGGCTGTGGGGGCCGCTCGGCCGGGCGCTCGCCGCGCTGCCGCAGGCCGACGTCCTCGCCGACCTCGGCAGGCTCGGCGCCCACCCGCAGATGAACGAGCTGATCGCCGAGGCCGAGCTGACGCTGCTGTTCACCAGGCCGAGCCTCGACCACGTGGCACACCTGCGCGAGCGGCTCATGCTGATCACCGGGCAGGTCGGCGTGGTCGTGATCGCCGAGCCCCGGTCCTACCGCGCGTCGATCGACGAGGTGCGGCGCATCGTCGCCGCGACCAGCAAGGAGGTCGCGTTCGTGGGAGGCCTCGCGTACGACCCCAAGGGCGCCGAGCTGCTGCGCGGTCAGTGGGGCGGCCGCCTGGACCGCTCCCTGCTGATCCGCACGGCCCGCGAGCTGGCCGGACGCCTGGCCGCCCGCGTCGCCCCCGGCCGTACGCCGGCCCCCGGCCGCACGCCGCCTCCGTCCGGCGACGTGCCGCGCCCGCGGACGGGAGGGCTGTCGAGATGACCGTGACCGCATCGACGGGGGAGGAGGCGAGCGGGTGAGCATCGACCACACGCTGGTGAAGCGGTTCCGGCAGGAGGTCGGCGACCGGCTCGCGCACCAGCGCCGCGTGGACCAGGCGAGCGGCCTCGCGCCCATGTCGGGCGAGGACGAGCGCCAGTTCGCGCGGGCGCTGATCTCCCAGGTGCTGGAGGAGCACGCCCGCAACGAGATCGGCTCGGGCCGCACCCCGCCCACCGCCGAGGAGGAAGAGGCCCTCGCGGCGGGCATCCACGCCGCGCTGTTCGGCGTCGGCAGGCTCCAGCCTCTGCTGGACGACCCCGAGGTCGAGAACATCGACGTCAACGGCTGTGACCGCGTGTTCGTCGGGTACGCCGACGGCCAGGAGCTCATGCACGACCCGGTGGCCGACTCCGACGAGGAGCTGATCGAGCTCATCCAGATCCTCGCCGCCTACAGCGGCCTGTCCAGCCGGGCTTTCGACACCGCCAACCCGCAGCTCGACCTGCGCCTGCCCGACGGCTCACGCCTCTCGGCGGTGATGGACGTCACGGTGCGCCCCGCCGTGTCCATCCGCCGGGCGCGCCTCGGCAAGGTCTTCCTCAGCGACCTGGTCGGCAACGGCACGCTCACCCCCGAGCTCGGCCGCTTCCTGTCGGCCGCCGTGGCCGCCAGGAAGAACATCATGATCGCCGGCTCCACCAACGCCGGGAAGACCACGCTGCTGCGGGCCCTCGCCAACGAGATCCCGCCGCACGAGCGGCTGATCACCGTCGAGCGCGCCCTGGAACTGGGCCTGGACCAGTTCCCCGAGCTCCACCCCAACGTGGTCGCCTTCGAGCACCGCCTGCCCAACTCCGAGGGCCAGGGCGAGATCACCATGGCCGAGCTCGTCCGCCGCTCGCTGCGCATGAACCCCAGCCGGGTGATCGTCGGCGAGGTCCTCGGCGACGAGATCGTCACGATGCTGAACGCGATGACCCAGGGCAACGACGGCTCGCTGTCGACCATCCACGCGAACTCCTCGATCGAGGTGTTCAACCGCATCGCGACCTACGCCCTGCAGGCCGAGGAGCGGCTGCCCATCGAGGCCACCCACATGCTGATCGCGGGCGCCATCGACTTCGTCGTGTTCATCGAGAAGCGCAACGACTACCACCAGGGCGGCCGCCTGCGCCGGTACGTCGCCAGCGTCCGCGAGGTCGCGGGCGTCGACGGGCGGGTGCTCTCCTCGGAGGTCTTCGCCCCCGGCCCGGACGGCCACGCCGTGCCGCTCGCGCCGATCGCCTGCCTGAACGACCTCATCGACCACGGCTACGACCCGACCATGGGGGGCTGGCCGTGATCCCGCTGCCCGTAGCGCTGTTCGACTGGCTGGCCCTGCTGGCCGGGGCTGCCGTCGGCGGGGGCCTGTTCCTGCTCGGCCTAGCCCTGTACGGCGTCCGTCCCCGGCCCGCCACCCCCGACCGCGGCGCGCGCCGCCGCGAGCTCGTGCGCAGGCTCTCCACCCGCTCGGCGGTCGCCACCATCACCGGCGGCCTGGTGCTCGTCGTCACCCGGTGGCCGGTCATGGCGGCGGGCGCGGTGCTGCTCGTCCTCGCCTGGCGGGGCCTCACCGGCGGCGCGGCCGAGGAACGCTCGGCCATGAGCCGCCTCGAAGGGCTCGCGGCCTGGACCGAATCGCTCAGGGACACCATCGCCGGGGCCGCGGGCCTGGAACAGGCGATCCCGTCCTCGATCAGGGCGGCGGCGCCGACCCTGCGTCCCCACCTGCGCTCTATGGTCGACCGCCTGCACACCCGCATGCCCCTGGCCGACGCGCTGCGCCTGTTCGCCGACGAGCTGGACGACCCGTCCGCCGACCTGGTGATCGCCGCGCTGATCCTCAACGCCAAGCTGCGCGGCCCCGGCCTTCGTGAGGTGCTCGGCGCGCTCGCCGTCTCGGCCCGCGAGGAGCTGGACATGCGCCGCCGCGTCGAGGCCGAGCGCAGGTCGACGCGCCGCAGCGTCCAGATCGTGGTCGGCACGGCGATCGCCTTCGCCGGGCTGCTCGTGGTCTTCAACCGCTCCTACGTCGAGGAGTACAACACGCTGCTCGGGCAGGCCGTGCTGGTCGTCGTGGCCGCGCTGTTCGGCGCGGGGTTCGCCTGGATGCGGAGGCTCGCCCGCTTCGACAAGCCGGCCCGGCTGCTCGGCCCGGCCACGAGCGCCCCCGTGGAGCGCGAGCCGGTGCCGGGAGGCGCCCGTGGTTGAGAACATCCTGGCGGGCGCGGCTGTGGGCCTCGGCCTGTTCCTGCTGTTCCGGGCCCTGTTCCCGCCCCGCCCCGGCCTGGTGGCCCGCCTGCTCGCGCTGGACTCGGTGCGCGAGGGCGACGACGCGTTCCGGCTCCAGCTCATCAGCCCGGACGAGAACGTCAGCGCGTTCCGGCGCGGCCTCGGCGTGCGGCTCGCGCAGTTCTACGCCGCCCGCGGCTGGGAGGTCCGCTCCGTCCGCGCCGACCTGACGCTGCTCGGCCGCTCCTTCGAGGGGTACCTCGCCACCAAGGTGCTGCTCGCGGTCGCCGGGCTGCTGTCCTTCCCGGTCCTGGTGGGCTGGCTGGCGCTGATCGGCTGGTCGATCTCGCTCCAGGTGCCGCTGTGGGCCGCCCTGCTGGTCGCCGTGGTGTTCTTCTTCCTGCCCGACCTGCAGATACGCCGGGACGCCGCCGTGCGCAGGCGCGACTTCCGGCACGCCGTCGGCGCCTTCCTCGACCTGGTGTCGATGAACCTCGCCGGAGGCAGGGGCGTGCCCGAGGCGCTGCTGATGGCGGTCTCGGTCGGCGACGGCGGCGGCACGTCCAACTGGGCGATGGCCCGTATTCGCGAGGCGCTCGGCAACGCCAGGATCGTCGGCATCACCCCCTGGCAGGCGCTCGGCCAGCTCGGCGACGAGATCAACGTCGACGAGCTGCGCGACCTGTCGGCTGCGCTCGGGCTGGTGGCCGACGACGGCGCCAAGGTCCGGACCTCGCTCACCGCCCGCGCGGCGACCATGCGGCGGCGCGAACTCGCCGAGGTCGAGGGGCAGGCCGGCGAGCGGTCCCAGTCCATGCTGGTCGCCCAGCTCCTGCTCTGCGCGGGATTCGTGGTCTTTCTCAGTTTTCCGGCAGCGATGAAGATGTTGGGGGCATAGATGCTCACTCCACCGTGGCTCGAATACCTGGTCGCCGTGCTGCACGTGCGGGTCGACCGGGCCAGGAACGCCCCCTCGCGCGGAGCCTCCGCCGTCGAGTGGGTGATCATCACAGCGATCATCGCGGGCGTGGCCCTCGGGCTCGCCACGTTGATCAAGACTCTGGTCACCCAGAAGCAGAACGAGATCCAGAGCAACTTCGGCGGGGGCGGCGGTACCGGCGGAAAGCCGTGACCGTACGCGTCCGCCGGGATCGCGCCTCACCGGTCGCCTGTGTCTCACACGTCGCTCGGGTCCCATGGGTCCGCCGGTATCGCCGGACGGGTCCGGACGACCGGGGCTCGATGGCGGTCGAGGCCGTCATGCTCGCCCCCGTCTTCCTGCTCTTCCTGATGTTCCTCGTCGGCGCGGGCCGCGTCGTGGAGGCGCAGGGCGAGGTCAACGGCGCAGCCAGGGACGCCGCGCGCGCCGCCTCGGTGCAGCGCACGATGAGCGCGGCGTCGGGGGCGGCGGCCGAGGCGGCGAAGGCGGCGCTCGGCGGCCAGTGCCGTCCGGACGTGAGCCTGGCGGGCAGCGACTGGAACGAGGGCGGCACCGTCCGCGCGACGGTGATCTGCGAGCTGCGCCTGGACTTCCTCGGGTTCGGCGCGATCAAGCAGGTGAAGGGCACGTCCGTCGCGCCGCTGGAGCTGTTCCGGAGGGTCGGATGAGACCCCTCCGGGGCGACCACGGCTCGGTGCCGGTGTCCGCCGACTGTGGCTCGATGTCGGCCTCCGCCGACGGCGGCTCGATGTCGGCCTCCGCCGACGGCGGCTCGATGTCGGCCTCCGCCGACGGCGGCTCGATGTCGGCCTCCGCCGACGGCGGCTCGATGTCGGTGTTCACCGTGCTGTTCTCGGTGGTGGTCTTCATGCTGGCCGGGCTGCTGGTGGACGGCGGGGCCGCGATCAACGCGCGGCTGCGCGCGTCCGACATCGCCGAGCAGGCGGCACGGGCGGCGGCCGACCAGATCGACGTCGAGAACCTGCGCGCGACCGGCACCGTCCGCCTGCTCGCGGACGAGGGCGCGGTGTGCGGCAAGGCCCGCCAGATCGTGGCCGCCCACGGCGACTCCGGCGTCCGGCTCACACGCTGCCAGACGGGCGCGGGGCAGGCGCAGGTCGACGTCGCGGTGAGCGTCCGCTGGAACGCGATCTTCCTGTCGGCGCTCGGCTTCCCCGGGTCGGAGATGTCCGGCGTCGCCATCGCGGGCCCCGACCCCGGCGACCAGCCGCCGTGACCGCGCCGTCCGTCATGGGCGGACGCCGCGAAAGAGGCTCGAAGGACCGGGGGACGAGGGAGGAAGAGGGATGAGCGCGTCACGCAGGCCCCCGTCGCGTACGCCGTCCAGGGGGATCACTCCGGCGCCGGTCGCGCGCATCCGGCCGCGCCGCACGCCCGGCGACGTGATCGTCGGTATCGGGGCGCTCATCGTCCTGGCCGCGCTCATGGGCGGCGTCCCCTACGCCCTCCTGCGCTACGCCGGCCCGCCGCTGCCCCCCGAGCTGCTGAGCGGCGACCTGCTCACCCGGCAGATCGGCACCGGCACGGCCATCGCCATCTTGATCCTGCTCGTCTGGCTGACCTGGTTCCAGCTCGTGATCTGCGTGATCGTCGAGGTGTACGCCGGGATCCGCAGGATCGGCATGCCCGCCCGCGTCCCCTTCTCCGGCGGGCCGCAGGCGCTGGCCAACCGGCTGGTCTCGGCCGCGCTCATGCTCTTCACGGTGTCCGCCGCCGCCGTCCCGCTCACCGCCTTCTCGTCCGCGCCCCCTCCGGCGAGGCCGACGGTGGTCGCGTCCGCCCTGCACGGCCCGGCGAGCACGGACGCTTCGACGGCCACCACCCTCGACTCCCTGGAAGCGGTGCGCCAGGTCAAGAAGGTGTACGTCGTCCAGCCGCCGCACGGGCGTCACCACGAGAGCCTGTGGGAGATCGCCGACAAATGCCTCGGCGACGGGCGCCGCTATCCGGAGATCTACCGGCTCAACCAGCACAAGACCCAGCCGGACGGCACCCGCCTGCAGATGGCCGACCTGATCAGGCCCGGCTGGGTGCTCGACATGCCGGACGACGCGCGGGGCGTCCACGTCGTGCCGGTGGACGAGACCCGCGAGGCCACGCTCAAACGCCACGCCGGCGAGCCGGTCGAGGCCGACGGCCGCACGCAGTTCGTCGTCCAGGACGCCGGGAGCCGTCAGGCGGGCGGCACGGACGTCTCACGCGACCGCCTGGGCACGGTGGACCGGCAGTCCGGCGCCGAGGAGGGGACGACCGAGGCCGGCCGGGACGCCGGGCAGGAGACGAAGAAGATCTCCACCCCGCCCTCCCCGCTGCCGGGCCGCGTCTACCACCTGCCCCCGCAGAAGGGGACGGGCGCGACGGCGGTCCCGTCCGTCAAGAACGCCACCGCCAAGCCCGAGCAGATCGACCGGCCCCAGAAGCCCGAGACCCAGGACACCGGCGGCGGTCTGGACCTCATCGACTACCTGGCCGGGGGGTCGCTGGCGGCGGCCGGCCTGCTCGCCGCGCTCGGGCGCCGCCGCCGCGAGCAGCTCTGGAACCGCGCGTTCGGCCGCCGTATCGCCCGTCCGCGCGGGGACGCCGCCGGGGCCGAGGTGGCGCTGCGCCTGGGTTCGGACGCGCCCGGCAGCCGCATGCTGGACAACGGCCTGCGCCTGCTCGGCAAGCTGCTGGCCGAGCAGGGCCGCGTCCCGCCGACCGTCTACGCCGTCCACCTGTCCGCCCGGGGCCTCGACCTGTGGGTCCACCCGCCGGAGCCGGACGCGCCCGAGCCCTGGGAGGCGCACGACGGTGGCCGTACCTGGCGGCTGCTCGCCCACGAGGGGCGCGGCATCGACGAGCACGCCCTGGCCGACGCCCCCGCCCCGTACCCGGGCCTGGTGTCGCTGGGGGTGACCGACTCGGGCCGCGTGCTGGTCGACCTGGAGGCCGCGCACGGCGTCATCGCCGTCACCGGGCACCGCGTCCGCGACGCGCTGGCCGCGCTGGCCGTCGAGCTGGTCACCAACCGCTGGTCGGACCGGATGCGCGTCACGCTCGTCGGCTTCGGCCGCGACCTGTCCATGATCGCCCCGGAGCGGGTGCGCGTCGTGGGCACCCTCGCCGAGGCGCTGCCCGAGCTGGAGGCCCAGGCCGAGGAGGTCGCCGCGTCGGGCGACGGCGTGCTGACCGGCCGGGTCCACGCGCGGGCCGCCGACCCCGCGTGGCCGCCCCATTTCCTGCTGTCCGTGATCGCGCCCGACCCCGACGAGGCCGGCCGCCTGGCCCGCCTCGGCCGCGTGGGCACGCGCATGGCCGCGGGGTACGTCGTCGCGGGCGACGTCCCGCACCCCACGTGGACGTGGGAGATCACCGACGACGGCAAGGCGAAGGTCGACGCGCTCGGCGTCACGGTCGCCGCCCAGTTGCTGCCCCGGCGGCACTACGACGCGGTGATCGAGCTGTTCCGCACGGCCGAGCGCCGCGACGGCGAGCCGGTGCGCGAGGAGGAGGTGCCGCAGGAGTTCACGACCTCCCCCTCGATCAACGTGCGCATCCTCGGGCCCGTCGAGATCGGCCCGCTGCCGCCGCTGGAGGAGGGCAGGGCCGAGCTGGCGTCCGAGTTGGTGGTGTACCTGGCCACGCACCCGGCCGGCGTCCACCCGGTCGTCCTCGGCGGAATCCTGTGGCCGCGCGGCGTGCAGTCCGTCGTCCGCGACGCCACGATCGCCCGCGTCGCCGACTGGCTGGGCACCGACAGCGAGGGCAGACCCAACCTCAGGACCGACGACACCGGACGGCTCCGGCTCGGGCCTGAGGTGCGGTCCGACTGGCAGCTCTTCCGCGAGCTGGTCCGCCGCTCCCACAACGATCCGGGCGCGCGGGCCGTGCTGCTGGAACGGGCGCTGGGCCTGGTCCGCGGGCCGCTGCTCAACAGCAGGCCGCGGGGACGGTACGCGTGGCTGGCGGCCGACGAGCTGGAGTACGAGGTGGCCGCGAGCGTGGCGGACGCCGCGCACCGGCTGTGCGAGGTGCGGCTGGCGCACGGCGACCCCGACGCCGCCGTGGCCGCCGTCCGCGCGGGGCTGCTGCTTGCGGCCGACGACGAAGGGCTGTGGCGCGACCTGCTGAGGTCCGCGCACGCCACCGGGGACCCGCTCAAGCTGCGCGCGGTCGTGGACGGGCTGCACCGCCGGGCCGCCTCGCATCCCTACGGCGGCGGGATGGCTCCGGAGACGGAGGCGCTCATCGACGAGCTCCTGCCGTCCTGGCGGCTGCATTCGATGCCGAGCGCGTGAGCCATGCGGGAGCGAACGGTGCGGGAAAGGGCGAAGGTGGCGGTGCTCGTGGGACGCGATGATTCCGGCGAGTCATGCCGATACCCGCAAAACGGTGGTTGGGGCGGGCGGGGCGTGGTTAGCGTCGCGGGTATGCGGATGCGGGTCGCCCTCGCCGCCGTCGCGCTGCTCGCCACGGGCTGCGCGGCCGGCGCGGAGCGTCCGTTCACTCCCGGCGGTTCGTCCGGCGCCGCGCCCGCGCCGGGAGCCACCTCGGACGTCTCATCGGGAGCGGGTGTCGTCACGCCCGGAGCCCCGAAGGCCCTGTCCACCGCGGGCGCCGAGACGGTCGACGTCGCCCTCGGCCTGTCGGTGTCGATCGAGTGGCCCGCCGGCCTGGACTCCGCGCGGCAGGCCATGGTCAGATCCTTCACCGACGGCTACGTCGGCGCGTGGCGGGCCGTCACCACCGGCGGCGAGGACAAGTCCTACCTCGACGGCGTCGAGGACGAGGCCGCCCGCGACGCCTACACCTGGGTGCGCGGCTTCCTGAACCGCGGCGAGTCCGCCACCGGGACCGCCAAGTTGTACGCCCTGCGGGTCGCCTCGGTCGTCGGCCGGGGCGCGGAGGTCGACGCGTGCGTCGACGAGTCCGGCCTCCAGGTCACCGGCACCGACGGGCGGCCCGTCACCACCCAGCCGTCCTGGACCCGGCCGCCCGCCGCGATCTACCTCCAGGTCGCCGCCCTGCGCAGGGGCGACGACGGAGCCTGGCGCACCAGGGCCTTCATGCACGCCGCCTACCCCCATCAGCGCGCTAAGGAGTGCCGCCGATGAGAACACTGATCGCCGTGGCGCTCGCCGCCGCGCTGAGCCCTTTCATCCAGGCCGCCGCCTACGGGGACGACGGAGGGCCGAAGGGCACGGGATTCCAGGACGGCCGGACCAGCGGCGTCGTCCTCCTGCACTCCAAGATCGTCGTGAGCGGTGACGGCCTCGGCGGCAAGGGCGACGGCTATCGAGTGAAACGTCCCTGCTGGTACGAGCCCGGCGACGACGCCGACGCGATGCTGAAGAAGCAGCAGGACGTCGACGTCTACTGGCGCCACGTCAACCCGAACGCCAGCGAGCAGGACCACAAGAAGCACATGGAGCAGTTCGCGGACAAGGTGGGCCAGGACGGCCGGTGGTGGACGCCCGCCTTCAACGCGGCCGACCCCGACGGGCTCGCGTGCTGGTCCGGGCTGCAGGGCGCCGTGTGGGTGCCCGCGGGCGGCACGCCGCCGGGCGGGATCACCCTGGAGGAGCTGTACCAGATCGCGCGCGCGGCGCTGACCGTCCCCGAGCCCAAGATCCAGCTCAGCCCGAACGTCAAGAGCTACGTCAACCTGCCCACCTGGGTGTGGCTGACCGGCATCGGCGCCCCCACCCGCTCGGTGACCGCGGAACTGCCCGGCATCATGTCCGCCACCGTCACCGCGAACCTGAGCAGGGTGACCATCGACCCCGGCACGACCTCCGACCGCGCCGAGGTCAAGGAGGACTGCGGCCCCACCGGCCACCCGTACGTCAAGGGCGGCGCCTTCTCCTGCGGCGTCCGCTACCTCCGCGCCTCCGCCGACCAGCCCCGCAGGACGTACACCCTGCAGGTCACCACCGTCTGGACGGTGACGGCCGCCGCGGCCGGCTTCGCCTACGCCCCCGTCCAGGTGGCAGCCGCCAGGGACGTCCCGGTCGGCGAGGTCCAGAGCATCGTCCGCGACACTCCCCGCAACTCCTGATCGGACTCCTTGCCGGGCCCGCCGAGGCGCGCGGGCGGCTCTGCCCGGCGCCCCGGTGGGACCGCGCCCCTACGGGCGGTAGGTGTTGCGCGTGTAGTTCAGGCTGTAGGTGCCCAGGTTGGCGAAGTACTTGGAGATCAGGTACGCGGGGTCGGTGGCGATGACGCCGGGCTGCAGGTCGCTGCCGTCGTCCATGTCGTCCCAGGCCCACGGCGCGTGGGCGGCGTTCGCACGGCCGTTGTCGCCCGCGAACGTGCCCCAGGACGCGTAGGGCTGGGGGTCGAAGCGGCGGTCCCACAGGCCGCCCGCGCCGAAGATGTCGACCAGGCGGTAGGCGACCGATCGGTCGTTGCCGCCGGACGGCACCTGGCCGTCCCCGCGGCTCGGGTAGTAGACGATGCCGTCGCCGCCGGGGAAGCCGCCGCCGTTCCACGCCTTGTAGCCGTGGCCCTTGGCCTCCTGGAAGCCGGTCGGATGCGGCTGGCCGTCCCAATTCTGCATGATCAGGGTGCCGTCGATGTTCTCGCGGCCGTTGGTGAACGGGCTGCCCGGCGGCGTGTAGGAGTAGAAGTTGTCGTGGGACAGCGTGACCATCGCCTGGAGCACGCCGTACGGGCTGCCGTCCTTCCTGACCGTGAGCAGCAGCCCTTCCATGTCGTTCTCGTGCGGGCCGAGCGTCTTCCAGTCGCGCGGGTGGAAGAAGGCGTACGTGATGAACCAGTGGGTGTCGGTTTCTACCACCGAGTAGTAGACCGTGCCGACGAGCCGGGAGACGTTCGCGTCGAGGTTCTCCCAGTTGTTGCGCGTGTTCCAGTCTCCGTCGTAGTCCACCGGGGCCAGATAGTCGGCCGTGTACTTGGACGACGCGCTGTCCTGGTAGTGGATGGGGGCCCATCGGTACGCGAGGTCCGCGTCGCCGGCCGCGGCGTCCGCCGTCCCTGTGATGCCGATCACCGCGATGGCCGATACCGCGAGGACGAGTGAGGCGAGCTTGCGTCGGAGCATGCCGAATCTCCCGTGACTAGGGGGTTTGGTCCGGGTCACGGTGAACGTAAATCGGGAAATCCATGCTGAAAAGAGCGGCGACGACCCTTCACGCGGAGATCATGGTCCCGTCACGACACGTTCGGCCCCGGGTCCGGGACGGGTCCGGCGCTTGGCCCGGGTGCTCGCGGGCCGATGTCCGGAAACAGGGTCCGCTCCGGGGCCTCCGTGCCAGGATCATGGGTCATGCCGCGCCGGCGGCATGTCGCCCGGTACTTTTGCGGAGGAACCCGCGTGAAGCAGCTCATCGCACGACTCT
The DNA here is from genome assembly GCF_040653595.1 of Sphaerisporangium sp. NPDC051011. Classification (NCBI taxonomy): domain Bacteria; kingdom Bacillati; phylum Actinomycetota; class Actinomycetes; order Streptosporangiales; family Streptosporangiaceae; genus Sphaerisporangium; species Sphaerisporangium sp. NPDC051011. The sequence goes on along the minus strand of NZ_JBFAGG010000018.1, from coordinate 102,172 downwards.
GGCGAGCCCTGGCGGGCCCGCTTCAGTGGCGACTGCTCTGGCTGCGCCACGCCACGTTCATGGTCGGTGTGACGGGAATCGTGCGGGACGCCGACGGGAACGTGCTGCTCCTCAAGCACCGGCTCTGGCCGGAGGGCCGCCAGTGGGGCCTGCCCACCGGCTACGCCGAAAAGGGCGAGACCTTCGAGGACACCATCGTCCGCGAGGTCCGCGAGAAGACCGGCCTCGACGTCCAGGTCGGCCGCCTCGCCCACCTCACGAGCGGGTACGAACCGCGCGTCGAGATCGCCTACGAGGCCCGCGTGACCGGGGGAACGCTGCGCGTCGACTCCCTGGAGATCCTGGAAGCCCGCTGGTTCACCCCCGACACCCTCCCCGAAGGCCTCCAGGAGAGCCACCGCCCGCTGATCCGGCCTGTGACCGTCCGAGACGGTCAGGCATAGAGGTTGCGGGTCACTCCGTGACCAGTGAATGAGCGCTCACTCCGTCGTGGTGGCCGTCCCTCCACGTCGGCGACGTTCTCGAGGCGTATCAGCGCCGCTGCCTGCTCGGTGACGGTCTCGCCGGGGCGGTGGCCACGCCGTCACAGGGCCTTCTCGTGGCCGAGGAGCCATTCCTTCACGTGCGGGCCGTAGTAGTAGCCGCCGAAGCCGCCCGCCTGCGGCAGCACGCGGTGGCAGGGGACGAAGGGGGCGATCAGGTTCTGCGCGCAGGCGCCTCCCGCCGCGCGGGCCGCCGTCTTCGGCATGCCGGCGCGCTCGGCCAGCTCGGCGTAGGACACGGTCGTCCCCGGCGGGACGGCGCGCAGGGCGGTCAGAAGGCGCTGGCGGCGGGGCGTGCCCGGCTGTTCGGCCTCCACGCCGTCGAGCGCGAACAGGTCTCCGTCGAGGTAGTCCCGCACGGCCTGGGCCGGCTTGCCGAGGTCGTCCACGACGTTCAGGGGGAGAGCCCTGAGCGCCGGGGAGAGCCGGGCGAACATCTCGAGGGGCGCGCCGGTGAAGCCGGCCGCGACCAGCACGCCGCCGTGCGTGAGCAGCGACAACGGGCCGATCGGGGTGGGCAGGACCTGCGCGTCGATCGTCTCGGTCATAGGGTGCTCCAGAGGTAGAGAGCGGCGTACGCCCGCCAGGGGCGCCACCGTTCGACGTCGTGTTCGGTGATGTCGAGCGCCTTCATCGCCTTGCGCAGGGCGAGATCGCCCGAGGGCCAGGCGTCCGGGTCGCGCAGGGCGCGCATCACGATGTAACCAGTGGTCCACGGGCCGATTCCCGGGATCTCCATCAACCGCGCCGCCGTCTCGGCCGGGTCGGCGCCTCCGTCCAGGTGGATCTCACCCTTGGCCGTCCTCTCGGCGAGGATCCTGAGTGTCTCGACACGCCGCCCGGTCATGCCGAGACCGGTGAGATCCGCCCCGGCGAGCTGCCCGGCGGTGGGGAAGAGCAGGTACGGCCGCCCGCCGTCCACCTCGGGCGCACCCGTGGCACCACGTCCGTCACGGCCGGCGGGGACGGAGGCGTCCGGTGGGGCAGGTTCGGCGGGGGCTCCAGCGCGGGATGCGATGCGGCCGAGGAGGGTTCTGGCGCCCGCCACGGACACCTGCTGGCCCACCACCGCGCGGACGGCCAGCTCGAAACCGTCGAAGGCACCGGGGACGCGCAGCCCGGGACGGGCTTCGACGAGCGGACGCAGCATGGTGGTCCTGAGCGCGTCGGCGATGGCGTCGGGGTCGGTGTCCAGGTCGAGCAGGCGGCGGCAGCGGGAGACGATCCTGGCGAGGTGACGGGTGTCGTCCAGCGTCACCGACAGGTCGATGTGGCCGTCGGCGGGCGTCAGCGTGATGATGCCCCCGGGGACGGCGCGGCGGTAGACCGTGGAGGTCGCCTGCTCGACGCCCGGGATCGCCCGCGCCGCGAGGAACCCGAGCAGGTTGCCGGCGTCGTACGGCTTGCGGTGGTTGAGCCGGAGGGTCAGCGCCGCCGGGGTGCCCTGCGCGAGCGCCCTTACGTCCACCCGGGTACGGGGGGCGGAGGTGGGTGGCCGGCCGCGAGGGTCCGCCGGAGGTGACAGGGCGGGGTCGCCGGTCGGAGGAGGAGGGCCGGCGGGCTTTCCGGCCGGCCGGGTACGAGGTCCGGACGACTTGCGGAGGTCGCTGGGGGCGAAGCCGTAGGCATCCTTCATCGTGGCGTTGAACTGGCGGACGCTGCCGAAGCCCGCCGCGAAGGCGACATCGCTGATCGACAGGGACGTCTCGGTCAGAAGCTGCTTGGCCAGCAGGAGCCGTCGCGTCCTCGCCACAGCCAGCGGCCCCGCGCCGAGGCGTGCCGTGAAGAGGCGCAGAAGGTGGCGCTCGGTCACGTGCAACCGCCCCGCGAGCCCGGCGACGCCGTACTCGTCGGCCACGCCGTCGTCGATCAGCCGAAGCGCCCGCCCGACCAGGTCGGCGGCGACGTCCCAGCCGGGGTCGCCGGGGCTGAGCTCGGGGCGGCAGCGGCGGCACGGGCGGAACCCGGCGGCCTCGGCGGAGGCGGCGTGCCGGTAGAAGCGGACGTTCTGCCGGGCTGGTGTACGCGCGGGGCAGACGGGCCTGCAGTAGATGCCCGTCGACGTGACGGCCGTGTAGAACCGCCCGTCGAACCTGGTGTCCCGGGCGCTGACCGCCCGGTAACAGGAGTCGAAGTCGAGCGTCTGATGGGGTGTCACACCCTCACGCTATGCCCCGCCGAAGGCGAGTCACTGGCGGAATTCGGACCTCACCATCTCCCGCCGTGCGCCCATGAAGCGATCTTCCATCGGTGGGGTGACCAGACGATGCCGAGAGGGATGCACCACGCGTACAGGATGATCTAGCGGAAATCAGACACATCCGTTGGGCGTGGTTGCCGGTGGGCCGCCGTTATGGGCGCCGTGTTCGCCGGCCTACGTCCCACCGCGTCGGCGCCTGTGAGAACGAGCCCCACGGAGGGGAAATGAGCGAGCCCCTACTGGGGATGTGGTGAGGCCGGTGCTGGGGGGAGGCATGGTGAGGCAAGTGATGACATATCCATGCGGAGGCGATGGGGGGAGAAAGGGACCGGCTGCGGTTTTGGGGCGCGGGTGGTTACTTGGTGGAGATGCCGACTCCCAGGTCGAATTCTCGGTAGACGCGGGCCCAGAAGCCGTCGCGGAGCCAGACGCGGGCCTCGGGGTACGGGCGCAGGGAGTGGCCCAGTTCCTTTTCGGCCTCGATGAGTAGTTCGGTGTCGATGACGGTCGGCAGGAGTGGGCCGGGAAGCAGGTCGCGGATGTTGTCGCGGCCGCGGGTGAGTATCCACTTCTGCGCGACGTGCTCGCCGACCTCCTCGACCCTCGGGCGGCTCGGGCCGAGCTTGGTGACCTGGCCGGGGTGCTTGACGGCGGGCTTGGCGCTGATCGGCGTGCGTCCGGCGAAGACCTGGGCGGGCGAGGGCGGGGAGGGCGCCGCGGCGGGGACGACCTGGGCGGCGCGGCTGAAGTAGGGGCGCAGGAAGTCGGCGCCCAGTTCCTCGACGGTGTCGGACTCCCATACGAGCCGTTCGGCCTGATTCGTTCCATACGGGGGCTCGACACCCCACAGGTGGATGCGCACGCCGAAGGTCTGCGCGGCCTCGACGGCGGGCACCATGTCCTCGTCCCCGGCGATGAGGACGGTGTCGCTCACCGCGTGGTGGCGGGCCAGCGCCTCGAGGTCGCTGCGGATCTGCGCGTCGACGCCCTTCTGCTGCCCCCGGGCGTTCAGGTTGCCGAGGCGGACCTTCACCCAGGGAAGCTGGGCGATGACCCGCTGGTCGACGGTGGGCACGCGGTCGCGGGCGGCGTCGTACCAGTAGACGCGGAGGAGCTCACCGGGGATGCGCTCCATGGCATGCTTCTTGAGTGCCTGGATGAGCTCGTCGGCGGAGACGCGGTATTCTTTGCGCTCTTTGGCGCCCAAGAGGACCTCGCCCGCGGCCGCGTAGAGGTAGCCGACATCCACGAGTACGGCGTATTTGGCCGCCACTGGATGCGGTGTGAGGTCCGGGATTGCCATGCTCTCCTCCAGGGCCTCTGACTCAGGCGATGATCGGCTGACTATATTCCCCCATTTCTAGATAGTCCCAACTCTTGGCTCGCTTGACACCCACTTCCGAAGATCTAATGAGGTCGTGAGCTCGCTCGCCACGCCCCCGCCCCTGCGAAGAGTGGTGTTCTCATCAGGTGTGCAGGGTTACGCCACGAAGCTGGCTTTTGGGCGGGTTGCGGGGGAGTTGCCGCCCTTGTCGCCACCGCGATGACCAGCGCGGCGAGTTCCTCCGGCGTGGCCGCCCCGTGCACGACCCTCAGATACGGCTGAGCCATGGACCCTTCCTCCTACAGCGGGATGTTGCCGTGCTTCTTCGGCGGCAGGGTCGCCCGCTTGTTGCGCAGCGCGCGCAGCGCCCGGACGATCTTGATCCGGGTGTCCGACGGGCGGATCACCGCGTCGACGTACCCTCGCTCGGCCGCCAGGTAGGGGTTGGCGAGCGTGTCCTCGTAGTCGGCGATCAGGCGCGCGCGCTCCTTCTCCGGCTCCTCGGCCGTCGCCAGCTCGCGGCGGTACAGGATGTTCACCGCGCCCTGCGCGCCCATCACGGCGATCTGCGCCGTCGGCCACGCCAGGTTGATGTCGGCGCCGAGGTGCTTGGACCCCATGACGTCGTACGCCCCGCCGTACGCCTTGCGGGTGATGACGGTGACCAGCGGAACGGTCGCCTCGGCGTAGGCGTACAGCAGCTTGGCCCCGCGCCGGATGATTCCGTTCCACTCCTGGTCGGTGCCCGGGAGGAAGCCGGGCACGTCCACGAATGTCAGGACGGGGATGTTGAAGGCATCGCAGGTGCGGACGAACCGCGCGGCCTTCTCGGAGGCGGCGATGTCGAGCGTCCCGGCGAAGCTCATCGGCTGGTTGGCGACGACCCCGACCGGCCGCCCCTCGACCCGCCCGAACCCGACCACGATGTTCGGCGCGAACCCGGCGTGGATCTCCAGGAACTCGCCGTCGTCCAGGACGTGCTCGATCACCTGGTGCATGTCGTACGGCTGGTTGGCCGAGTCGGGGATCAGCACGTCCAGCTCGCGGTCGGCGTCGGTGACCGTCAGCTCGGCCGGGCTGTCGAAGGCCGGCGCCTCGTCCATGTTGTTGGACGGCAGGTACGACAGCAGCGCCCGGGCGAACTCCAGGCAGTCGGCCTCGTCCACGGCCTCGTAGTGCGCGACGCCCGACTTGGAGTTGTGGGTGTGCGCGCCGCCGAGCTCCTCGAACGTGACCTCCTCGCCGGTCACCGTCTTGATCACGTCCGGCCCGGTGATGAACATGTGGGACTTCTCGCGCACCATCAGCACGAAGTCCGTGAGCGCGGGCGAGTACACCGCGCCTCCCGCGCAAGGCCCCATGATCAGCGAGATCTGCGGGATCACGCCCGAGGCGTGCACGTTGCGCTTGAAGATCTCGGCGTAGAGCCCGAGCGAGACGACGCCCTCCTGGATGCGGGCGCCGCCGGAGTCGTTGATGCCGACCACCGGGCAGCCCGTCTTCAGGGCGTGGTCCATGACCTTGACGATCTTCTCGCCGAAGACCTCGCCGAGCGAGCCGCCGAAGACGGTGAAGTCCTGCGCGAACACCGCCACCGGGCGGCCGGACACCGTGCCGTAGCCGGTCACCACGCCGTCGCCGTACGGGCGCTCGCGCTCCAGGCCGAAATTGGACGACCGGTGGCGGGCCAGCTCGTCGAACTCGACGAACGACCCCTCGTCCAGGAAGTCGACCAGCCGCTCGCGGGCGGTCATCTTCCCCTTGGCGTGCTGCTTCTCGACCGCACGCGCGGACCCGGCGTGCGCGGCCTCGTCGAGGCGCCGCTCAAGGTCGGCGATCTTGCCCGCGGTGGTGTGCGGGTCGACGCCCTCGACGTGTGACACGGGCTCAGCGCTCATGCCCGTAGGGTAGTCCTCCCGCGAACGACGCCGTCACACCGAGTCGCCGGTCGGCCCACCGATCGGAAATCTAGGGCGCGGACCCCTGGCTTCAGCCATGGGGTAAGCCCTTCTTTCGACGCCGCCGTCTCCCGGCCCGCCTGAGGCACCCTGTCCGAGGCCCTGTTAGATGCCCTGTCAGATGCCCTGTCCGAGGTTCCCGACAGGCCGTCGCATTGGTCTAGTCCATTAGGTGAGACCGGTATCCAGCTCCGGCCGACGCTTGGATACCCTTCCTGCTATGGCCGCCATCGCTTCGCAGCAGGCAGACCGTTCCTTCACCGAACGGCACAGCGCCGTTTCCGAGATGCCAGACGAGCTGCGCGCCGACGTGCGCATGCTCGGTGAGTCGTTGGGTCGCGTGATCGCCGAGGACGGCGGGCCCGACCTGTTGTCCGACGTCGAACGCCTCCGCAAGGCCGTGATCGCCGCCCGCAGGCGCGAGATCTCCGTCGACGAGGTGGCCGCAATGGTCGCCGAGTGGCCGATCGAGCGCAGCGTGCAGATCGCCCGTGCCTTCACCTGCTACTTCCACCTGGTCAACCTCGCCGAAGAGCACTACAGGATCCGCATCCTGAGGTCCCGGGACACCGGCGAGGCGGCCCTGCCCGACTCGCTGGCCCAGGCCGTCGCCGAGCTCAAGCACGACCTCGGCGAGGACGAGCTGACGCGGCTCATCGCCGACCTGGAGTTCCGGCCGGTGCTGACCGCCCACCCGACCGAGGCCCGCCGCCGCGCGATCGCCACGGCCATCCAGCGGGTCAGCGCCCAACTCGCCGAGTACAACGCGCCCGAGCGCGGCGCCCAGGAGCGGCAGGAGGCCCACCGCCGCCTCCTGGAGGAGATCGACCTCCTCTGGCGCACGGCCCAGCTCCGGCACACCAAGCTCGACCCGCTCGACGAGGTCCGCACCGCGATGGCGGCCTTCGACGAGACGCTCTTCCGCACCGTCCCGCGCGTCTACCGGTCCCTGGACGCCGCGCTCGCCGAGGGCACCGGCACCCGCGAGCCGAAGGCCAAGGCGTACATCCGCTACGGAAGCTGGATCGGCGGCGACCGCGACGGCAACCCCAACGTCACCGCCCGCGTCACCCGCGAGGCCGTGCTGATCCAGGCCGACCACGTCCTGACGGCCCTGGAGAACGCCGCCACCCGCATCGGGCGCACGCTCACCGTCTCGGCCACCTTCGGCGGCCCGAGCAAGGACCTCGCCGACGCGATCGCCCTGGCCGTCGACGACCACCCCGAGCTGGTCTCCGAGCTGGCCACCCGCGCGCCCCGCGAGCCGCACCGGCAGTGGATGCTGTTCGTGGCCGCCCGCATCGCCGCCACCCGCCGCCGCGACCTCGACCTCGCCTACCGCTCGCCGGACGAGCTGCTGCGCGACCTGCGTACCTGCCAGGCGTCCCTGGTCGCCGGCGGGGCCGTCCGGCAGGCGTACGGCGAGATCCAGCAGCTCATCTGGCAGGTCGAGACCTTCGGGTTCCACCTCGCCGAGCTGGAGGTCCGCCAGCACTCCCAGGTCCACGCCACGGCCCTGGAGGAGCTGCGGGAGGGCAAGACCTCGGAGCGCACCGAGGAGGTCCTGGCGACCATCCGCATGATCGCCTGGATCCAGGAGCGCTTCGGCGTCCGCGCCTGCCACCGGTACGTCGTGTCCTTCACCCGCTCGGCCGACGACGTCGCCGCCGTGTACGAGCTGGCCGAGCACGCCCTCGGCGCCCGCGCGCCCGTCCTGGACGTCGTGCCGCTCTTCGAGTCCGGGGAGGACCTCGCCAACTCGGCGGACGTCCTCAGCGGCATGCTGCGCATCCCCGCCGTCCAGCGGCGCCTGGAGCAGGCCGGCCGGCGCCTGGAGGTCATGCTCGGGTACTCCGACTCGGCCAAGGAGCTCGGCCCCGCCGCCGCCACCCTCAAGCTGTACGACGCGCAAGCCGAGCTGGCGTCCTGGGCGCTCACCAACGACATCCGGCTGACGCTCTTCCATGGCCGCGGCGGCGCGCTCGGCCGGGGCGGCGGGCCCGCCAACCGGGCCGTGCTCGCCCAGGCCCCCGGGTCGGTGTCCGGCCGGTTCAAGGTCACCGAGCAGGGCGAGGTCATCTTCGCCCGGTACGGCCACCCGGCCATCGCCCTGCGCCACATCGAGCAGGTCACCAACGCGGTGCTGCTCGCCTCCACCCCCTCGGTGGAGTCCCGCACGGCCGACGCCGCCGCGCGCTACCGCCTGCTGGCCGAGCGGGTCGCCTCCGCCTCCGAGCGCGCCTACCGCTCGCTCACCGAGGCGCCCGGCTTCCCCGAGTGGTTCGGCCTGGTCAGCCCGCTTGAGGAGATCGGCTCCCTGCGCCTCGGCTCCCGCCCGGCCCGCCGTGGGCTCGGCGCGCCCAAGTCCCTGGACGACCTGCGGGCGATCCCGTGGGTGTTCGCGTGGGCGCAGACCCGCGTCAACCTCCCCGGCTGGTACGGCCTCGGCAGCGGCCTCCTCGCCGCCACCCGCACCGCCGAGGACACCGCGCCGAGCGCCCCCGCCACGACGGCCGCCGTCCCACCGGAGAACGGGCGCGCGGAGCCGACGACCGAGATCGGGCGGGCAGAGTCGACAGCTGAGAACGGGCGGGCGGGGTCGCCGGTCGAGATCGGGCCGGGGCTGGAGGAGCTGCGCCGGGCCTACCGCGAGTGGCCGCTGTTCGCCTCGCTGCTGGACAACGCCGAGATGTCCCTGGCCAAGACCGACCGCCAGATCGCCGCCCGCTACCTCGCCCTCGGCGGACGCCAGGACTTCGCCGACCAGGTCCTCGCCGAGTACGACCTGACCCGCGAGCTGGTCCTCGCGGTGACGGGCCACTCCCGCCTGCTGGAAAGCCGGCGCGTCCTGTCCCGCGCCGTCCAGCTCCGCGACCCGTACGTCGACGCGCTCTCACACCTGCAACTGCGAGCCCTCTCGGCCCTCCGCGCCGCCTCCGACCTCAGCGGAGACGAACGCGAACGCCTCGAAACCCTCCTGCTCCTCAGCGTCAACGGCGTGGCCGCCGGCCTCCAGAACACCGGCTGACCACCCACCCCGAGGCACCCGGCACACCAGGCCCGGGTGCCTCTGGCGTTTCAGATCCTGATGGTGACGATGAAAAGCCCCGCCAGTCCCGGAGGACGGCGGGGAGCAATGGCCCCACGCTAGCGAAGAGATCTTGTCGCTGGGCCGGTTCCGTCGAGGTTCTTGTGTGTGGAGTCGGCTGTCGGGAGGGTGATGCGGTCGGGGCCCGAGTAGATGTTGAAGCGTTCGTCTCTGAGGAAGCCGACCAAGGTCATGTTGAACTCTCGGGCCAGGTTCACGGCGAGGGACGAGGGGGCCGAGACGCCGCAGACCATGGGGAGGCCCGCTGCCAGGGCTTTTTGCATGATCTCGTAGCTGGTTCTGCCGCTCACCAGGAGGAGGCAGGACGTCAGGGGGAGGCGGCCGGACAGGAGGGCCCAGCCGACGAGTTTGTCGACGGCGTTGTGGCGGCCGACGTCCTCGCGCAGGGCGAGCAGGGTGCCGTTGGCGGTGAAGAGGCCCGCCGCGTGGAGGCCGCCGGTCTTGCCGAAGATGCCCTGGGCCTTTCTGAGGTGCCGCGGGAGGCCGTACAGGGTCTCGGCGGGGACCGGGCCGAACGGCGGGGCGGCAGGGGCGAATCCGGCACTTCCGGAGGGGTTGGCGGGGCTCCCGGGCGTGCGGGCGGTGGAGGCGTCGGGGGCGGAGGGGCCGGTGGTGCTGGAAGGGCCGGTGGTGGGTGCAGGGGTGTGGCGGGTGTGGAGGGCTTCGAGACTGGCGGTGCCGCAGACGCCGCAGGCGCTCGATGTCATGAAATGTCGGTGCATGGTGGGTAGGTCGGGCAGGGCCGGGCCGTGCAGACGTACGGTCACCGTGTTGTAGCGGGCCTCGGGCGGCAGGTCCTCGTCGGTGCAGTACGCGATCGAGGCGATGTCGCCCGGCCCCGCGATGCCCTCGCCGGAGAGGAAGCCGGCGGCGAGCTCGAAGTCGGCGCCGGGGGTGCGCATGGTGACGGCGAGGGTACGGGTCTCGCCGCCGGCCGTGATGCGGATCTCCAGGGGCTCCTCGGTGGCCAGGTCGTCGCGGCGGTCGCGTACGGACGTGCCCGAGACCTCCCGGACCCGGGCCCGCGTCGTCGGCCCGGGACGCGCGGACCTCGCGGCGAGGTCGGCGTCGATGCTGGTCATGGCATGCTCCTTACCCGCGCCGCTGGCCGTCATGGGTGAGCTGGAGGTCGGCGGTGGTTCCGCGAAGTCCGTACCCAAGCCGGGGCCCGGCGGAGCCCGTGCCCGTGTCGAAGATCGTCATGGCGGGGGTCACAGGGCGCGGAGGGTGACGGTGGCGTTGTAGTCGGGGATGCGGGCGTCGGGGGAGCGGCGGTGCGGGTCGAGCAGGACGTTGCCCTCGGGCCAGTGGATCTGCAGGTTGCCCGGGGTGAGCGGCGCGCGCAGCACGCGCCCGGTGAACCGCCCGGCGGCCCCGGTCAGCTCGACCTCGGCGCCGTCGGCCAGCCCCAGGCGGTCGGCGTCGTACGGGCTCATCAGCACGGCCTCGCGGGTCGCGCCGTTGAAGCCGTCCCGCCGCTCGTGGACCATGCTGTTGAACTGCTTGCCTCGCCGGGTGGCGACCATGAACGCGCCGCCGGGCCGTTCGAGCGTGGGCACGGGGACGGCGGAGAAGTGGCCGAGGCCGTCCGAGGTGGGGAAACGCCCGCCAGGGCACAGGTGCCGCCCGCCGTACTGCACGTTGTCGCCGAACTTCGTGAGCCCGGCGATTCCCGTGTAGAACGGCACGGCGGCCTCGATGTCCCGCCGGATCTCCGCGGTGCCTCCCGGGTAGCGCACCCGGCCGGCCAGCTCCGGGCGGGCGCGCGCGGCCAGCTCGGTGAAGATCTTCCACTCCGGCCACGCCTCGCCGACGCGCGGCCCGGCGACCTCGGGGGAGAAGATGACGCGGCGCTCGGTCGAGGTCTCGGTGACGCCGCCCTCCATCTCGTACCGCGTCTGCGCGGGCAGCAGCAGCACGTCGCCCTCGGACTCGACCAGCATCTGGCTGGACAGGACGATGTCGACGTGGACGCGCAGCGGCAGGCGGGACAGCGCCTCGCGGCAGTACGCGGGGTCGGGCAGCACCTCCAGGAAATTGCCGCCGGAGGAGATCAGCACGTCCAGCTCCCGCGCGTGCGCGGCGTCGATCATGTCGGTGGCGGTCAGGCCCGGCGCGACGGGCACCTCGAAGCCCCACTTCTCACCGAACATCTCGGCGTTCTCCGGGGTGACGGGCAGCCCGCCGGGCAGGCCGGTCGCGTACGCGCCCATCTCGGCGCCGCCCTGGACGCCGCTGTGCCCGCGGATCGGCATGAGCCCGCAGTTGTCGCGCCCGACGAAGCCGCGGGCCAGCGCGAGGTTGACGATCGAGCGGACGTTGTCCTCGCCGTAGGTGTGCTGGGTGATGCCCATCGACCAGACCAGCACGGCCGACTTCGCCCGGCCCAGCAGGGCGGCCAGCTCGTGCATCTGCTCGCGGGTGGCGCCGCTCAGCGCCTCCAGCTCCTCCCACGACTGCGCGGCCACCGCCGCCCGCGCCTCCTCGAAACCGGCGGTGTGGTCGTCGATGAACGCCTTGTCCAGCCAGTCGTTCTCGATCAGGTGCTTGAGCACGCCGTTGAGGAAGCCGATGTCGCCGCCGACGTTCACCCCGAAGAAGTGGTCGGTGATCTTCGTGCCGAACATCGCGGACTCGGCGTTGGACGGCACCCAGTAGCGCTCCATGCCCGGCTCGCGGTAGGCGTTGACCATCGCGACGCGGGTGCCCGCCTTCTTGGCGTGGTAGAGGTACTTCATCGCGACCGGCTGGTTGTTGGACGGGTTGGACCCGATGAAGACGATCAGGTCGGAGCCGATCCAGTCGGTGTAGGAGCAGGTGGTCGCCGCGGCGCCGATGGTCTGCTTGAGCGCGACCGTGGAGGGCGAGTGGCAGATGCGCGCCGCGTTGTCGATCGAGTTGGTGCCGAGCGCCCGCACGGCCTTCTGCGCGGCGAAGTAGTTCTCGTTCGGCATGCCCCGGCTGGTGAGGTACACGCCGAGCCGGTGGCCGCGCACCTGGGACGCGGCGAGCTCCAGCGCGTCGTCCCAGCTCACGCGGGTGAACCCGGGCTCGCCCCTGCGCCGCAGCATCGGGTACGGCAGGCGGCCGAGGTCGCGCAGCGCCGCGCTGCGCATCCCGGCGAGGGGGGCGACGTCCGCGAGCAGCGAGGTGTCCAGCGCGGGCATGGTGTTCAGCTTGAGCAGGCGCAGCCGGATGTTGCACAGGTGGATCTCGTCCATCGTCCAGTCGCGCATGCCGCGCGTGCCGAGCGCACAGCCGTCGCAGGTGCCCTGGGTCAGTACGCGCCACGCGTAGCGCCGGTTGCCCTTGACCGATCGGAACGCCTTCCACAGTTCGAGGTAGTTGTTGGGTTTGCGCTCGCCGATGCCGAAGGGCTTCCAGCTCGCCCAGTTCCGAGGGTCAAGACGCTTGCTCACCGGGGGTCCACCGTTTCTCGCTTGTTCCTAGCCTGTTCCTGGCCGTTCCGAGCCGTTGCCGCCGTCTCCGGCCGTTCCGCGCGCCCGCCGCGGTCGTGCGGGCGACGTACCCATAGCATCACCCCTCCTCCCTGTTTGACCACCGGCGGCCCCGCGCGCCCGGCCGGAGGTCAGGTAAGGGGAGGACAAAATTTCGCGGGCATGGCGGGCATAAGGGAGTCTTCGCCGGTCCGCACCCCCCGAGTGGCACATCACCGCGGCGGAGGGAGGAGGATGGAGCCGTGCTTGACTCGCCGTACACCGATCTCGACCGGCCGCCGCTCTCGCAGGAGGCGCTGACCCGGGCGCTCGTCCGGCCGGACGGCCTGTGGTCCCGCCTCAGCGTCGTCGAACGCACCGGCTCCACCAACGCCGACCTGGCGCAGGCCGCCCGCGAGGGCGCGCGCGAGGGTGCCGTGCTGATCGCCGAGCTCCAGCTGGCCGGGCGCGGCCGCCTCGGCCGGGTGTGGACGGCGCCCGCGCGGTCGGGGCTGACGTTCTCCGTCCTGCTGCGGCCGCCGGTCCCCGTGGTCCGGCAGGGCTGGGTGACGCTGCTGGTGGCGCTGGCCGCCGCCTCGGCGGTCCGCCGTGTCGCGGGCGTGGACGTCCGGCTGAAGTGGCCGAACGACCTGCTGGCCGGCGAGCGCAAGCTGGCCGGGGTGCTGGCCGAGCGGGTCGACAGCGCGGTGATCGTCGGCATGGGGCTGAACGTGTCGGTGCGCGCCGAGGAGCTGCCGGTGTCCACCGCCACCTCCCTGGCCCTGGAGGACGCCGAGTGCGCCGACCGTGACCCGCTGATCCGCGCGGTGCTGCGCGAGATCGAGACGCACTACCGCCAGTGGGTGGCCGCCGGGGGCGACCCGGACGCCAGCGGGCTGCGGGCCGCCTACGTCGCGATGAGCGCCACGATCGGCCGGGACGTCCGGGTGGAGCTGCCGGGCGAGCGCATCCTGGAGGGCCGGGCCACCGGCGTGGACGGGTCGGGCCATCTGCTCGTCACGTCCGGCGGGGTGGAGCGGGCGGTCAGCGTGGGCGACGTCGTCCACGTCCGCGCGACGTGACCCTCGCGGGCGCGCGGGTCAAGATCGGGCCAAGGGAGCACCCGTGTCGTCCGGGTATCGGCATGGCGCCGCGCATGGGGCAGACGCAGGGCTGATCGCCGTGCCACGATTTGCCCCATGGGTCTCCCTGAACATCATCTGACGACCGGGGAGCGGGTCGTCCACTCGTTCCACCCGCACTGGAAGCGGCTGGTCGTGCCGTTCATCGCGCTGGTCTTCGTCATCGCCGTCTCCAGCGTGGCGTTCATCTACATTCCCACGGACTACGAGTACGTCCGTTACGCGTGGATCGCGGTCGCCGTGGTCTCCGTGGTCGCGCTGATCCTTTGGTCGTTCATCCCGTATCTGCGCTGGAAGACCACGTCGTACACGCTCACCACCCACCGCTTCAACATCAGCACGGGCATCCTGAACAAGTCCGACGACGACATCCCGCTGGCGAAGGTCAACAGCGTCAGCTCCGACCAGACGTTCGTCGAGCGCATGCTCGGGTGCGGCACCCTGGTGGTGGAGTCGGCGTCCGACAAGGGCGAGATCACGCTCAGGGACATCCCGAGGATCCAGACGGTGCGGGCGGAGCTGTTCCGGCTCGTCGAGGACGCCTCGGACGGCGAGATCGACGGCCGGTAGGGGATCATCGGCGCCGCGGGACTTGACGGGCGGCCGGTCATCGACAACGGTCGTCAGGGTCGTGAGCGCCGTCGACGCCTCCACCAGGGCGCACATTGGTCGACACGCGCGGAACAGCGATGAATATGGAATGGAGTCAGCATGCCGTACGAAGTGCAGGGCGTGATCGCCGCAGGTAAGGGTGAGCCGGTGTCGGTGCGGACGGTCGTCGTCCCGGACCCGGGGCCGGGCGAGGCCGTGGTGAACGTCCAGGCGTGCGGGGTGTGTCACACCGACCTGCACTACCGCGAGGGCGGGATCAACGACGAGTTTCCCTTCCTGCTCGGGCACGAGGCCGCGGGCGTGGTCGAGGCGGTCGGGCCGGGCGTGACCGGCGTGGCCCCCGGCGACTATGTGATCCTCAACTGGCGGGCCGTGTGCGGCGACTGCCGGGCATGCCTGCGCGGCCGTCCGTGGTACTGCTTCAACACGCACAACGCCACCCAGAAGATGACCCTGGAGGACGGCACCCCGCTCAGCCCGGCGCTCGGCATCGGCGCGTTCGCCGAGAAGACGCTGGTCGCCGCCGGGCAGTGCACCAAGGTCGACCCGGCCGCGCGGCCGGCGGTGGCGGGCCTGCTCGGCTGCGGCGTGATGGCCGGGCTCGGCGCGGCGCTGAACACCGGCAACGTCGGCCGCGGCGACTCGGTCGCGGTCATCGGCTGCGGCGGGGTGGGCGACGCCGCGATCCTCGGCGCGTCGCTGGCCGGTGCCGCGAAGATCATCGCGGTGGACGTCGACGACCGCAAGCTGGACTGGGCTGGACAGTTCGGCGCGACGCACACGATCAACTCCAGGACCGCCGACCCGGTCGAGGCGATCCGTGAGCTGACCGGCGGCCACGGCGCCGACGTCGTGATCGACGCGGTCGGGCGCCCGGAGACCTACCGGCAGGCGTTCTACGCCCGCGACCTGGCCGGCACGGTCGTGCTGGTCGGCGTGCCGACGCCGGACATGACGCTGGAGCTGCCGCTGCTGGACGTCTTCGGCCGCGGCGGCTCGCTGAAGTCCTCCTGGTACGGCGACTGCCTGCCGAGCCGCGACTTCCCCATGCTGATCGACCTCTACCTGCAGGGCCGGCTGAACCTCGACGGGTTCGTCTCCGAGACCATCGAGCTGGGCCAGGTCGAGGAGGCGTTCGGCAAGATGCACCGCGGTGAGGTCCTGCGTTCGGTGGTGGTCCTGTGAGCGGCACGGCGGGCATCGGCCGTCTGATCACGTCCGGGACGTTCACGCTGGACGGCGGCACGTGGGACGTCGACAACAACGTCTGGCTGGTCGGCGACGAGCGCGAGGTGGTGGTGATCGACGCAGCCCACGACGCCGCGGCGATCACGGCGGCGGTGGGCGACCGGCGGCTGAAGGCGATCGTCTGCACGCACGCCCACAACGACCACGTCAACGCGGCCGAGGAGCTGGCCGACGCCACGGGCGCGCCGATCCTGCTCCACCCGGACGACGAGGTGCTGTGGCGCATGGTGTACGCCGACCGCGGGTTCGACCCGCTGCGGGACGGGCAGGTCATCGAGGTCGCGGGGACCGGCCTGCGCGTGCTGCACACGCCGGGTCACGCGCCCGGGGCGGTCTGCCTGTACGCGCCGGACCTCGGCACCGTCTTCAGCGGCGACACGCTGTTCTCGGGCGGGCCGGGCGCGACCGGCCGGTCGTACTCCTCGTTCGACACCATCATCGGCTCGATCAGGGATCGGTTGCTCGTCCTGCCGCCGGAGACGGTGGTACGCACCGGCCACGGCGACGAGACCAGCATCGGGGCTGAGGCCCCTGACCTGGAGAAATGGATCGCCCGGGGTCACTGACCCCGGCTCACGGGCACGCCCGCGCCCCCCAATAGGGGGTAAGTGTGGAGGAACTCACATAGGCAAGCCTTACCTTGGTCCGCTAAGGTGAGGCTTACTTTTTCCCCCATTCCCCGAAGGGCGTTTTCAGCATGTACGTGTGCATCTGCGAGGCTGTGACGGAGAACGAGGTTCACGCCTGTATCGCCGCAGGTGCGAGGACGGCACGCCAAGTACGCGACATCACGGGCGCGGGCAAGGACTGCGCGACATGTGTCCGCAAGATCTGTGCGATTCTGAACCGATCTACGGAGCTTGTCGCAACCGCGTGAAATGAGGGTCTGCCCATGCAGGGGGACAAGGACATCATCGCTCTGCTGAACGAGCAGCTCACATCCGAGCTGACCGCTATAAACCAGTACTTCCTGCACGCCAAGATGCAGGAGCACTGGGGCTACACCAAGCTCGCCGCGTACACGCGCGCCGAGTCGATCGACGAGATGCGGCACGCCGAGACGCTCACCGACCGGATCCTCTTCCTCGAAGGGCTTCCCAACTACCAGAAGCTCGGCACGCTGCACATCGGCCAGACCGTCAAGGAACAGCTGGAGTCAGATCTTCAGCTCGAACTCGGTGTGGTGGCCCGCCTGCGCCCGGGGATCGCCCTGATGCGCGAGCGGGGGGACATCACCTCGGCCCGCATCTTCGAGGACATCCTCCAGGACGAGGAGCACCACATCGACTACCTGGAGACCGAGCTGCAGTTGCTGAGCACGCTCGGTGAGGGCCTGTACCTCCAGCGCTTCCTCGGGGTCCCCGGAGGCGAGAGCTCCGACTGACCCGCGCGGGTTCGCCCGCGGCCGGAGAGCCGTCTCGTGATTCGTCCCACCGGCGTGTCGAAGCCGTTGCGGAGGGTACGCATGGTGCAGCGGATGTGTGAGGGCACTGCGGGCGAGCTCATCCGGGTTTCGCCGTGTTTGCCCAGGTCAATTGGTGGGTCAACGACGAGTCAAACCGCGCGCTGTACCCGGGAAACGATCGCCTAAGGTCCTACGATCGCTTTATGACCTGCGTACTTCTCGCCGAGGATGACACCTCGATCTCCGAGCCCCTGGCGCGCGCGCTGCGCCGTGAGGGCTACCAGGTGGAGGTGAGCCCTGACGGCCCGCAGGCCCTGGAGAGGGCTCTGTCCGGGGGCGTCGACCTCATAGTGCTCGACCTCGGCCTACCGGAAATGGACGGGCTGGAGGTCGCCCGTCGAATTCGCGCTGAAGGGCACGGCACGCCCGTGCTCATCCTGACGGCTCGCGTGGACGAGGTCGACACAGTGGTCGGCCTCGACGCCGGGGCCGACGACTATGTCACCAAGCCCTTCCGGCTCGCCGAGCTGCTCGCCCGCGTGCGGGCGCTGCTGCGGCGCGGCACGTCCGAGACCCCCGTGGTCCAGGGCGTGCGCATCGACGCCGACTCGCGGCGTGCCTGGATGGGAGACAAGGAGCTGCATCTCACCACCAAGGAGTTCGACCTCCTGCGTGTGCTCGTCCGTGATGCCGGCAAGGTCGTCACGCGCGAGCAGATCATGCGCGAGGTCTGGGACACCAACTGGTGGGGTTCGACCAAGACACTCGACATGCACATCTCGTGGCTGCGCCGCAAGCTGGGGGACGACGCCGCCAAGCCGCGTTACATCACGACGGTTCGCGGGGTCGGTTTCCGATTCGAGCGCGAATAGCATCCAGCTAGATGCGCCGTAGGTTGCTGTCCTCGACCTTGGTGGTCGCGGCCATCGCGGTCTTGCTCCTGGGCGTCCCACTCGGGCTGGTGGTCACTCGTCTCATCGACGACGAGGCGGTCCAGCAGCTCCGGGCACAGGCGACGCTGCTGCTCAGCCAGGTGGAATACGCCCGTATCGAGGATCGCCCGATCGATCCCGAAGAGCTGCAGCGGCAGTATCCGAACAGATACGTCCAGATCTTCATCCGCAACAGCCCGACCGTCATCGTCGGTACGGAGCCGCCCCCCGATCGGCAGATGACCGAGGAGACCCACTCGGAGAGCGGGGTCTATGTCCGCATATCTAGGGACCGAGCCCAGGTAGAGCGGAACATCCGGGGATGGCTCATGCTCATCGTCGCCCTCGCCGGGTTGGCCCTCGCGGTCGCGGTGTCGCTCGCCGTCGTGCAGTCCCGCCGGCTGACCCTGCCGCTCCAGGATCTGGCGAGGATGGCGGAGCGGCTGGGCTCCGGCGAGGCCAGGCCGAGCCGGCACCGGTACGGCGTACCGGAGCTGGACGGGGTCGCCGAGGTGCTGGACCGCAGCGCCACCCGCCTCGCCGAGCTGCTGAGCCGCGAGCGGGAGTTCGCCACGGACGCCTCCCACCAGCTCCGCACCCCGCTCACCGGGCTCACCATGCGCCTGGAGGAGATCGTGGCCGCGGCCGGCCAGCCGGCGATCGTCCGCGAGGAGGGCGAGGCGGCCATCGTCCAGGCCGAGCGGCTCACGGCGGTGATCGACGAGCTGCTGGCCGCCGCCCGGCGGCAGCGCCATGCCCAGGCGGAGGCGATCAGCCTGGACGAGGTGCTGCGCCAGCAGATCACCGAGTGGGAGCCCGCGTTCCGCAGGTCCCGGCGCACGCTGCACCTGGACGGGGCCCGTGGCCTGCGCGCGCTGGTCAGCAAGGGCGGGCTGAGCCAGGTGGTCTCGACGCTGTTGGAGAACTCCCTGGAGCACGGCGACGGCCCGGTGACGATCACGACGGGCAACGGCGACAGATCGGTCGTGATCGAGGTCGCCGACCAGGGGCAGGGTATCCCCGAGCACCTGCGGGCCCGGGTGTTCGACCGCAACGTCAGCGGCGCCGGCGGGACCGGGCTGGGGCTGACGCTGGCGCGGGCGCTGACCGCATCCGACGGCGGGCGCCTGGAGCTGGTCCGGCCGCGACCGGCGGTGTTCGCCCTGTTCCTGCGCCCGGCCGACGAGAACGCGCGCCACCGCGTGGTGAGCGGGCCCGCGTGAGGGCCGCCGTCCGCGCTATGGGCGCGAGGTGTTCATGGGCGCGAGGTCGGCGCGCCGGAGCCCGGGCGGGGGGATTTGCCGTTGACGGTCTTCGCCGGGGCCGGGTCGAAGGCCTGGAACGTGACCCCGCCGGCGGTGGAGCGCGGGGGCTCGGCGGTCTCGGGAAGGCCGGTGTGCGGGTCGACCGGGGGCAGGCCGGGCGGGAGGAAGACCCACTTCTTGTACGACCAGAACCGGAACAGCGTGCCGAGGGCGGTGCCGATGATGATCGAGATGTTGTAGCTCAGTGGGTCGGTCATCGCCAGCATGTACTCGACGAAGCCGATGATCAGCAGCGAGATCAGCAGGCCGATGCCGTTGAGCACGAAGAACAGGAAGTACTCGCGCGCCAGGCCCGTCTGCTCGCGGTGCCGCCAGGTCCAGAACCGGTTGGCGAGATAGGCGAACGTGGCGGCCACGACGGTGGCGACGACCTTGGAGGTCAGCGGCCCGAGCTGGACGCCGTACCGCATGAGGTTGGTGCCGCCGAAGTCGACGACGAACGCGACGGCGCCGACCGCTCCGAACTTCGCGACCTCGTGCAACAACGAGGAGAACCGGTCATACAAGCGACGTATGAGCTGCACAACGGTCCTTCCTGGGGTCGAAAACCCCTTTAGGCTACCGGTGCCGAGGTAAGCCGCGGGCCGAGTCCGCAGACCTCTCATAAATACTGTTGTGTGAAATGTCCGGATTTTTACGGCTAGTAACCGGTGTGGTGCGCTATGCCGCGCCGCAGTCCGCAATGGTGTGCCCTGGAGCGGTGGCTCCCAGCGTGCCGCGTCGGTCGGCCGACATCACGGCCATCTGAGCGCGCTCGGTAGGGTTTGGGCTTGTGACCAGTGAAGCGACCAGCAGGGAAGTGGCTCCTATCGGCCCCGTCGTCGGCCCCGTCGTCGGCATGGTGGGGGCGGGCCAGCTCGCCCGGATGACCCAGCAGGCGGCCATCGCGCTCGGCGTCGAGCTGCGCGTCCTCGCCAACTCCTTCGACGAGAGCGCCGCCCGGGTGATCGCCGGGACGCGCCTTGGCGACTACCGCGACCTCGCCGTGCTCCAGGCCTTCGCCGAGGGCTGCGACGTGATCACCTTCGACCACGAGCATGTCCCGACCGGCCACCTCGAGGCACTGACGGCGCGTGGCGTGGCCGTGCGCCCGGGAGCCGAGGCGCTGGTGCACGCCCAGGACAAGGCGGTGATGCGCGAGCGCCTCACCGCGATCGGCGCGCCCTGCCCGGCGTGGGCCCGCGTGTCCACCGCCGAGGACGTCGAGGGCTTCGGCAAGGAGCACGGCTGGCCGGTCGTGCTCAAGGCCACGCGCGGCGGGTACGACGGCCGTGGCGTGTGGGTCTGCGCGTCGGCCGCCGACGCCGCCGGGGTGCTGGCCTCCGGCACCGCGCTCATCGCCGAGGCGTTCGTCCCGTTCGAGCGCGAGGTGGCCGTGCTGGTCGCCCGCTCGCCGCACGGCCAGGGCGTCAGCTACCCGGTCGTCGAGACCGTCCAGAAGGACGGCATCTGCGTCGAGGTCATCGCCCCCGCTCCGGGCCTGGACCCGGAAGACGCGGCCCACGCCCAGCACGTCGCCCTCAAGATCGCCAACGAGCTGGGGGTGACCGGGCTGCTGGCCGTCGAGATGTTCCAGCTTCCCGGCGGCAGGTTCGTGGTCAACGAGCTGGCCATGCGCCCGCACAACAGCGGCCACTGGACGATCGAGGGCGCCCGCACCTCGCAGTTCGAGCAGCACCTGCGCGCGGTGCTCGACCTGCCGCTCGGCTCGCCCGCCCCCGCCGCGCCCGTCGTGGTCATGGCCAACGTCCTCGGCGGGGCCGACCCCGACGTGTTCGCCCGCTACGAGCACGTCATGGCGCACGACCCCGGCGTGAAGATCCACTTCTACGGCAAGGAGGTCCGGCCGGGGCGCAAGATCGGGCACGTCACCGCGCTCGGCACCGACCTGGACGAGGTGCGCGCCCGCGCCCGCCACGCCGCCGTCCACCTCGCCACGGGAGAGTACGTCTGATGCCGGGCACACCCCAGGTCGGCCCCATGGTCGGCCCTTTGGTCGGCCCCGTGGTCGGCATCGTGATGGGCAGCGACTCCGACTGGCCCGTGATGCGGCTCGCCGCCGAGGCGCTCGCGGAGTTCGGCGTCCCCTTCGAGGCCGACGTCGTCTCGGCCCACCGCATGCCCCGCGAGATGATCGCCTACGGCGAGGAGGCCGCCGGGCGGGGCCTGCGCGTCATCATCGCCGGGGCCGGGGGAGCCGCCCACCTGCCCGGCATGCTGGCCTCGATGACCCCGCTCCCGGTGATCGGCGTGCCGGTCCCGCTGAAGTACCTCGACGGCATGGACTCGCTGCTGTCGATCGTCCAGATGCCCGCCGGGGTGCCGGTGGCCACGGTCGCGGTCGGCGGCGCGCGGAACGCGGGGCTGCTGGCCGTGCGCGTCCTGGCCGCCTCCGACGAGCGCCTGCGGGCGAAGATGGCCGCCTTCCAGGCGGACCTGCGGGACCAGGCCCACGCCAAGGGCGAGCGGCTGCGCGCCGAGGCCGCCGGCCTGGGCGGCTGACGGCCCGCCGAGGGCGATCCGGAAGCCGGGAGCCCGACGCCGAAGCCTCGGCCCTCGAAGTCGGCGTGTACCCGGCCTGACGGCCACGTGAAAGGGCCGCCCCCGGACGGGAGCGGCCCTGTGGCGTTCCTGGGGCGGCCCGGCTATGGGCGGCCGAGCGCGCGGTAGTGCCAGCCCGAGGCACGCCAGGTCTCGGCGTCCAGCGCGTTGCGGCCGTCCACGATCTTGCGGGCGGACACGACCGCGCCGAGCTCCTCGGGGTCGAGGTCGATGAACTCCTGCCACTCGGTCAGCAGCAGCACGACGTGCGCGCCCTTGGCCGCGTCCAGGGCCGAGGAGCCGAACCCGAGCGTGGGGTGGGCCTTGCGCGCGTTGACGAGCGCCACCGGGTCGTAGACGGTGACGTCGCCGCCCTGCTCGCGGATCTTCACGGCGACGTCGAGCGCCGGGGAGTCGCGGATGTCGTCCGAGTTGGGCTTGAACGCCGCCCCGAGCACCGCGACCGTGCAGCCCTGGAACGAGCCTCCGGCGAGCTCGCGCGCCAGGTCCACCATGCGGGCGCGGCGGCGCATGTTGATCGCGTCGACCTCGCGCAGGAAGGTGAGCGCCTGGTCGGCGCCCAGCTCGCCCGCGCGGGCCATGAACGCCCGGATGTCCTTGGGCAGGCAGCCGCCGCCGAAGCCGAGGCCCGGGTTGAGGAACCGGCCGCCGATGCGCTCGTCGAAGGACAGCGCCAGCGACAGGTCCTTGACGTCGGCGTGCGCGGCCTCGCAGACCTCGGCCATGGCGTTGATGAAGGAGATCTTGGTGGCCAGGAAGGCGTTGGCGGCGACCTTGACCAGCTCGGAGGTCGGGTAGTCGGTGATGATCAGCGGGGTGCCCTCCGCCAGCATGGGCTCGTAGACCTCCCGCATGACCTTCTCGGCCTTGTCGGAGACGACGCCGAGCACGATGCGGTCGGGGCGCATGGTGTCCTGGACGGCGAAGCCCTCGCGCAGGAACTCGGGGTTCCATACCAGCTCGACCAGCTCCCCGGCGGGGGCGAGGCGTACGAGCTTGTCGGCGAGGCGCTGGGCGGTGCCCACGGGTACGGTCGACTTGCCGACGACCACGCACTCGCGGGTGAGGTGCGGGGCGAGGGACTCGACCACCGCGTCGAGGTACGAGACGTCCGCCGCGTACTCGCCCTTCTTCTGCGGCGTGCCCACGCATATGAAGTGGACGTCGCCGAACTCGGCCGCCTCCTCGTAGGAGGTGGTGAAGCGGAGCCGTCCGGAGGCGAGGCCCTGCCGGAGGATGTCCTCCAGGCCCGGCTCGTGGATGGGGAGCTCACCCGCGGACAGGCTGGCGACCTTGCCCGGATCGACGTCCAGGCCGAGCACTTCGAACCCCAGAGCGGCCATGCACGCCGCGTGCGTGGCACCCAGGTATCCGGTCCCCAGGACCGTCAGGCGATAGGACACGAGCGTGCTCCCTCCATGTTCCTGTGTCGACCCCATCTTTACCGTTACGTTGCCGAGGCATGTTACCGGCCCCCCTGGCTCCCGCAACAGAACAAACCGGACATTTCACCAGGGTGCTATCCATATACCCCCGTTCGGTCCCCGTATTGTTGGACGTCCTACTATTTGTCTATGAGCTTCCCTCTGTACGCACCCGGTGACGAGCACCGCATGCTCCGCGAGACCGTTCGGGCGCTCGCCGACGAGAAGATCGCCCCACACGCCGCCTCCGTGGACGAGAACGCAGAGTTCCCGTGGGAGGCATACAAGGCGCTGGTGGCCGCCGACCTGCACGCCGTCCACATCCCCGAGCAGTATGGCGGCGCCGGAGCCGACGCGCTCGCCGCCGCGATCGTCATCGAGGAGGTCGCGCGGGCGTGCGCGTCCTCCTCCCTCATCCCGGCGGTCAACAAGCTCGGCACCGTGCCGCTGCTGCTGTCGGCCTCCGAGGACCTCAAACAGCGCTACCTGCCGCGCGTGGCCGGCGGCGAGGGTATGTTCTCCTACGCCCTGTCCGAGCCGGAGGCCGGCTCCGACGCCGCCGCGATGAAGACCCGGGCCGTCCGGGACGGCGACCACTACGTGCTTAACGGCACCAAGATGTGGATCACCAACGCGGGCGTCTCGGAGTTCTACACGGTCATGGCCGTCACCGACCCCGCCGCCGGGGCCCGGGGCATCTCGGCCTTCGTGATCGAGAAGGACGACGAGGGCGTGAGCTTCGGCGCCAAGGAGAAGAAGCTCGGCATCAAGGGGTCGCCCACGCGCCAGGTCATCCTGGAGAACGTGCGCGTCCCCGCGGACCGCATGATCGGCGAGGAGGGCACAGGCTTCAAGACCGCCCTCGCGACCCTGGACCACACCCGGATCACCATCGCCGCCCAGGCGCTCGGCATCGCCCAGGGCGCCCTCGACTACGCCATCGGCTACGTCAAGGAGCGCAAGCAGTTCGGCAGGCCGATCGCCGAGTTCCAGGGGCTCCAGTTCATGATCGCCGATATGGCGATGAAGCTCGAGGCCGCCCGCCAGCTCACCTACGCCGCCGCGGCCAAGTCCGAGGCCGTCATGCACGGCGAGAAGGTCGCGGACCTGACCTTCTTCTCCAGCGCCGCCAAGTGCGCCGCCTCCGACGCCGCGATGGAGATCACCACCGACGCCGTCCAGCTCCTCGGTGGTTACGGGTACACCCGCGACTACCCGGTGGAGCGCATGATGCGCGACGCCAAGATCACCCAGATCTACGAGGGCACCAACCAGATCCAGCGCATGGTCATGGCCCGCCAGCTCCTCAAGTAGCCCCTGACATGCAGGAACCCCGCCTCCCATGCTCGGGAGGCGGGGTTCGCCGTGTCCGGACGGGACCTCTGAACGATCACGGTTTCGTACCTGTTCCGTGAGAGCCGGTTCGGGCCGGCGTCGCGGCAGCCGCCGAAGCGCCCGGCGTCCGGCCGAGCGAAGCCGGTCTCCTGTGTCTCGCCTCGGTCATCGCCTCCTTCCAGATCAGGCCGGGAACCGACGTACCTGAGCCCGAGCCGCTCGGCCATCCTGACGGTCTCGCACAGGCAGGCCTTTTCCTGTGAGCGCATGGAGAAGGTGTTCACCGCGTCTTGGGTGCCCGATCGCAGGGTGACGAACCGGTCCCCGCCCTTCTCCCCGTTGCGAATGGTGACAAACGGATCGCCGACGGCCTAATGCGTAGTTACCACGCATCTCGGGAGATATTCGTCGAGAGATCGGCCATGGTGAACTCGCGGTCGCCCGTCCGTTCAACTTCAAATGGTGGACTGCGCCGAGTTTTCGATCGCGTTAGAAGGGGTACCGCCATGTCCACAGAGGATCCCGGCTACATCGGCACCGCCGGGGATGGCGAGGGTCGAGCCTCCGCCGGGGGTAGTGGCTTCCGGCCGACACGCCGGCGGGTGCTCAAGGGCCTTGGCTTCGCCGCCGGGGCCGCGGCGGTCGGTGGCGTTGCGGTGGGTGGCGCTGATCCGGCCGCAGCGGCGCCGGTGAAGTCACCTGGTCCGTTGCCGTCGGCCGACTATGTGCTGCCCGAGGGCTTCACCGGGACGCTGGCCGATCTGAAGCATGTCGTGATCCTCATGCAGGAGAACCGCCCGTTTGACCAGTACTTCGGTCAGCTGCCGGGCGTGCGCGGTCACTACGACAAGCAGGCCCTGCGCTTCCAGGACGGGACGACCGTTTTCCAGCAGCCGAACGGCTCCAAGGTGGTCACGCCGTTCCACTCCGCCAGCAACTACGGGTTCGACCACAATTTGTACGGCGCGAACGGCGGCCGCTGGAACACCTGGGTGCCGGACAAGGGCAGCAACAGCCTGCACTACTACTACCTGAACGAGGTGCCGGTGCATGCGACGCTGGCGCAGGAGTTCACGGTCTGCGACATGAGCTTCTGCTCGGTACCTGGCCCGACCACCCCGAATCGGTTGTTCCTCTGGACGGGGACCTCGAACGGTGTGACGAACAACGGTGGCGAGTCCTCCGGCAACCGCGCTTGGCCGACCTACCCGGAGGCCATGCAGGCGGCGGGCGTCAGTTGGCGGATTTATGTCGACAACACCAACAACGGTGACAGCTGGGTCGGCGACTACACCGACAACCCGATCCGCGGCTTCGCCGCGTTCACCCCGTCGAGCGCGAACCTCAACGACCCGGTCAAAACCGCTCCCGGCACCGGCCTGGTGTGGCGCGCCAACTCGTTCCCGTACGCCTCGACCGGTGTCCCGAACAACAACTCCGACACGAACCTCGCCGGCGTGCTGAAGGAGTTCATTGCCGCGTGCCGGCCCGACGCGCAGTACCCGTTGCCGGACGTGTCGTACATCGTCGCGCCCTACGGCTGGTCCGAGCACCCGGCGGCAGGTCCGGGCGACGGCGGCCGATTCGTCAAGAAGGTGATCGACACCCTCCAGGCCAACGAGGAGCTCTGGAAGTCGACGCTGCTGATCATCACTTACGACGAGAACGACGGCGCGTTCGACCACGTCCTGCCGCCGCGTCCCGAACCGGGAGAGCCGGCTGAGTGGGCCGGCAGCATCCCGATCGGCTATGGCCCTCGGGTGCCGATGATTCTGGTGTCGCCGTGGACGCGTGGCGGCTGGGTCAACTCGGAGGTCTTCGACCACACCTCCGTCGTCCGCTTCCTCGAGACGTGGACGGCGTACCGCGGCACGCCGGCGATGAGCACCACGATCAGCAGATGGCGCCGCGGTATCAGCGGCGACCTCACCAGTGCGATCGACTTCACTCGCCCGATCGTCAAGCCGCTGACGCTCAGCACGTCCAGCGTGCCGACCTACCCCGCGGGGCAGCTCAAGCCCCTGCCGCTGCCCTTCCACGGCCACGGCGTGCTCGTCGAGGACCGCGTCAACGGCACCGTCCGCGCCGACCTGTCCGTTCATGGCGGCGCGTCCGGCAAGACGCTGAGCATGCAGGTCTTCCCGGACAAGTACCAGGCGTTCGCCAACACCGCGATAACCGTCGGCCAGGGCGCCACGAAGAGCTACACCTGGGACGTCACGCAGACCGACGGAAAGTACGCCTTCTCGGTCTACGGCCACGACGGCTTCGTCCGCTCCTTCGCCGGCCAGGTTGTGCCCGCCGGACAGAACAACATCGGGATCCCGCGTGTCGACGTCGACCTCGTGGCCGGCTCCGCCGCGACGGTCAAGATCACGCTGCGCAACGACGGGTCGCAGTCGGTGCGCTACTCGTTGACGGCCAACGACTACCTCGGCGGCAACCAGACCCTCCGGGTGGCCGGCGGCAAGTCGACCGTCGTCGAGTGGCCCACCAAAAACGGCTACTACGACGTGATCATCACCGCCGACACCGGAACCGGCTGGACCCAGCGCTACGCCGGCCGCGTTGCGACGATCTGAGGAGACGACAATGCATATCAAGCGGGGAAGGAAGGCAACCGCCGTCACCGCGGCCGGTGCGATGCTGTTCGCACTGCTCACCGTGTCGGCGACGCCGGCCGGCGCATCGGTGCCGACGGTTTCCGGAGACGTCCAGCCAGTCGCCTCGTACGACTTCGACAACGACTCGGGTAGCACGGTCGTCGATTCCTCGGGCCACGGCAACAACGCGACCTGGACGGGAACGCCCGGCTATGCCAGCGGGATCAGTGGCAAGGCGATGCAGTTCTACCGCGGCACGCGGATCGTCACGCTACCGTCGAACGTCAAGCCCGGCAGCACCGGCGTGTCCGTCCAGTTCTGGCTGTACGAGACGGAAGCCAGCCAGGACGGCGCCTTCTTCGGCAACGAAGACTGGCGGTCGGGTTCGGGCCCTTACGGTGGCCTGCTGCTCTACAACCTCAACGGCACCACTCAGCTCAGTGCGCTGATCGGCGGCAACTCGGCCCGGCTCACCAACCTCGACAACATCAAGGGTAAGTGGGTCTACATCGGCGCCGTCGTCGACAGCACCGCCAAGACCCTGAAGGTCTACGAAAACGGCGCCCAGGTCGGAAGCACCCTCAAGTACACCACGACCAATCCGCTCGACGGTGGCCTGCCGTTCCGGATCGGCACCGATGGCCGCGGTGTGACGCTCACCGGCGACTACCCCGATGCCTGGGCCAGCGGCCTGGTCGACGACTTCAACATCTACGACCAGCCGATCAGTTCCACGCAGATCGCCAACGACTACGCCGCCACGAACCCGGCCAACTACCACTCGATCACGGTCACCAGCGGCGGCCACGGATCGGCATCGGCCGACTTCGCTGCGACCGGCCCGGGCACGAAGGTGTCGCTCACCCAGAACGCGACGACGGGCTACCACTTCGCCGGTTGGCAGGTTCAGAGCCCGTCGGGTCTGACGATCAGCTCGGACAACACGTTCGCGATGCCCACCACGGACGTGTCAGTGCGGGCGACCTTCGACCCGAACGTGTATACCGTGCACTTCGTCGGCAACGGTGCGGACGGCGGATCCACTCCGGACCAGAAGATCGGTTACGACCAGTCCACGCCCCTCACGGCGAACAGCTACACCCGTACCGGCGCCGGCTTCGTCGGCTGGGCGACAAGCCCGACCGGGCCGGTGGTCTACCGCGACGGGGAGAGCGTGTCGAACCTCGCCGTGGCCGACGGGGCGACCGTCACGCTCTACGCACGCTGGCGCGGCACGGGGCAGCACCTGGTCTCGTTCGGCACCGGTGCGCACGGCACCGCGACCGCTTCGGCGGACTCGGTCACCCCGGGCGGCACCGTGACACTCACCCCGGCGCCGACCACTGGATATCACCTCGCGGGTTGGCAGGTCGAAACTCCGGCAGGCCTGACGGTGAATGCCAACAACACCTTCACCATGCCGGCAGCGGACGTGACGCTCACCCCGCAGTTCGCGCCGAACACCTACACGGTCCACTACGACGGCAACGGCGCCGACGGGGGCACAACGGACGACAGTTCGTTCTCCTACGACCACGCTGCGGCGCTTGCGCCGAACGGCTCCGCCCGCGAACACTTCCGCTTCGCCGGGTGGAGCACCACCGCGACAGGCCCGGTCGTCTATGAGGACATGGCCACCGTCAACAACCTGACCGCCGAGCAGGGCGGCACCGTCACGTTGTACGCACAGTGGACCAAGCTGTCGGTGCAGCCGGGCTCGTGGTCGAGCCTGCCCGCGGGTTTCGTCACCGACACCTTCCACCTGCCGAGCGTGCCGGTCACGGCGGCGATCAGTCAGCCGCTGGTCGGGCTGTGGAACGGCGCGGCGCCGACGCAGTTCAGCAAGGTCTCGGGTGACGAGTGGCTCAGTGTGAGCGCGGACGGCACCGTCAGGGGGACCGCCCCGGGCACGGTGCCGCAACATGCCGGCGAGATCACGGTGTCGGCGACCAACGGGACCACGACCTCGCGCATCCTCGTTGAGGTGCCGGTCGTGGCGCTGCACGCGGCCCCGCGAATCCAGACCGCGTCGTGGAACGCCTGGGACAACGGCCGGCGCGTCACCGACGCGGCCGGGAAGAACCTGGCCGTGATCGCCTCGCAGGGCATTGGTGTCGTTGGGTTCCAGGACGGCGGCTACGCCATGGCGCAGTCCGTCGGGACCGCGCTGGGCTGGCAGGTCCACGGGGCCGGTGACCTCGGCATCGTCTCGTCCTACCCGTTCACGACCGCGAAGCGGGTGTACCCGACCAACTCGACGCCGGCAGCCGCGGCGACGATCAGCGTTGACGGCAACCCGATCCACGTGTGGGACGTCCACCTCAACGAGTCCGACTACGGCCCCTACAACGCCTGCTTCGACGGGGCGACCGCCCCGGGGACCCTGATCTCGCACGAGAAGTCGACCACTCGGTACGCGCAGGCGCAGGCGGTGGCACAAGCGATGAAGGACGACCTGAAGCGCAGCGTGCCGGTGATACTGCTCGGCGACCTGGCCTCGCCCTCGGGTGCCGACTGGACCGCTGCCACATCGGGTTCGCACTGCGACGCAGGCGCTGTCGACTGGCCCGTCCCAGACGTGTTCACCAAGGCCGGGCTGGCCGACTCGTTCCGGGTGGCCAACACCGATCCCGCCGCCAACCCCGGAAACACCTGGTCACCGGTCACCCCGACCAACGGCAACGGGCAGCCCGAACCGCAGGACCGCATCGACTACGTCCACTACACCCGCGGTGCCCTGCACGTCGAGGAGGCACACACGTTGACGGTCGGCTGGCCCTCGGCCACAAATGTCGCCCGCAACGCCTGGGCCAGCGACCACGCCGCGGCGGTCACGACGTTCGCCGTCGGTGGCAAGACCACCGGCCCGACACCGGCGAAGGCTCCAACAGTCACGGTGAACAGGCACACGATCGCCTACCAGGTCGGCCAGGGTCCGGCCGACGACGCCGCATTCCTCAACGACGTCGGCGCCGGCACCAACCCGGGTAACGCCACCCTCGCTGTCGACCTCAGCCAGGTGGACTTCACCGCCGAGGGTTGGTACACCGCACTGATCACGTCGACGAGGAAGGGCATGATCTCCGACCCGGTCACCATCGCCGTCCAAGTGGAGCCCGCGCCTTAGCCGACGCTGCCGGCCCCTCTGGGTCAGTCTCAGCACCGCAGCGGCCGGGCCGTCGAGCATGATCGCTCGACGGCCCGGCCGTACTCGCCCCGGAGGCCTCAGCCCAGGCCGTGCACCCGCTTGTACTCCAGCGCGTACGCCAGCTTGCCGGGCTTGGCGTCGGAGTACGGCTTGCTCAGCTTGTCGAACTCGCCCTTATTGGCGGCCTTGCCGTCGTTCCACTGGCCCAGCGCGCCCAGCTGGGCGGCGGTGAAGCCGTTGTCGACGACGGTGTTCTTGGGCAATGCGGTGATCGCCTCGGTCAGTGCCCTGACGGTGGCCAGGTAGCTGCCGTGGTCGTTCTGGTTCCAGTTGGCCAGGTCGATCGGCTTGGCGTCGCGGACCCAGCTACCCCAGTAGAACTCCTGGAACGGCAGCCCGTTCTGCGCATAGCCGATGTCGCGGCCGAAGTAGAGCAGGCTGCGGTACTTGTCGTCGGTGAAGTTGGCCAGCCCCACGCTGGTCGGCAGCTTGTTCACCTTGACCGGGTCGCCGTTGGGGCCGCGCAGCCACACCCACTTGTTCGCCCGCATCTCGTTCCAGAAGGCCTGACGGGTGAGGGTGCTCAGGTTGGCCTGCACCCGCAGTCGCACGTGCAGGTCGGCGCCACCATCGGGGCTCTCGAAGAAGGAGGTGAGCGTGTGGTGCCCATCGGTGAGGAACGGCTCGCCGCCGGGACCGATCACGACGGTCTTCATGACGGCGATGCTGTCCGCCGTCTCCGCGCCGACCGGGAGCCGGCACGTGAACGAGGACGGGTCGTTCAGGCGCGCGCCGGGCGACGCCGACGCCGCCGCCACCCGGCCATCGGCCTCGCACCAGTCGTCGAACTTCTTGTTGATCGCGTCCTTGCCGAGGGTGTAGCGGCCGAGCTTGTAGTACACCTCGTCATAACCCAGCGACGGCTGGGTCGGGTGCACGTCGCCGATGCGGACATCGAGCAGGTCACCAGGCTTGGCACACAGGTACTGCGCGAACGGCGTGCTGCGATTGTCGTGCTGGCAGAACGACGGCCGGGTACCCGGAGCGCCGGGCGCGGCGAGCGCGCCCGGCGCCAGGGCGGCACCCGCGCCAACGGTGACGGCGAGACCCACCCCAAGCGCCGAGGCCAGGCGGTACGGAGAACTGAAGCGCATAACACGTGCTCCTCGTTGGCAATGCGTATGTCGACGGTGAGGGTGCCGGTAATCAACCAACGCACGAGATCATGACCCCGACATCCGGGAAAACCAGAGGCGAACATCGTTCTTCTCCGGGGAACGAAAGGGCGGCGGGACTTCCGAACCGAGCCGCCCAGTCGAAGGCGACGCCGGGGAAAACGGTGATCATCGCGGTGAGCGCGCGGGCCCCGAAGGACGGTTTCCGAACCGGTGCAGGCTCTTGACCGGAGGTCCACCGGGGGACGATTCCCTGGGTAATGCCGGTCGCATTGAACCTCCTTATTCATTTCCCCGGCATGGCGAAACCGCCTGCGGTGGAGAGGGCGGCAGCGTTTTATGCCATGATCCAGGATCACCTTAGGGTCTTGACCGGCACGGTGTCGATGTTGTGCTTTGCCAGAATCACTCCGTACTTGGGGCTTGAGCTGGGCTTTGTTCGGTTTGGCGGAGACGGGGTTCGGGCACGGTCTCCACTTCCCCCGACCAGCACCCACGCGACGAGGAGGAACGGCGATGGCCCCGTGGCAGGTGCGCGACCTGCACGAGAACGACCTCGGCCAGGTGGTCCGCCTGCTCGAAGAGTCCCGGGACACGGCCGCCGAGCCGGTGGTGACGCTGGCCGAGGCCGTCGGAGCCGTCCGGGGCGGCATGCCCGCGGTGGTGGCGACGGCCGGCGCGACGCTGGTGGGCGTCGCCGTCTCGCTCGTCGCCGGGGAGCGCGCCTGGGTGCTGCGGCTCGCCATCGACCGCGAGTGGCGGCACCACGGCATCGGATCGGGCCTGCTGTCGGCCCTGGAGAAAAGCTTCACCGACCGCCGCGTCCGCCGCGTCGGCGCGCTGCTGCCCTCGCACGAGCTGGGGGAGACGGCCTTCCTCAACTCCGGGTACGCCGGGCGTCCCGACACGACGTACTTCGAGAAGGCGCTGCCGTCGGCGCCGGCGGAGGCGACGATCCTCGACCAGGTCGGCGGGATCGTCCCCCAGGCCGGCCTCTGGGACCGCATCGCGGGCATGGACGCCGAGAAGGCGATCATCGAGCGCAGGCTGGTGATGCCGCTGGAGCACCGGGACCTCGCCGAGCACTACCATCTGGAGCCGCCCCGGGCCGTCGTGCTGTTCGGCCCGCCCGGGACGGGCAAGACGACCTTCGCCCGCGCGGTCGCCTCGAGGCTGCGGTGGCCGTTCGTGGAGGTGTTCCCGTACCAGCTCGCCGCCGACCCGCACGGGGTGGCCGGGGCGCTGCGGCAGCTCTTCGCGCGCGTCGACCACCTGGGCCAGGTCGTCCTCTTCTTCGACGAGGCCGAGGAGATCGCCTCCGAGCGGCGCGACCCCACGTCGCTGGCCCACCGGATCACCAACGAGCTGCTCAAGCTCATCCCGGTGTTCCGCCGCCGCGACCGCAGGTTGCTGATCTGCGCGACCAACACGGTGCGCCGCATGGACCCGGCGTTCCTGCGGCCGGGACGGTTCGACTACCTGATCCCCATCGGCCCGCCGGACGCGGACGCACGCCGGGCGATCTGGGCCCGGTACATCGGACCCGACCGCCTCGCGCACGTCGACCTCGACCGGCTGGTGGAGGCCAGCGCGCGGTTCACCCCCGCCGACATCGAGTACGCCGCCCGCACGGCCGCGCAGACGGCCTTCGAGCGCCACCTGGGCGCGGACGGTCAGGCCGCGGCCCCCGCCGACCCGGAGCGGGTCACCGCCGACTACCTGGACGCCGTCGCGGCCACCCGCACGTCCCTGACCGAGGACGACATCACCGCCTTCGATCGTGACCTGCGCGCGGCCGCGCGGGTGTAGCGGAGCCGGCACGGCCGCGCGGGTGTAGCGGAGCCGGCACGGCCGCGCGGGTGTAGCGGAGCCGGCACGGCCGCGCGCGGGTGGCCGTCACCACCGGTCGTGGGCCCGGCCGGGCGCGTTCGCGGGCTCGCGGAGGCCGAGGGCGTTCGCGGGGCCGCTGCGTCGAGCGGACCGGGGGACGGGGGCTGGCGGACGGCGGCGGGCCGGGCGGCGGTAGCCTGAGAGCGGCTGGGGAGGCGGGAGGGCCGCCTGGGATCGCAGAGCAGGGGGCAGGGTGAAGCTTCTCCACTCCGGGAAGGTGCGGGACGTCTACGAGGACCGCGGGGACATCGTCCTCGTCGCCTCCGACCGCGTCTCCGTCTACGACGTGATCCTGCCGACCCCCATCCCCGACAAGGGCAAGATCCTCACGCGGCTGTCGCTGTGGTGGTTCGAGCAGCTCGCCGACGTCGTGCCCAACCATGTGATCTCGGCCACCGACGTCCCCCCGGAGTTCGCGGGCCGGGCCGTGCGCTGCCGCAGGCTCGACATGGTGTCCGTGGAGTGCATCGCGCGCGGCTACCTCACCGGCTCCGGCCTGAAGGAGTACCAGGCGCGCGGCTCGGTGTCCGGAGTCGCGCTGCCGTCCGGCCTCGTCGAGGGCTCACGCCTGCCCGAGCCGATCTTCACGCCAACCACCAAGGCCCCGCTCGGCGAGCACGACGAGTTCATCACCTTCGACGACGTGACGGCCCAGGAAGGCGCCAAGACCGCCGAGGAGCTCCGCCGCGCCACCCTGGAGGTCTACCGGCGCGGCGCCGAGATCGCCGCCGAGCGTGGCGTCGTCATCGCCGACACCAAGCTGGAGTTCGGCCGGTCCGCCGACGGCACGCTCACGCTGGGCGACGAGCTGCTGACCTCCGACTCCTCGCGCTTCTGGCCCGCCGCCGACTGGCGGCCCGGGCGCCCACAGCACAGCTTCGACAAGCAGTTCGTCCGCGACTGGGCCGCAGGGACGGGCTGGGACAAGCAGGCCCCCGCGCCCGAGGTCCCCGCCGACATCGTCGAGGCCACCCGCGCCCGCTATGTCGAGGCCTACGAGCTCATCACCGGCAAGACCTGGTGACGCCAAGCCGGGACGGACCGGTCATTTCTTGCAGATGTTCTGCGTCGCCGTCCTGGCCACCGGGGCGTCCGAGGCCGAGGGAGAGGTCGAGGGGGACGCGACCGCCTCCTTGACCGGCACCTCGCGCGCGCCCGAGTACTTCGTGCCGACGATCACCTCGACGCCCGCGACGTCGGCCTCGCGCATCTCGGCCCCGGGGATCGCGGCGGCGACCGTACGCGCCGAGTCCTCGCGCCCGGCCGGGTAGCGGACCACGGAGTCGGTGTAGTTCCTGGTCGCGGTGTCGCCCGGCGCGGACGGCACCTGGAACCCCACCAGCAGCAGGTCCGCCTTGGTCCGCGCGCCGAGGCCGGTGACGGACGTGCCGTTGACCACGCGCACCGCGATGCGCTCCGGCGGCACGGTCAGGTCCTTCCCGGCGGAGGCGTCCGCCGAGTCCGGCGAGGGCGACGCCGCCGACGCCGACGACGCGGACGCGGACGAGCTCGCGGACGGGCCGGGGGTGGCGGACTTGGTGACGGCGGGCTTGACCAGCGGCTCGTCGTCGGCGATTCGCCGGAACAGGTCGCGGGCCGCCGTCTTGTCCCACAGCACCGCCGACTCCCCGGTGGGCGCCCTGTAGTTGACGTCCGCGAGCGGCACGGTGGTGAACGCGACGTCGTCGGTCGAGACGTCCTTGAGCTGGTTGGCCAGCCCGAGCAGGTCCTTGGACAGCGCGTCGTCAACCGTCAGCGTCTGCAGCGTCGACCTGACCAGCGCGGTCAGCTTCACCGGGTTGGCGAGGGTGCCGCCGCTGAGCGCGCGGTGCAGCAGCGCCGAGATCACCTGCTGCTGGCGGTCGATGCGGTCGAGGTCGGAGCGCGCCGTGGCGCGGGTGCGGGCGTAGAACAGCGCCTTCGCCCCGTCGAGCTCGTACGTCCCCGGCGCGAGCTTGAACTTCGTGTGCTGGTCGTCGATGGCCACGGGCGTGCAGACCGAGATGCCGCCGAGGGCGTCCACGACCTTGATGAAGCCGAGCACGTTGACCTCGACGTAGTGGTTGATGGTCAGCCCGGTGGCCTCGCTCACGGTGCGGACGGCCAGTGGCGCGCCGCCGAGGGAGTACGCCGCGTTGATCTTGTGGGTGCCCTTGCCGGGAATGTTCACCCAACTGTCCCGGGGCAGGCTGACCACGGTGACCTTGTCGTGGTCCTCCGACAGGTGGATCACCATCATCGTGTCGCTGCGTTGCCCCACCTCGTGGCCGAGGTGCAGCCGGTTCTGCTCCTTCCGCGTGAGATCGTCGCGCTTGTCCACCCCCACCAGCAGGATGTTCATCGCGCCTCGCGCGTCCGACCCGGCCGTCCCCGCGTCGACCGATTTGATCTGGCTCGTCGCGTACGTCGAGAAGAACCAGAGCGCGCCCGACCCGGCCAGCACCATGGTGGACAGGGCCCCGGTCACCATCACGCCCCGCGCGCCGGCCCGCGACCGCCTCCCACGGCGCTGCGGGAGCCGCACCCCGCCGTAGGCGTCGCCGCCCACCTGGACGCCGGAGTCCGCGCCCACGGCAACGCCGGAATCGTCGTCGCTCACCGTGGTGTCCCCCTCGTCGACGAGAACGCGTCGTCGGTGAGGACGTTTCGCGCGTCCGTGGGTTGCCGTCCCCACCCGCTCGTACAGTAGCGTGAGCGCCGCCATGAAGGAGTTCCCCGACTCGCCCCGAACAAGCCGGACCACACGCGTCTGGCCGCCCATCTCGGTCGTCATGCCGGTGCTCAACGAGGAGCGCCACCTGCGTGAGGCCGTACGACAGGTGCTCGCGCAGCGCTACGACGGCCCGATCGAGGTCGTCCTCGCCGTGGGCCCGTCCCGGGACCGCACGCAGGAGGTCGCCGACGCCCTCGCGGCCGAGGACCCCCGCGTGGTCGTGGTGCCCAACCCCACCGGACGCACGCCGAACGCGCTCAACGCCGCCATCGGGGCGTCCCGCAACGGGATCATCGCCCGGGTCGACGGCCACGCCATGCTCCCGGAGGACTACCTCCAGGTCGCGGTCGAGACGCTCGAAGCGACCGGAGCGGACAACGTGGGCGGCATCATGGCCGCCGAGGGGGTCACGCCGTTCGAGAAGGCCGTCGCGTGCGCGATGACGTCCAAGATCGGCGTGGGCAACGCCCGCTTCCACACCGGAGGCCAGGCCGGGCCCGCCGACACCGTCTACCTCGGCGTGTTCCGCCGCGAGGCCCTGGCGCGGGTCGGCGGCTACGACGAGCACTTCCAGCGCGCGCAGGACTGGGAGATGAACCACCGCATCCGCGAGACCGGCGGCCTGGTGTGGTTCCAGCCGCGCATGCGCGTCTCCTACCGGCCCCGGCCGAGCGTCAAGGCCCTCGCCAAGCAGTACTTCCACTACGGCCGCTGGCGCCGGGTCGTCGCCCGCACCCACGAGGGCACGATCAACCTGCGCTACCTCGCGCCGCCGGTCGCCGTGGCCGCGATGCTCCTCGGCCTGCTGGTGTCCCCGTTCTTCTGGCCCGCCATCCTCATCCCCGCGGCCTACGTCGTGGCGATCCTCGCCGGCTCGGTGCTGACCGGCCGCGGCCTCCCCGCGAACGTCCTGGCCCGCCTCCCGATCGTCTACGCCACCATGCACCTCTCCTGGGGCTGGGGCTTCCTCACCAGCCCCCCGGCCCTGAGCAGACCGACCCGGACGACCACCCCCTGACCTGGAGAAAAGCCCGTCCGGTGCCGCTCGGGCCGGGCGGTGCACGACACTGGGACTGACGAGAAGAGGGTGCGGTCGGTGACTGGAGGAGACGTGCGGCGGCGGGTCGTGGGAGTCGTGCTCGCGGGGGGCGTCGGCCGGCGCATGGGGCACGGCAGGCCGAAGCAGTTGCTCAAGCTCGGCGGGCGGACGATCATCGAGCACACGCTGGCGGTCTTCGAGCGCGCGCCCGAGATCGACGAGGTCGTCGTGCTGATGGCGCCCGGCTTCACGGCCGAGGCCGAGCGCATCGTCGCCCGGGGCGGCTTCCGCAAGGTCCGTCAGGTCGTCGAGGGCGGTGCCACGCGCACCGAGTCCACCTGGCGGGCCCTCCAGGCGCTCGGGACCGACGAGTGCGACGTGCTCCTGCACGACGCGGTCCGGCCGCTCGTCGAGCCGCGCATCATCTCCGACTGCGTCGAGGCGCTGCGGACGCATCCGGCGGTCAACGTCGCGATCCCGTCGTCCGACACGATCCTGGTGGCCGCTCCCGGCCCCTCCGGCGAGGTCATCCGCGAGGTCCCGGACCGGTCCCTGCTGCGGCGCGTCCAGACCCCGCAGGGCTTCCGGCTGTCGGTGATCCGGGAGGCGTACGAGCGGGCGTGGCGCGACCCGGACTTCGCGGGACGGCCGGCGACGGACGACTGCGGCGTGGTGCTGCGCTACCTCCCCGACGTCCCCATTCACATCGTGCCGGGCAGCGAGCGCAACATGAAGGTCACGCATCCGGTCGACGTCCACATCGCGGAGAAGCTCATCGAGCTCGCCTCGCGCGCCGCGCCCGCCCCGGCCGGGCCCGACGCCTGCCGGCGCGCCCTGGAGGGTAGGACGGTGGTGGTCTTCGGCGGCGACGACACCGATATCGGCCCGCGGATCGCCGGTCTCGCGACCGGGTACGGCGCCACCGTCCACGTGTTCTCGCGGACGACGGGGCCCGGCGGGAGCGGGGTGCGGGTGGAGGACCCGGCGTCGGTCGCGCACGCCCTGGAACAGGCGTCCAAGCGGAGCGGCCATGTGGATCACGTGGTGCATGTCGCCGGCCCGGTGGTGGGGGCCGCGGGTGACGGCGGGCTGGACGAGGTCGGCGAGGAGGCCGTCCGCGAGGCCATCGCCGTGGACCACCTTGGCCCGGTCACCATCGCCCGAGCGTCCCTGCCCTACCTGCGCGAGACGCGCGGCCACCTCCTGCTGTCCACCCCCGGCGCGTCCGCGGGGGCCTCGGTGAACGTGAGCCTCCGTTCGTCCACCGCCGCCGCCGTGGCCGCCCTGACCCACGCCCTGGCGGAGGAATGGGCGGACCTCGGCATCAAAGTCAACTGCGTCACCCTGACGGACCCCGGCATCCCCCCGGTGGAGCCGAGGCACGGCGACTCCCTCCCTTCACCGGACGACATCGCCCGGACGGCCGTCACCATCCTCGCCTCCGACCTGACGGGCCACCTGACCACCGCCGCCCACACCCCCTGAGCCGGTCCTCGGCCGACAGGCAGGGCGGGGCGGTCAGCCGGATGAGGTGCGACGGTCGGCCGGGCAGGGGCAGAGTGGTCGGGCTCCGGGCTTCGTGAACGGCGTGTTGGCTGTGTTGTGAGGCTGGTTCTTGCTGTATTACTGGTGATTACTGGTCTTGGTCGCTGGTTCTTTGTTAATTGATGCTGGTCGCCGGTTTTGGCTGGTTCTTTCGGTGGCCAGTGCACGCCTGGCTCTACTGATCTTCACTCGGGGTCGTCGTCCGTCGCGGGCGGTGTCCGGTAGGGGTCGTTCTTCCTGAAGCGGGACGATCGTTGCGCTCTGGTACCGGTGGGCGCGGCGGGGTGCCGTCCGCCGAGGAGGCCTGACGGGCTTTCACCTGCGGTGCGAGGGGCGACGCGCCGGATGGGTTTGCAAGCTGTGTGATCGCTCGGTTACGTTGCGGGGTGGACGATCCCCGGTTGCGGAAGGAGACCCCCGGTTTGCCCGAGTCGGCGTCCCCACCCCCCGCGCAGCCCCCGCCGGCGCCGATAGGCCCTCCGGTGCGGCCTCCGCACGTCAAGGCGTCCAGGCGCGTGACGGCCGTGCTCGCGACGACCCCGGCCACCCGCCTGGTCTGCGCCGAGGGCACGCTGGCCGAGCGCCTGACCGGACAGCTCGCCACGCTTCATGCCGGGCCGGTGCATCTCATCACGAGGGCGACGCCCCTCGTGATCGGCGCCGACGCCGCGAAGCCGGCCGACCCCGCACAATCCGCCCCGCCCACACCCACACCCACGCCCGCACCCCTGACGCCCCCGGCCCCATCCTCACCCGAGTCGTCACCCGCGTCCTCACTCACGTCCACGCCCGCGTCGCCGAGCCCGCCCTCGTTGACGCCCCCGGCCCCGTCCTCACCGTCGTCGCCCGAGTCGTCACCCCCGTCGTCACCCGGGTCGTCACTCACGTCCACGCCCGCGTCCCCGGCCTCGCCCCCGACCGCGCCCATGCCTCCCGTCCCGGCGCCGCGCCCGGCTCTGCTCGTCGCGGACCCGGCCGCCCTCCCGCCGCCCGAGCGGACGTCCTCCCGAGGACCGGCCCCCGTGGCCAGGGCGACGCGCAGCGGCGGTCTCGCCGGGGACCTGCGGGCGGTGGCCGATCTGGCGCGGTCCGGGGCGGGGCCGGTGGCCGTGGTTCCCGGGGATCTGGTGGCGCACACCGAGGCTCTCGCCCTGGTGCTGTCCGACCCCGCGCGCGGCACCGGCGCGCTGGTCTCCTTCGGCCATGCCGAGGGCGATCCGGCGGAACCGCCAGTGCGCGCCGAGCGCGGCCGGGTGGTCGCGGCGGGTAACTCGTTCCACACCGTCAGCGCCCCCAACGCGGCCTTCCACGGCGTGCTGCACGTCGGCGAGGCGGACCTGGCGAGCTTCGCCGACGTCGCCGACGAGCTCGCCAACCTCGCCCAGGAAGACCGCCTCGGCGATGCGGACGAGTCGGAGGTCACGGCCCTGCTGCTGGCCGGGCTGGTGCGGGTCGGCGTGCCGGTGCGGGCCGCGCCGCTCGGGCGGCTGCGCTGCGAGCGGGTGGCGACCCAGCCCGCCGCGGACGCCGCGATGGCCCGGCTCGCCGAGGTGGACGAGAACCGCGCCCGCCTGCAGGCCGCCGTCAAGTCCGACGACGGCTTCACGTCCACCTACCTGGTCAGCTCGTGGTCGGGCCACCTGGTACGGGCTGCGGCGCGGCTGGGCCTGTCGCCGAACGCCGTGACCGGCCTGTCCGTCGGCCTGGCCGGCATGGCCGCCGTGGCCTTCTCGTCGGGGCAGCGCCGCGCGCTGGTGGCCGGCGCCGTGCTGCTGTACCTCTCGTTCGTCCTGGACTGCGTGGACGGGCAGCTCGCCCGCTACACCCGCATGTTCTCGCCCCTCGGTGCCTGGCTGGACGCCACGTTCGACCGCGTCAAGGAGTACGTCGTCTACGTGGGCCTCGCCGTCGGGTACGCCGGCGGCGCCGAGGCCGGGGTGCTCGGGCCGGACGGCATCTGGGCGATGGCGGTCGCCGCCATGCTGCTGCAGGGCGTCCGCCACATGGTCGACTTCTCCTTCGCCGACGCTCGAGCCGAGGCGGGCGGCGGCGCCGTCGCACGCGTCCAGGCGCGCCTCGACGGGAACACCACGGTGCGCTGGCTGAAAAAGATCATCGTCCTGCCGATCGGCGAGCGAATGATGCTGATCGGCGTGACGGCCGCGCTGTTCGACGCGCGGGCGACGTTCGTGGCGCTGCTCGCCTGGGGCGGCTTCGCGTTTCTGTACACCCTCACCGGCAGGATCGCGAGGTCTTTCTGACATGACCACCACACCTGCCCGCAGAGACCCCCGTGAGCGGCGCCGCGAGGCCGCGCCCGAGGTGACCACGGTGCACATGACCCGGGTGCCGCGCAGTTCCGTGGTGACCTACCGCGACGACGGTGTGCTGGCGCGCGGCATGGGCCTGCTCGTCGCCGGGCAGCTCCCGCCCCTGCCGCCCGCGATCGCGGGGGCGTTCGTCACCGGCGTGATGCTGCTGCTCGGCGTCGCGGGCGCGGACGGCCCCGCCGTGTTCGCGCCGGCCGTGGCGTTGCTGCTCGCGGGCCCGGGCAGTTCCCACCCGCACGACGGCCGTCTGGACTGGCTGGTCCCGCCCATCCTGCGGATCACCGAGTACGTCTTCATCGCCAGCGTGGGCTTCGCGTGGGACGTCCCCCGGTTCCTGGTGCTGGCCCTGCTCGGCGCGGTGCTGTTCCACCACTACGACGTCGTCTACCGCTGCCGTCAGCACGTCTACCCGCCCACCTGGCTCGCGTCGGCGGGTCTGGGCTGGGAGGGGCGTATGCTGATCATCGCCATGGGCGCCCTGCTGGGCATCGTGACGGCCGTCTTCGTGCTGGCCGCGTTGTATCTCTCGGCGTTGTTCTGCTGGGAGAGCGTCACGTGCTGGCTGGCCGCGCCCAGATCCGGTGTCGAGGCGGCCGACCTCGGCGCGCAGGACTGACGGCGGGTCCCTCCCGAGGCCGGCCCCGGACATGACCGGGACTTGACCCTTTAGTGAGACGCGGGCGGCTCGGATGTCCCGTCTGTCCCCAGTGACACTCCTGTCACGGCCTACATTGCCAAGATGAGGTCTTGTAATCGAATAGGTGAACTCCCGATTACACGATCACCACCTCCAGGCAACTAACCTTTGGCCTTACAGATTCGCAGTCAGACTGAGGAGTGCACGTTGCTGGGAATGGTGCTGGCCGCCGGGGCCGGACGTCGGCTGCGGCCGTACACCGACACGCTGCCCAAGGCACTCGTGCCGGTCGACGGTGAGACCACGATCCTGGACATCGCGCTGCGAAACCTCGCGGCCGTGGACCTGCGGGACGTCGTGGTCATCGTCGGGTACGCGGCGCGGGCCGTCCACGACCGCCAGGCGGAGCTGGAGCGGCGGCACGGCGTGAAGCTCACCCTCGTGCACAACGACAAGGCCGAAGAGTGGAACAACGCCTACTCCCTGTGGTGCGCCCGTGACCACTTCGCGTCGGGCGCCCTTCTCGTCAACGGCGACACCGTCCACCCCGTCTCGGTCGAGCGCACGCTTCTCGACGCGCCGGTGACCGGCGACATCCTCCTCGCGGTGGACGATGTGAAGACCCTCGCCGACGAGGAGATGAAGGTCACACTCGACGAGGCCGGCCACCTGCGCCGCATCACCAAGCTGATGGACCCGTCCGAGGCCTACGGCGAGTACATCGGCGCGACGCTGATCCGCCCCGGGGCCGCCGAGCGTCTCGCCGACGCCCTGAAGGCCACGTTCGAGCGCGACCCGCAGCTCTACTACGAGGACGGCTACGGCGAGATGGTGTCCCGCGGCGAGAAGATCGCCGTCGCGCCCATCGGCAAGGTCGACTGGGTCGAGGTCGACAACCACGACGACCTCGCCAAGGCCAGGGAGATCGCGTGCACGTACTAGCCGCCCCGGCCGCCCCCGCCGGCGCGACGACGGCCTTGGAGACCGCATGCCCCTTCTAGCTCGAATGCTCACGGCCCCGCTGACCGTCGAGGTCCGCCGGGGCGCGGTGGCCCATCTCGGCGCGCTGCTCGCCGACAGCCGGGTGGCCACCTCCGGCCGCGTCGCGGTCGCGGTCGGCTCCGGCCAGGGCGACCACATCTCCGGCATGATCGCCCCGACCCTCGGCGAGGCGGAGGTCTTCCGCGTCCCCGACGGCTCGGTCGACGCGGCCGTCTCCCTCGGCGCCGACCTGCGCAAGGGCGCGTACGAGGCCGTGGTCGGCATCGGCGGCGGCAAGACGATCGACGTCACCAAGTACGCCGCGTCGCTCGCCGGCATCCCGATGGTCGCCGTGGCGACGAACCTCTCGCACGACGGCATCTGCTCGCCGGTGTCCTCGCTGGAGCACGAGGGCGGCAAGGGGTCGTTCGGCGTCCCGATGCCGCTGGCGCTGCTCGTCGACCTCGACTTCGTGCACGACGCGCCCCCGCGGCTCGTCCGCGCGGGCGTCGGGGACGTGATCAGCAACCTGTCCGCCATCGACGACTGGCAGCTCGGCAACGTCGAGCGCGGCGAGCCGATCGACGGTCTGGCCGTCTCGATGGCCCGCACCGCCGCCGAGGCCGTGCTGGGGCGCCAGGACTCGATCGAGTCGGACGCGTTCCTGACGGTGCTCGCCGAGTCGCTGATCCTTTCGGGCATGTCGATGGTCGTCGCGGGGTCCTCGCGTCCGAGCAGCGGAGGCGACCACGAGATCCTGCACGCCATCGACCAGCTCTACCCGGGGACGTCGAACCACGGCGAGCTCGCCGGCATCGGCGCCACGTTCTGCTACTTCCTGCGCGAGGAGCACCGGCCGCTGTCGCTGGTGGTCGAGTGCCTGCGCGCCCACGATCTGCCGGTGACCCCGGGCGACATCGGCCTGACGAACGAGCAGTTCTGCGCCGCCGTCATGCTCGCGCCCTCGACCCGTCCCGGGCGGTACACGATCCTTGAGCACCTGCGCCTGTCCGAGGCCGAGGTGCGCGACCGGGTGGAGCGATATGTCCGGGCCGTCGGTAATTGAGCTTCGCGCGGTCGCCCAGCCGCAGACCACCATGGGCCGCAACTCCGGCGAGCACTGGGCCGGCGCGCTGTACATGCGCAAGCTGTCGATCTACGTGACGTGGGCGCTGGCGCGCACCGCGATCACCCCGAACCAGGTCACCGGCCTGATGATCGTCGCCGGCGTCCTGGCGGGCGTGGTGCTGGCCCTGCCGGGGCTGTGGGCGGCCGTCGCGGCGGCCGTCCTCATCCAGGTCTACCTGCTGCTCGACTGCTCCGACGGCGAGCTGGCCCGCTGGACCCACCGCACGTCGATCACGGGCGTCTACCTCGACCGCGTCGGCCACTACTTCGCCGAGGCGGCGCTGCTGATCGGCCTGGGGTTCCGGGCGTCGGCCACGCTGCCCGACTGGTACACCGTGCTCGGCGTCGCCGCCGCGCTCGGGGCCATCCTCATCAAGTCCGAGACCGA
Organism: Sphaerisporangium sp. NPDC051011; assembly: GCF_040653595.1. Lineage (NCBI taxonomy): Bacteria > Bacillati > Actinomycetota > Actinomycetes > Streptosporangiales > Streptosporangiaceae > Sphaerisporangium > Sphaerisporangium sp. NPDC051011. The sequence continues at coordinate 58,040 of NZ_JBFAGG010000018.1, read as the reverse complement.
CCTCGTGGACGTCGCCCGTGCCCGTTCGGGGCTCACGGCCACCACGGAGGCCGCGGCCGAGCAGTTCCAGTCGCGGCGGCTCGGGGCGGCGCGGAAGGTCGCGGCGGCGCTGCGCTTCCACCGGGTGATCCAGGCCGTCGAGCTGTCGCTGATCGCCGTCGTCGCGGCGGTCTGGGACGCCGTGGCGGGCGGTCTGACCGCGACGCAGGTGCTGACCGTCGCGTGCGTGCTGTTCGCGGGGCTGCAAACCGTCCTTCACCTGGTGAGCATCCTGGCGTCCCGGCGGCTTGCGTGACATGAGAGAGCCCCGGAACCGACGGCGCCCTGTCGGCGTCCCACAACTATCGGATCGAAGTTTGTCAAGTGTCACCGCCCCATCGTCATTCAATGTTCGGTGGGGGTTTCCTGACAGTTCCGATACGCTTAATTCACAGTATGCAGACACAGCCGGGATTGCCCCCTTACACAGACTCGGTGATCATGAACACATGCGTTCTCCATGCGTCGGGACGATGACGCGTTGAAGATCTCCTGTGTCATCCTCACCATGGGTAACCGTGTCGCCGAGCTTGATCGCGCGGTCGAGTCCGCGCTGACGCAAACCGACGGCGACGTCGAGGTCGTCGTCGTGGGCAACGGCGCCGACGTCCCCGCCCTCGCGTCCATGTCGCGCGGCGGATCGGGGTCCCTGCGCACCGTGCGCATCCCGGACAACGTCGGCATCCCCGAGGGGCGCAACCACGGCGTCCGCGAGTGCGGCGGCGACGTCGTCATGTTCCTCGACGACGACGGCTGGTACGCCGACGACAAGGTGGCGGCCCACGTCCGCCAGCGGTTCGCCGACGAGCCCGACCTCGCGGTGCTGTCCTTCCGCGTCATGGACCCGGACGGCGGCGTGGGCCAGCGCCGCCACGTCCCCCGGCTGCGGGCGGGCGACCCGCAGCGCTCCTCACCGGTGACCACCTTCCTCGGCGGCGCCTCCGCCATCAGGCGCTCGGCGTACCTACAGGTCGGCGGCCTTCCCGGGCACTTCTTCTACGCGCACGAGGAGACCGACCTGGCCTGGCGGCTGCTCGGCGAGGGCTACCGCATCGAGTACGACGCCGACTGCGTCATGTACCACCCGCAGGTCCCGCCGACGCGCCACGCCGACTTCTACCGGCTCAACGCGCGCAACCGGGTCTGGCTGGCCCGCCGCAACCTGCCCTGGCCGCTCGCGGCGCTGTACCTCCTGGACTGGATCATGCTCACGCTCCTGCGCGAGCGCTCGGGCCTGGCGATCCGGTCGTGGTTCCGCGGCTTCGTGGAGGGCATCCGCGAACCGGCCGGCGAGCGCCGCCCCATGGCGTGGCGCACAGCCTGGCGCATGCTCCGCCTCGGCCGCCCCCCGATCGTCTGACCCTCCCAGACGATCCGCACGTTGCCTGATTTCGGCGCGTGAGCCCGAGTTTCTGTCTCGGGCTCACGCGCCTCTCTCCCGGCCGCGGAGGACCATCCGGGGCATCTGTTCCGACATCGTGGTGCCGGTCACCCTGACTGAACACCCACCGACATCACCGGGCGTTCATCACGGGACCTCTCTTCCGTCGGAGTGGTCTCCCCGCCGCTGCACCTCGTTCAGTCGCTGGAGCACGCTTTCCGCGAGTAGACGGAATTCGGCCCGACATTTCTGCACATAGCTTTGGGTACTGCCAAGCGCGCCATCGGCTGCCTTCAGGTCGAACATCGGCTTTCGCGCGTCGCGGGCCAAGGGCATCAGGCTCTGGTAGTTGCGCATCGTCGCGAGCTCATACGACCGCCCATCCGGATCCCGCGGTTCGGCGAGCATTGACTCGGTGAAGACCTGCGGAATCCGTTCGAGCCACCGGCGATATCCTCGGACCGGCCGGTCCAGGCGCGGGAGCGGCTGCATGATGACATATCCGATCGGTTTCATGGCCCCGGAGGGGGCCGGAACGGCCGACGGCACCTTGGGCAGCACGGTCTCCTGCCAGGTACTTCGCCACCCCCGCAGTGCCGGGCCTAGAGCGCGCAGTTCACGAAGTGAGAACAAGTCCGCGGCGAGTGGGACGAGCACGGTGTCGGCGGCGAGGAGGGCCGCACGATTGATGGCCCCGAGATTCGGTCCCACATCGATCAGGACGATGTCCGCGCTCACCTTACGTGCAGCGTCGTTGATTATCCGGTAGAACGCCGTGGTCGTCCGGATGGCAGCCGGATCCCCCGTGAAAGTCGAGGGCCACGCCGCCGAGAGGCGGTCCTCGAAGGCGCTGAGTTCGAGATCTCCAGGGACCAACCAGAGCCCGTCCGTGACCTGGCTCGGCTCGAAGAACGCGACGTCACCCAGCTCCTCCATGATCGGCTTCACCGATGTCGCGACCGTCCCCGTGTCCTGCTGGATACGAGAAGCGAGTGGAATGGTGAGGGCATTCGCCCCAGAAGTGTCCGTGCCTCCCCAGGCCGGACTCTCAGGCTCTGCCCATAGTGCCGCCAGGGAGTCCTCATCGAGGAACAATGACGTCAAGTTCGCCTGGGGGTCCAGGTCAACGGCCAGGACCCGGTGGCCGAGTCGCTGGAGCATGTGAGCCAGATGGTACGTGAGCGTGGTCTTGCCGACTCTGCCCTTGATGTTGAAGAGCGCCATCGAGATCATTCTGCTCTCCTCAGCGTCACCGACCCTCATACGGTTCACGCGCTCGCCTTGCCGAGGCGCGCTGCGATGATGGCGGCCATCTCCTCCTCGGACGTCAGGTCGCCTCGCTCCTCGGCGGCTGCGGCCTCGGCGAGTTCGGCGCGCATCTCCGGATCGGAGAGGATCTCCAATGTCTCCCGCAAGGATTTTCGCTCGGCCTCGGACGAGATCACGGCATGAGGGTTGAGCGTGAAGTGATCGTGCTCGCGTGCGGCACGGGAAGCTCTCGTTTCCGTCGTCGTGGGGGCCGTTCTCCATCGTGCCCATACGGTCTTGCCGGGGCCTTCGGGGAGGGGGATCACCCCGAAGGCCCCGGCCAGTGCGGCGACGATGGGGAGGCCTCGGCCGTGGACGGCGTCCGGGCCGAGGTCGAGGTGTCGTGGCGCCTCGGGGCCGTGGTCGGTCACGCGGACGCACAGGTCGTCGGCGGTGGCCCAGAGGGAGAGCCGGATCGGCGGCGCGCCGTGGGAGACGGCGTTGCTCAGCAGTTCGCCGATCACCAGCACTACGTCATCAGCGAGGTAGTCCAGTCCCCACCCGGTGAGGACGTCGCCCGCCATGTGCCGAGCCTTGCCGACCGCCGCGAGGTCGTGCGGGATGTCCCAGGTGACGGTACGAAGACCGTCCGGCGTTCTCGTCATCGATGCTCCATGGGGAGTGGGCGTGGTGAGGACATGGGTTCGGAATGCGTGCGCCGGTTGGCCGGAGGCGTTGGCACGGTGGGCCATGGCTTCTGATTCCGCCTCTTGCATGAGGCCGCACAGCTCTGCGAGAGAGGGGGACTCAATGATCAGCGGCTTGGTGGCGGACCAGGTCGCGATGGCATAGAAGCGGCGGCTGCCCACCCCATACCAGACCGTCCATGCCGGCTGTAGAAGATCCACCTGCTCTGCGGCGGCCTGCTGGGAGGCGTCCCAAGGTCTATGCAGGACCTCTGGGGCGGCAATGCCTCGTCGGTGGCGCCCACGCATGTCTCTCGGCCTCCCGCTCTGGCGGTCCCGACGTAACCGACAGGTTCGCGGGTGTAGTCGATCACTCACGATCAGTGAGGATGCCTCCCGTGGTGGCGTTGATCGATCGAACTATCAAGCGAAATCTTTGATTGACCAAAGTTCCGCGCGCTCTGTGCGCACGGCATATGATCGGTCACCCAGTGTGTGGAGGTGCCTGCATGATCCCCGGTAGCCCTACGGTCAGGCGTAGGCGGCTCAGCGCCGAGTTGGCTCGGCTGCGCGAGCAGGCCGGCCTTACCGTTGAGGAGGTCACCAAGCGTCTGGAATGGTCACGTGGCCGGTTGAGCCACATGGAGCAGAACAGATGGACTCGGCCCGATCTTGGGAACATCCGGGCTCTGCTCGACCTGTACGGTGTCGCCGATATCGAGGTGCGCGAGGCGATCTTGAACCTTGCGCGGCAGTCGCGCGAAAAGGGCTGGTGGGCTCAGTACAAGGAAATATTCGGGGGCAGCCTCCCGGGCTTCGAGGCCGAAGCCACGCAGATCCGCAGTTTCGAGCTTGCACTCGTTCCCGGCTTGCTGCAGGTGCCTTCTTACGCCAGGGCGATCTTCCAGGCCGGCCAGGTTCTCGACGAGGCATCGGTTCAACGGCGTGTCGAAGCCCGCCTGACTCGACAGCAGATTCTCTTCCGCGAGACGCCACCACAACTGTGGGTCGTCATCGACGAGGCAGCGCTGAGGAAGATGATCGGCGGTCCCGAAGTCATGGCAGAGCAGATCCAGCACCTCATCGATTGGGCGAGGCGCCCCAACATCACGATCCAGATCCTGCCTGATGCCGTGGGCGCACACGCGGCTCTGCAGGGGGCCTTCGTGCTCCTGGACTTCGCCAGCGAGCTGGACCCCAGTCTGGTCTATTTGGAAACGGCGACCGAGAGTCTATGGTTGGAGAAACCTGACCAGGTGCAGGCCTATACGCTCATCTATAACCGTATTGTGGCGGCCGCGCTTACCGTTGAAGACTCTGTGCGTCGCATGGTCGCTGTAAGAGATCACATACTACAAAATTAGAGAGTGGCAACCCTGTGAGTCGAAGCGTGCCAGAACTTGTTTGGCGCAAGAGCAAGGCCAGTGGACAAGGGGAGAACTGCGTCGAGGTGGCATGCCTTGATGCCGGCGGGTGGGTCTTACGGGACAGTAAGTATCCGAGCGGACCCCTGATGAGGGTTTCGTCTGGCGCGTGGCGGGCGTTCGTGGCGGGGGTCAAGGCGGGTGAGGTGGGCTGAGTGGTGGCTCGGGGGCGGGGCCTTGATTCCATCTCGGCTTACAGCCGCGTGGTCGCGGTAGCGCTGACTGTCGAAGATTCTGTCGCGTACGTAGCCTCGCTGGTAGATCAACTGCGACCGTAAAGGCGGATGTCGTGGACGAGGCGAAGCTGTTTGTGTGGCGCAAGAGTACTTTCAGCGCTGCTGGTGACAACTGTGTTGAGGTGGCATACCTCGATGCCGGCGGGTGGGTCTTACGGGACAGTAAGTATTCGAGCGGACCCCTGATGAGGGTTTCGTCTGGCGCGTGGCGGGCGTTTGTGGCGGGGGTCAAGGCGGGCGAGGTGGGCTGAGCGGAGGCTCGGGGGCACGGCCTTGATTACATATCGGCTTACAACCGCGTGCTTGCGGCAGCGTTGACCGTCGAAGATCGGAACTGGTCGGCGCGGCGTATGCCCGGATGTAGGCATACCAGGAACACCTCGCACGCTGGGTCGCCCAGTGCAAGCGCGAACGGAACTGGCACCGGTAGGTGCCCTGCCCCTGCTGATCACGGCCCGCCGCGTGCGCGGCACCAGGTCAGGCGGTCGTATCCAGGGTGGCGAAGTCGGCGGGAGTCTGCTCGATCGTCTCTGGGTAGGCCTCTCGCTTGGCGTGCTCGGCCAGTGCCGGCGTGCGGTCAGGACTGGTCAAAGGCCCGTTCGATCGCGCGGCGGGCCCGGTCCGCGGCCGCCTGGTCGTGCTGGAGCTGCATGGCCGCGTTCAGTGCCAGCCCGGCGGCGACGATCTCGAACAGCGCCTGGTCGATGTCGAACCCGGCGGGTAGCTCGCCGTTCTCCACCGCCGCGGTCAGGTCCGCCCGCAGCTGTTCCCGCCAGCGCGACCACACCTCGGCCACCGCGTCGCGGACCCGGCCGGGGCGGCCGTCGTACTCGGTGAGCGCCGCGGTCATCAGGCAGCCGCCGGGCAGCAGTGGCGCTTCCAGGTAGCCCACGGAGTTGGCGCACACCGCGCGCAGCCGCCGCAGACCCGGCGGCTCGGCCAGTGCGGGCTCGACCACCCGGTGCCAGAAGTCCACGAACGCCTTGTCCAGCGTGGAGATCTGCAGAGTCTCCTTAGTGCCGAAGTGCTTGTGCACCCCGGACTTGCTCATCTCCAGCTCCTCGGCGAGCCGGCCGATGGTGATGCCGTCCAGCCCTTCTTCGGAGGCGATCTCGGCGGCACGGCCGAGGATCCGGCCCCTGGTGGCCTGCGCTTCGGCCGCTGAGCGTCGTGGTGACATGCGACGAGGATAGCGTACGTTCGTTCGCTATTGATTTAGTGAACGGTCGTACGCTAAATTCGGCGGCAACCACCGGGACGAAGGAGTGCGAGATGCGGGTGCGACGACTGGGCTGGGCCGGACTGGAGATCGAGGCAGGCGGCAACCGACTGGTGATCGACTACGTGTGGGACCTCTCACCGCTGTTCACGGGGTGGAAGCCCGGCGAGGGGCTGGCGGTGCCGAGCGGGAAGGTCACCGCCGCACTGGTCACCCACCTGCACCGGGACCACACCGACGCGTCCGCGCTCGCGGACGCGCTGACGCCGGGGGCGCCGGTGCTGCGACCGGCGCCCGGTCACGGCGACGACGTGGACAACGTGACGACGCTGCTGGCCGAGCGCGAGCTGGCCCTGCACCGGCTGGCTGCCGAGGTCGTGGATGCCTGGTCCACCCGCGAAGTCGGGCCGTTCCGCGTCACCGCGGTCCCCTCCGTCGACGGGCTGGGCGACCCGCAGCTGAACTGGGTGGTGCAGGCCGACGGGCAACGGGTCTTCCATGGCGGCGACACGATGTTCCACGGCTACTGGTGGCTCATCGCGCGCCGGTTCAGCCCGTTCGACGCGGTGTTCCTGCCCGCCAACGGCGCGGTGGTCGACGCGCCGCACCTGCAGCCGCCGAGCCCGCTGCCCGCCGCGATGGACCCGATGCAGGCCGCCGCGGCCGCGCAGATCCTCGACGCCCGGTACGCAGTGCCGATGCACTACGAGGCGGAGCAGCCGGACAAGATCGCGGGCTACGTCGAGGTCTTGGACCCGGAGAATGAGTTCCGCACGCACGCCGGACGGCGCGCACACGTGCTGGCCGTCGGGGAATGGCTGGACCTGGCCACATGACCGGAAACTCCGCCGTGCCAACTGGTGCGGTGCCCCTGTCGGCCTGGGCTGCAAGACTCCGTCGGGAGGACGGGTCGAGGAGCCGCACAAGGCTCGCCGGGCGGCGGCAGGCCCGCTGTCGTAGACGACGACACCGCAGGTCCCGACATGCGGATGCCCCCGCAGCAGGGTGCGAGGGCATCCTCTGGCCTATCAGCCTGAGACCTCTGCATAAGCGCAGATGAAAGGCATATCCGTTGGATCCTGCGCCATTACTACCGGGACCCCGGTCCGTCGTCGCGGAGTCGGGGCATCGGGGGTTCGCTCGGGATTCTTGGGAATGATCGGGCGATTTCGCGCACTCTCCGCCATTGGGTGGCTACTGTTTCCATAGCGCGGGAAAGGGCGCGCCTAGCGTCCCGCGCGCGAACTGCATCGTTCCAAAACCGAGCACCCGGTCCCCCACCGGAGGTCGACATGAGCGACGGAACACGCCCCCGCAGGCGTGAATCGGTGTTGCCCAGCGCCCGTCTTCGACCGGCCGCCGACGGCGTCCGGCTCGTGGCAGTGAATTCTTCGTGTGACGCGCGGAGGGCCGGATGAAGGGCCACGGCCCGGGGCCTCGGCGATTAGGAAACTGGCCTCCCCGGAGCCTTCTCGGCAGTCTGGAGCCCGCGACGCGGGACCTCATGCTGCGGCTCGGCACCGCGACGCAGTTCGGCGCGGGCGAGACCCTGCTGCGCGAGGGGGACCCCGACTCCCGGCACGTCCTGCTGCTCATCGACGCGTGCGTCAAGGTCGTCAGCGACACCGCCGACGGTCACACCGTCCTGCTCGCCATCAGGACCGACGGCGACCTGGTCGGCGAGTTGGCCAGCCTGGACGGCCAGCCGCGCGTGGCGAGTGTCATCGCCGTCAAACCGTCCGTGGTGCGCCGCATCGGCCAGGGGGAGTTCCTCGACTTCCTCGACCACAATCCCGCGGTGTCGCGGGCGGTGTATCGGGTCGTCACGACGAAGCTGCGCAACTCCACCTGGCACCGCATCGAGTACGGCAGTACGCCCGCGCCGCTGCGCCTCGCCCGCGTACTCGTCCAGCTCGCGGCCCAGCATGGGGAGCGGGTGCCGGAGGGCATCGAGATCCGGCTCGCCCTGACCCAGCCCGACCTCGCCGCGCTGGCCGGGGCCCGCGAGCCCACCGTGCACAAGGAGCTGCGCGCGTTGCGCCACAGGGGAGTGGTCGAGACCGGATACCGGCGGATCCTGATCAGTGACCCCGCCGCCCTGCACGCCATCGCGGGAATCTCCGAGATCCCGCCGGAATACGGGGTGTGGCCCGCGCCCCGGCCCCAAGGTGAGGGGGAGTGACCGGTCCGGCGCATGCCGGCGGCGAAGGGGCGATATGGACTCCGATCCGGTACGGCGACTGTGCGCGGCCGTCCGCGCGCAGTGGCCGTCGCGCGCGCGGGCCGCGGACCCGCACCGCCTGCTGCTCGACGTCGTACGGGAGGCCTGCGCGGCGGCCGGCCTGGACGGGGCGTTCGTGCAGGAGCAGTGCCACGGCGTCGGGGACCCGGCAGGGGTCGTGCTCGTGATGCCTCCCGGCGTTCACGAGGCCCGCGTCGTAGAGGACCTCACCCGGGAGCTGCGCCGTGCGGCGCGGAGCCCCGACGCCGGGCGTCTGCGGGTGGCCTTTCATCAGGGGATCACCCGGCTGGGCCGCGACGGCTTCGAGGGCCGGGCGGTGACGGCGGTCTGCGGCATGTGCGCGGTCGAGACGCTGGACGCGGAGCTGTCCGCCGACCCGCGGCGCGACCTCGCGCTGATCATCTCCTCGCCGCTGTTCGACGAGATCACCCACCCGGGGTTCCCGGTGCTGCGCCAGGACCGGTTCCGGCGGGTGGGCGTGGAGGTGGCGGGCGTGAAGTCTCCGATGCCCGTCTGGATCCGGCTTTTCGGCCCGGAGAGCCCAGATCAGCCGGAGAGCTCGCAGTACTCGGAGCACCCAGAGAGCTCGCAGCACCCGGGCGACCTGGAGCACTCGCAGCACCCGGGGCACTCGTGGCAGCCGCAGGACTCGAGGCGCTTGCGGCATCAAGACCTGGAGCACTCGCATCAGGAGTACTGGGGGAGCTGTGGGGGCTCGGCAAACCCGGAATATCCGGTAAATCCGGAAAGCTCGGAGAAGGAGTGACATGAGCGGTCCGGACCGCGTCCTGCGGGGACAGACGCCGGAGGTCGAGCAGGCCGAGCCGAGAACCCGTCCCGATGGCACCCTCGACGGCTGGCACCTGGCGCCCCCACGGCCCAGGGACGCGTTCGTCGCGCGCGCCTTCACCGACGACACCCTGTCCCTCTCACCGGACGGCTCCTTCGCCGCCCGCCTGGGATCGGCGACGCTGCGCGGGAACTGGTGGACGGCGGGCGGCTCGCTGGAGTTCGCCGCCGAGAGCCCGCCCGGCGAGGGACGGCCCGCCTCGGTGGACGGCTACCTGACCCTGGACGCCGGCGGCGCGTGGACCCTGGACGCCCTCTACCTCGGCCCGGGCCGGTTCGGCAGCGTCATCGCGCACGTGCGGCAGCGGCTCGTGCCGCTACACGAACAGGAGGCGGGCCCGGTCGTCCGCCGGATAGGAGACGTCCCGGTGCCGACCTCGTACGCCGTCACCCTGCGGGGCACCCACAACGGGATCCGCCTGCCCGAGCAGCCGGCGATGCTGTACCTGGAGAAACCGCCGCCCGGCTCGCCGCTCGCCGTCAACGTCACCCTGGCGACCGACACCGTCACCGTTCCCGGCGACATGATGATGATCGCCGCCGAGCCGGACAGCTCCCGCGTCACGGCGAGCGGCGGGATCGTCGAGGTCGTCATCGACCCGGGGCCGTCCGACCCGGTCGGGGCGTTCTGGGCGTACCGGGAGCCGCGGCTGCCGATCGCCGGGCTGGTCCAGGCGCGGCGGGGCGGCGCGCGGATCGACGTGGCCGGCGACCAGGTGACGGGCAGGCTGTGGCTGGGCGGCGTCGGCGCCGACGGGGTCGCCGGCCGGTACGAGGCGACGTTCTCCGGGCGACGGGTGGAGGCGGACTGGGTGCCCGGCGAGGGCGGCGGCCCGCCCGGGCCGGGTCCGTACCCTGACCCCACGCCGCCGTCCCCCGCGCCGGGCGGTGCGGTGGAGCGGCTGCGCGCGAAGCTCGCGGACGCGTCGCTGCGCGGGCGGTGGCGGGCGGCGCTGGGCCCCGGCGGCCGCCTTACCGTGAGCACCCGCACCGAAACGGCCGCCACCGGGGAGGGGCCGGGGTACGCGGCGGGCGCGGCGGTCGCGGGGCAGAGCTCGGGGTACGCGAGGGGAGTGGCGATCGCGGGGGAAAGCTCAGGGGACGTGGGGGAAAGCTCAGGGTACGCGGAAGTGCCCATCGCGGGGGAGGGCTCGGAGCGCGCGGGGGGAGTGGCCGGGGAGGACTTCTGGTCCGTGCCGTACGGTCCCGTGAACCGGGTGGCTCGGCCAGGGCCCGGCGACGCGCTCGGGCGTCGCGGGTTCCTGCGCCTCGCGCCCGGCCCGGACGTCGCGGCCGGTCTCGTCCCCGAGGGTGGGGACCTGTGCTTGGCCGTACTCGTCCGGGACGATCCGGACGAAGAAGCCAGCGACGCGTTCACGGCCGAGGACCGGGCGGCGCTGCGCCACCTCGGCATCGACCTCCAGACGAGCGGCCGCTACGGCCAGGCGGACCGGGTGCTGGAGCGGGCGGCCCGGCTGTACGCGGACCCGCCCGCGACCGGCGACATGGGGAAGGACGTGCTCGACCGCCTCGGGCTGGTCGAGGCGCGGATCCGCTGCGCGTTCGCCCGCTCGGACCACGCGCGGATGGAGGACCTGCTGGCCGTGCTCGCGGACCTGCGCCGCACCAGCGTGACCACCCTGAGCCCGTGGCGGAGCGTCGTCCGCTCGACGCGGGCCTCGGTCGCGGATCTGGCCGACCGGCTCCGGTACTTCAGGCAGGCGGCCGCCGACGCCCGCGAGCGGCTGCTCGGCGGGCCCGACCTGGTCACGGCCACCGAGGTCCACGCGGCGGCGTCGGACGCCGTGGCTGCGCTCGCCCCGCTGGAGGAGGTCGTCGGCCGCCTGCGGCCCGCGCCCGAGAACCCCGCGACGCTTACCCTGGCGGCGTCCGAGCTGGACAGGGCGCTGGCCGCCGTGGAGCGGCAACGCGCCGCCGTGTTCGAGCCGGACCGAGCACCGGCCGACGGGAAGCCTGCCTCGGACGAACTGCCCGGCGTGGACGGGCTGCGTGCCGCCGTGTTCGAGCCGGACCGAGCACCGGCCGACGGGAAGCCTGCCTCGGACGAACTGCCCGGCGCGGACGGACTGCGTGCCGCCGTGTCCGAGCCGGACCGAGCACCGGCCGCCGTGGACGGGCTGCGTGCCGCCGTGGCCGAACTGGACGGGGCGCTGGCCGCCGCCGCGGATGGGCTGCGTGCCGCCGTGCCCGCGCCCTGGGCGTCCTCCGACCACACCGGCCGCGTCTACACCGAGGTGCTCGGCGAGGACGAGGTTCCCGCGCCGAGGGAGCTCTTCGCGATCCTCGCCCGGGACGGGGCCGGCGAGCTCGACCTGCTGCGCGACCGGCTGGCCCGGTCGGACGCGGCGGGCGGGGCCGCGCGGCTGCGCGACGGCACCCAGGAGGGCGTGCGCCTGGCGAGCCGGTACGTGGAGATGGCCCGGGCGCTGCTGGACGACGACTGGGACAGGATCCAGTCGACCCGGCGCGCGATGCCGTTCTACGAGCGCATCGTCACCCTGCTGCTGGACCTGGACGCCCCCGAGGACGCCCTGGTCGCCTCGGAGATGTCCCGCGCCCGCGCGTTCGCCGACCTCCTGGAGGCCCGGTCGGACCGCCCGGCGCCTCCCGGTTTGGAAGCGGCGGGCGTCGTCGACCGCACGCGGCTCGCGGAGATCCTGGCCGCGCACGACGCGACCGTCGTGGAGTACTTCCTCGCCGGAGACCTGCTGGTGATCTGGGTGGTCCCCCCGGGCGGGCCGATGAGGGTGATCCGCCGCCCGCTGGACCGCCGCCGGCTGGCCGAGGCGGTCGGCACGTTCAGGCGGCTTGCGGAGCTCGGCCGGCTCACCGATCCGCTCCGCCGGGACATGGCCGACGCGCTGCGCCTGCTGCACGCCGAGCTGTGGCAGGTCATCCCCGCCGACCTGCTGCCCGCCGACCCCGACACCCCCGTCACGGTCGTGCCGCACGCTGAGCTGTTCCAGGTGCCGTTCTGCGCGCTGCTCGACGCGGAGGGCACCCATCTGGTCCACTGGCACGCGATCCGGGTGCTTCCCGCGCTGGCGATCCTGCCGGACCTGGCCGCCCGCCGGGCGCGCACGGCCGGGGCGCCGCCGTCGCTGGTCGCCCTGATCGACCCGGCGCCGCTCACCGACGGCTCGGAGCCGCTGGAGGTGCTCGAACGGCGGTTCGGCGACATCGCCGGGTACTACGCCGAGGGCCGCCGCCGCGTCCACCGAGGGCCGGACGCCGGGTTCGTGACGCTGCGGGAGGCGGGCGCCGAGGGCACGGTGCTGTTCTTCGGTACTCACGCCAAGGTGGTCGAGAACGACCCGATGATGTCCTACGTCGCGCTCGCCGGGTCGGACGCCGACGACGGGCTTCTGCGCGCCCGCGACATCCCCGCCCTGGACCTCGCCGCCGACCTGGTGATCCTCGCGGCGTGCGAGACCGGGGCAGGCGACGTCACGCCGGACGGCGTCATCGGGCTCAGCCGCGCCTTCCTAGCGGCCGGGCCGAGCGGTCTGCTGATGACCCTGTACCGGGTCGGCGAGGTCACCACCCTGGACGTCATGGCGGAGTTCCACGGCTGCTGGCTGGAGGACGGCCTGCGGCCGGTGAGCGCGCTGAGACGGGCGCAGGCCGAGGCGGCGGCGGAGCTGTCGACCTCCCGGGAGCCGCACGTGTGGGCCGCCTGCACCTATTACGGGCTTTGAGCCGTGCCCTCGGGCTTTGAGCCGATGTCGAGAGAAGTCGTGGACGAACAGAATGGAGCCGGTCCGATGAACGACCTGCCGAGCGCCGACCTCCTGGAGGACGAGCCGGAACTGGACGCGCGGGACGTTCTGTCCCGCCCGGACCTGTTCCTCACCGAACGGTTCCTCGGCACGGGCGACCAGTGGTCGCGCCAGTCGGGCGCGGTCATGGCCCGCCCACTGGCCTACGTCGTCCCGGACGAGTGGCTCTCGCCCGCGCTGCGCGGCCGTCGCCGCAGCCTGGGCATCGACTACTACGGCGTGCTGTTCGCCTTCGACCTGGAGGGGCTGCCCGCCGAGCGCCGCTACACGCGCGTGCGCTTCGAGGTGCGCCTGATCGACGAGGCCACGCCGCTCAGCGTGCGCGCCGACGACGGCGCCTGGGACGAGGTGACCGGCCCCTGGCCCGCGCCACCGGCCACCGACGCGCGCAGGGGCCGGTGGATGTGGAGCCGGCTGCGCCGTTCCGGCCCCGGCGAGGAGGAGCCGGAGGTCTTCGGCATCCGCAGGACCGACGGGTTCGGCTACACCGTGACCGCCCGGCAGGGAGGCGCGCTGCGCCGCAGGTACGGCCTGCACGCGCTGGTGGAACTGCCCGTGGGGATCCCCGACCTGGCGGGCAGCGCGTCCCTGACCACCGAGATCACCCGCACCCGTCGTCAGCGGACGAACGTCCTGCCCACCGGCCTGTCCACGCCCGAGACGTTCAGCGAGCCGCTGCCCGTGACCGGCCACGACGGCCCGCCGCCGGCGCCTTCCCCGCGCGCTCGCGCGGCCGTGCGCCTGTGCGTGAGCGCGGACATCGAGAAGTACAGCAGGTTCGACGACAACGAGCAGGAGGCCGCTCAGGCGCGGCTGGTCCGGGTGCTGGAGGGCGCCCGGCGCCGGGCGGGCGTGGCCGAGGCCGAGGTCGGCTGCCAGCGGTCGGGGGACGGCCAGTTCGCGATCCTCCCCCCGGGCATCGACGAGACCGTGGTCATCCCCGAGCTGATCCGGGGGCTGCGCATCGAGCTCAAGGACGCCAACGCGGGCCTTGACGACCACCACCGCCTCCGGCTGCGCGTCGCGCTGTGCCGGGGGATCATCCGCGAGGCGGCGAACGGCTACGTCGGCGCGGCGTCGATCGCGGTGAACCGCGTCCTGGACTCGAGGCCGCTCCGGGACGCCCTCGCGGGGGACAGGTCCGCCGACATCGCCTTCGCCGTCACCGACTCCCTGTACCGGGAGGTGGTCGTCCACGGGTACGAGGACCTGATGCCTTCGGATTTCCGCCAGGCGGCCGTCGTGATCCCGGAGAAGCAGTTCTCCGAGACCGCCTGGCTCTTCGTCCCCCCGGCCCTGCGCGCGGCGAGCCTTCCGGTGTCCTGATCTCCGGCTCCGCGGCCCGCGGATCGGCCCACCGTCCGCGGACCGCCCGCCGGTTACTCGCCGGTGAACAGATATATCTCCAGGCGGGCGGTGCCGGGGGAGAGGGCGCCGTCGTGGAAGTCCCGCATCACCGCGCGCGAGAAGACCTTCGGGTAGGCCGCGCGCAGGTGCCGGTTCATCGTGCGGGCCAGCCCGGAGCCCATGGAGGCGTCGCCCGCGCCGAAGGTCAGCACCAGCCCGGCCCGCCCGCCGAGGAACCCGCGGTCACGGCCGCGCAGCTCGCCTCAGCCCCGCGGCCCCGCCCTGGACCCGTACGACGGCGACCTTCGGCTTCACCGACAGGCTGATCGCCACTGGGGACGGGGATGGGGACGGCGCGGTGGGCGACGGCGCCGGGGCCGGGGACGCGGGGGGTCTCGCGGCCGTCCCCGGTGCCGGGGCGGAGATTTCGGCACCAGCACGAGCGCGGCCAGCAGGTCCGCGAACAGCCAGCCCGCCACGGCGGTCGTGGACATGCCCGGCTCCCGGTTCCGCGACATCACCCGTCCTCCCGGCCCGCTTTCTTCTCCCACAGCACGATCGCCGTCCGGTCTCCCCGGCTCTGCGGCTCGGGGAGGGCGAGGTGCCCGAGGAAGCGGATCAGCGCGGGCGGCCCGTCCAGCCACTCCGCGGCGATCCGGTCGGCGAACCGCGGCCCCGACAGCAGGCGGGTCGTGGAGGCCGTGCACGCCACGGTGACCTCCCCGGCCGTGGTCGAGAACCGCTCCCACCGCACGGCGCCGGGGGACGTGGGCAGCAGTTCCTTGCTCCGCTCGGGCCCGCCCTCCTCGGGGTCGTACGCCTGGGCCGGGCCGTCCGTCCTGAGCACGGTCACCGACCCGGCGCCCACGCCGAAGACCAGGTGCTCGCGCTGCGGGCCGTCGCCGAGGCGGGTGAGCAGGCAGGTGAGGTCCGTCGCGACGTCCTCCGGGCCGAGGGCCCGCCACCGGGCGGCCTCGGTGAGCGGGTCGACCAGCCGGAGCACCACGTCGCCGAGCAGCCGATCGAGCAGGCCGGACGCCGCCGGGTCGCCGGCGACCGCCGCGCGCCAGGCCGCGTCCAGGTCCGGGGCGGCCTCCGACAGCCGGTGCTGGACGCTTCGGCAGACCTGCGCGGCGCCGATCTGGGAGCGTCTGCTGCTCGGCCGGCCCGCGGCGACCGCGGACAGCAGGACCGGCGGGTCGAACAATTCCAGGACGGCGAGCGAGACGGTCTGCTTGCGGAGCTGGGCGTTCTGACGCGCGGGCTCGCCGCGGACCGAGGCCGCGCGGACGGTGAGCCGGCCGAACCGGGCGCCGTCCACGACGCTGTCGGGCACGGTGTCGGGCACGTCCGGCAGCGCCTCGGGGTCGGCCAGGTGCTCGGCGCCGGGCGGGGTCTCCGGCTCCTCGTGCTCGACGTACGTGACGACCTCGACCGGACGATCGACGTGTTTCACCACCTCGACCGGACGGTCGACGTACGTGACGACCTCGACGGGGCGGTCGACGTACGTGACGACCTCGACGGGGCGGTCCACGTGTTTGACCACCTCGATCGGGCGGTCCACGTACTGGATCCGCGGGGCGACGGTGGCGGGGAGGAGGGCGAGCCGGGCCAGCAACTCCCGCTCCCGGCGCCACAGCACCCCGCAGGCCACCAGCGAGGCCAGCAGGAGGATCGTCACGATGGTGCTGAAGATGTCCATGTCAGGTGCTTTCTGCGATCGGCCCGTCGGGTCCGGGGAGGTCTTCGCGCGGGTGGTCCGTGGCCGTGCCGGTATGCCGGTCCGCTTCGCGCCGGTCACCGGGCCGCCCGTTCGGCGCGGTGACCGGCGCGATGACCGCTTCGGTGACGGGCGCGGCGTCCGGCATGGTGGGGAGAGGGACGGCGGTCCTGGTCAGGGTCTCGTTCAGCCGGTCGGCGGCGGTCATCATCGCCGCCAGGCCCGTCAGATGACGCTCCAGCGCCTCGAACCGGGCCACCGCCTCGGCCCGGTCGCGCGCGGCCGTCTCGACCAGCGCGCGGATCCGCTCGTCCGTCATCGCGGCCGCCGCCTGGGCGGACTCCGCCTGCTCGCGCGAGGTCTCGCGGACCTCCCGCGCCGCCGTGTTCAGCCGCTCGCCAATCAAGATCATCTTCTCCTCTAGGTCCACGGCCGCCGCCGCGACGGCCTCCTGGTAGGTGTGGCCGATGTCGCGGGCCGCCCGCCCGCCGGACGCGCCGATCTCGGCCGCGAAGCCGCCGCCCGCCGCCACGAGCCCGTCGGTGGCCTGGGAGACGCGCTCGGCCAGCCCGCCGAGGGTCTCCTCCACCTGGTCCCCGACCTCGCGCAGCGTGGCGCGGCCGGCCGCCTGGAGTGCCCCGAGCTCGGTCCTGGCGGCCTCGGCGGACGTCTCCAGCCGGGCCGCCGCGTCCGCGACCTGTCCCGTGATCTCGTCCCCGAGCCGGCCCACGACGCCGCGCAGCGCGGTCGCGGCGGCGCCGGCCGCGGCGCTCGTGGTCTGGAGCCGCTCGGTCGCGGTGGTCAGGGACGTGGCCGAGGCCCGCAGCTCCTTGGACGCCTGCGCGTTGCGGAGCGCCAGGTCGGAGGTGCTGCGCTGCGTGGTCGACGTCCTCCAGGAGCTCGCCGAGGCGGTGGGCGGCGAGCGACAGTTCGGCGGCGAACCGGGCCGGAGAGCCCAGGCGCCGCCGGTTGAGCGCACGCTGGGCTCGGCTCAGCACCGGCACCAGCCGCGAGAGCAGCGCCTCGCGACGCCGGGCGGCGGCCTGCTCGTCCGCCTGCCGCAGCCCGGAGGCGGCGGCCGTGACGGCGATGAGCAGGCCGATGGACACCAGCGCGTAGGCCGCCACGTGGGTGAGGTCGAGCAGGCCGGTGAGCCGTCCGCCGAAGCCGCTCTGCCAGAGCTCCAGGAAGCTGTGGCCGGCGGCGGCGCGCCGGCCCTCGGGGTCGCCGAGCATGGAGCCGTAGGCGGAGGCCGCGCCGCTGATGCCGAGCCACGTGCACAGCAGCGGCAGGAAGACCAGGCTGGAGGCGAGCAGCGACAGGTTCCGGCGCAGGCGGGGGCGTCGCGTGGGCGCGGGGGCGAGCACGTCGTCCCGTGCGAACGTCGCGAGCAGGTCCGTGCCGGTCCAGGGATCGGCGTCCGCCGAGCCATGCGCCGGGCCGTCCCGCAGGATCGCGCTCAGCTCGAGCAACTCGGCGGCGCGGCCCCTCAGCTCGGGTTCCGCCGCGAGCCCGTCGATCGCCTTCGCGACGGCGCCGTCGGCGCTGTGCTGCTCCCTCACCGCTCCGTCCTCTCTACGTCCGCGGGTGGATCCGGCGTCGAAAGTCCTCCCAGTCAACACAGGACGTTTCTCCGGAAACCCGTTTAAGGACGGGATGCGGTGCCCTGTCCTGTCCGTACGCTCACGCCGTACTCCGGGAGGCGGGAGGGCCGGCCTTATGGCGATGGATGAGATAGCGGCGATGCGCGCGGACGCGGAGAAGCTGCGCGCCGCGCTGAACGCCCACGTGTTCCCTGACGACGAGACGCTGCGCGCTGTGCGCGACCGTGTCGAGCAGCACGCGCTGGACCTGATCACGCAGGCGGACGAGCCGATCACCATCGGCGTGGTGGGCGCGTTCTCGGTCGGGAAGTCCATGATGGTCGGCACGCTCCTCGGCCGCCCCGACCTGCTCCCCACCGAGCAGCGCGCGACCACGGGCAACGTCACCGCGCTCTACCTGAAGCCCGGCGAGCCGGGCGCGCGCACGGAGTGGGACGAGCTCGCGACCGTCACGTACATGAGCCGCCAGGAGCTCACCGACTGCGTGCGCGACATGCTCGGCGAGCTCGTCCTGTCCGTCAAGAAGATCTTTCCGGACGCCGACGTGGCGCCGCTGGCCGAGTACGACCCGATCGCCCAGGGCTGGGACCGGCTGGAGCACTGGTGCCGGGCCCAGATCTGGGCCGGCGCGCACGGCAACATCGAACACCGGAAGATCGCTGTCGAGCTGCTGGCCGTCCGCGACGCGCACCTGAGCGCGCCCGACCTGCTCGGCCAGCGGGTGGTCGTCGTCGGCAAGCTCATCCGCGATACCGTCGACCTCGGCGACGACATGCCGGTCCCCGGGCAGTTCCCGGCCCGGTCGGTCCACTCGGTCACCCTGGACGGGGTCACCCGCGACGGTGAGGCCCTGCGCGCGACCTTCCCCCTGATGAAGCGCGTGTCCTACCGGGTGCGGGTGGACCCGGGGGTGTGGCCGCTCGGCGGGCTGAGCGACCGCAACGAGGTCGTGCTGCTGGACTTCCCCGGGCTGGACTCGCGGCGCTCGGCGCTGCGGGACGAGTACCTGAGCCGCAGCGAGCTCCGCGACATCCACACCATCATCACGGTGATCGACGCGGACAACCCCTCGACCAGCGTGCCCGACCGGTTCTACGGGATGCTGCAGCGGTACGGGCGCGACGAGAAGGAGCTGCGCGACTACGTCCTGGTCGCGGGCAACCGCTTCGACCTCGTCCCCCCGCCCACGACGGGAGTGTACGACCAGCTCACCTTCGCCGACCTACGCGCGGCGTCGCAGAACCTGACCGGCCTGTCCAACACCGCGCTCAACCTCGTCCAGGACCAGGCCGAGCGGATCCGGCTGGTCTCCTCGCCCGTCGCGATGAGCAGGACCGAGCTGACCGGCTACTTCCCCGGCGAGGAGGGCGAGAAGGTCCAGGCCGCCGTGGCCGCCGCGCCCGCCGTCGCCGACCGGTGGCGCGAGATCGCCGCGCGGCTGACCGCCGCCGACCCGTCCGACCTGTGGGCCGTCTCGCTGGCCGGCTTCGCCGAGGACGGCGGCATGAGCGCGCTGCGGGCGCTGATCGAGGACCACGCGCGCACGCACGGCCTCCAGAACAAGTTGCTCACCATGCGCAGCCAGGACAGGCGCATGCGCGACGCGCTCGTCCAGCTCGAACGGCTGCTGCTGGCCGAGGAGCTGACCGACGACGAGAACTCCTCGGCCCGCCGGCTCGTCGAGGAACTGTTCAACGACTTCCGGCTGCGCCACCAGCGGGTCGCCGAGTCGCTCAAGGCGCTCCACGACCCGGCCGGGCTGCGCGCCGCCGACGGGGCGCCGCTCGTGGAGCGCATCCGCACCTCGGCCGTCACCGAGGTCATGCGGTGGCCGGAGTGGCAGGCCATCCTCCAGCGCTCCCAGGACGGGTTCATCCCGAAGACCGAACGCGCCGAGCCGCCGGCCGTGGACTGGTTCCTCGACGAGGACGATCTGGAGGGCGACAGCTCGCTCGGCAACGAGACCACGGTCACGTTCTTCGACTCCTACGCGGACGTCCTCAGGGCGGCGGCCACGCGCGGACGTCGCGGCGTCGAGGAGGCGGCGCTGCGCTGGATCGAGTCCAGCGTCGAGCCGCTCGGCGACCTCAAGGAGCGCTTGGGCGACCCGGAGGTCGCCCGGCTGCTGGACGCCGGGCTGCCCAAGCTCGGTCGGCTCTACGGCGCGGGCGTCGGGCAGGTGCTCACCCGGCTGGCCGACCTGTCGTGGATGGCCAAGGGCGTCAAGAGGATCCTCGAAGGCGAGACGCCGGTCGAGGACGTCGCCGCCGGGTACCCGCTGTACCTGGAACGGGCCCTGCCCTGGCACGCGGACGTCCACGAGGGGCCCGGCGACGTGGAGCAGCAGATGGCCCGCCACCAGGTCTACGTGTTCCGGCTCCAGCGGGAGCTGTGCAACGGGCTCACGGCCGGGCTGACGGCCCAGGCCAACGCCGACGTCGAGCGCCTGCACGGCGAGATGCTGAAGGTGCTCCAAACCCTGTGGCAGCGGATCCCGGGCCCCGCCGCGCCCCGCCTGATGTTCCCGCCCGACCGCAGGAGGCCGGACGACGATGACGGGACGTCCGGGACCGGCGGGTCCCCGCAGGACGGCGGCGGGCCCGGAGGCGGCGCGAGCCCGCTCATCGAAGTGATCGCGGAACTGAGGAGCCGGTGATGTTGCTGGAACTGTCCTTCGAGACGCCGGGCGAGCACGTCCAGGTGGCCGCCACCGGGGCGTTCCGCCTGTACGAGACCGGCGGCGTCTACGTGCTGCCCGACGTCGTGCTCTTCACCGGCCCCGCCGTCCCGAAGGCGGAGCTGCAGGAGGCCGCCGTCGTGAAGGCGAGCGGGTCGACGCCCGACCAGCAGGACCTCGCGGCGGCGATCCGCGTGACGTGGAACGAGGCCGCCGCACGGGCCGACGTCTGGGAGACCGGGCGGAGCTGGGTGTCCGGGCGGAGGGAGCTGGCCACCCGGGTCCTCGTGTCCGCCGGGCTGCCCGGGTTCGGCCCCGGCTCGTCCCCCGAGGTGGTCGTGACCTGGCGGTACGTGTACACGGACGTCACCGGCGTGTTCGCGTCCAACGACGTGCGGGTGCGGCTGGTCTTCATGCCGGTGGGCGTCCGGCCTCCGGTCCCGGCGGAGGGCACGTCCCCCCACAAACCGTCCGTGCTGCGCGTGCGCGGCGAGGACGAGAAGGACTACACCGGCTTCGCCGTGGTCGACTTCGGCACATCGTCCTCGGCCGTGGCGCTCTACGACTCGCGGCACGTCCACCAGCGGGCCATCGACACCGGGCAGGCCGCCCGGCTGCGCAAGGAACTGGCCGGGCTGCTGCGCGCCACGCCGCCGTCCCCGCTGGACGTCCAGTGGCGGGCCCTGCTGGAGGAACTGGTGGAAACCGTCCGGCCTCGGCTGCCCGCCCCCGGTGTCGCGGACGCCGGGGCCCTCGCCGACCGGCTGACGGGGCACCCCGTGTCCGGCGGCGGGGGGACCGACCCGCTGCTGGACGAGATCTGCCTGGTGCTGGAGAAGTCGCTCGCCGCGTGCGGGACCCACCTCGCCGAGTGGTTCGCGCCCCGGCTGCTGGCCTGCCTCGACCACGCGTTCGGCGTGCCGAACCTGGAGGAGCTGCAGATCCGCCAGGTGGTCTTCGACCTGGACGAGGACCTGCGGGAGCGGCCGAGCTCGATCCGCGTCACCCGCGAGAACCCGGTCGAGATCGAGCTCAGCGTGGACGGCCAGGGCGTGCGGCGCGACCTGAAGAGCTACCTGTTCGAGAGCGAGCTCCTGCCCGGCATGACCGTCGAGGACGGCCGCGAGGCCACCACCGACGACCTGATCGCCCGGGTGTACCGCATCCTCGTCGAGGACACCGAGAACTTCGCCCGCGACGGGGACGAGAAGCCGGTCGAACGGCTGATCAACCTGGTGGCCACCTACCCGACCACCACCCCGCCCTCCGCCCGCCGTCACCTGCACGACCTGCTCGGAGTGTCCCTCGACCTGAAGAAGGTCGTCATCGACTTCGACGAAGGAGTGGCCGCCGGCCTGTACTTCCTCATGCGCGACTTCGGGAGCGGCAGGCTGGAGTTCGGCGCCGAGGCGATCCGCGCCCGCGCCCGCCAGGTGTCCGCCGACCCGCCCACCTGGCGGCAGAACATGCTGCTCATCGACATCGGGGCGGGCACGACCGACATCGCGCTGATCGGCCTCACCCTCCAGGACATCACCCCCGACCACCCCAACAGCCTCGTCCGGGGACGGCACTACATCCTGCGCCCGGAGGTGCTCAACTCCACCGGCCACGCCCAGCTCGGCGGGAACTACCTGACCCTGCGCGTCTTCTACTGGATCAAGGCGGCGCTGCTCGACTCCCTGCTGTCGGGTACCGGCGCCGAGGAGCAGCGGCGGGAACTCGCCGAGCGCGTCTTCGGCAGATTCCGCGGCAAGGACATGGACGCGGGGCAGCGCGTGCCGCTGGCGCCGCTGGTCGTCGGCTCGGACGCGGAGGAGCCCGTCCCGGAGGACCTCGGGAACGCCCTGAGCGCGGGCCTGCCCACGCACTGGCACCGCCGTTCCGAGGGACAGCAGAAGGCCCAGGACGCCTTCCAGCTCCTGTGGAACCTCGCCGAGAAGGCCAAGATCGACCTGAGCGGCACCGACGGCGACGGGATCGACCTGGGCCACACCGCCCTGCAAGATTTCCTGCGCGCCGTCGACGCGCAGAAGGTCCCCGGACTGCCCGCGCTGATCGACCTCCTGCCGAAGGCGGACCTGCGGCTGCTCCGCGAGGACTTCGAGACGCTGCTCCGCCCGGCGCTGCAGGAGGCGGCGGAGCTGGCCGCGTGGCTCGTGCGCACCACGCTGGCCGACTCGGAGGAGACCTCGCTCGACCGCGTCATGCTGTCCGGCAAGACCAGCAAGATGCCGCTGCTGTCCCAGGTCGTCACCAAGGTGCTCGCGCAGGGCGAGGAACGGCTGCCGTGGAACCCCTCCGAGCTGGCCGTCGAGTCCGAGCTGGCCAAGCAGGCGGCCTCCCTCGGAGCCTGCTGGGCGCAGGCCATCCGCGAGCGCGGGACCGGCGGCGGCGAGTCCGAGCTGGACCGGGGACGCACATGGGTCAACATCGACGTTGAGAACCTGTTCCACAGCCTGCCGTGCGGGTTCCAGCTCAAGCTCGCCGCCAAGCAGAGCAAGACGCTGCTGTCACCCGGCACGAAGATGATCGAGGTGGACGACAAGCACACGCTGGCCGCCAGGGCCGCCGAATGGCAGCCCATGATCCCCAACTTCGAGATCCACCGCCCCACCGGCTGGGGCCGGACCATCCAGTGGGGGGTGTTCCGCACCTACAACTACCAGGACCGCGGCGGCTACCGCCCGGACAGGACCATCTTCGAACCCAGCTCGGACGGCACCCGGCCCGCGCTCGTGCGGGCGCAGCTCGAAGTCGACCAGTCCCTCACCCCGTACCTGCACCTCAGCCACGGGCCCGCCCACTACCACGTCGGAGTGGTCGCCAACCAGGTCATCGACCTGCGCTCGGCGCTCGGCGCGTCCTGCTGGAGCACCGAGGAACGGCGGCTGCGCGAGCTGCCCGCGACGGTCTGCGTCGTCGCCGCGGACGCCGACGGGTCCACCGGCGCCGTCGAGCTGTTCCCCCAATGGCGGCCCGCGCCCGGCGACGAAGTGACCGGCTACTTCACCCGGTTCTTCCACGACGAGGCCCACCTGGAGAGCCCCGCCGTCCCCGGCGTGATCTCCGCGCCGCTGCCGCCCCCGTCCTCCGAGGGCGACTACCGCTTCTTCCTGCGCCGCCCCGACGGCAAGGAGGAGGAACTGGACATGCTGCACGTCACCGGTCGGCGCGGGCCCGCGGCGCGGTACGTGGCGAGCCTGGACGTGCGCGGACGGCTGCGCCTGCACCGCGGCGAACCCCGCTACTGGGAGGCCAAATCCGTGCGCGACGTCGAGCGGACCCCCGGATCGGTCCTGCGCGTCTCCATGGAACCGGGCGAGCCCGAACTGAGGCCCGAGCGCAACCCGTTCAATGGAAGGCACTGATCCGCCATGACCACGCCGAGCGCCGCCGGCCCCGAACGACTCGGCCCGGCCCTCATCGAAATCCTCACCCGCCTCCCCGAGGAGCGTGCCCATCCCGTCCGGGCGAAGCTGCGCGAGCTGCGGCACACGCTCGACGACGGCGTGAGCGCGGCCCTGGACGTCGAGGCCCCGGAGGGGAGGGAGGAGGAATACCGGCTCGCCTGCACGGCGAGACAGGCCCTGGAAACCGTCCTGAAAACCGCCCACCCCACCCCCGCACCTCCGTCGCCCACTGCTACGCCCGTGCCCCCGGCTCCGACGCCGACCGCGCCAGATGACCCGACCCTGCCCCTGACCTCGACCGTGACGTCGACCTCGCCGGTGACCTCGCCCCTGGCCGTGAGGTCGGCCGTGACCGCACCGGATGAGCTCGCCGAGGTCCCGACGCCGGAACGCGATGAGAAGGACACCGCCGACACGGCTCCCAAGGCCGCCGTGGGCAACGCGGGAAACGTCGGCAAGGCGGCTGACGTGCCCACCGCTGCCACGAAGGGGGTCGCGACCCCCGTCAGAGAGGAGGCGGCACCCGTCCTCACCGCGCCCGAGCACGACCCGCTGCCCGTAAAGGATGCCGTGGACCCTGTGGACGCTGCCGCGCCTGGGGACGACGCGGTGGCCGCGGACGGTACCGCCCCCAAGGCGACCCCCGTGGCGGGCGGCCAGGAGCCGTCCGGGGGCGGTGATCCGGCGTCCGCGCCCCTGAGCCGGGAGGAGGCCGTCGCCGGCGCGTTGCGAGAACTCTGCCGGGAGCTGTCCGACTCCCCGGAGACGGAGGATTACGCCGCCGCCTACGAGCTGAACGACCTGACCGGCCCGGCCCTGACCGGCTCCTACCAGGAGTGGCCGGCGGCCGTACGGCGACGGGCGGACCTGCTGTTCCTGCGCCTGGCGGAGGACGCGGCGGAGGCGTGGAGACGTCGCTCGGCCGCCCTGGTCGCCCAGGCCCTCCGCGACAACGGTCACACCGAGGAGGCTCACGCGGGCGACCTCGCATCGGCGTGCGGGCCGGACGGCGGCGCGGCCCCCGAGCCGCCGGACACCCTCACCCCGGACGTCGACGACCCGGATGTTCTCGACTCGGACGCACTCGACCCGCGTCGAGGCCGTACCCGTACGTTGGCGCGGGTCTCCTTCGACCCGGAGGTCGTCACGACCCTCCTCGGCGCGAACCCGGAGCGCGGCGAACCGTGGAGGAGGCTCGCGGAGCTGGCCGCGTCGATGATCTGGCTGGCCGAGCACGACCCCGCGACGTGGATCGGCCTCGAGGCCATCGCGCCCGACGGTGGCCTGCGTCCCGCGGCCGACGAGGTCACGTCCTACCGCGAGGCCATCGCGAGCCGCTTCGGAAACCTCCTGGAGGCGGAGCCCGGCAGCGCCGCGGAGTTCGCCAGGCTGGCCGAGACCGATGAGGCGATCCGAGGGCTCGTGCCGATGCCCTTCCCGCGACGGGACAGTTGGTGGGACCGGCAGGTCAGGTCACTGCGGACCATCATCGTCGGGCACCCCGAGGGACACGGCGCGACCGTGATCACCCCGGGAAGCATCCCCTTCAAGAACCTGCGGAAGGAGAACAAGGTGGCGGTGTCCATTGCGCTCAGGGGTAACGGCTACCCGGGCCTTGCCCGCTGCGAGCGGGGAAGCGTCGTATGGACCCTGCGCGTGGGATACGGCTCGAACAACGTCAGCCGAGTCGTCTACGTCCCCAGCTAGTGACAAACCCCCCGCAGGCCCCGGCGCCCGACCTCGTGCCGAACACCACGTCCGTTCCGGATCCTGCATTCGTGCCGAGCACGGCGTCCGTTCCGAGTCCTGGACCTGTGCCGAGGACCGGGTCTGTTCCGGGTCCCGGGCTCATGTCGAGCACCCCTTCGGACGAGGCGGGGGCCGTCGTCGGCGCGGGCGGGGTGCCGGAGCGATGGCCGAGGGTCGCGTCGCTGCTCGCGAGGATGCCCGTGACGGTCACCGGAGGACTCCTGCCGCAGCGCCTTCTGGACGACCTCACGGCCATCACCACCGGCGCGCCGGCCCGAGGGGAGTACGAACTCCGCGTCCTCGCCGTACCGGCCCTCTCGGGATGGCGGCCGCCATGACGCTGCGTGCCGCGCTGGCAGGCGCCCATTCGGCGCTCCTGATCGTCGACTACCGGGACCTCTACGGGAACGTCGCGCCGGATGGCGCCCGCGAGCGCCTCGCGCAGGTCGCCACGTGGTTCTCCGTCGCCCTCGAACACACCGGTCCCGAGCGGACGACGCTGGTCGTCGACGGCCTGGGACGCGCACGCTCCGATTCGGTCGTGGCCGCCGCCTGGGCGCGGCAGCGGGTCCGAGCGAAGCTGCGCCTTCCTCCCTCCTGGCCCGACGAGGCCATCGTCCCCATCGACTCGGTGCTCGCCGCCGAGGCCGTGCGGCGCGACGGGAGGTGGGCCGACGAGGACTGGCGGGCGTCCGGCATGCCCGCCCTCCTGGACCGGGTCACCGCCCCGCTGGCCGCAGATCCGGTGGCCCTCTACACGTCCGCGGCCGTCACGCGGTTCCACGCCGCCTGCACGTGGATGAGCCGCCGGTGCGCCGAAATCCTCGCCCTCGCCGTCCCCCTGACACGGTGACGGGCGTCCGCGCCAACGATTTCGACATAACCGATGTTTCGGCCTTCGGTCCCTGAAAAGATCGGATCTCGTGACATCGAAGCCTCAGATGGAGATCGTGACGCACGACCCCGATGTCGGGGTTTATGCGAGCAGTAGTGACTATGTGCATGCGGTCGAGGTACGCAACGCCCAGCGGCTGTTGTTCGTGGCCGGGACGATGGGCCTCGACGCGACGGGTGCGGTCGGCGCCACACTGGAGGAGCAGCTCGGTCTCATCTGGTCCAACCTCCGGACGATCCTGGCGTCGGCGGGCATGACCGTGGACAACATCGTGCGCCTCACCAGTTACCTCCGCGACGCGTCGTACGCCGAGGCGAACGCGGCGGCCCGCGTGGCGGCGCTCCGCGGACGCGTGATCCCGACCACGGCGATCGTCGCCCAGACCCTCGACACCGACTGGCTGGTGGAAATCGAAATAACCGCCGCCGGCTGACCGCAGCCCCCCACCCGCGAAGCCGCCCGCCGGCACGCCGAAAGAACACCCGCCCCTCTGGTGAGCAGACCCGGCGCTTCCTGGTCAGGCGTTGCCGTACAGCATTGGGATGTCGACGAGGAGGATCGCCGGGTCGCGCTTGGCTTCGGCGCGCAGGGCGTCATGGAACCCGGCGCCGCTGTAACAGGCCAGCGTGGTGTTCGTGGTGTCGTAGCCCTTGGCGGCCAGCAGATCGCGAGCCCGGCGGAGGCGTTCAAGGTGGCGAAGATCCATGACCTTGTCCCATTTGGCCTCCCCGAGGGACTTGACCGCACGCGCCTCACCCGCGTGCGCGACGCCGAGAACGGCGATGTCCACGTCGATCCGGGACTTGTTGGCGGGATCCGCGACCGTCCCGGCCACGACCTCGCCGATGCCTCCCTCGCCGAAGTGCGCCCGGCCGTAGCGCAGCGCGTACTCTCTGCAGAGGGTCTCGAAGTGCGGGCCCATCACCTTGGAGAGGAAGCGCTGGCGCGACCGTTCCCAGACTTCCGCGGCGAAGCCGAGGCTCAGATCCGTCCATTCGGGACGCATGATCGCCTGGTAGAAAGTGATCAACGGCTCGGCGATGCGGTAGCGCGTCCGTCCTGACTGGAAGGCGTCCTTCTCCTTCACGAGCAGGCCGCAGTCCTCCAAAACGTTGAGCGGGTGGGCGATGTCCGAGGACCTGTGGCCGATATGACTGGCTATGCCGCCCCAGGTGTTGTTACCTTCCGCAACCGCGGACAGAACCGAGTGGTACAGCGCGGGATCGCGGATGTCGGACTCCTCGGTGAGGAGATAGCGGCCTTCGCGGAAGAGGGACGTCCGCCGGTTGAGCACCGTACGCGCCACCCACCCATCGAAGTCGCCGGCCGACGACGGGATGTCGCCTGCCACGAACTCGTCCCGGTACGCCGGGGTGCCTCCGACGATCGCGTGGAGCATCGCGGCCAGCCGGGGGTCGGAGATTCCCCAGAAGTCGGCCGCCGCGCGGTACGGGAGAGACTGGATCACCAGTTCCAGTCGTGCCCGCCCGCGCAAGGGCGCCTGCCCGGACAGCACCTTACCCATGACGGGCAGCGCCGAGCCGCAGATCAGCACCCGGGCGTTGCTGGTGCCCCCATGCGTACGGCCTCGTAGGTCGATCTCCTGCTTGAGGATGGACGGGATGGCGGAGTTGGCCCTCATCAGATACGGAAACTCGTCGATGACCAGGGGCATCGGACGATCCTTGGGTAGCGAGAAGAAGAAGGTGAGCGCGTCCCGCCAGTCCGCGAAAGGGTAGCCGACCGGAGAACCGGAGTGGCGGGCGAGGGCCATACCGAACAGGCGGAGCAGTTCGACGTTCGTACCCTCGGTCGCCTCGAAGTAGAACCCTCCGAGGGCTTCGGTCAAGGATCTCAGCAGGAACGTCTTTCCCTGACGCCGTCGCCCGCTGACGACGCCGAAGGAGACCTCGGCATGAGAGCCGGTCGCGAATGAGGTGAGCGCTTCCCATTCCCAGTCACGGTCGAAGACGTGGGTCGGCTTGGGGACCAAGAGTGATGTCTCCAATACTGAAGTACAGTTCGCTGAACTGTACTTCAGCGCACCCGGGTTCCGGGTGTGGACGGCGCGGCTGAGTGGTGGCTCAGGAGTGGGGGAGGGTTTCGGGTTGGGCGAAGGTCATGGTCATGTGGGTGATCGTCGTGGTCAGGAGGGCGTGTTTGGGGAGGCCGAGCTCGCTGAGCTCCTTGGCGATGGGGTGGTTGCCCAGCCTGATCAGCGCGCCGCCCGGGCGGGAGCGCACGCTCTGGGGGCGGGTGGTCCAGCGGACGCGGCGGGTCGTGCCGTCCAGGTGCGTGTACGCGTCCAGGCGGGTGGAGCCGGGCGGGACGGGCATTCCCGGGCGGATCAGCAGGTCGAGGATGAGACGTCCGTCCTTGCGGAGGATGCATCGCTTGTACGGCGAGGACATGCGCAGGTCGATCTCGGCGAGTTCCTTGGGGAAACCCCAGATCGAGCGGCCCGCCTCCATGGTGAAGCGCTGGTCCACGGGGAGCCAGTGGACGAACGCGCCCGTGCCCTGCTTGCGCAGCTCGCGCATGCCGTGCAGCGCGTTGCGGGCGGCGGACGGCCGGTGCGCGTCCGCGGGGCGTACCATGAAGCCCACGCCGAACTCGTTGTACGCGCCGAGATCGCCGTCGTCGTAGCGGATGAACCCGAGCACGCACAGCGCCTTGCCGGGGAGCACCTCGGTGACGTCAAGGTCGGGAGAGTAGGCGAGCACGGCCCGGGCGGCGTCGGCGCGGACGGTGTAGATCGCCGCGCAGGCCGTGGCGTCCGCGACCTTCACCGGCAGGGTGACCTCGCGCCCCTGGATGAGATGGCTGGCCATGACACCAAGTACACCAACCCCAGGTGCCCGACGCCACCGGTAGCAGAACGACGCGGGAGGGCCGTGTGGTGAACAGCCCATGCGGGCCCTTAGCGGGATGGGTCTACGGGGATGCCGGCGCCTTTGTGCGGTGCTGAGGGGCTTGGGGGGTGTTCGTGTTCGACCGCACGGCGCTCGTCCGGGTGAGGGCCCGGGGACGGGTGAGGGTGCCGGTCAGGCGGGGACCACTCGGGGGAGGGCGGCGGCGGGGGTGGGGAGGGACCATTCCTCCAGGCGGGCTATGAAGTCGCGGGCGTGGTCAGGCCAGTGGTAGTGGCCACGGGCCTCGGCGTAGCCGCGGGCGCCCATGACCGCGCGGCGCTCGGGGTCGTCGCGCAGGCGCAGCACCGCCTGGGCCACCGCGTCCACGTCGCCGTACGGGACGATGACGCCGCAGTCGGCGCGGCCCACGATCGAGGCGGCCATGGGAAGCGGCGTGGTGATGGTCGGGATGCCCCTGGCCATGTATTCGATGATCTTGGTGGGCAGCGACTGCCGGTAGTTGGGCACGTCGTGCAGAAGAGAGAGCCCCGCCAGAGCCCCTTCGGCCATGCGCAGCGCGTGGTCGTTCGGCACGTACCCGTACCAGTCGAGCAGGCCCGCGCGCTGGGCGTCGCGCAGCATGGGGCGCACGTCCGGGTCGGCGGCGCCGACGAGGTCCAGCCGGACGCCCGCGGGCGCGAGCCGGCGCGCCAGTTCGATCATCTCCAGCGCGCCCCTGGCCTCGGACAGGTGGCCGACGTAGACGAGCCGGTTGGCGCCGGGGAGCGGCGGCGGCGTCGCGGGCACGTACGTGGTGTTGGGGATCACCGGATGGTTGCCGAGGAAGCGGTCGCGGTAGGCGGCCTCGGCGAGGATCAGGTGCATGCGCCGCTCGGCCCGGCTCTCGATGCGGTTCACGAGGTGCGGGAGCATCCGGCGGGCCGATTCGGGCAGGTACGTCTTGGTTTCCAGCGAGCCGACGAGGTCCTCGTGCACGTCCCACACGGTGGTCGGCCGCTTGCGGGGCAGGGCGAGCAGCAGCTCGATGTCGTGGATCAGCAGGATGTCGGCGTCCATGGCGCCCTTCTTGAGGGCGCGCCGCGCGGCGCTCAGCGCACGTCCCCGCCGCAGGCCGACGGCGCGGGGCACGTCGATCGCGGTGATCTGGCGGGGCGGGGTGACATTGCAGTGGGTGAACGGCGCGATGTACGTCACCGCATGTCCGGCGTCGAGCAGGGCGCGGATCTGCCGGTGCATGATCCGAGCGTCCTCCGGATGGTGGACGATCGTGCCGACACATACCTTCATATGTAGATGTTGGGTGCCGTTTCCTTCAGATCCGGATGCGTCCAGTTAATCGCGGTGGAAATGCCGTTGAACATACGCCCCTAGCGGGCACCCGCGCTGGCCTCGGCGGACGGCCTGCGGTAAAGCCAGGTGAGGCGTGGTTCGAGCAGCCATTTGAAGACCGTTCGGGTCTCCGGCAGGCACAGAATGATCGCCAGGGCGAAGCAACTGCTCGTGATCGCCATCACGCCGAGCGGGCCGTGCAGCCACGGGAAGCCCAGCCAGCCCATTTCTTTGGCGATGTACACCGGCACACCGTGCAGCAGGTAGCAGTACAGGGTGCGGGTGCCGAGGTCGGAGAACCAGGTGTTCTTGCGGGGGACCAGGGCGAGGACGGCCGCCGAGACGAGCAGCGCCGCGACCAGCAGGGCGGCGCGCATCGCCATGCCCATCCACCACGACATGTGCAGGTCGGCGTAGCTGTCCTTGTAGTAGATCGGGCCGAGCGGCACGCGCGGCGAGATGAAGATCGCCACCGCGGCCGCGCCCGCGAGCACGCCGACCGCGAGGATCTTCACCCAGAGCCGGTCGAGCAGGTCGAAGTGGTGGGGCTGCAGCAGCAGGCCGAGCACGAAGAACGGCATGAGCCCGAAGAAGCGGTCCATGCTGAAGTCGCCGGGCAGGTCCGACAGGCCCGCGAGCAGGTAGACGGCGACCGCGATCGGCAGCGGGTAGCGCATGCGCTTCCACACGGGCGTGGACAGCCGCCACAGCAGCAGGGCGAGCAGGTACCAGTTCAGCCAGGCCGGGTCGATGATCGTCAGGCTGAACTTGTGGCCGAACGCGAAGCGGAGCAGGGCGTACCCGAGTTCCACGACGACGTACGGCATGAGGAAGGTGTCGACGAGCTTGTTGGTCTTGGCGTTGGAGTTCCAGAAGTTCCGGCTCAGGTAGCCGCTGATGATGACGAACAGCGGCATGTGGAACACGTAGATGAACAGGTACGCCGACCGCGAGGAGTGGGCCGACAGGGTGGGCACCAGCGAGTGGCCGGTGACGACCAGGGCGATCAGCAGGAACTTCACGTTGTCGAGGTACGGCTCGCGCGGGCGCTTGGCGGGCCGGGCCTCCGGGGCCTCCTCGGCCTCGGGGGCGGGCGCGTCCCAGGTGGCCTCGGTGGACGGGCGCCGGCCGCGGGCGCCGCCGCCCATGCCCGGGGCGCCGAAGCCGGAAGGCGCGGACCCCCGCGTGTCCCAGCCCGGGGGAGGGGGCGCCGGCGCCTCGGGGACCCGCCGCTCCCAGTACGAGAAGCCGTCGGAGGACGGCGAGGCGGAGGCCGGGGGAGCCTCCCACGCGGGCACCGGCGGGGGCGGCGCCTGGCGGTCGCCGGCGGGCGGGGTGGGCCCGTCCCACGCCTGCGGCCCGGACGCCTCCCACGCCTGCGGCCCCGACGCGTGGTCACCCGCCTGCCGCGCGTGCTGGCCGGGCTGGAAATACGAACCGGACGCGTGCTCGCCGGCCCGGCTCGTGGGCCCGGATTCCTCACGGCCCCAGGACGGGCTCGGCCCCGGCGCCTGCTGGTCCCAGGACGGGGTCACCGGTCCCGATGGGTGCCGGTCCCAGGACGGCGGCGCGGCGTGGCCACCGGAGGAGGTCTGCGGGGGCTCGTCCCACGAGGGACGGTCGAAGCTGAACGTCTCCGGGTCGTCGTCACCGATGGGACGGCGGGCGCCGTCGTGAGGGGTGGGCGCGTCCGGCTCGGCGACGGGCCACAGGGGCTGCCGGGGCTGGTCGCCGGTCTGCGGGCGCAGCCGGTCCCAGGCGCCCGTCGGCGGCTCGGCGTAGTCGGGGACGGGCCAGCGGGCCGTCGGCGCGTCCTCCTCGGTCGCCTTCGCGTCCGGGCCCGGCTCGACGGGCCCCTCTCCTGGTCTGCCGGGGACGGCCGTGGCGTCGGCGTCGGCGGAGACGTCGTCGGTGCGGGGCGCCGGAACCTGGAAGGAGGAGGATCTCGTGTCGCTCACGGGGGAAAGCTCGGCTATCTGTCGGGAGACCAGGGCTGGCGTCTGGAGGGCGGCCTGTTTCTGCGAGGCGGACGGGAATGGCGGAA
The DNA here is from genome assembly GCF_040653595.1 of Sphaerisporangium sp. NPDC051011. NCBI lineage: Bacteria > Bacillati > Actinomycetota > Actinomycetes > Streptosporangiales > Streptosporangiaceae > Sphaerisporangium > Sphaerisporangium sp. NPDC051011. Next base: position 25,262 of record NZ_JBFAGG010000018.1, on the reverse strand, counting down.
GGCGGCCCGGCCAGATCATTCACCATAACGCGCCCGCCGGTCGTTGTCGCGGCGGAGAGCCGAGTTCCCGCAGATTCGATCATGAAAAGGCCCGGCCCCACCGGGGGACCGGGCCGTTCCGCACGACGATCAGGCGCGGGTCAGGTGCTGCACACGTCGGTCTTGGAGTCCACGACGCGGGCGCTGTCCGGGATCGTCACGGGCACCTTGACGCCCTTGAAGTCGGCGCCGACGACGAGCTGGATGACGGGGCTGCCGGGCTCGGGCGTCGCGGTCGCCCCGGCGGGCGGATTGACCGCCGCGGACGGAGTGAACGGGGTGGTGAGCCCGGTCTTCACCTTGCCCGCCGCGGGCGTCACCTTGGTCATGAGCTTGGCGGCCAGCGGGGCGGCGTAGTCGGCGCCCTCGGCGGCCGTCTTGGCGTAGAGGACCATCGTCTGCGGCCGGTCGGTGCCGTCGGCCTGCCGCGCGTCGCCCACCTGCGTGACCTTGAAGCCCTGGGCGGCCAGCGCCTCGGCGACCTCCTTGGCCTTGCCACCGGTGTTGGTGCCGTTGAGCACCTGCACCTGGATCTGTCCCGGCTTGGGCGCGGGCTTGGCGGGGGCGCCGGACGTCGACGCCGCCGCGCTCGGCTTGGCCGTCGGGGTGACCTCGATGTCGTTGCGCAGCGACTCGAACATGCGCCCGGCGTCCGGCTGCTTCCACTGCACGCGGTTCTTGTCCGCCGGGTACGGCTCCCAGGGGACGGTCACGAACTTCACGCCCTTGGCGGTGAGGCTGCGGGCGCTCTGCGCGATCTCGATGAGCGTGTCGACGTCGAGCTGCGGGTCCATGACCACCGCCTTGGCGGCGGCGGAGACCAGGCCGAGCAGCTTGGTCGGGTCGGTCAGGGTGTCTCCGCTGGTGGCCTTCTTCGCCACCTGGGAGAGGAAGATCTGCTGGCGCTTGATGCGGCTGATGTCGCTGCCGTCGCCGAGGGAGTGGCGGGCGCGGACGTACGCGAGGGCGGTCTCGCCCTTCACGATCTGCTTTCCGGCTTGGAGGTGGAGCTTGGCGTCCTTGTCGTCGACGGCCGTGGGGACGCAGATCTGGATGCCGCCGAGCGCGTCGACGATGCTCTTGAAGCCCGTGAAGTCGACCTTGATGTAGTGGTCGACGCGGATGTTGGTGTTCGCCTCGATCGTGTTGATCGTGCAGGCCATGCCGCCCTCGTTGAACGCCGAGTTGATCATGTCGAGGCGGGGCGGGATCGCGGCCTTCGTCCGCGCGTTCTTGCAGGCGGGGATCTGCACCATCGAGTCGCGCGGGAAGCTGATCAGCGTCGCCTTGTCGCGGTTCGGCGAGACGTGCATGAGGATGATCGTGTCGGTGCGCTCGCCCTCGCCGGCCATGTGCTGGCCGTACCTCTTGTTGTCGCCGGCGCGGGAGTCCGAGCCGACGAGCAGGACGTTGAGCGCGCCGGTGCTGTTGACCGGGCGGTTGGCGTTGAGGTCGCCGTTGACGTCCTCGGTGTGTATGCCGCCCAGCAGGTTGCGGTACAGCGTGTAGCCGGTCAGCGCGACGATCACCAGCACCGCGGTGAGCGCGATGCTGATCCACGACAGCACCCCCATGCGCCGGCCGCCGGACGGGGGGTTGCGCCTGCGGCCCCGCGAGGGCTCGTCGGGCGGCGGGGGCGGCCCGCCCCGGCGGCGGCCGGAGCGCGGAACGTCGGCCGGGTCGGTCTCCTGCATGCTGCGGGAACGGGTCGGGGCGTAGGCGCCGTGCGCGCCGGATTCCTCGTGCGCGGCGACGAGCTGGTCGGGTGGGACGCCGCGGTGGCGGCGGCCGCGTTCCCCCTGGGACGGCGGAGGCGGGCCGGGAGGCTGCTGGCCCCGGCCGCGGCTCCGGCGGCCGGGTTGTGGCGGCTCGCCCCGGGGGTCTCCGACCGCGTCGTGTCGGTACTCGCTCATTTCGTCATGAGGTTAGTCATCGGCCCGGCCCTGGGAGCCATGATCGGGTGAATGAACGCATGATCATGAGGACTCCAGAGGGGTTCGTCCGGCGGTCAAGCCTACTCAGGCGAGGATATTCGGTGGAATATCGTAATCCCTGGCTTTACTGGAAGTTCACAGGAACCGGTGGGATCGGGCTCTGACCGGGGGCGGCCCCGTCCCGCCAGCGCCGCCGCCAGGCACGCCAGCGGCACCGACGGCAGCACGTATCGATAGTCGAACTGAGCCGTCACGGCCGGGGTCAGCAGCAGGGCCACCGACGACGCCCACGGCAGCGTCCAGGCCGTCCCCGTACGCCCCCGCCGCCGCGCCGCACGCGCGACCGCGACGGCGGGAGGCAGGAGCAGGACGACCAGCAGCGCGGTGCCGGGCAGCCTCACCACGTGCTGGTAGCCACGCGTCCAGCCCGCGAACGGTTCGACGATCCACGTGCCGATCGGCCCCCGCTCGTAGCGCTCGGCGAACGCGGCGCCGACCGTGGCGGGGTAGCGCCCGGGCGGCGGAGGCGGCGTGGCCGGGAACTCGTAGTAGCCGTAGATCTCGCGGTCCGGGTAGACCGGACGCCCCCAGGTGAACGTCCGGGCGAACTCCGACAGCACCGAGGCCGCGAAGTCCCCCGGCTGGCTGCGGATCGCCAGGGACGCGAACCGCCCCGCGAGCCGGTCGGTCTGTTCGGTGAAGGTGATGCCCGGCAGCGCCACCAGCGGGGACCAGGCCGCCCAGATGTACTCCTGGGACGGGGGACGGCGCTCCGGCGGGGTCGGGTCGCACAGCACCGCCAGGTCCGGCGACGGGCGCATCACGCCGCAGTCGGCGAACGCCATCGTCCGCGAATACAGGAAGACCCCGTTGGAGCCCACGATGCCGAACCGGTGGTAGGTCGCCGAGAACCACGCCGCGTACGCCGCGACCGGCGCCAGCGCCACGGCCGCGAGCAGCCCCGCGAGGCCCAGCCGCCGCGACCGGGACGCCCACACGCGGAGCCGCACCCCGGGAGGAACCCGTGTGCCCTCCGGGTAGGCCCTGCGCGTGCCTCCCGGGCGGTGCCCGGCGACCAGCCGCACCGCCGTCCAGCATGTCACCAGCGCGATCAGCGGCAGGCCGACCGTCCTGGTCAGCGTCGCGGCGCCGAGGAGCAGGCCCGCCGCGCAGACCGTGCGCCAGGTCGGCTCGCGCAGGGCCGCGACCACGGCCCCGGCCACGAGCAGGCCGAACAGCGCGTCGGAGACGAGCAGGTGCTCCAGCTCGATCTGGTAGGCGTCGAGCAGCACCGGCGCCGCCGCGAGCGTCCCCGCCCACCGCCGCCCGCCCGCCCGCAGGACGGCGTGGTAGACGAGCACCGCCGTCGCCAGGCCGATCAGATGCTGGACGAGGACCACCGCCGCGAAGCTGTGGAAGGGCTCCAGCAGCCGCAGGAACATCGAGTACCCGGCCGGGCGCACCAGGTCGGGCCGGGGCCGCATCGCGGTGACCACGTAGGTGTAGGAGTCGGGGAACCAGAGCGCCGGGCGGTACCCGAGCATGGCCACCGCCCGCAGCGCCGCGCCCACCGCCAGCAGGGCCAGGAACCACCGATGCGCACGGGCCGCACGAAGGGCCGCCGCGCCCAGCCGCCGGGCCGCGCGTGCGAGGCCCGGCCCCCTCGCTGCTGCCACTGGCTCCCCCTGCTGGTCGGATGCGGATACGCGTCGTCGACGGCCACTGGCGACCCTACGAGAAGAGCCGCCCCGAGGCACGCCCGGCCGCACGAGAAGCGCCACCCTGGGGCACGCCGGGCCGCCGGGCGGGCGCCGCGCCACCAGGGGACGGACCGGCGGCTAGGCTTTCTGATTCGATCAGTGAATCGTAGTTATGTCGTGGCATACTGTTACCGCACGCCCGGCGCCCAGGCGACGTCGGGCACCCTCCCCGGTCAGGCTGTACGCCTGACCGGTCAGCGTCCGGAGGGACGTGCTCAACGGGCCGGCGGCTCCGGTTGCCGGCACCCGGGCACGAAGACGATTGGTGAATACTGGGCAGCTCGTTGTGCCTTGATTCTGTGTAACGCACAGGATCGCTAAGCCAATCAGAGACGCTCGCGGGAACAGATGGACGGAACCGGGCTCGACCACTCACGATGGCCGCCGGCGGGCCAGGTGCTCGCCGCGGTCTCGATCATGCCCGCCCTCGTCCTGGCCGGATGGCTGCCGGCCGGGCTGGTCCTGCTGCTGCTCGGCGCGTTCCGGCCGTTGCCCGTCCTGTTGCTGGGCGGCGGGCTCGCCGTCGCAGTCTGCGCGTACGGAGTGCGGCTCACCCGCGCGCGCGAGGCGCCCGAGGCCACATTCTGGCAGGTCACGGCGGTGGCCGTCATCGCGGCCGCCTCGGGCCTGTTCAACGGCCTGTTGCACAGCCAGCAGCTTCTGGTGCGCCGCGACCCGGGCACCTACGCGCAGTACGCCGCCTGGCTGGCCAGGAAGGGGTCGCTGCCGATCCCGTACGACACGGCGGCATTCGGGGGCGCCGATCCCGCGCTGCGCTTCAACAGCGTCGGCTTCTACGACCACGGCGGCGCGGTGGTCCCGCAGTTCATGCCCGGCGCGCCGATGCTGTACGCGCCGGGCGACTGGCTCGGCGGCGTGCACGGCCTGCTGGTGATGCCCGCGGTGCTCGGAGCGCTCGCCGTGCTGACCGTCGCGGGGGTCGTCGCCCGGCTGGCGGGGGCGCGGTGGGCGCCGCTCGGGGCGCTGCTGTTCGCGGTCGCGCTGCCGATCCTCTACACGTCCCGGACGACGCTCAGCGAGATCCCGTCGCTGATCCTGCTGTTCGGCGGCATCGCGCTGCTCCTGGACGCGCGCGCCCGCCCGCGCGCGGCGGCCCTGGCCGGGCTGGTCTTCGGCCTGGCGCTGCTGGTCAGGATCGACGGCCTGCGCGACGTCCTGCCGGTGCTGGCGTACGCGGGGCTGCTGATCGCGATGCGCCGCGCGGGCGGCCGGGCCGCGGTGTACGCGCCCATGGGGCCGTGGCTGCTCGGCGGGCTGGTCGCGGGCGCCGGGCTCGGGTTCGCCGCCGCGCTCGTCCTTGCCCGCCCCTACCTGTCCTATCTGTCCGGCTCGGTGGTGCCGCTGCTGTACATCTGCGCGGCCGTGCTGGTGCTGACCGCCGCGGGCGCGCTGCTCGGCCCGAGGATCATCGCCTGGTTCGCGTCCCGGCGGGTGCCCCGGCTCGCGTCCCGGGTGCCGGCGCTGGCCGCCGGGCTGGTCGTCCTGGTCGCGCTCGGGTTCGCCGCGCGTCCCTGGCTGCAGACGGTCCACCGCGAGGCCGTCACCCCCGAGGACAGGCTCAACGCGGGGTTCATCGAGGCGGTGCAGCAGGTCAACGGGCTGCCCCGCGACGCCTCGCGGCTCTACTACGAGAACTCGCTGTACTGGGTGATCTGGTACCTCGGCGTGCCGGCCGTCGTGCTCGCCACATTCGCGGCCGCCCTGCTCGTGCGCCGCATGGCGCGGGGCCGCGAGTTCGCCTGGGTGCTGCCGCTGGCCGTCATCGGCTGGACCACGGTGACCACGCTGTGGCTGCCCGCCATCACCCCCGACCACCCGTTCGCGTCCCGGCGCCTGGTGCCGGTGGTGATCCCGGGACTGGTCGTCCTCGCCGTGTGGGGCGCGCGGTGGACGGCGGGCCGTATTCCGCACGCGCCTGCGGGGTACGGCCCGCGGGCGCGCGCGGCGATGTCCGTGACCGTCGGGGCGCTGCTGGTGGTCCCGGCCGCGATCACCTCGATCGGCACGGCGTTCACGCCGATGGAACAGGGGGAGGTCGCCCAGGTGGAGAGGTTGTGCGCCGCGCTGCCCCGCGACGCCGCAGTGCTGATCGTCGAACGGGTGACGACCGACCGATTCCCGCAGGTCGTGCGGGGCATGTGCGGCGTGCCGACGGCGTCGGTCCGCGTCGAGGAGGGGGACGTCGCGCCGCGCGCCGATGTGGAACGCCTGATCGGCCGCGTGCGGGCCGCGGGCCGCAGTCCCGTCCTGCTCGCCGCCGAGCGTCGCCAGCTCGCCCCGTACGGCACGGCGGAGGAGGTGGTGAACCTGCGGACCCGCCAGGACGAGCGCTCGCTGGTCAGCCCGCCGGACGGCACGTGGTCGCTGAACGCCGTCGTGTGGATGACCACGCCCTGAACGGCCGACCGGCGGCGGTCGTGATCGGGACCTCTATCGAGGCCCGTCGTGGGGGACGATCGGGGCGGCCGAGCCTTCGAGCACGCAGCCGTTCGCGTAGCGCTGGGCGAAGACGACGGGCCTGCCGTCGTACACGCCCCTGATGCGCACGTCGTAGGGGTCGTGTTCGGTCGTGCAGACGAGGCCGGGCCGGGGCCTGATCTTGTCGAGGTCGCCGCGGATCGCCCGCAGCATGGCGCACGCCTTCTCGGCGGCCGGGTGGGAGCCGCCCGTCGGCGCGCATTTCAGGGACCAGCTCTTCACGTCGCCCGGGTGGACATGGGCCCTGCTGATCACCAGGCGGACGGGGACGTCGGCCCCGGGAGCGGGGGCCGGTGTGATGGCGGTGGCGAGACCGATGGCCAGTGCTGCGGCGTACATGGGTGACCTCCTCGGAGTTCTGCACTCGAAGTGAGATCCTAGCTACGCTGCGTATATATTGAGGGAACTTTACCGCCCGCCCGCCGGGTGTTTCAGGGCAGATGGACCGCCGGGTGGCAATTGTCGCGGATCGCGTGGGGTCGGCGGCGGGAAATGATCGACGTCTCCGGTCCGGCGTGAAAGGGCGAAAATACAGCAAATCGCGAAAAGTCCCCGCAATGGCGTGGCCGGAACCCGGGCAGCGCCCGGCAAGCACATGGTCAGGCCGGTCAGGACGTTCCTCGCCGCCGCGACCGGCGAGATCAGGACGGCCGGAGTGGCGCCGCCGCGGACGGAAAAGACTCTGCAGATGGGGAAGATGTGGATTTCAACCTCGGCCGGGCACTGTATCCTCGCCCGACGTGAGTGTGACCGAGACGCCTGAGACTGGACCCGCCGTGGACGCCAAGCCCTATGTGACGATCGTCCTGCCCTGTTACAACGAGCAGGACCACGTCATCGCGGAGGTCGAACGCATCTGCGGGGCCATGGACGTGAGCGGCTACACCTACGAGCTGGTCGCCGTCGACGACCACTCCACCGACGGAACCCTGGCCCGGCTCCAGGAGGCCGCGCCCCTCTTCCCGCACATGCGCATCGTGGCGTTCCACCGCAACGGCGGCTCGGGCACCGTCCGGCGCATCGGCACGCAGGACGCGCGCGGCGAGATCGTCGTGTGGACCGACGCCGACATGACCTACCCCAACGAGCGCATCCCCGAGCTGGTGCAGATCCTGGAGAAGGACCCGGCGATCGACCAGGTCGTCGGCGCGCGCACCAGCGAGCAGGGGTCGCACAAGATCCTCCGGGTGCCCGCGAAGTGGTTCATCCGCAAGGTGGCCGAGCGCCTGGCGGGCCAGGAGATCCCCGACCTGAACTCCGGCCTGCGCGCCTTCAGGAGGTCGGTCTCGCTGCCCTACCTGCGGCTGTTGCCGCCCGGGTTCTCCTGCGTCACGACGATCACGCTGGCCTTCCTGTCCAACCAGCACGATGTGCACTACATGCCGATCGAGTACAGCAAGCGGGCGGGGAAGTCCAAGTTCAGCTTCATCTCCGACGCCTACCGCTACATCCTCCAGGTGCTGCGGATGGTGATGTACTTCAACCCCCTCAAGGTGCTCATGCCGCCCGCGATCTGGCTGGTGGTGATCGGGCTGGTGAAGGGCGTCGTGGACATGTTCCGGCACCCGTTCTACTTCCCGGCGAGCACGGTCATGGTGTTCCTCTCCGGGTTGATCATCGGCTCGCTGGCGCTGCTGGCCGACCTGATCGTCCGTTCCCGGGGCGAGTAGGCCGCGGCGACGGGGGCGGATGTCATGCGGATCGCGATCGTCGGGCCCACCTACCCGTACAAGGGCGGCGGCGCACAGCACACCACCGAGCTGGCGCACCGGCTCGCCGCGGGCGGCCACGACGTCGTGATCGAGTCCTGGCGCGCGCAGTACCCCTCGTTCCTGTACCCCGGGCAGCAGACGATCTCCGCGCCCGAGGGCGAACCGTTCCCGCACGTCCGGCGCGACCTCGACTGGCGGCGGCCCGACGGCTGGCTGCGGTGCGGACGCCGCCTGCGTGACGCCGGGCTGGTCGTGCTGACGCTGCTCAGCCCCGTGCAGGTGCCCGCCTACCTCGGCATCCTGTACGGCCTGCGCCGCGCGGCCCCGGTCCTGGCGCTCTGCCACAACGTGCTGCCCCACGAGCGCAAGCCGTACGACGCGCCGCTGGTCAGGGCGCTGCTGCGCCGGTCCGACCGCGTGCTGGCGCACTCGCCCGAGCAGGCGGCGATCGCCCGCGAGCTGGGCCCCGCGCCGGTGTCCGTCGCCGCCCTGCCACCGCACCTCCCGGCCACGGCGGGGGCGCGCGCGGGGGAGGGCGTGCGCCGCAGGCTGCTCTTCTTCGGCATGGTCCGGCCGTACAAGGGGCTCGACCTGCTGCTGCGCGCCCTGGCCCGGGTGCCGGGCGTGTCGCTGACCGTGGCCGGGGAGTTCTGGGGCGGCCTGGACGAGACGCGCGCGCTGGTCGCGGAGCTCGGGCTCGGCGACCGCGTGGAGCTGCGGCCGGGGTACGTCGCCGCCGAGGACGTTCCGGCGCTGTTCGCTGCGGCGGACGCCCTCGTCCTGCCCTACCGCTCCGCGACCGCCAGCCAGAACGTGTGGCTCGCCTACGAGCACGGCCTGCCGGCGATCGTCACCCGCGTGGGCGCCCTCGCCGACCATGTCACCGACGGCGTGGACGGCCTGGTCGTGGAGCCGGGCTCCGCGGACGCCCTCACCGAGGCGATCACCCGCTTCTACGCGGACGGCGAACCCGAACGTCTCCGCGGCAACGTCAAGTCCGTCGACCCCGAGCCGTACTGGGCGACGTACACAAAGGCTCTGATCTCCGGCGCGCCCTCGCACGCGCGAACGGAGACAGCGCCATAGGCGCTGTCTACTACGCTAGTCCGGGTGGGTAGGGAACGAGTCGCGCAGCTCGAGTACTCCGAGTTCCAGGCCGCGATGCTGGACGAGGCGAAGCGGCGGCGCAAGGCCGCGAAGATCATCGCCGTGCTGGCGCACTTCCTGGGGCGCGAGGCCAAGGACGACGGCGGCGCGGTCCTGGACGGGCTGACGGTCGCCGACATCGGCTGCTCGGCCGGGTTCATCGCCGACGAGCTGGCCTCGGCCGGCGCGAGGCGGGCGTTCGGGGTGGACATCGACGTCCCGGGCCTGCGCAAGGCGGCCGAGCGGTTCGGCGAGCGCGTCGACTTCGTCTGCGCCGACGGCACCGCGCTGCCCTTCCGCGACGGGTCGATGGACGTCCTGGTGTTCAACCACATCTACGAGCACGTGGTGGACCCGGACGCCGTGGTGAAGGAGATGCGCCGGGTGCTCGCCGACGACGGCGTGCTCTACCTCGGCCTCGGCAACCGGCTCGGGGTGATGGAGCCGCACTACAAGCTGCCGTTCCTGTCCTACCTGCCGCCGTCGCTGGCCGACCGGTACGTCCGCGCGTCCGGCCGGGCCGACCACTACTACGAGCGTTTCCGCACCCGGGGCGGCCTGCGCCGCATGCTGGCCGGTTTCCACGTCTGGGACTACTCGCTGCCCGTGCTCGCCTCGCCGCGGCGGTTCGCGGGCGCCGAACTCTTCCCTGGGGCCGTGGGCCGCGCCGCCCAGGCCACGCTGGCCCGTACGCCCCGCGCCGCGCTGCGCGGGCTGCTGCCCGTCGTCCCGACCTACCTGTGGGTGGCGTCCAAGACGCCCCGCGCGCCGCTCGGCTCCGCGCTCCCGCAGCCGCCCCAGCGGGTCGCCACCCGATGAGCGGCGCGCGCCGATGACGGGGAAGAAGCTTCTCAGGCTCGCGTTCCTGCTGGTCGCGCTGGGGTTCGGCGCGTGGGCGATCGCCGGGCAGTGGTCGCGGGTCGCGGACGCGTTCTCCCGCCTGTCGTGGCCGCTGCTGGGGTGCTCGCTCGTGGCGGTGCTGGCGGCGCTGGTGTCCGGCATGCTGATGTGGCGGGCGCTCCTCGCAGACCTCGGGTCCCCGCTGCGGTTCACCGACGCGGCGAAGGTGTTCTTCGTCGGGCAGCTCGGCAAGTACATCCCGGGGTCGCTGTGGCCGGTGCTGGCGCAGATGGAGATGGGCAAGGACCTCGGCGTTCCGCGCCCCCGCAGCGCCGCCGCCTTTTTCCTGACATATCCGATCTACCTGGCGACCGGCCTTCTGGTGGCCCTGCTGACCCTCCCCGCGTTCGCGGGCGCGTCGGTGTCCCAGTACGCCTGGCTGCTCCTGCTGCTCCCCGTCCTGGTCGCCGGGCTCCATCCCAAGGTGGTCAACACCGCCCTCGCCTTCGGCCTCAAGCTGCTCAAACGCCCCCCGCTGGAACGCCCGCTGACCCGGCGGGGCCTGCTGACCTCGGCCGGATGGGCGTTCGCGGGCTGGGCCGCGTACGGCGCCCACCTCGCGCTGATCGTCGCGGGCCTCGGCGCCACCGGGGGGCGCGCGCTCGCGCTGTCCGCGGGCGCGTTCGCCCTCGCCTGGTGCCTCGGGTTCATCGTGGTGATCGCCCCGGCGGGCGCGGGCGTCCGCGAGGTGGCGATGGTGGCCGCCCTGGCGCCCGTCCTGGACGGCGGGACGGCCATCGCGGCCGCCCTGTGCTCCCGTCTGGTCGTCTCGGCCGGCGACCTGGTCTGCGCCGCCACGGCGGGCGCCGCGGCCCGCCGCGCCGAACCCGTTCCGGCGGCCACCCGAGGGGACTGACCGCCCTCACGGGCCGGGCCCGGCGGCGGGGAGGAAGCCGAGCGCGACGCCGCCCGACGGGAATTGCGCCAAGGCGAGCTCGATGTGACGAAATAAGTGTTAAGTATTTGCTAAGTCTGCTCCATCGCGAGGATTCTTCGTGAAGATCCAGGCATGCCCTTCTACGGTGCGTTCCCGTTGGGCTGTTCCGAAAACAGGGGGATCCGCCTGCGCGGACGCGCGGTGCGCCGGGCCGGCCGCGGGGGTGCCCTGCCGAGCCTGTGGAGCGAGGTCGTCGTGGCCGGTGGACGGGCGTTAATCGTCCCCACGGTTAACGGGTGATACATGATTGGGGGATGAAAGGGGTTCGAGGTCGTACCGGGGGTTGCGAGTGGGGAAATGAGCGGTGATATCACTCACGAAACGGGGGAGCCTCGCAATAGAGTGAACCGGTGACCGGAAAGGAGCGCGGCTCGTGACGCCCCGTGTGCTCGTCGACGCCACCGCGGTCCCCGCCGACCGCGGGGGTCTGGTCCGCTATGTGGACGGTCTCGTCGGCGCCCTCGACCGCGCGGGCGCCGATCTCGCGGTCGTCTGCCAGCGCGCCGACGCCGACCGCTACGGCAAGATCGCGCCCGGCGCGCGCATCCTCTCGGGGCCTCCGGCGATCGCGAGCCGCAGCGCGCGGCTCGTCTGGGAGCAGACAGGCATCCCGGTGCTCGCGCGCAAGGTCGCGGCCCAGGTCATCCACGCGCCGTACTACTCGATCCCGCTGCACTCGGGCCTGCCCACCGTGGCGACCGTGCACGACGTGACCTGGTTCACCGAGCCCGAGCTCCAAGGCGACCTGAAGGCGTCGTTCTTCCGGGCCGCCACGCGCACGGCGGTGCGCGACTGCGCACGCGTGGTGGTGCCGTCCAAGGCCACCCGCGACGAGCTCGTGCGGCTGCTGGCGGCCGACTCCACGCGCGTCGACGTCGCCTACCACGGGGTGGACCGCGGCCTGTTCCACGAGCCGTCCGAGCAGGAGGTCGCGCGGGCCGTGGGCCGGCTCGGGCTGCACGGCCGCCCGTACGTCGCGTTCCTCGGCGCCTTCGAGCCCCGTAAGAACGTTCCGAACCTGGTGCGCGGCTTCGGCCAGGCGGTGCGCGACCTTTCCTTGCCGCCCACGCTGGTGCTGGCCAGCGGCGCCGGGTGGAGCGACGAGGTCGACGCCGCGATCAGCGAGCTGCCCGTGACGGTGCGCGTCGTCCGTCCCGGCTACCTGTCGTTCGCCGACCTGCCGGGTTTCCTCGGCGGCGCGGTCGTGGTGGCGTTCCCGTCGCGCGGCGAGGGGTTCGGCCTGCCGGTCCTGGAGGCGATGGCCTGCGGCGCCCCCGTGCTGACCACCCACCGCACCTCGCTGCCCGAGGTCGGCGGCGAGGCCGTCGCCTACACCGAGCCGGACGCCGAGAGCATCAGGGACGCCCTCAGGGTGCTCCTGGAGTCGAAGGAGCGCCGCGACGCCCTGGCCGCGGCCGGAATCGCCCGATCGAGGGAGTTCACGTGGGAGGCTTCGGCCGAAGCTCATTTGGCCACGTATGAACGAGCGGCCGATCAGTGAGCTAGCCTCACGGTTGTGACGGAGAGCTACTCGCCGGAAGCGGCGGACCTGGAGGCGATCCTCCTCGTGGGCGGGCAGGGCACCCGTCTGCGCCCGCTGACGCTGAACACCCCCAAACCGTTGCTGCCGACGGCCGGAGTCCCGTTCCTGGCGCACCAGCTCGCCCGGGCCAGGTCGTTCGGCGTGCGGCGCATCGTCTTCGCCACGTCGTACCGCGCGTCGATGTTCGCCGAGGCGTTCGGGGACGGGTCGGCGTTCGGGCTGGCGCTGGAGTACATGACCGAGGAGACGCCGCTCGGCACGGGCGGCGCGATCCGCAACGCGGCCGAGGCGCTCACCTGCGGGCCGGACGCGCCGGTGCTGGTGCTCAACGGCGACATCCTGTCGGGGCACGACATCACCGAGCAGGTCGGGCTGCACGTCTCGCGCGGCGCGGCGCTGACGCTCCATCTCACCGAGGTGGACGATCCCACGCGTTTCGGCTGCGTGCCGACCGACGGGCAGGGGCGGGTGACCGCGTTCCTGGAGAAGACCCCGAACCCGGTGACCAACCGCGTCAACGCCGGGTGCTACGTCTTCACGAGGTCGGCGATCGACGCGATCCCGGCGGGCCAGGTGGTGTCGGTCGAGCGCGAGACCTTCCCCGGCATGATCGCCGCGGGCGAGCTGGTGCTCGGGTACGCCGACCGGTCGTACTGGCTGGACGTGGGCACCCCCGCGGCGTTCGTGCAGGGCTCCTGCGACCTGGTGCTGGGCCGCATGCCCTCGGGCGCGCTGCCGGGGCCGTGCGGCGAGTTCCTGGCGCTGCCGGAGGCCCGGGTCTCGCCGAGGGCCAAGATCTCCGCCGGCACGGTCGTCGGGCCGCGCGCGGTCGTCGAGGCCGACGCCCAGGTGCGGGGCAGCGTGCTGGACGCCGACTGCGTGATCGAGTCCGGCGCCACGGTGGCCGACTCCGTGGTCGGCGCGGGCGCGCGGGTCGCGTCGGGGGCCGTGCTGCGCGACGCGGTGATCGGCGACCGGGCGGTGATCGGCGCGGGCAACGAACTGCTGGCCGGGGCCCGCGTCTGGCCGGGCGTCACGCTGCCGCCCTGGGCCGTGCGCTTCTCCAGCGACGCCTGACGCCTGACCGTGCCGTGCCCGCCCGGTACGCGCGGGCGGGTCCGGCGGCAATACCCTGGACGTCGTGCGAGAGCGCAGGTGGCGGCCCGGCGCGCCCCTCGATGTGCGGCTGACGCTGGCGCCGCTTCGCCGCGGGCCCGGCGACCCGGCGTGGCAGGCAGCGCCGGACGGTGCGATCTGGCGCACGTCCCGCACCCCCGAGGGGCCGGGCACGCTGCGGGTCTTCGTGGACGCGCGGGCGGGCGAGGTCGTGGGGAGGGCGTGGGGGCCGGGCGGGCTCTGGATGCTGGAGACGCTGCCCCGGCTGCTCGGTGCCGACGACCCGGTGGCCGACTTCCGCGCGCTGATGGAGCGGCTGGAGTTCGGCCACGCGCTGATCAGGGAGCTGGCCTCCCGGTACTCCGGCCTGCGCCTGAGCATCACCTCGCGGGTGTTCGAGGCACTGGTGCCCGCCGTGCTGGAGCAGAAGGTCGTCGGCCGGGAGGCGTGGCGGGCGTGGCGGTGGCTGCTGCGCGCGTACGGCGAGCCCGCTCCGGGGCCGGCGCCGGTCGGGATGCGCGTGTTCCCGGAGCCGGAGGTCTGGCGGAGGATCCCGTCGTGGGACTGGCATCGCGCGGGGGCGGAGGCGGTGCGGGCGCGGACGATCGTCAACGCGGCTTCGCACGCGGGAAAGCTGGAGGCGGCGGCGCCCGCGGAGGCGGACCGCCTGCTACGGGCATTGCCGGGCGTCGGGGTGTGGACGTCGGCCGAGACGCGGCAGCGGGCCCACGGCGACCCCGACGCGGTCTCGGTCGGTGACTACCACCTGCCCGCGCTGGTCGGGTGGTCGCTCACCGGCCGGAAGACCGACGACGCCGGGATGCTGGAACTGCTGGCCCCGTACCGCGGGCAGCGTCACAGGGTCACCCGCCTGCTCGAACTCGGCGGGCGGAGACCACCGGCACGCGGGCCGAGGATGTCCGCACGGGACTATCGCTCGTTCTGAGCTCGCGTAACCGGTGGGCGTTGGGGTCGTCGCCGGAGGCGGGCTTCCAGTCGCGCCCGTCGCGGCTGTCGGCGCCGAAGAACGGGGCGAGGACGGCGGCGGCGACGATGAAGGCCAGGATCAACCAGGACATCGGGGGCTCCTTGCACGGGCTTCGTGGGGACTCCTCAATTGTGTTCGCATGCATGTATTTACGTCCATCGAGACCTTCTGACCGATACTCTTAAGCGACACTTAACCGGAGGTGTTCTGAGGACCCGGTCACGGGAAGGGGAAGCGCCGTTCCGTAATGTGCCTTCATGGACGTGAACCCCACAGACGCCGCGATCCGGCGGGCGCTGGCCAGGGCCAGAGACGGCAAGGCGCTCGACGTGACGGAGGCCACGGTTCTGTTGCACGCCCGGGGCGCCGACCTGGAGAGGCTCCTCGAATACGCCGGTCGCGTCAGGGACGCCGGGCTTGCCGCGGCCGGACGACAGGGCGTCGTCACCTACAGCCGCAAGGTCTTCATCCCCCTCACCAGGCTCTGCCGCGACCGCTGCGGCTACTGCACGTTCGCCACCGCCCCCGGCAAGCTCACCGCTGCCTTCCTCGGCCCGGACGAAGTGCTGCAGATCGCCCGCCAGGGCGCCGCACTCGGGTGCAAGGAGGCGCTGTTCACGCTCGGCGACCGCCCCGAGGACCGCTGGCACCAGGCCAAGGAATGGCTGGACGCCCACGGGTACGACGACACGCTCTCCTACGTCCGCGCCATGGCGATCCGCGTGCTGGAGGAGACCGGCCTGCTCCCGCACCTCAACCCCGGCGTCATGACCTGGCGCGACCTCCAGCGGCTCAAGCCGGTCGCCCCGTCCATGGGCATGATGCTGGAGACCACCTCCCGGCAGTTGTTCGAGGAGAAGGGCCAGGCGCACTACGGCTCGCCCGACAAGGACCCGGCCGTGCGGCTGCGCGTCCTGGAGGACGCCGGCCGCTCCAACGTGCCGTTCACGACCGGCATCCTCATCGGCATCGGCGAGACCGTCGCCGACCGCGCCGAGTCGATCTTCGCGATCCGCAGGGTCGCCCGCGAGTACGGGGGCGTCCAGGAGGTCATCGTCCAGAACTTCCGCGCCAAACCCGACACGGCGATGCGCGGCATGCCCGACGCCGACCTCCAGGAGCTCGCCGCCACGATCGCGGTTACCCGGCTCGTGCTCGGCGGCAAGGCACGCGTCCAGGCCCCGCCGAACCTCATCGGCGACGAGTACGCGCTGATGATCCGGGCCGGCATCGACGACTGGGGCGGGGTCTCGCCGCTCACGCCCGACCACGTCAACCCCGAACGGCCCTGGCCCCAGATCGACGAGCTCGCCGCGCGCACCGCCGCCGCAGGGTTCACGCTCAAGGAACGCCTGACCATCTACCCCGAGTACGTCCGCGCGGGCGAGCCCTGGCTGGATCCGCGCCTGCGCGCGCACGTCGACGCCCTCGCCGACCCGGAGACCGGCCTCGCCCGCGACGTCCTCCCGGTGGGGCGGCCGTGGCAGGAGCCCGACGGCGGGTTCGCCTCCTCGGGCCGTACGGACCTGCACGTCGAGGTCGACTCCACCGGCCGCTCGGCCGACCGGCGCGACGACTTCGACAACGTGTACGGCGACTGGGACGCCCTGCGCGACCGAATGCCCGCCGCCCCGGCCACGGCGATCGGCCCTGGGATCGGCTCTGGGACCGGCCCTGGGACCGGCACTCGGATCGGCGCGGACATGCGTGAGGCCCTGCGCCGCGCCGCCTCCGACCCGGCCGGGCTCACCGACGACCAGGCGCTCACGCTGCTGTCCGCCGACGGCGCCGACCTGGAGGAACTCTGCCGGGTCGCCGACGACCTGCGCAGGGAGGCCGTGGGCGACGACGTCACCTACGTCGTGAACCGCAACATCAACTTCACCAACGTCTGCTACACCGGCTGCCGTTTCTGCGCCTTCGCGCAGCGGCGCACCGACGCCGATGCCTTCACCCTCTCGCTGGAGCAGGTCGCCGACCGCGCCGCCGAGGCGTGGGCCGCGGGGGCGACCGAGGTGTGCATGCAGGGCGGCATCCACCCCGACCTGCCCGGCACCGCGTACTTCGACATCGCGCGCGCGGTGAAGGAACGCTGCCCGGACATGCACGTCCACGCCTTCTCCCCCATGGAGGTCGTCAACGGCGCGAGCCGGACGAACATGTCCATCGAGGACTGGCTGCTGGCCGCCAAGGAGGCCGGGGTCGACTCGCTGCCGGGCACGGCGGCGGAGATCCTCGACGACGACGTGCGGTGGGTGCTCACCAAGGGCAAGCTGCCCACCCGCGAGTGGATCGAGGTGATCACCACCGCGCACCGCGCCGGCATCCCGACCACCTCGACGATGATGTACGGCCACGTGGACACGCCCGCGCACTGGGTGGCGCACATCCGGCTGATCCGCCGCATCCAGGAGGAGACCGGCGGCTTCTCGGAGTTCGTGCTGCTGCCGTTCGTCCACCACAGCGCGCCGATCTACCTGGCGGGCGTCGCGCGCCCCGGCCCCACCGCCCGCGAGAACCGCGCCGTCCACGCTCTGGCGCGCATCATGCTGCACGGCGCGATCTCCAACATCCAGTGCTCCTGGGTCAAGCTCCAGGACGAGTTGTGCCGCGCCGTGCTGTCCGGCGGCGTCAACGACCTCGGCGGCACGCTGATGGAGGAGACGATCAGCCGCATGGCGGGCTCGGAGAACGGCTCCTACAAGACGATCAGCCAGATCGCCGCGATGGTCGAACCGACCGGCCGCCCCCTACGCCAGCGCACGACGGGGTACGGCACCCCAACCCCCGAACGAGTAGCGGCGGCCACGGCCAGCGATGGCGTCTGCGGCAGCATCCGCCGAACAATCCCCCTGGTAGCCCGATGAGCGTTAGCGCGTTCGGGGCGTAAAGCATGGTCCGGGCGTTAATGGCGTAAGGCATGGTCCGGGCAGAAGCTGCGCTCCGCGCAAGAGATGCCCGGGCTGTGTTTGTCGAGGGCAAGCCCCCGAACCCCCAGCGAGGGGCCCCGCCCCCTCGCGCTCCCCGGACGCGCGCGCCCGTCGGATGAGCACTGCCGCAAATCCCCCGTGCGCGTCCATCGTCAGAGGCGTGACCGACCTGGCGCGGGCGGCGATTTCGGCCTGGTGTCGGCAAGGCTCTGGTGGAGGGGCCGCAGCCGCGATCGCCAATTTTGTGGGATGGCTACGTAGTGGGCGACGGTCACCGCCTTCGCCGCTAGGTAGAACGTCTGATCCGTAGGAAACGGCAGGAGCCGCGCTCGCAGCGTCCTGCGCAGCTAAAGCGAAGGATGTGGGTCGATGCCATGTGACCACGTGAGGCGGTGCTGCTGTACGCGCTGCTGTACAGCAACGTTCCCCGAGTTTGATTGGGAGTAGAAGGCCCGCGTGACGTTGATCCGTTATCCCGTAACAATGCCGCTTGTAGCGCCCTGACCTGTAGGTTAGGGCGGTGGGAGATGCAGAGCGGGTACGCGCTAGCAGAGACGGGGACAGGTTCCATTACTACTGGGCTGCCCGACGGGCGCTGCGTCTCCTGGATATAACCGGTGACCTCAAGGTCGTCGGTGTCGAGGGCCTGCCCGAGGGCGAAGAAGTCGAGGGCGAGGAGGTCATCGACGTTGCCGAGTACTACGGTGGGCACGACGCCGCCACCTGTGCGAGGTTCCGCTACGCGCAACTCAAGCACTCGACTATGCGAACCGAGGTACCGATAGTCGCCTCGGAGCTCGAAAACACCCTGAAGAAGTTCGCCAAGATTTACCGCACGGAGTTGGAGATGGGGCGGCGGGCGAAGCTGGAGTTCGTCTTCGTCGCGAACCGTACACTGAACGACAAGGTCCGACTCTCACTCGAGGAACTGGCCGCAGGTGCCGGAGCGTTCACTCACACGACTGAGGCTGAGCGCCTGCGTGGATACATGAAATTCGGTGCGGACACCCAGAGCGAAGTTGACTTTTGTCAACGTTTCGAGGTTGAGGAGGGTAGCCCTGGTATCGCAGACTTAGAGGGACTGCTTCGTGGCGAATTGCAGCAGTTCTTACCTGGTGGCGGCACTGGCACAGAGATGTCGCAGCTGATGGAGACCGTTTCGCGCTGCGCGACGTCGCTCGTGGACAAGCAGACCATCGAAGTGGGCGACATCTTGGTTGCTCTGCGCACTACCGCAGAGGAATTGTTTCCGGCACCTAGCGCCATCGAGCCACTCGACCACGTCATTCACACTCAGAACGTCGATAATGTCACCGCAGAGCTCCGGAACGGAACTAACAACAAGGTTCTGATCACTGCGGTCGGTGGTGCCGGCAAGTCCATCCTGACGTCGATCCTGCCAGGGGTCTTGCCGAAGAACTCCGTGACCATTGTTTATGACTGCTTCGCTGGCGGCGACTACCGTAAGGTTACCTCCCAGCGCCACGAGCATCGAACTGCTCTCACCCAGATCTCCAATGAACTCGCAGCCCATGGGTGGTGCACACCGCTTATCCCTACTGTGGCGACAGAGGCTAACTACACCCGAGTGTTCATGCGCCGCATTTGGGTGGCTGCAGAACAGCTTGCCCGTGACGACCCGGATGCGCTCCTCACAGTTGTCATCGACGCTGCCGACAACGCGGCCATGGCCGCTGAAGAACAGCAGATGCGCACATTCGTCACCGACCTATTCCGAGAGGACTGGCCAGCGAACACTAGGTTGGTGCAAATGTGCCGGCCTGAGCGGAAGCGTCTGCTGAAGATTCCGCAAGGCAGCGTGACGGAGATTGCGCTCGACGGGTTCCAGAAGTCCGAGTCCCTCGAGCACCTGCGGACGAGGTTTCCGGATGCGACCGAGGCAGAGGGCGCTGAGCTGCATGTACTCAGCGACGGGAACCCGCGCGTCCAGGCGATGGCGATGGAGAACGCGGAGTCGGTCGCGGAGGCCCTCGCCGCCATCCAGATTGCAAGAACCACGCCTGGAGAAGTCTTGGACAGCCTGCTCGCCAAGCAGGTTCACGACGTGGCTAAGGAAGGACACCTGCTCCCCGGCGAGCTTTCGCGATTGTGCCAAGCCCTGGCGACGCTGCATCCTCCGATGCCGCTGGACGACCTGGCAGCCATCACGGCTTTGGACGCAGACGCAATCCGCAGCTTCGCTGTCGCGCTTGGGCGCGGCCTTCACGCCGCAGGCAATATCCTTCAGTTCCGCGACGAACCGACTGAGACATGGTTCCGGACAACGCACGGCCTAGGACCTGCCCAAAAGCGGGAGTTCGCGATGAGCGTCAAGCCGTTTGCCGCGAGGTCACCTTACGTCGCCAGCACGCTTCCGCAGCTTCTGTTCGAGGCGGAAATGCTCGACGAGCTCGTCGAGATGGCGCTGTCGGACACCGGTTTGCCGGGTGGAACCGAGGAACTTCAGGCTCAGGAGATTGCACGTTCACGTGCCAGGTTCGCTCTGTGCGCAATGCTGCGCGCTGGACGTAACACGGACGCTGCGCTGCTGGCGGTCAAGGCCGGCAACATGTCCTCTGGTCACTCGCGCAAGATGGCTTTATTCCGAACTCATACCGACCTCGCTGCCAGGTTTTTGGACGCCGATGTCGTTGAGGTGCTCTGCTCGGGCCGGGAACTTGCCACCGACTGGCCTGGATCGAACCTGCACGTCGAGGCGGTCCTGCTGTCGCATATCGACCGGTTCAAGGACCTAGCCCGCAGCAGGCTGAGATCGGCATTCAACAACTTCGCCGCAATCTTGAAGCTACCGGAGGATGAGAAGTCCCGCCTGAGGAAGAACATCACGGCTAAAGAGGTCGCGGACCTCGCGATGGCGGCCACCAACGTTGATGGCCCCAAAGGCGGGCTCGACTTCATGTCTCGCTGGGATTCGGAATCTTTCGTTCGCAAGGTGGCAGCGAAGTTGTGCGTGCGCCTCGCAGACGCCGGGCGCTACGACGATCTGGCGGGGCTCATTCTGAGCGGCAAGCGGCACGAGCATGTTCAGGCGGCCGCGGCAGAGACGATGTTTAAGTACAATATCGTTCCGACTGATGAAGCCGCAGAGGCCTTGGCCAAGATGCTTGGCAGGCGGAAGGAGCCATTCAAACCAGCTCGTGACGTCTTGCATTACGAACCTGTGGACGTTCGCGGGGTCGTGTGGGGACTGGCGCACGGCCTGAGAGTCAGGCGCCTGAGCGACGCTGAAGCTCTACGTATTCTCGACATCCACCTCCCTGACCACCTCCCCGACGGCGCCGGCTCGCGCCTGACCACGCTTTCCCTCAGCAGCCTCCTGCTCGCGTATGCGCTACGCGCCCGCCTCACCGGAGACATCCTCAAGGTCGAAGACGTCGCGAGCGAAGAGCTGCTCAAGCTTATGGAGCAGCAGGAGCAGTCAAGCGACCACAACGCGCGAGACTTCAAGACGAACATCCCAGGCGTTTTACCTTGGGCCGAATGCTGGCTGGCTGCAATTCTGGATGGCGACGCGGAGGAGGTCGTTTCCAGGCTCGATGCGCTGATCTCCAATGACTTGAAGCAGGTCAGCCACTACAACCCGCCGTTCGTATTCCTCAACGCGGTCGCCGAGATCGCAACCCGGATACTGACTCTCGTCCCTAAGGAAGACCTGGTCGAAAAGTTCACAAGCTGGCACAAGGCCAATGACGAGCCGCTAACTCGTTCACGCCTCGCTGTCGCTCGCATCGCGTCGCATTCGCTGCATCTCGAGACGCTTGGCCTTGAGGCGGCGACACGCGGGATTGAAGCTGCGCAACGTGATCGGACGGACGCTGAGAGCCGGGTCGAGTCACTGATTGACCTTGCGCGAACACTCCTCGCTGTCAACGAGGCCGAAGCACGGGCTACCTTCGATGCTGCAGTGGCTGAGGCTGAGCAGGTGGGCGATGATCTCTATGCCCGCTGGGACTCGCTTGTGAAGACGGCGAAGGCGCTGGCTACTGGCACCGAACCTGTCCGCGCATACCGCCTGTTTCAAATCGCCGAGGAACTGGGCCGCACACAAGGCGAGATTCACACAACCGAGCTCGCTGAGTGTCTTCGCACGATGCATGAACCGACCTACTTCGCCGCCACCTCTCGGGCACGTGACAGGCGCACTTTGCCATTCGACGCGATGCTCACCCCGGCTCTCAAAGGCGCAGCAGGACCAGGATGTGAACGGCTCGGTTTCCTGGCTTTGTACGCGTTCGAGCCAAGGTTGAGATGGCGAAGCCTGCTCGCTGACCTGTCGCCGACATCTGCAGCGATGGTGACCAACGTCTTCGAGACATTCACACGTTGTGAGCGCATGCCAAGCGAGAGGGCGGTGCAGCCGTACAAGGGTCCCAACGTCTTCGACGATCGGGACGAGGACCCGCCGCCAGATCCGGCCGTTCTGTTCTCGGATAGCGACTTCACTACTGAGGACGCCTGGAACGAGGCATTGAGTCAACTCGGCTGGCGAACTGAGGCACGACGTGCACTGGCAGAGTTCGCCATCGACAAGCATCCGAACCGGCGCCCCGCAGTGCTGGACGCGTTGGGTCGCGCAACTAGGGCGACACAGATGGATTTCGAGAATCTTGCCCAGGCGGCCGCGCAGCGACCCCAATCTCTCGCGCTCAAGAAAGCTCGAAAGCAGCTCGGCACAACCCTGGCAAGCCGCTTTGCGCGGTACATCTGCACTCGGGCCTATGACGACTCCAGCATTGTCACCGTCGCCGAAGCAACCGGGACCACGGTCAGCAACCTGACACAGATTGCGCTCCAAGAGCTGGGCCGCAGCGCCCACCAACTGGCTTACCGGGATTACTTCCTTCTCGCGTCCAATCTCGCCAACATGTTGGACCCCCAACCTGCTGGGGAGGTTTTTGATGCCCTCGCGGACTTGTTTGACGACCTTGCACCGTCTGGTACGTCCTCTGACGGCCCTTACGGGTCGCTCTCGCCCCCACCAGCCGACTCCGCGTCCTATATTGCTGGCCTGATATGGGCTGCGCTGGGTGACATCTCCGATAAGTCACGATGGCAGGCGGTGCACGCTGTTCTGCTACTGGTGCGACTTGGCTGCAAAGATGACCTCGATGCGCTTGCTCAATTCGCCGTCGGGACCAAGCCGGTGACGCCGTTCCTCGATGCGCGATTCCCATTCTACTCGCTCCACGCTCGCATGTGGCTGCTGCTCGCTCTCGCACGGGCAGCAAAGGAGCCGAATGCTACAACGGTGACCGGATTCACCACCTGGCTGACAGGTGTCGTGCGAGGTCCACATCATGCGGCGAACCAGGTGCTAGCCCAGCAAACATTGGTTGATCTATTCGAGCGCAGCCACTTTGCCCTCGAAAGCGCGGACGCCGACGTGCTGACCACGCCGGTTGTCGCCGACTGGGTCGAGATGGAGTATAAACAGCGGCAAGCCCGCCCGGACCCGTTGCTTAACGGCGATAAGGATGAGGACGTCGAGCCTGAACGGGGCCGGTTCTTCTTCGACTTTGAGCCGTACTGGTGTAGGGACGTTGCGGAGATCTTCGGAAGTACCGAGAATCACATCGCACGGCGCGCCGCCCAGGCCGCGACCAAGTTCGACGGATACGACGTGTTCGCAGCTGGAAAGGACCCGCGCTCTGACGCAGGTGTCTATGACCAGCGACGTGCCTACCCGGACCACAGGAGTTGGCCGGGCGAGGACACCATTTCGTTCTATATGGCGGTTCATGCATTGCTTACTGTCGGTGCAGAACTTGCCGAGACCGAGACCGCGTACAAGGAGCCCGAGTCAGCTGAGGACTCCTACACCGACTGGCTTGCCCAGTTTCTGCCGAAGCGGTCCGACGGCAGGTGGCTTGCGGACCGCAGAGACCCACCGCCGATCCCAGCTCCTGATGAGGTGCTCGCGGTGCAGGAAACGAAGGTGGACTGGCCCTGGACCCTCTCGAAGAGGGATTTCGAGAGGGTGGCCGGAGTAGGAGGCGACTGGGTGACGGTGGGAGCGAACATCCACGCGGCGCACGATGAACTCGCAGAAGACACACTGGTCAGTAGCGCTCTTGTCCCACACGAGACGGCGCGTTCACTACTGGTCACCTTGCAAACCTCGCCGCTGGGTCCGCACTCTTTCAGGATGCCGACAACCGACGACCAACACGACCGTCCCGACAATCATCCGTTCGAACTCATCCCATGGCTGGACATGAAGGAAATGCACTACGGCATCGATAACCGGGATGAACGCGGGCAGGGTGTCGGCTTCCCCCCGACGAGACCCGGCGAGAACATCATTAGCCGATTCAATCTTACGACTGACGAAGACCAGCGCGTGTGGTTCCAAGATGGCGTCCCGGTCCTCCGCAGCAGGGTCTGGAGCAGCATGTTGCCTGGACTCTATGAACGCGAGACTGGAACTCGCGGCGAACAGTTCGAGATCCATCACGAGTTCTTGAGGACGGTTTTACAGGAGCTCGACACGACTTTGGTTCTCCAAGTCGGGCTACGGCGCGATAGGCATCGTCCTTACTACGAACGCAGAAAGGGAAATGACGATGAGTTCGACTGGCTCGAGTGGTCCGGCAAGGTCTATCTCATCGATTCGGGAGGACGCTGGCTCGAATATTAATGATGTCCTCGAACTCGGGCGAATGCTCGCAGCTCACTTGGAAAACTACAACACCGTTGGTCAGTGGATGGCATACCATTTGGCCGAGCTTATTGTGACTGCCCAGGATGATGCGACCATAACCGTAGAGCAACGGCAGCAGATCGTGGAGATCATACTGAAAGTATGGGCCCATCGTTGCTACTACCCCGG
This sequence comes from Sphaerisporangium sp. NPDC051011, assembly GCF_040653595.1. Taxonomy (NCBI): domain Bacteria; kingdom Bacillati; phylum Actinomycetota; class Actinomycetes; order Streptosporangiales; family Streptosporangiaceae; genus Sphaerisporangium; species Sphaerisporangium sp. NPDC051011. Next base: position 908 of record NZ_JBFAGG010000018.1, on the reverse strand, counting down.
AGAAGCACCTCTGGAGGAATTCTCTAGCGTGTTCGTAGCGCTCGACCGCCTTGGCAACGATGACCCGTGGAAGTTCTCTCAGCTGTTCGATACAGACGCGGAGGTATCTGACCTGGGGGCTTCAGGTCTTCCACTCATAGGGGTCGCGGCGGAGCTGGAACGTCTCACACGTGAAACCTTGATACGTCTCATCTGGCTCGCAGCTCGGGACGCAAGAGAAAAGAACCGGGGATGGCTGGAAGCGGCAGACAAGGTCGCATCGAACCTGGAGAGCGACGTGACCACGACTCTATGGCGACTTCGCCGTCGTATCGCACACCACCGCCTCGGGGCCGAAGAAGGCGGTCCGAAAGATGTCGCGGAGATTGCCACCGTGACAACAGCCAAGGACGCCAGTATCGATGGCGAGGCTGAAGATGTATTCGAAGGGCCAACGGAGAACGCTGCAGAGGACAGCACTGTGGAGAGCGGCCTTGAAGACGGCAGCGAAGGCCTGATCAATGGTGAAGTGGAGGATGAAAGCAACCCACTGAGCGACGGTAACCACGTCAAGCGCCTACGCGAGATGGCCGACCTACTCAACCTGCTCGCCGATAGTCTCAGCACCTCAGTCCCATCGAACCAATATAGAGTAGTGCTTGGAAACAGCGCTGACACCTAGAACAGATTCAACTGGACCATCAAGCCGAAACGGTATCGACGATCATTCTCGGTTCATTGTGATCGCTCAGTTGGTGATCCGGGCGTCGGGGTGTGCGGTGTGTCAGGCGTTCGGCAGCGCGATGCGGGCGTTCGGGGGAGACCACCTATGTCGGCTCTTCAACTTTGAGGGGGATGCCTCGCCTTATGCCGCTGGGTTGATCATGTGATGTGTGCATGCCAACCGTACGCGGCGGCGCTGGTTGTTG
>NZ_JBFAGG010000017.1:41598-191944 GCF_040653595.1 Sphaerisporangium sp. NPDC051011 | reverse complement strand
TCACGGCGGAGTTCATCAATAACACCACCGGTGAGATCAAGAGCCAGACGGTGTTCATGGGCGACTTCCCGCTCATGACCTCCAAGGGCACCTTCATCATCAACGGCACCGAGCGTGTCGTCGTCTCCCAGTTGGTGCGGTCTCCGGGCGTCTACTTCGACCGGTCGGTCGACAAGACCTCCGACAAGGACCTGTACAGCTGCAAGGTGATCCCGTCGCGCGGTGCGTGGCTCGAGTTCGAGATCGACAAGCGCGACAGCGTCGGTGTCCGCATCGACCGCAAGCGCAAGCAGGCCGTCACGGTCCTGCTGAAGGCCCTGGGCTGGACCAGCGATCAGATCCTCGAGCGTTTCGGCCAGTACGAGTCGATGCGCGCCACCCTGGAGAAGGACCACACCTCCGGCCAGGACGACGCGCTGCTGGACATCTACCGCAAGCTGCGCCCGGGCGAGCCCCCGACCAAGGAGTCCGCGCAGACGCTTCTGGAGAACCTGTACTTCAACCCCAAGCGTTACGACCTCGCCAAGGTCGGCCGGTACAAGATCAACAAGAAGCTCGGCGTCGACTCCGAGATCAACCAGGGCACCCTCACCGAAGAGGACATCGTCGCCACGATCGAGTACATCGTCCGGCTACACGCCGGCGAGGTCGCGATGCCCGGGGCGAACGGCGAGGTCGTCGTCGAGACCGACGACATCGACCACTTCGGCAACCGGCGCCTGCGCACCGTCGGCGAGCTCATCCAGAACCAGGTCCGCCTGGGTCTCGCCCGCATGGAGCGCGTGGTCCGCGAGCGCATGACCACGCAGGACGTCGAGGCGATCACGCCGCAGACCCTGATCAACATCCGCCCGGTCGTGGCGTCGATCAAGGAGTTCTTCGGCACCTCGCAGCTCTCGCAGTTCATGGACCAGACCAACCCGCTGGCCGGTCTGACGCACAAGCGGCGTCTGTCCGCGCTCGGCCCCGGCGGTCTGTCGCGTGAGCGCGCCGGCTTCGAGGTCCGTGACGTGCACCCGTCCCACTACGGCCGCATGTGCCCGATCGAGACGCCGGAAGGCCCGAACATCGGCCTCATCGGCTCGCTGTCGTCCTACGGCCGCGTGAACTCGTTCGGGTTCGTCGAGACGCCGTACCGCAAGGTCGTCGACGGCCGGGTCACCGAGGAGATCGACTACCTGACCGCCGACGAGGAGGACAGGCACGTCATCGCGCAGGCCAACACGCCACTGCGCGCCGACGGCACCTTCGCCGAGGACCGCGTCCTGGTCCGCCGTAAGGGTGGCGAGCTGGAGTTCATCCGGCCGACCGAGGTCGACTACATGGACGTCTCGGCGCGCCAGATGGTGTCCGTCGCGACCGCCATGATCCCGTTCCTGGAGCACGACGACGCCAACCGCGCGCTCATGGGCTCCAACATGCAGCGCCAGTCGGTGCCCCTGCTCAAAAGCGAGGCCCCGCTGGTCGGCACGGGCATGGAGTACCGCGCCGCCACCGACGCCGGCGACGTCATCACCGCCGAGAAGGCGGGCGTCGTCGAGGAGGTCTCGGCCGACTACGTCACCGTGATGAACGACGACGGCACGCGCACGACCTACCGCGTGGCGAAGTTCAAGCGCTCCAACCAGGGCACCTGCTTCAACCAGAAGCCGATCGTCCGTGAGGGCGACCGCGTCGAGGTGAACCAGGTCGTCGCCGACGGTCCCTGTACCGACAACGGCGAGATGGCCCTGGGCAAGAACCTGCTCGTGGCGTTCATGCCGTGGGAGGGCCACAACTACGAGGACGCGATCATCCTGTCCCAGCGCCTGGTGCAGGACGACGTGCTCTCCTCGATCCACATCGAGGAGCACGAGGTCGACGCGCGCGACACCAAGCTGGGGCCGGAGGAGATCACCCGGGACATCCCGAACGTGTCGGAGGAGGTGCTGGCCGACCTGGACGAGCGGGGCATCATCCGCATCGGTGCCGAGGTCGTGCCGGGCGACATCCTGGTGGGCAAGGTCACGCCCAAGGGTGAGACCGAGCTGACCCCCGAGGAGCGGCTGCTGCGCGCGATCTTCGGTGAGAAGGCGCGTGAGGTGCGTGACACCTCGCTGAAGGTGCCGCACGGTGAGATGGGCAAGGTCATCGGCGTGCGGGTGTTCAGCCGTGAGGACGGCGACGAGCTTCCTCCGGGCGTGAACGAGCTGGTGCGGGTGTACGTGGCCCAGAAGCGTAAGATCACCGATGGTGACAAGCTGGCCGGCCGGCACGGCAACAAGGGCGTCATCTCCAAGATCCTGCCGGTGGAGGACATGCCGTTCCTGGAGGACGGCACGCCGGTGGACATCATCCTCAACCCGCTGGGCGTGCCGGGCCGTATGAACGTCGGCCAGGTGCTGGAGACCCACCTGGGGTGGATCGCCGCCCGCGGGTGGGACATCACCGGCGTCGAGGAGGCCTGGGCCGAGCGGCTGCGCGACAAGGGCTTCGGCCAGGTCGATGCGCGCACCAACGTCGCCACCCCGGTGTTCGACGGCGCCCACGAGGAGGAGCTCACGGGCCTGCTGGACAACACGCTGGTCAACCGGGACGGCGAGCGCATGGTCGGCGTCAACGGCAAGGCGCGGCTGTTCGACGGCCGCTCCGGCGAGCCGTTCCCGCACCCGATCTCCGTCGGGTACATCTACATCCTCAAGCTGCTCCACCTGGTCGACGACAAGATCCACGCGCGGTCGACCGGTCCGTACTCCATGATCACCCAGCAGCCTCTCGGCGGTAAGGCCCAGTTCGGCGGCCAGCGCTTCGGTGAGATGGAGGTGTGGGCGCTGGAGGCCTACGGAGCGGCGTACGCCCTCCAGGAGCTGCTGACCATCAAGTCCGACGACGTCCTCGGCCGGGTGAAGGTCTACGAGGCGATCGTCAAGGGCGAGAACATCCCCGAGCCGGGTATCCCTGAGTCCTTCAAGGTCCTGATCAAGGAAATGCAGTCGCTGTGCCTCAACGTGGAGGTCCTGTCCAGCGACGGCATGTCCATCGAGATGCGCGACACCGACGAGGACGTCTTCCGCGCGGCGGAGGAACTCGGCATCGACCTGTCCCGGCGCGAGCCGAGCAGTGTCGAAGAGGTCTGATTTTCAAGCGAGGGGATAACAAGTGCTCGACGTCAACTTCTTCGACGAGCTCCGCATCGGCCTCGCCACGGCCGACGATATCCGTCAGTGGTCGCACGGCGAGGTGAAGAAGCCCGAGACCATCAACTACCGCACCCTGAAGCCCGAGAAGGACGGTCTCTTCTGCGAGAAGATCTTCGGTCCGACTCGGGACTGGGAGTGCTACTGCGGTAAGTACAAGCGTGTCCGTTTCAAGGGCATCATCTGTGAGCGCTGTGGCGTCGAGGTCACGCGCGCCAAGGTGCGCCGCGAGCGGATGGGTCACATCGAGCTGGCCGCGCCGGTCACCCACATCTGGTACTTCAAGGGCGTCCCGTCGCGCCTCGGCTACCTGCTCGACCTGGCCCCGAAGGACCTGGAGAAGGTCATCTACTTCGCGGCCTACATGATCACGTACGTCGACACCGACATGCGTGCCCGTGACCTGCCCTCGCTGGAGGCGAAGATCTCCGTCGAGCGGCAGCACGTCGAGCAGCGCCGCGACGCCGACATCGAGTCCCGGCAGAAGAAGCTCGAGGCCGACCTGGCCGAGCTGGAGGCGTCCGGTGCCAAGGGCGACCAGCGCCGCAAGGTCCGCGAGGGCGCCGACCGCGAGATGCGCCAGCTCCGCGACCGCGCCCAGCGCGAGCTCGACCGCCTGGAAGAGGTCTGGAGCCGCTTCAAGAACCTCAAGGTCCAGGACCTTGAGGGCGACGAGCTGCTCTACCGCGAGATGCGCGACCGCTTCGGCCGCTACTTCCGCGGTGGCATGGGCGCCCAGGCCATCCAGGAGCGCCTGAACAACTTCGACCTGGCCGCGGAGGCCGAGTCGTTGCGCGAGACCATCCGCAGCGGCAAGGGTCAGAAGAAGGCGCGCGCCCTGAAGCGGCTGAAGGTCGTCTCCGCGTTCCTCACGACGCGGAACTCGCCCAACGGCATGGTGCTCGACTGCATCCCGGTCATCCCGCCGGACCTGCGCCCGATGGTGCAGCTCGACGGTGGCCGGTTCGCGACCTCCGACCTGAACGACCTGTACCGCCGGGTCATCAACCGGAACAACCGCCTCAAGCGGCTTCTGGACCTCGGCGCGCCCGAGATCATCGTCAACAACGAGAAGCGGATGCTCCAGGAGGCCGTCGACGCGCTGTTCGACAACGGCCGCCGCGGCCGCCCGGTCACCGGGCCCGGCAACCGTCCGCTCAAGTCGCTGTCCGACATGCTCAAGGGCAAGCAGGGACGTTTCCGTCAGAACCTGCTCGGCAAGCGCGTCGACTACTCCGGCCGTTCGGTCATCGTCGTCGGCCCGCAGCTCAAGCTGCACCAGTGCGGCCTGCCCAAGCAGATGGCGCTGGAGCTGTTCAAGCCGTTCGTGATGAAGCGCCTGGTCGACCTGAACCACGCGCAGAACATCAAGTCGGCCAAGCGCATGGTCGAGCGCGCGCGCCCGGTCGTGTGGGACGTGCTCGAAGAGGTCATCACCGAGCACCCGGTGCTGCTCAACCGCGCGCCGACCCTGCACCGCCTGGGCATCCAGGCGTTCGAGCCGCAGCTCGTCGAGGGCAAGGCGATCCAGATCCACCCGCTCGTCTGCACGGCGTTCAACGCCGACTTCGACGGCGACCAGATGGCGGTCCACCTGCCGCTGTCGGCGGAGGCCCAGGCCGAGGCGCGCATCCTGATGCTCTCGACCAACAACATCCTCAAGCCGGCCGACGGCAAGCCGGTGACCATGCCCACCCAGGACATGATCATCGGTCTGTACTGGCTGACCACCCAGCGGGACGACGCCGTGGGCGAGGGCCGGGTCTTCGGCTCGGTCGCCGAGGCCCTGATGGCGTTCGACCGGGGCGAGCTGGACATCCAGGCCAAGATCCAGGTCCGCGTGAAGGACGTCCCGCCGCCGCGTGGCTGGCAGGCGCCCGAGGGCTGGGAGGCCGGCGAGAGCTACCGCCTGGAGACCACGCTCGGCCGCGCCCTGTTCAACCAGACGCTGCCCGACAACTACCCCTTCGTGAACTCGCAGATCGGCAAGAAGCAGCTCTCGGCGATCGTCAACGAGCTCGCGGAGAAGTACCCGAAGGTCGAGGTCGCGACGGCGCTGGACGCGCTGAAGGACGCGGGCTTCCACTGGGCGACCCGCTCCGGCGTCACGATCTCCATCGACGACGTCGTCGCGCCGCCGAACAAGGCCTCGATCATGGAGTCGTACGAGCGCAGGGCCGACAAGGTGCAGCGCGAGTACGAGCGCGGTCTGATCACCGACGAGGAGCGCCGCCAGGAGCTCATCGAGATCTGGACGCACGCCACGGCGGACGTCGAGACCGACATGGTGAACGCCTTCCCGGCGACCAACTCCGTCTGGATGATGGTCAACTCCGGTGCCCGCGGTAACAAGATGCAGGTCCGGCAGATCGCGGGCATCCGCGGCCTGGTGTCCAACACCAAGGGCGAGACGATCCCGCGTCCGATCAAGTCCTCCTTCCGCGAGGGCCTGTCGGTGCTGGAGTACTTCATCTCCACCCACGGACAGCGAAAGGGTCTGGCCGACACCGCGCTCCGTACCGCCGACTCGGGTTACCTCACCCGTCGTCTGGTGGACGTCGCGCAGGACGTCATCGTCCGCGAGATCGACTGCGGCACCGACCGCAGCGTCCCGCTGCACGTCGGCGAGCGCGACTCCGCCGGCACGCTGGTCAAGGCCGACAACGCCGAGAGCAACGTGCACGGCCGCATCCTCGCCGAGGACGTCGAGGTCGACGGCAAGATCGTCGCCTCGGCCGGTGTCGACATCAACGACCAGATCGTCACCGCGCTGGTCGACGCGGGTGTCGAGACGGTCCGGACGCGCAGCGCGCTCGTCTGCGAGGCCAAGATCGGCGTCTGCGCCACCTGCTACGGCCGCTCGCTGGCGACCGGCAAGCTCGTGGACGTCGGCGAGGCCGTCGGCATCATCGCGGCCCAGTCGATCGGTGAGCCCGGCACGCAGCTCACGATGCGTACGTTCCACACCGGTGGTGTGGCGGGCGCCGACATCACCCACGGTCTGCCCCGTGTCCAGGAGCTGTTCGAGGCGCGCGTCCCCAAGGGCGTCGCCCCGATCAGCGAGGCCGACGGCCGCATCCGGATCGACGAGACCGACAAGACCCGGAAGGTCGTCATCACGCCGGACGACGGTTCCGAGGAGATCGCCTACCCGGTGTCGATGCGGTCGCGCCTGCTGGTCCAGGACGACTCGCGCGTCAAGGTCGGCCAGCAGCTCATCGCCGGCGCCGTCAACCCCAACGAGGTGCTGCGCATCCTCGGCCCGCGGGCCGTGCAGCTCCACCTGGTGGCCGAGGTGCAGGAGGTCTACCGCTCGCAGGGTGTGTCGATCCACGACAAGCACATCGAGATCATCGTGCGGCAGATGCTCAAGCGCGTGAACGTGCTGGAGTCCGGTGACACCGACCTGCTGCCCGGCGAGCTCGTCGAGCGGCCGCGGTTCGAGGCGGTCAACCGCGAGGTCGTCGCCGAGGGCGGCACCCCCGCCTCCGGCCGTCCGGTGCTCATGGGCATCACCAAGGCCTCGCTGGCCACCGAGTCGTGGCTGTCGGCGGCGTCCTTCCAGGAGACCACGCGGGTGCTCACCGACGCGGCGATCCACGCCAAGTCGGACTCCCTGCTGGGCCTCAAGGAGAACGTCATCATCGGAAAGCTCATCCCGGCGGGTACGGGAATGTTCCAGTACCGCAACATCCGGGTCGAGCCGACCGAGGAGGCCAAGGCGGCGATGTACACCGTTGGCGGCTACGACGGCTCCGCGACCGACTACACCTTCGGCACGGGCAGCGGCGAGGCCGTCCCGCTGGAGGAGTACGACTTCGGTCAGTACAACCGGTAATCACGGAAACGGCGGGTGCCCGGAGAGCCTGGCTCTCCGGGCACCTGCCGTTTCCGGCCTTCCGCTGAAGAGGTCCGGGGCCTCTGGGCGGCCCCGTCATCCGGGTACCGCGGCCGTCACACCCGGCTCTCGTCGAGGATGGTCCGCTGGTGGTACCACGGGTTGCCGGCGGCCTCGGAGATGAGGTCGCGCGACCGGGTGTTGTGCGCCCGGCCAAGGGCGAGCGCCATGCGCTGGATGAACTCCAGCGCGGTGAAGTACTTCCGGATGAAGGTCGGCTGGTCGAGGTGGAACTGGGTCACCTCGATGTTCCCGTTCTGCGGGATGTCCTGGGTGAGCAGGCCGACCAGGTTGTCCATCTTGCGTCGGGTGTACTCGTCGTCGTCCTGCTCGGTGAAGAGCAGGACGCTGTGCTTGCGTTCCGGGTCGGACAGCGTGGCCACCTCGCTGTGGCAGAACTCGTGGAAGTAGTTGCGCGTGGCCGGGGTCATCGCCATCTCGTTGATGTGCATCTTGGCGAGCTTGAGCAGGCTCTCGTGCCACTTGGGCGAGGCGACGAGGATGATGTTGGCGTTCTCGCTGCGTTCGGCCGCCACCTGGGCCAGCTTCTCCAGGTGCGGGGTGAAGTCCTTTTCCAGGTGTCCGGGCAGGGCCTCCACCGATCGGCGGTGGTCCTCCTTGATCAGCCCCAGCCTCAGGAACATGTCCAGCAGGATCGCGAAGTACTGCCCCACGTGGAACAGGGGGTACTCGCGGTCGGGGTCGCTCAGTTCCCAGCGCGCGATCGAGATCCCGTCCTTCCGGCCCAGCTCGGCCAGGCGGCCGCCGGACGTGAGCAGGAGCGTGCGGTGCTGCTTGTCCTTGAGGGCCTGCAGCACCCTTATCGGTTCCTCGGAGTGCCCGCTGTAGGAGCTGATGATGAACAGCGTCCGCTCGTCCTCGATCACCGAGCGCGGCAGGAGGTAGGTGAACTCGTAGTCGTTGAAAACGTAGATCTCCAGCTCACAGCCGGCCGCTTTGAGGAATGTCTGGATCACGTCGGAGACGATCGCCGAGCAGCCCATCCCGGAGAAGACCACCCGGGTGAAGTCTCCTGCCGCCATACGCGCTCTGAGCTGGTCGGTCACCTCCGCCACCGAGTATTCGTGCCCTTTGAGAAAACCGGCCCGGTAGCCGTTTCTCAGGAAAGCTTCATAGCGGTCCAGACGCGACAACACGGGTCATCCCTTTCGTTCGAAGAATTCATTACCACATGAATTGGCCGCCATCGACGATGAGCTTCTGTCCGGTGATGTAACGGGCCTCATCGCTGAGGAGGAACTCCAGCACCGCCGCCATCTCGTCGGGCGAGCCGATCCGGCCTTGGGGGATCTCGGCGAGGAGGCTCGCGAGATGTTCGGGTTCCGCGGTCCGATAGCGCGTCCTCATCTCCTCGGTGTCGATCATGCCGGGAATGAGGCAGTTCACCCGGATGGTCGGCGCCAGTTCGAGAGCGAGGCACTTGGTCATGTGAAGCAGGCCGGCCTTGGAGGCGCAGTAGTTGACGCCGCCCAGCCGTGGCCTGATGGCCGTCGTCGCGCCGACGGTGACGACGCACCCGCCGCCCGCCGCCAGCATCGCCGGGGCGAAGGCCCTGGTCAGGTAGAACGGTCCGGAGAGGTTGGCGTCGATCACCTGACGCCAGTCCTCGTCGGTGATGTCGAGGAACGGCTTGTCGATGTTGCGGCCCGCGTTGTTGACCAGCGCCCAGGGGGTGCCGTGGTCCTCCAGGACGGCACGGCTCACCTCGGCGGCCACCCGTGGATCCGACACGTCCGCGCGGATCGCGACGAAGCCGTCTCCGATCTTCTCCGCCGCGGCACGGGCGGACACCTCGTCGTTTCGGTACAGGGCGACCACGCGGTAGCCGCTCTTGACGAGCCTCCAGCTGAAACTCAGCCCGATTCCCTTGGTGCCACCCGTCACGACCGCGAGCCGCTCGGCCGGGTTGTCCATCAAAGCCTCCTCACTCCAGGCTCACCTTTCACGGCTCACCTTCATCAGCCGGCGGCGATCCGGGCACCGCCGTGTACCTGCCGGCGCGCGCCGGTCCCTCGGGTCCCCTCGGGGGTCAGACCGCGGAGCGGCCGTTCCGGTCGGCGCCCACGGGCATGGCGGCGATCAGCTCCTGAAGCTCTCCTGGGCAGTGGAGGAACTCGAAGTGCGAGCCGGGGAGCGTGCGGTGCTCCAGCCGCAGGGCGACCCGTTCCCAGCCGGGGAAGACCTCCTCCAAGGGAACGATGGTGTCCTCGGTCCAGCCGACCACGGTGACCGGCACCTCGATCTCGTGGCCCGGCGGATAGCGGTAGGCACGCTGCACGACTTGGTCGTGCCGCAGGAGCTCAGCACCCATGGACGCCATTTCGGGGAGCAGCGTGCTGCCCATCTGGCGGGCCATGGAAACGATCTCCTGGACGAAGTCGTGCGCGTCGAGGTCGACGAAGTTCAGCCTCCCGTACAAGCCGGCGTCGGGCGCGCCCCACGACGACGCGATGATCCACAGCGGCAGGGAGCCGGCGTGCTCCGCGAGGTACCGCGTGGTCTCCAGCGCGTACGGGACGGCGCCGCAGTGACCGAAGAAGGCGAACGGCCGCCCGCCGAGCTCCCCGACGAACCCGGCCAGTGACTCGGCGAACTCCCCGTGGGTCCGCGGGCCGGGCTCGCGCAGACGGTTCTCGCGTCCGGGCGGCTGCAGCGCGCAGACGGTCATGCCGCCGATCTTCCTCGGCCAGCGCCGGTAGGAGGTGGCTCCCACGCCGGAGTACGGCAGGCACAGCAGAAGGGGGGAATCGTCGTCGGGAACCGCCATGAGATTCCAGCGGCCCGGCCGTACCTTCCTCATCGGTTACGCTTCGCTCACTCGCGTGCGATCAAGCCCCAGCCTGATCGCCCTCTCCACCGGAGAGTACGCGCCGTCCGCGCGGTGGAGCCGCAGAGGACTGGAGGGCAGCAGCGCGGGCTGCGCCATGAATCGCGGCTCGGTGCCGTGGTGCGGCTGCGCGGCGTGGACCAGGAACGGGTGGCACAGATACACCGTTCCCGCCTCCCCGACCACCTGGGCCTCGGGCAGGTGGTCGGTGCCGTCGAGCTTGTCCAGGAGATAGTCCAGCGAGATCCCCTCCTCGCCCGCGTGCTCCAGCAGGGGAGGGATGTACAGGTGGGAGCCGAGCCGCATCCGTGTCGGAGCGTCCTTGTCGCCTGTGTCGGAGAACAGGAAGAGCATCAGCAGTGCCCGCTCGCGCGAGCTGACGTTGATCCAGTACCACCCCGGTGTCGGGCCCTTGTAGCTCCCGTCGACGTGCCACATGGTGTCGCCGGGGTCGGCGCCGAGGGGGAACCTGATCGGGAACGTGCCCATGCTGGCCGGGGGGACCCAGCGTCCCTCGCCGCAGATCTGGTCGAAGGCGCCGAGCAGGCGCGGGGTGTTGGCGGCCTGCCGGAAAGGCTCGTCCTCGCGGTCCCAGACGCGGACGACGGGCTCGGTCCAGGTCGTGCGGTCGTCGGGGTCGGCGTCGATGGAGTTCCAGAGCAGCGTGCGGCAGGTCTCGGCGAGCTCGGCGGAGAAGGCGCCGTCGACGCGCACGACCCCCTCCTCAACGAACTGCTCGACCTGGGCATCGGTGAGTGATTTGGCCATGGGATTCCTTTCTTCGCTGTCTGGGGGAGGGGGTGTCAGGACGGCTGGGCCGGCACGCAGGTCAGGAGGGCGGACCCCGACGGGGTGTGCCGCACGGCCTCGATTCGCATGCCCGAGGCCGCGACGAGATCGGTGAACTGGCCGATGGTGCGTTCCTTGCTGCCGAAGACCACGAGCATGTGCAGGTTGACGGCGGCGTCGGGGTAGTCGACCGTGCCGTCTCCGGCGACGCGGTCCACGATGAGGACCCGTCCTCGCGGCCCGGCGGCCTCGGCGCACCGGCGCAGGATGTCGAGGGCTTCGGAGTCCGCCCAGTTGTGGAGGACGTGCGCGAGCACGTACACGTCCGCGCCCTGCGGGACGGAGGTGAAGAAACTGCCTGTCACGACCTCGGCCCGGTCGCCCACCCCGGCCCGGGCCAGTGCCTCGCGTCCCTTCTCGGCGGTGGCCGGCAGCTCGACCAGGGTGCCGCGCAGGCCCGGCCTGGCCGTGAGCAGCTCGATGAGCAGGTCGCCGGAGCCGCCCCCGACGTCCACGACCCGCGTCACGCCTTCCCAGTCGTGGCCGGTCACGATGTCGGGCGCCCAGTAGGCGGCCATGGTCGTCATCAATCCGTCGAAGGAGGAGGCGAGATAGGGGTCGGCGGCCATGTCCTCCCAGAGCGACCGGCCGAACACCTTCGGGTACGCGGCCTCCCCGGTGCGCACTGTTTCGAGCAGACCGGTATAGGACAGGTCGAAGCGGCCCCCCGCGCCGTTGAGGTCGAGGGAGTCGCGCAGGCGCGCGGGGTGGTCGCTGGTCAGTACGTGCGCCGCCGCGGTGAGCCCGAAAGTGCCGGCGGTGGGTTCGGTGAAGATTCCCTTGCCGGTCAGGAAGCGCATGAGGGACAGGAGCGCGTCGGGGTTCGTGCCGGACTTCGCGGCGAGGTCACCGATGGCCGCGCAGCCCGAGGACACCAGGTCGGGCAGTCGCAGCGTGGCCGCGACCCGGATGGCCAGCGGTGAGACGACGTCGCACAGCCCGATCAGGCGCTCCATGTCCTGCGGGCCGGTGTCCTCCCCCGTTGCGGTTTCCGCATTCACCGGATTCCACCCTTTCTGTCGACAGGCTTGCGCATGCATAGGCAGGCCACCGGTATGGCGAAGCACATGGATTGGCATTAGACGGCTTTGTTTTTCCGGCTGTGGGACCGGACCCAACTCTGGTGTCACGGGCTACGGACGACGCCGTCCGGCATCGCTTGGAAATGGTTGCGCAGGTCAAGTCGATGTTTGACGATGTGGGCAGCCGGCGGCGGGAAACCGTGTGATCCGCAGCCACTGACGCAGGCTAACGCGGCACCCGAGGATATGCCAACCCTTGGGGCTGACTACGCCGATCCTGATGTTTGACTGCCGAGTCGACTTGTATTGACTGGGATCATAAAGCCATTTAGCGCATGGCCGAGTGTGGCGACGTCTCGGCGGCCGGCCCTCGCGATGCCTTCATTTCTCGGCATATTGCCTGGTCGGGAGGCTGTTCGCGTGCCGGGGTCGCCGGTTCCGCTGTAGCGATATGTGATTGCGCCGGTACGGATTGCCGTTGTCGCGCGTCGAACTACATTGGTTCATGACTCTATGTCAACCCCTTGACTTAACGGATTTGACTCTGGTGGTATCGACCCGAAGCAGTGGTCGAGCCGCATCCTGAAGCGGCGCAGCGATATTCGCGCCGGATGGACGGCGTTGCGAGTCGAACGCAATGACCTCGGGGGTTTAACTCTTGATGAATTTGCCTATCAAGTTTGAATTACAGGCTGCTGATACCCCGACCAGGGGGGCGGTCAGCTTCGAGAACGAGACACTCGCGTACGCCGAACTCAATGAACGCGCCAACCGTCTCGCCCACTACCTGATCGGGCGAGGAATCGGGCCGGAAGATGTGGTGGCGCTGGCGTTCCCCAGGTCCGCCGACCTGATCGTCGCGATCCTGGGCGTTCTGAAGGCCGGTGCCGCCTACCTTCCGCTCGACCCCGACCACCCCGCCGAGCGCATCGCGTTCATGCTCGGCGACGCCCGCCCCGCGCTCGTGCTCGGCTCCGACGCCATGAGCGTGTCCTCGGACGTGCCCCAGGTGGTGCTCGCCGACCCCGCGGTGGCGGCGGCGATGGCGGACCAGCCGTCGGCCGATCCCACCGACGAGCAGCGACTGCGCCGGCTGACCCCCGACAGCCCCGCGTACGTCATCTACACCTCCGGCTCGACGGGCCGTCCCAAGGGCGTCGTGATCCCGCACCGCAACGTGCTGAGGCTCTTCACCGCCACCGATCGCTGGTTCGGGTTCGGGCCGGACGACGTGTGGACACTGTTCCACTCCGCCGCCTTCGACTTCTCGGTCTGGGAACTGTGGGGAGCGCTGCTCCACGGCAGCCGGGTCGTCGTGGTGCCGTACGAGACCAGCCGCTCTCCCGACCGCTTCCTCGGCCTGCTGGTCCGCGAGGGCGTCACCGTCCTCAACCAGACCCCGTCGGCGTTCTACCAGCTCGTCCAGGCCGACCAGAACAACCCCGAGCTCGGCGCCAGCCTCCGCCTCCGCACCGTCATCTTCGGTGGCGAGGCGCTGGACCCCCCGCGGCTCGCCGACTGGTACCGGCGGCACGCCTACGACGCGCCGCGCCTGGTCAACATGTACGGCATCACCGAGACGACCGTCCACGTCACCTACGCGCCTCTCGACGACCCGGCGAGCATCGCCTCACCGGCCAGTGTGATCGGCACCGGCATCCCCGATCTGGTGACCCACGTACTGGACGAGCGGCTCGCCCCCGTGCCGGACGGGACGGTCGGCGAGCTGTACGTCGCCGGTGGTGGGGTGGCCCGCGGCTACCTCAACCGGCCCGGCCTGACCGCCCAGCGGTTCGTCGCCGGCCTCGACGGCGTTCCCGGCGCCCGCATGTACCGGACCGGGGACCTCGTCCGGCGTAACGCTCGTGGAGAGCTCGAATACCAGGGCCGCGCCGACGGACAGGTCAAGATCCGCGGGGTGCGCATCGAGCCGGGCGAGATCGAGTCCGTGCTGGCCGAGCATCCGGGCGTGGAGCAGGCCGCCGTGGTGGTGCACCAGGACGGCGCCGACGACCGCAGGCTCGTCGCCTACGTGGTGCCCGGCTCCGGGAGCGTCCCGGTGTCCGAGGATGCCGTGGACGAGCACGTCGCACACTGGCAGCAGGTCTTCGACGCCGAGTACGCCGACGCCGCGTCCGCGCTTTTCGGCGAGAACTTCGTCGGCTGGGCGAGCAGTTACGGTGATGGTGCGCCGATCCCGCTCGACCAGATGCGCGAGTGGCGCGACACCACGCTGGAACGCGTCCGCGCGCTGCGTCCTCGGCGGGTGCTGGAGATCGGCGTGGGCACCGGGCTCCTGCTCGCCCACCTCGCCCCCGAATGCGAGACCTACTGGGGCACCGACCTGTCGTCACAGGTGATCACCGCGTTGCGCGCCCAGGTGGAGCGGGACGAGCGCCTGGCCGGCGGCGTGGTCCTGCGGAGCCAGGCCGCCCACGAGGTGGACGGCCTCCCCGAGGGCACGTTCGACGTCGTCCTGATCAACTCGGTGACCCAGTGCTTCCCCAGCGGCCAGTACCTGGTGGACGTTCTGCGCGCCGCGGTGCGCCTGGCCGCCCCCGGCGGGGCCGTATTCGTCGGCGACATGAGGGACCTGCGCTCGGTGCGGCTCTTCCGCGCGGGCATCCAGCTCGACAAGGCCCTCCCCGGTGACGACCTGGTCGCCGTCCGGCACGCGATCGAGCGGTCGCTGCTGCTGGAGAAGGACCTGCTCGTCGACCCCGACTTCTTCGCCGCCTTCTGCCGGACCGAACCGCACGTCCGCGGGATGGCGGTCGAGATCAAGAAGGGCCGCCACCACAACGAGCTGACCCGCTACCGCTACGACACCGTCCTCTACAAGGACTCGCCGGCGCTGAAGGACCTCGGCTCCGTGCCCCCGCTGCGGTTCGGCCGCGACATGCCCGATGTCCCGGCGCTGGCGCGGCGGCTCGCCGCCGGAGACCGGGAGCCGATCAGGCTCGAAGGCGTGCCCAACGGACGGCTCGTCCACGAGATCGCCGCCGTCCGCGCGCTCGACCACGGCGCCGGGCTCCCCGAGGTGCTGGACGCCTTCGCGTGCCATGGTGGCGTGGACCCCGAGGAGCTCTACGACCTCGGCGAGAAGTACGGATACCGCGTCCACCTGACCTGGGCCAGGCAACTCGGCGAACTGGACGCCGTGTTCGTCCCCGCCGGGGACGCGCCGGACGACGTCCGGCCCTTCGCCACCTACCGGCCGGTGAACGGGGACGGCGACCCTGTGGCGTTCACCAACAACCCGGTCGCCTCACGCGACAGCGTGGCGGTCGGCGCCGCCGTACGGGCCTTCGCCCGCGAGCGGCTGCCGGAGTACATGGTGCCGGCGGCTGTGGTGGTGGTGGATCGATTGCCGTTGACGCCCAACGGCAAGCTCGATCGTGCCGCGTTGCCGGCGCCCAGCTGGGAGAGCGGCGGTGGGCGAGGGCCGCGCGATCCTCGCGAGGAGGTGTTGTGCGGGCTGTTCGCCCAGGTGCTGGGCGTGGAACGGGTCGGCATCGACGACGGCTTCTTCGACCTGGGCGGCCACTCGCTGCTGGCCACCAGGCTGATCAGCGCGATCCGCGACACGCTGCACGTGGAGCTGCCGATCCGCGCGTTGTTCGAGGAACAGACGGTGGCCGGGCTCAGCGGGCGGCTGGACGCCGAGGCCGATGTGCGCCCCGCCCTGACGCCGAGGACACGCCCCGAGCGGGTGCCGCTCTCGTTCGCCCAGCGACGGCTGTGGTTCCTGAACCGGCTCGAAGGTCCGAGCGCCACGTACAACGTGCCGTGGGCGCTGCGGTTTCACGGTGCGCTGGATGTGAAGGCGCTACGTGCGGCGCTGGCCGACGTGGTGGCGCGGCACGAGGCGCTGCGCACGGTGTTCCCCGAGCATGATGGGGAGCCTTACCAGGTGATCCTGAGTCCGGACGAGGCAGAGCCGATTCTGGAGATCGTCGAACGGGCGGATCCCGCCAGGCTGGAGGAGTCGCTCGCCGCCGCCGCGCGCCGCGGGTTCGACCTCGGCGGCGAGTTGCTGGTGCGGGCCAAGCTCTTCGTGCTCGGGCCGGACGATCACGTGTTGCTGCTGCTGATGCATCACATCGTGTGTGACGGCTGGTCGGCGGCGCCGTTGTCGCGGGACCTGATGGTGTCGTACCAGGCGCGGCGTGCGGGTGTGCCGAACGCCTTGCCGGAGCTGCCGGTGCAGTACGTGGACTACACCTTGTGGCAGCGGGAGCTGCTGGGGGATCCGGATGATCCGCGCAGTGTGCTGGCCCGGCAGACGGAGTACTGGCGGGATCGGCTGGCGGGGCTGCCCGAGCAGATCCAGCTCCCGGCCGACCGCTCCCGCCCCCCGGTCGCCTCGTACGACGGTGACATCCACGCCTTCGCCTGGGGCCCCGACCTTCACCGTGATCTGAGCGCCCTCGCCCGCGAGTCGGGCGCCAGCCTCTTCATGGTGCTGCAGGCGGGCCTCGCCGCGCTGCTCTCCCGGCTCGGCGCGGGGACCGACATCCCCATCGGCACGCCCATCGCCGGCCGCACCGACCGCGCGATGGACGATCTGGTGGGGTTCTTCGTGAACTCGCTGGTCCTGAGGGTGGACACCTCCGGCGACCCGAGCTTCCGCGACCTGCTCCAGCGCGTGCGCGAGACGGCGCTCGCCGCCTATGCCAACCAGGACGTGCCGTTCGAGCATCTCGTCGAGGTGCTCAACCCAGGGCGGTCTGTGGCCTACCAGCCGTTGTTCCAGGTGGTCCTCGCGTTGCAGAACGCCCCCGACGGAGTCGAGGGCGGCGACGTGGAGATCGTTCACCACGAGGCGCTCACCGGCAAGTCGCGCCTCGACCTCGTCGTCCGCGTCCACGAGGAGACGCGGGGCACCACCTCCGCGCTGGCCGGCGTCGTCGAGTTCAGCACCGACCTGTTCGATCGGGACACCGTGGCCGCGCTGGTGGACCGGCTGGAGCGGATCCTGCGCGCGGTGGTGGCCGAGCCCGGGATCGTGCTCGGCCGGCTCGACGTGCTGGGGGACGACGAGCGGTCGGCGTTGGCGGTCGCGGGCTCCGGCGGGCCGCTCCCGCTGGATGCGGCCTCCCTCGCGCTGGGCGATCTGTTCGCGGCGCAGGTGGCGCGGAGCCCGCACGCGGTGGCCGTGTCATCGGGGTCACCGGGGACACCGGGGTCACCGGAGGCATCGGGGCCGGTGTCGTTGACGTACGCGGAGCTGGACGCGCGGGCGTCGGCGTTGGCGGCCCGGTTGCGTGCCGTGGGGGTCGGTCCCGAGGCGGCGGTGTTGCTGCTGATGGAGCGGTCGGTGGACCTGGTGGTGGCGGTCCTTGCCGTGATCAAGGCCGGTGGTGCGTACGTGCCGATCGATCTGCGCTTCCCGGCGTCGCGCGTGGAGGCGATGGCGGCGGAGACCGGCGCGCGGGTGGCCGTGGCCGACCCCTCGCTGCTCCCACGTGTGCCCGCCGGAGTGCGCGGAGTGTGCGTCGGGGAAGACGCTGGCGCCCTTACCGGGGACGACCCCGTGACGGTGGCCGGCGGCGATCTGGCGTACATCATGTACACCTCCGGGTCGAGCGGGACGCCGAAGGGCGTCGCCGTCACCCATCGCGACGTGGCCGCGCTCGCCCTCGGTTCGACGCGCGATGCCGCGGCCGGAGGGCGTGTGCTGTGTCATTCGCCGGTGGCCTTCGACGCCTCGACGTTCGAGCTGTGGGCGCCGCTGCTGTCCGGCGGCGAGGTGGTGGTGGCTCCGGCGGGTGAGCTGGACGTGTCCGTGCTGGCGAAGGTGATCGCCGGTCGCGGAGTGACGGGGTTGTGGGTCACCGCGGGGTTGTTCTCCGTACTGGCCGAGGAGTTCCCCGGGTGCTTCGCCGGGGTGAGACAGGTGTGGACGGGTGGCGACGTGGTCGCCCCGGAGGCCACGCGCCGGGTGCTCGCCGCGTGCCCCGGGGTGCGGGTGGTCAACGGGTACGGCCCCACGGAGGCGACGACGTTCGCGCTCTTCCATCCGGTGGACGAGCTGGCCGCCGACGCGGTGGCGGTGCCGATCGGGCGGCCCTTGGACGGGATGCGGGTGTATGTGCTGGACCGGTTCCTGCAGCCGGTGCCGGTGGGGGTGGTCGGTGAGCTGTATGTGGCCGGTGCCGGTGTGGCCAGGGGGTATGTGGGCCGGGGCGCGCTGACTGCTGAGCGGTTCGTGGCCGAGCCTCATGGTCCCGCGGGGTCGCGGATGTACCGGACCGGGGACCTGGTGCGCTGGACGGCACAGGGCGTCGTGGAGTTCGCCGGCCGGGCGGACTCTCAGGTGAAGATCCGTGGGTTCCGGGTGGAGCCCGGCGAGGTCGAAGTGGTGCTCGCCTCCCATCCCGGGGTCGAGCACGCGCTCGTCATCGCCCGGGAGGACACCCCTGGCGACAAACGCCTCGTCGCCTACGTCGTGCCGAACGGAGAGGCGCCCGCCGACCCTGACGTCCTGCGCGCGTACGCGCGGACGCGGCTCCCCGAGTACATGCTGCCCGCCGACGTGGTGACCCTGGACCGGCTCCCGCTCACGCTGAACGGCAAGCTCGACAGGGCGGCACTGCCCGCTCCCGACCTCGCCCGGGGCCGGACGGCGCGCACCGCGCAGGAGGCCGTCCTGTGCGCGTTGTTCGCCGAGGTGCTCGGCGTCCCCGAGGTCGGGATCGACGACGCGTTCTTCGACCTCGGCGGGCACTCGCTGCTTGTGACGCGCCTGCTCAATCGCATCCGCACCGTGCTCGGCGTCGAGATCCCCACCCGGGTCCTGTTCGAGACCCCCACGGTCGGCGGGCTCACCGCCCGGCTCCCCGAAGCGTTCGGCGGCCGGCCGGCCATGAGGCCGCGACCGCGCCCGAGCCTGATCCCGCTGTCGTTCGCGCAACGCCGCCTGTGGTTCCTGCACCGGCTGGAAGGGCCCAGCGCCACCTACAACATCCCCATCGCGGTCCGCCTTTCCGGCGAGCTGGACCAGGCGGCGCTGCGGACCGCGCTGGGCCACCTCGTGGCACGGCACGAGACGCTGCGCACCGTCTTCCCCGACACCCGGGGGGTTCCCAGCCAGCGGATCCTCGACCCGGCCGAGGTGCCCGTCCGCCTGGAGACCCGGGCGGTGGAAGAGGACGCGCTGCGGGAGGCGCTCGCGGCGGCGGCGAGGTACGCGTTCGACCTGACCCGTGAACCTCCCGCGCGGTTCCACCTCTTCTCGCTCGCGGCGGACGAACACGTACTGCTGGTGCTGCTGCACCACATCGCGGCGGACGGCTGGTCGCTCGCCCCCCTGGCCCGAGACCTCGGCGCCGCCTACAACGCCGCCCGGCGAGGCGAGGAGCCCGCCCTGCCCGCGCTGCCCGTGCAGTACGCCGACTACGCGCTCTGGCAGGGCGAGCTGCTCGGGGACGCCGGCGACTCCGGCAGCCTTCTCGGCGCGGGCATCGATTTCTGGCGGAGGGCGCTCGAAGGCGCTCCCGAGGAGCTCATGCTGCCCGTGGACGGCCTCCGGCCCGCCGTCGCCGACCACCGGGGCGACTCGGTGCGCGTCACCCTGCCCGCCGGCCTCCACCAGGCGCTCGCGGGGCTGGCGCGGCAGTGCCGGGTGAGCGAGTTCATGCTGATGCAGGCCGCCGTGGCCGTCCTGATGACCAAGCTGGGCGCCGGGGAGGACATCCCGATCGGCAGCCCGTTCGCCGGGCGCGGCGACGAGGCCCTGGACGACCTCGTCGGGTTCTTCGTCAACACCCTGGTGCTTCGCGCCGACACCTCGGGCGAGCCGACGTTCCGCGAGGTCGTCGAGCGTGTGCGGGAGGTGAACCTTTCGGCGTACGCCCACCAGGACATGCCGTTCGAACGCCTCGTGGAGGAGCTGCACCCGCAGCGCTCGCTCGCCCGCCACCCGCTCTTCCAGGTGTTCCTCGCCTTCCGCGCGGCCGAACCCGCGCCGTTCGACCTGGACGGGCTGACCGCGGCGCACCAGCACGTCGACCTCGGCGCGGCCAAATTCGACCTCGCCTTCGACCTGGCCACCACCTACGCGCCCGGCCGCAGGCCGGACGGGATCCACGTGGTCCTGGAATACCGGACGGACCTGTTCACCCGGTCCACCGCCGAGAGCGTCGCCACCCGCCTCCTCGCGCTGGTGGAACAGGTGGTCGCCGACCCCGACCGGCCGATCGGACGGGTGGAGATCCTCACGGCCGGGGAACGGCGGAAGATCCTCACCGTCTGGAACGACACGGCCCACGAGGTGGAGCGGCTGGACGATACCGTGACGGGGCGGTTCGCCGCTCAGGTGCGCCGGACGCCGGACGCCGTCGCCGTCCGCGCGAACGACGGCCAACTGACCTATCGCGAGCTGGACGAGCGGGCCAACCGGCTGGCGCACCGGCTCATCCGGCTCGGCGTGCGCCCGGAGGACGGCGTCGCCGTATTGCACGGCAGATCGTCCGGCCTCGTCGTGGCGACCTTGGCGATCCTCAAGGCCGGGGGCACCTATGTCCCGCTCCACACCGGTTACCCGGTGCGGCGGATGCGGCTCGCCATGGAGGAGACCGGCGCCACCGTGCTTCTCACCGACCAGGAGACCCCGGCCGAGGAGCTGGCGAGCGGCGTGCCGGTCGTCCACGCGGGCGACCCCGGCCTCGCGAGCGAGCCGCACACCCCGCCGGCCACCGAGCCCAGGCCGGACCGGCTCGCCTACGTGATGTACACGTCCGGCTCGACGGGAGCGCCCAAGGGCATCGGCGTCACTCACAGGGACGTGCTGGCCCTCGCCCTGGACAGGGTCTGGGCGTCGGACGAGTCGTCGCGCGTCCTGCTGCACTCGCCGTACGCGTTCGACATCTCCACCTACGAGCTGTGGACGCCCCTGCTGACCGGCGGGCGGATCGTCGTCGCTCCGCCGGGCGAGATCAACGCACACGACCTGCGCCGCGTCATCGAGGACGAGGGGGTCACGTCCCTGCTGGTGGCCGCCGGGCTCTTCGGCGTGGTCGCCGACGTGCTGCCCGAGACGTTCGCGACGGTCAGGCGCGTGCTCACCGGCGGTGACGTCGTGTCGCCCGTCGCCGTGCGCCGCGTCCTCGACCACTGCCCCGGCACCGAGGTGACGGCGCTGTACGGGCCGACCGAGATCACCCTGACCTGCACGTCCCACCTCATGCGGGCGTCGCGCGAGGTGCCCGGCGGCGTGCCGATCGGGCGGCCCATGGACAACCGGTCCGCGTATGTGCTCGACGCCTTCCTCCAGCCCGTTCCGCCCGGCGTGCCCGGCGAGCTGTACATCGGCGGCGAGGGCGTGGCCCGCGGCTACGTGCGGCGTGCCGCGCTGACGTCGGAGCGGTTCGTCGCCGACCCGTTCGGACCGGCGGGCGCGCGCCTGTACCGGACCGGCGACGTCGTGCGCTGGAACGCCGACGGCGTGCTGGAGTTCATCGGGCGCACCGACGACCAGATCAAGATCCGCGGCTTCCGAGTCGAACCCGGTGAGGTCGAGGCACTGCTCGCCGAGCGCCCCGACGTCGTGCGCGGCACGGTCGCCGTACGCGCCGACCACCACGGCCACAAGCGGCTGGTCGCCTACATCGTGCCCGCCCCCGGCGAGAAGCCCGACCCCGGCGACGTGCTCGCCGGCCTGGCCAACCGGCTGCCGGACTACATGGTGCCCTCGGCCGTCGTGACGCTGGAGCGACTGCCGCTCACCCCCAACGGCAAGCTGGACCGCGCCGCGCTGCCCGCGCCCGGCTGGGAGGCCGGCGGGCGGGCGCCGGGCACGCCGCGCGAGGAGGCCATGTGCGCGCTGTTCGCCGAGGTGCTGGGCGTGGAGCGCGTCGGTGTGGACGACGACTTCTTCGACCTCGGCGGTCACTCGCTGCTGGCCATCCGGCTGACCGGCGAGATCCGCGAGACGATGGGCGTGGAGGTGTCGCTGCGCGGCCTGTTCGAGGCGTCGAGCGTCGCCCGGCTGCTGGAGCGGATGGACCACGGCGGCGAGACGCGGCTCGCGCTGGAGAGGCGGGAGCGGCCCGAGCGGATCCCCCTGTCGTACGCGCAGCGCCGGTTGTGGTTCCTCGACCGGATGGAGGGCCCGAGCGCCACGTACAACGTGTCCTGGACGCTGCGGATGCGCGGCCGGCTGGACCCCGAGGCGCTGCGGGGGGCGCTCGGCGACGTGGTCGCCCGGCACGAGGCGCTGCGGACCGTCTTCGAGGAGCTGGACGGCAACCCGTACCAGGTGATCCTGACCCCCGAGCGGGCCTTCTCCGCCTTCGAGGTGATCCGGGTGGACGTCGCCGGGCTCCAGGAGGCCATGAACCGGGCGTCGCGCCACGTGTTCGACCTCGCCGGGGAGATCCCGATGCGGGCGTTCGTGTTCACGACCGGGCCCGAGGAACACGTCCTGCTGCTGCTCATGCACCACATCGTCTGCGACCACTGGTCGCTGACCCCGCTGGCCCGCGACCTGGCCACGGCCTACCGGGCCCGCCGGTCCGGCGAAAGCCCCGAGGTCCACGAGCTGCCCGTTCAGTACGCCGACTACGCGCTGTGGCAGCGCGAGGTGCTCGGTGACCAGGGCGAGGACGGAAGCCGCCTGGTCGAGCAGCTCGCGTACTGGCGCGGCCGGCTCGCCGGGCTGCCCGAGCGGATCACGCTGCCCGCCGACCGCCCCCGTCCTCCGGTCGCTTCGTACCGCGGGGACGTGCTGACCTTCGGCTGGGACGCCGAGTTGCACGAAGGGCTGCTGAGGCTCGCCCGGGAGCACGGTGCCAGTCTGTACATGGTGGTACAGGCGGGTTTCGCGGCGCTGCTGTCGCGGCTCGGCGCGGGCACCGACGTGCCGGTGGGCGTGCCGATCGCGGGACGCGGCGACCACGCGCTGGACGACCTGGTGGGGTTCTTCGTCAACACGCTGGTGATCCGTACCGACACCTCGGGCGAGCCGTCGTTCGCCGAACTGGTGGAACGGGTGCGGGACGTGGCGCTGGAGGCGTACGCCAACCAGGACGTGCCGTTCGAGCACCTGGTCGAGGAGCTGAACCCGGCCCGGTCGATGGCCCACCACCCGCTGTTCCAGGTATCGCTGGCCGTGCAGAACGCGCCCGCCGAGGATCTCGGGATCGCCGAGCTGGAAACCGGGCCGGGCCCGGTGCCTCGGACGGGCATCTCCAGGTTCGACCTGTTCCTGAGCCTGACCGAGCGGCATGGCACGGCCGCAGGGTTGGACGGGGTCGTCGAGTTCAGCACCGACCTGTTCGACCGGCCCACGGTCGAGGTGCTGGTGGAGCGGTTGCGGCGGCTGCTGGCCGCCGCGGTGGCCGATCCGGGCCGCAGAGTGGGGGCGCTGGAGATTCTCGACGCGGCGGAGCGGGATGTTCTGCTGGTGGAGCGTAATGCCACGGCGGCGCCGGTGGAGGCGGTGACGGTGCCGGATCTGGTGGCGGCCGAGGTGGCGCGTAGGCCGGAAGCGCCGGCGGTGGTGGCCGCCGACGGTGAGTTGACCTTCGCGGAGCTGCATGAGCGGGTGAACCGTCTGGCCCGCGTCCTGATCGCGCGGGGCGCCGGGCCCGAGCGGGTGGTGGCCGTGGCCGTGCCCCGGTCGATCGACATGATTGTCGCACTGCTGGCCGTCATGACCACCGGCGCGGCCTATCTGCCGATGGATCCTGAGCACCCGGCGGAGCGGCTCGGGTACATGCTGGCCGACGCGGGGTCGGTGTCCGTGGTGACGGTCGGGTCGGTGGCCGGGCGGCTGCCCGCCGAGTGGGCCGGCCGCCTGCTGGTCCTGGACGACGCCGAGGTGCGCGCGGAGATCGCGAAGGCCCCGTCCGCGACCGTCACTGATGCTGATCGTCTCTGTGTGTTGCGTCCTGAGCATCCGTTCTATCTGGTGTACACCTCGGGTTCCACGGGTCGGCCGAAGGGTGTGCTGATCCTGGGGCAGGCCGTGGTGAGTGTGGTGCGCTGGCATGTCGCGGCGTATGCGGGGGGTGTGGGGCGCCGGGTGGGTCAGTTCGCGTCGCTGGGGTTCGACGTGGTTGCTCAGGAGGTGCTGTCCACGTTGCTGGGTGGGCGGACGTTGGTGGTGCCGGATGAGCGGACCCGGCGTGACCCTGTCTTGCTGGCCCGGTGGATGGTGGCTCACGGGGTCGGTGAGTTGTTCGCGCCGAGTCTGGCCGTGAATGGACTGTATGAAGCGGCGGCGGGTCTTGGTGTGGATCTGCCGCTGGTCGAGGTGTTCCAGGCGGGTGAGGCGCTGGTCGCGGGTGCGGCGCTGCGTGCGGGGCTCGGCCGGCGGGGGCGGCGGTTGTCCAACCAGTACGGGCCGACCGAGACGCAGTTGGTGACGGCGTTCCCGTTGGGCGAGGACGGGTCTGTGTGGCCGTCGCCGGTGCCGATCGGCGGGCCGATCGACAACGTCGGGGTGTATGTGCTGGACGCCGGACTCGGGCTGGTGCCGGACGGCGCGACCGGCGAGCTGTACGTGGCCGGGGCCGGGTTGGCGCGCGGGTATGTGCGCCGGCCGGGGTTGACCGCTGAGCGGTTCGTCGCCGACCCGTTCGGTCCGCCGGGGTCGCGGATGTACCGGACCGGGGACGTGGTCCGGTGGAACGCCGGGGGCCTGCTGGAGTTCCTGGGCCGGGTGGACGACCAGGTGAAGGTGCGCGGGTTCCGGGTGGAGCCGGGTGAGGTCGCCGCGGTGGTGTCGGCGCATCCGGGTGTGGCGCAAGGTGTGGTGGTTCCCTGGCAGGCCCCCGACGGGGACACGCGGCTGGTGGCGTACGTGGTGCCGGCGGGTGAGGTCGACGGGCGGCAGGTGCGGGCGTTCGTGCGGGAGCGTCTGCCGGAGTTCATGGTGCCCGCCGCCGTGGTCGTGGTGGATCGGTTGCCGTTGACGTTGAACGGCAAGCTGGACCGGGCCGCGCTGCCCGCGCCGAGCTGGGAGAGCGGCGGCGGGCGGGCGCCGCGTGATCCGCGCGAGGAGACCTTGTGCGAGCTGTTCGCCCAGGTCCTCGGGGTCGAGCGGGTGAGCATCGATGACAACTTCTTCGACCTGGGCGGCCACTCGCTGCTGGCGACCAAACTGGTCAGCCGCGTCCGCGCCCGCCTGAACGCCGAACTGGCCGTACGGACCATCTTCGAAGCCCCGACGGTCGCCGGAGTGGCGGACCGCCTGGGCGCCACGGGACGGGCACGGCCCGCGCTGGTCCGCCGGGCGCGCTCGGAAGGAGCCGCGAAATGACGATCCCCCTTTCCTTCGCCCAGCGCCGCCTGTGGTTCCTGCACCGCCTTGAGGGACCGGTCTACAACATGCCCTGGACGCTGCGGTTCTGTGGGCCGCTGGACGTCGAGGCGCTGCGGTCGGCGCTGGCGGACGTGGTGGAGCGGCACGAGGCGCTGCGCACGGTCTTTCCCGAGCGGGACGGCGAGCCGTACCAGCACATCCTGGAGCCGGACGAGGCCAAGCCGGCCCTGGAGGTCGTCGAGGCGACCGAGGAGGAACTGCCCGCGCTGCTGGAGCGCGCCGCCCGGCACCGGTTCGACCTCGGCGGCGAGCCGCTGGTCCGGGCGCACCTGTTCGCGCTCGGCCCGCGCGAGCACGTGCTGATGCTGCTCATGCACCACATCGTCTGCGACGGCTGGTCGTTCGCTCCGCTGTCCCGCGACCTGATGGCGGCGTACGAGGCGCGCGGCCGGGGCGAGGCGCCCGGGTTCGCCGAGCTGCCCGTCCAGTACGTGGACTACACGCTGTGGCAGCAGGAGCTGCTGGGCGACCCGGACGACCCGGAAAGCGTGATCGCCCAGCAGACCGCGTACTGGCGTGACCGGCTGGCGGGCGCGCCCGAGCAGATCCGGCTGCCCGCCGACCGCCCTCGGCCCGCGGTCGCGTCCTATCGGGGCGGACTGGTGACCGCCCAGTGGGACGGGGAGCTGCACGAGGGGCTGACCGCGCTGGCGCGGGAGTCCGGGACCAGCCTCTTCATGGTCCTGCAGGCCGGTGTGGCGGCGCTGCTGACCAGGATGGGCGCCGGGACGGACGTGCCGATCGGCGCGCCGATCGCCGGGCGCACCGACGAGGCGCTGGACGACGTGGTGGGGTTCTTCGTCAACACGCTGGTGATCCGCACCGACACCTCGGGCGAGCCGTCGTTCGCCGAGTTGCTCGGCCGGGTGCGGGACGCGGCGCTGGAGGCGTACGCCAACCAGGACGTGCCGTTCGAGCACCTGGTGGAGGTGCTCAAGCCCGCCAGATCGGCGGCCCACCACCCGCTGTTCCAGGTGCTGCTGGTAGAGCAGAGCTCGCCGGACGACACGCTGCGGCTGAAGGACCTGGAGCTGTCCCCGATCGTGGTGCCGACCGGCACCGCTCGCTTCGACCTGATGTTCAGCATCACGCACAGCGCGGATCCGGGCCGGCCGGGCCTGACCGTCGGGGCCGAGTTCGCCACCGACCTGTTCGACCGGCCCACGGTCGAGGTGCTGGTGGAGCGGTTGCGGCGGTTGCTGGCCGCCGCGGTGGCCGATCCGGGCCGTCGGGTGGGGGCGCTGGAGATTCTCGATCCGGCGGAGCGGGACACGCTGCTGGTCCGGCGCAATGCCACGGCGGTGGCGGTGGAGCGGGCGACGGTGCCGGACCTGCTGGCCGTCGCGGCGGCGCGCGCGCCCGAGGCGACGGCGGTGGTGGCGGCGGACGGTGAGCTGACCTTCGCTGAGTTGCAGGGGCGGGTGAACCGTCTGGCCCGGGTGCTGATCGGGCGTGGCGCGGGTCCGGAGCGGGTGGTCGCCATCGTGGTGCCCCGGTCCATGGACATGATCGTGGCGTTGCTGGCGGCGATGACGACCGGGGCGGCGTATCTGCCGATGGATCCCGAGCATCCGGCCGAGCGGCTCGGGTACATGCTGGCGGACGCGGACCCGGTGGTCGTGGTGACGACCGGGCAGGTGGCCGGTCGGCTCCCCACCGGGCGGTCCGAGCGGCTGCTGATCCTGGACGACCCCGGGGTGGCGGCGGAAATCGATCGGGCGTCGCCCGCGGTCGTCACCGATGCTGATCGCATCTGTGTGTTGCGTCCTGAGCATCCGTTCTATTTGGTGTACACCTCGGGTTCCACGGGTCGGCCGAAGGGTGTGCTGATCCTGGGGCAGGCCGTGGTGAGCGTGGTGGGCTGGCATGTCGCGGCGTATGCGGGCGGTGTGGGGCGCCGGGTGGGTCAGTTCGCGTCGCTGGGGTTCGACGTGGTGGCTCAGGAGGTGCTGTCCACGTTGCTGGGTGGGCGGACGTTGGTGGTGCCGGATGAGCGGACCCGGCGTGACCCCGTCTTGCTGGCCCGGTGGATGGTGGCCCATGAGGTCGCGGAGTTGTTCGCGCCGAGTCTGGCCGTGAACGGACTGTATGAAGCGGCGGCCGGTCTTGGTGTGGATCTGCCGCTGGTCGAGGTGTTCCAGGCTGGTGAGGCGCTGATTCCGGGCCAGGCGGTGCGCGCGGGGCTGGCTCGCCGGGGGCGGCGGTTGTCCAACCAGTACGGGCCGACCGAGACGCAACTGGTCACGGCGTACCCGCTGGGAGATCGGGCTGAGGTGTGGCCGTCGCCGGTGCCGATCGGCGGGCCGATCGACAACGTCCGGGTGTACGTGCTCGACGGTGGTCTTGGGCTGGTTCCGCCCGGTGCGGCGGGGGAGTTGTACGTGGCGGGGATCGGGTTGGCGCGCGGGTATGTGCGCCGGTCCGGGCTGACGGCTGAGCGGTTCGTCGCCGACCCGTTCGGTCCGCCGGGGTCGCGGATGTACCGGACCGGGGACGTGGTCCGGTGGAACGCCGGGGGCCTGCTGGAGTTCGTCGGCCGCGCCGATGACCAGGTGAAGATCCGCGGGTTCCGGGTGGAGCCGGGTGAGGTCGCTGCCGTGGTGTCGGCGCATGCGGGTGTGGCGCAGAGCGTCGTGGTGCCTTGGCAGGGGCCTGGTGCGGATACGCGGCTGGTGGCGTACGTGGTGCCGGTGGGTGAGGTGGACGGGCAGGAGGTGCGGGCGTTCGTCCGCGATCGGTTGCCGGAGTTCATGGTGCCCGCCGCCGTGGTGGTGGTGGATCGGTTGCCGTTGACGTTGAACGGCAAGCTGGACCGGGCCGCGCTGCCGTCGCCGACCTGGGAGAGCGGTGGTGGGCGAGCACCGCGTAACCCACGCGAGGAGGCGCTGTGCGAGTTGTTCGCTCAGGTCCTCGGGGTCGAGCGGGTGAGCATCGATGACAACTTCTTCGACCTGGGCGGCCACTCGCTGCTCGCCACCAAGCTCGTCAGCCGCGTCCGGACCCGCCTGGGCGCCGAGCTGCCGGTGCGGAGCCTGTTCGAGGCGCCGACCGTCGCCGAGTTGGCGGCCCGGCTCGACGGCGGCCTGGACGGCGAGGTGCAGCTCGCGCTGGTGCGCCGGGAGCGGCCGGAGCGGGTGCCGTTGTCGTTCGCGCAGTGGCGGTTGTGGTTCCTGCACCGGCTGGAGGGGCCGGGTGCGACGTACAACATGCCGTGGGCGTTGCGGTTGCGTGGTGAGCTGGACGTCGAGGCGTTGCGGGCGGCGCTGGAGGACGTGGTGGCCCGGCACGAGTCCCTGCGGACCGTGTTCGCCGAGCACGACGGCATCGCCTACCAGTGCGTCCTGGACGACGCCCGGCCCGTGCTCGAAATCGGCGAGCTGACCGAGCCGGAGCTGCGCGGCGCGCTGGACGGCGCGGCGCGCTACGCGTTCGACCTGGCCGAGGAGATCCCGCTGCGGGGATGGCTGTGGCGGCCGGCCCCGGACGAGCACGTGCTCCTGATCGTCTTCCACCACATCGTCACCGACGCCTGGTCGTTCGCTCCGCTGTCCCGCGATCTGATGACCGCGTACGAGGCGCGCAGGCGGGGCGAGGCGCCCGGGTTCGCCGAGCTGCCCGTCCAGTACGCCGACTACGCGCTGTGGCAGCGTGAGCTGCTCGGCGACGAGCACGAGCCAGGCAGCCGGTTCGCCCGCCAGCTCGCCTACTGGCGCGAACAGCTCGCCGGGCTGCCCGACGAGGTGACCCTCGCCGCGGACCGCCCCCGTCCCGCCCGGGTATCGCACGAGGGCGCGGTGCTGGTGTTCGGCTTCGACGCCGAGCTGAAAAGGGGGCTGACCACACTGGCGCAGGCCCACGGGGCCAGCGTCTTCATGGTGTTACAGGCGGGCCTGGCCGCGCTGCTGTCCCGCCTCGGCGCCGGTACGGACATCCCCCTCGGCACACCCATCGCCGGCCGCACCGACGAGGCGCTGGACGCCTTGGTCGGGTTCTTCGTCAACACGCTGGTGATCCGCACCGACGTCTCGGGGGAGCCGACGTTCGCCGAGCTGGTCGGCCGGGTAAAGGAGACGGCGCTCGCCGCCTACGCCCACCAGGACGTGCCGTTCGAGTACCTGGTCGAGGTGCTCAACCCCGACCGGTCCATGTCCCGCAGCCCGCTGTTCCAGATCTCGCTGGGCTTCCAGAACGAGCCGCTGGACCCGTTCACGGTGGACGGCGTGACGTCCGTGCCGGAGGAGGGGTTCACCGGGACGTCCCGGTTCGACCTGGCCGTCCACGTGCAGGGGATGTCCGGCGACGACGAGGGGTACTTCGGGTTCGTCGAGTACGACACCGGCATCTACGACCGCGACACCGTCCAGCGGTTCGTGGACCGATACCGCCGCCTGCTGTCCGCCGTGGCCGCAGACCCGGATCTGGCGATCCACCGTGTCGAACTGCTGGACGACGACGAACGGCGGGCCGTCCTGCCGCTCCGCCCGTCCGCCGCCGACCTGGCCGCCTTGCCGGGGGACCTCGGCGGGGGGCACCGCGGCGCGTACGTCCTGGACGACCGGCTGCGGCCGGTGCCGCCCGGGACGCCCGGCGAGCTGTACCTCGTCGCGGAGGGGCCAGAGGACGGCCTGGTCGCCGACCCCTTCGGGACCCCTGGTGCGCGCATGTGGCCCACCGGCCTGCGTGTCCGCTGGGACGGCGCGGCGCGGCGGCTCGCCGAGGTCCTGGCCGCGCCCGCCCCCGCCGAGCCCGGCGATGCCCCGGCGGGCCGGGAGGACGGCTCCCTGACGCCCACCGAGGAAGCCCTGTGCGTGATCTTCACCGAGGTCCTCGGCCTGGACGCGATCGACCCGGAGGACAACTTCTTCGAACTGGGCTTCCACTCGTTGCTCGCCACCCAGGTGGTCAGCCGTGTCCGCGTTCGCCTGGGCGTCGAGTTGGGCGTGCGCACCCTGTTCGAGGCGCCGACCGTCGCCGACCTGGCCGAGTGTCTGGACGAGGACGGGGCCGGCGAGGCGCAGCTCGCGCTGGAACGGCGGGAGCGGCCCGAGCGGATCCCGTTGTCGTTCGCGCAGCGCCGGCTGTGGTTCCTGAACCGCCTGGAGGGCCCGAACGCCACCTACAACGTGCCCTGGTCGCTGCGGCTGCGCGGCTCGCTCGACGTGGACGCGCTGCGCGCCGCGCTCGCCGATGTGGTCGAGCGGCACGAGTCCCTGCGGACGCTCTTCCCCGAGCATGAGGGCACCCCCTACCAGCGGATCCTGCGCGACGTGCGCCCCGAGCTGCCGATCGAGGACGTGGCGGAGGCGGACATCCAGGCGGTACTGGACGAGGCGGCGCGCGGGACGTTCGACCTGTCCCGGGAGATCCCCGTGCGGGCGCGCATGTGGCGGGTGGCGTCCGGTGATCACGTGTTGATGGTCATGCTGCACCACATCGTCAGCGACGCCTGGTCGTTCGCGCCGCTGTCCCGGGACCTGATGACGGCGTACGAGGCGCGCCGGTCCGGGACGGCCCCCGGCTGGGCGGAGCTGCCGGTCCAGTACGCCGACTACGCGCTGTGGCAGCGGGAGGTGCTCGGCGACCAGGGCGAGGAGGACAGCCGGTTCGCCCGGCAGCTCGCCTACTGGCAGGGGCAGCTCGCCGGACTGCCGGAACAGATCGCGCTCCCGGCGGATCGTCCCCGGCCCCCGGTCGCGTCGCACGAGGGCGACGTGCTCACCTTCGAGTGGGACGCCGGCCTGCACGCGGGCCTGCTGGAGCTGGCCCGGCGGTGCGGCGCGAGCCTCTTCATGGTGCTGCAGGCCGGCTTCGCGGCGCTGCTGTCCCGGCTCGGCGCGGACACGGATGTGCCGGTGGGCGTGCCGATCGCCGGGCGGACCGACCGGGCGCTGGACGACGTGGTGGGGTTCTTCGTCAACACGCTGGTGATCCGCACCGACACCTCGGGGGAGCCGACGTTCGCCGAGCTGGTCGGCCGGGTCAAGGAGACGGCGCTCGCCGCCTACGCCCACCAGGACGTACCGTTCGAGCAGCTCGTCGAGGTCCTGAACCCGGCCAGGTCGATGGCCCACCACCCGCTGTTCCAGGTGTCGATGGCGCTGCAGAACACCCCCGAGGGCGACCTCGGCGTGCCTGGCCTGGAGGTGACCCTCGCCGACGTCCCGCGCACCGGCACCTCGCGGTTCGACATGTTCCTCAGCCTCACCGAGCGCCGCGGCGCCGCGGCCGGGCTCGACGGGCTGGTGGAGTTCAGTACCGAGCTGTTCGACCGGTCCTCGGTCGTCACGCTGGTGGAGCGGCTGCGGCGCCTGCTCGCCGCCGCCGTCGCCGATCCGCACCGGCGCCTCGGAACGATGGACGTGCTGGACGCCGCCGAGCGGGAGGAACTGCTCGTCCGGCGCAACGCCACCGCGATGGCGGTTCCCCCGGTGACCGTGCCGCACATGGTGTCCGCGGCCGTGGCCAGGACCCCGGGCGCCACCGCCGTCATCGGTGACGGCGTCGAGCTGACCTTCGCCGAGCTGGACGAGCGGGCCAACCGGCTGGCGCGGGTGCTGATCGGGCGCGGCGCCGGCCCGGACCGGGTGGTGGCGATCGCGATGCCCCGGTCGGCGGAGATGGTGGTGGCCATGCTGGCCGCGGTGACCGCCGGGGCCGCGTACCTGCCCATGGACCCCGGCCACCCTGCCGAGCGCGTCGACTACACGCTGGAGGACGCCGACCCGGTGGCCGTGGTGACGACGAGCGAGGTGGCGGACCGGTTTCCGGCACGCTGGGCGGGGCGGCTGCTCGTCCTGGACGACCCGCGAACGGTCGCGGAGATCGGGAAAGCCTCGCCGGAGACGGTCGCCGACGCCGAGCGGACGTGCGCGCTGCGGCCGGAGCACCCGGCGTACCTGGTGTACACCTCCGGCTCCACCGGCCGCCCCAAGGGCGTGCTCATGCCGGCCGCCGGGCTGGTGAACCTGCTGACCTGGCACCGCGCGAGCCTGCCCGGCGGCGTGGGGACCCGTACCGCGCAGTTCACCGCCGTCACCTTCGACTTCTCCGTCCAGGAGATCTTCTCGGCTCTGGTCACGGGCAAGTGCCTGGTCGTCCCGTCCGACGAACTGCGCAAGGACGCCGGGGCGCTGGTCCGCTGGATGGACCGGCACGGCGTGAACGAGATCTTCGGCCCGACCCTCACCATCGAGGCGCTGTTCGAGACGGCCCGCGAGATGGGCAGCGACCTGGCCTCGCTCACCGACGTGTTCCAGGGCGGCCAGGCGTTCACGATCAGCGAGCACTTCCGCGCGTTCTACGGCCGCGGGCCCGGCGGTCGCCGCGCGCACAACATCTACGGACCGGCGGAGACCCACATGGTCACCGCCCTCTCGGTGGACGGTGATCCGCGGGACTGGCCGGGTGAGATCTCCATCGGCGGGCCGATCGGCAACACCCGGGCGTACGTGCTGGACGCCGGACTCGGGCTGGTGCCGGACGGCGCGCCCGGTGAGCTGTACGTGGCCGGGGCCGGGTTGGCGCGCGGGTATGTGCGCCGGCCTGGGCTGACCGCTGAGCGGTTCGTCGCCGACCCGTTCGGTCCGCCGGGGTCGCGGATGTACCGGACCGGGGACGTGGTCCGGTGGAACGCGCGGGGAACCCTCGAATATCTCGGGCGTGCCGATGACCAGGTGAAGGTACGCGGGTTCCGGGTGGAGCCGGGTGAGGTCGCTGCGGTGGTGTCGGCGCATCCGGGTGTGGCGCAGGGCGTTGTGGTGCCTTGGCAGGGGCCTGGTGCGGATACGCGGCTGGTGGCGTATGTGGTGCCGGTGGGTGAGGTGGACGGGCAGGAGGTGCGGGCGTATGTCCGCGATCGGTTGCCGGAGTTCATGGTGCCCGCTGCGGTGGTGGTGGTGGATCGGTTGCCGTTGACGTTGAACGGCAAGCTGGATCGGGCGGCGTTGCCGGCGCCGAGCTGGGAGAGCGGTGGTGGGCGGGCGCCCCGTGATCCGCGCGAGGAGGCGCTGTGCGAGCTGTTCGCCCAGGTCCTCGGGGTCGAGCGGGTGAGCATCGACGACAACTTCTTCGACCTGGGCGGCCACTCGCTGCTGGCGACCCGGCTCGCGGGTGAGATCCGCGACAAGCTGAACGCCGAGATCCCCATCAGGCACCTGTTCGAGGCGCCGACGGTGGCGGAACTGGCCGCGCGGATCGGCTCCGGCCCGCAGGCGGGTGAGGCGCGGCTAGCGCTGGTGCGCCGGGAGCGGCCGGAGCGGGTGCCGTTGTCGTTCGCGCAGTGGCGGTTGTGGTTCCTGCACCGGCTGGAGGGGCCGGGTGCGACGTACAACATGCCGTGGGCGTTGCGGTTGCGTGGTGAGCTGGACGTCGAGGCGTTGCGGGCGGCGCTGGAGGACGTGGTGGCCCGGCACGAGTCCCTGCGGACCGTGTTCGCCGAGCACGAGGGCGTCCCGTACCAGAAGGTGCTGCCCATCGGCGGGTACGGCCCCGTGCTGGAGCCCGGGGTGCGAGAGCTGTCCGAGGCCGGGGTGCCCGCCGCGCTGGACGAGGCCGCGCGGCACGCGTTCGACCTGAGCCGGGAGATCCCGCTGCGGGGCGGGCTCTGGCGGCTGGCACCGGACGATCATGTCCTCACCGTCGTGTTCCACCACATCGTCACCGACGCCTGGTCCTTCGCCCCGCTGTCCCGCGACCTGGTCACCGCGTACGAGGCTCGCCGGTCCGGGACGGCGCCCGGCTGGGCGGATCTGCCGGTCCAGTACGCCGACTACGCGCTGTGGCAGTGCGAGCTGCTCGGCGACGAGCACGAGCCCGGCAGCCGGTTCGCCCGCCAGCTCGCCTACTGGCGCGAGCACCTCGCCGGGCTGCCCGAGCGGCTGCGGCTCCCCACCGACCGGCCCCGTCCGCCGGTGGCGACCCACCGCGGCGACCTGGCGACCTTCCGATGGGACGCCGAGCTGCACGACGGCCTGCTGCGGCTGGCCCGCGAGTCCGGCGCCAGCCTGTTCATGGTGCTCCAGGCCGGGCTCGCCGCGCTGCTGACCCGGCTCGGCGCGGGCACCGACATCCCGATCGGTGCCCCGATCGCGGGCCGCGTCGACGACGCGCTGGACGACCTGGTCGGCTTCTTCGTGAACAACCTCGTCATCCGCACCGACACCTCGGGCGAGCCGTCGTTCGCCGAGCTGGTCGGCCGGGTCAAGGAGACGGCGCTCGCCGCCTACGCCCACCAGGACGTGCCGTTCGAGCAGCTCGTCGAGGTGCTCAACCCGCTCAGGTCGATGGCCGGGCACCCGCTGTTCCAGGTGTCGATGGCCTTGCAGAACACCCCCGAGGGCGACCTCGGCGTGCCCGGCCTGACCGTGACCTCCGCGGGCGTCCCTCGCACCGGGACCGCCAAGATGGACGCCTTCCTCAGCCTGATCGAGCTGCGCGACGAGCGGGGCGGGCCGGACGGTCTGGACATCGCCGTCGAGTACAGCACCGACCTGTTCGACCCCGCGACCATCGCCACGCTGGTGGAGCGGTGGGCGCGGCTGCTGCGGGCGGCCGCCGCCGACCCGGCGCGGCGGATCGGCGCACTCGACCTGCTCACCGAGGCCGAGCGCGACGAACTGCTGCACGCGCGCAACGCCACCGCGGTCCCGCGTCCGGACCGCGGCCTGGTCGAGCTGTTCGAGGCGCAGGCCGCGCGGACGCCCGGCGCGACGGCGATCAGCTCCCACGAGGGATCCGTGACCTACGCCGAGCTCAACGCCCGCGCCAACCGGCTCGCCCGCGTGCTCGCCGGCCACGGCGCCGGCCCCGAGCGGGTGGTCGCGCTGCTGCTGCCGCGCTCGGCCGACCTGGTCGCGGGCGTGCTCGGAGTCCTGAAGGCGGGCGGCGCCTGCCTGACCGTGGACCCCGCCACCCCCGCCGCCCGCCTGGAGCAGATGCTGGACGACGCCCAGCCGGTGCTCGTCCTCACCGACGAGAAGGGCGACGCGGCGTTGCGGCGGGACGGCCCGCCGAGGCTCGTCGTGGACCGGCCCGGCACCGTGGACGCCCTGGCCGCGACCCGGGACCACGACCTCGCCGACCGGGAGCGCGGCGGGCCCGTCCACCCCGGCCTGCCCGCCTACGTGATCTTCACCTCGGGGTCGTCCGGCCGGCCGAAGGGCGTGGCCGTCACGCACGCCGGGCTGGTGAACGTCGCGCTCGACCAGATCGGCCGGTTCGGCGTCGGCGCGGACGCCCGCGTGCTGCAGTTCGCCGCCACCGGCTTCGACATGGCGGTCGGCGACCTGGTGATGGCGCTGCTCAGCGGTGCCCGGCTCGTGCTTCCCCCGGAGGAGCGCGCGGCGGGCGCGGACCTCGCCGACCTGATCGACGAGAGCGGCGTGACCCACATGGTCGTCCCGCCCGCCGTGCTCGCGTCACTGCCCACCCGCGACCACCCGGCGCTGCGCAACGTCGTCGCCGCCGGGGAGGCGTGCCCGCCCGAGATCATCGAGCGGTTCACCGCCCGGTCGGTGATGTTCAACGCGTACGGGCCCACCGAGACCACGGTGTGCGCCACCACCAGCGAGCCTCTCGTCCCGGGGGGTGCGGCGCCGATCGGCCGGGCCATCGCCAACACCCGGGTGTACGTGCTCGACGCCGGGCTGGCACCGGTGCCGGACGGCGCCCCCGGCGAGCTGTACGTGGCCGGCGCGGGCGTGGCGCGCGGGTACGTCCGCAGGGCCGGGCTCACCGCCGAGCGGTTCGTCCCCGATCCCTTCGGCCCGGCCGGCTCGCGCATGTACCGCACCGGGGACGTGGTGCGGTGGGACAAGGCCGGGCGGCTCGAATACCTCGGCCGTGGGGACGACCAGGTCAAGGTGCGCGGGTTCCGCGTGGAGCCCGGCGAGATCGCCGCCACCCTGGCCGCCCACCCGGCGGTCGGCCAGGCGGTGGTGACGCCGTGGCGTTCCCCCGGCGGGGACACCCGGCTCGTCGCCTACGTGGTCGCCGAGCAGGAGATCCACGACGACGGGCGGTCGCTGCGCGGGTTCGTCCGCGAGCGGCTGCCCGAGTACATGGTGCCCGCGGCCGTCGTGGTCGTGGACCGGCTGCCGCTGACGCCGAACGGCAAGCTGGACCGCGCCGCGCTGCCCGCCCCCGCATGGGAGGGCGGCCGCGGGCGCGGCCCGCGCGACGCCCGCGAGGAGGTGCTGTGCCGTCTGTTCGCCCAGGTCCTCGGGGTCGAGCGGGTCGGCGTCGACGACGACTTCTTCGACCTCGGCGGCCACTCACTGCTCGCCACCCGCCTGGTCAGCGAGATCCGCGAGGAACTCGGCGCCGAGATCCCCATCAGGCACCTGTTCGAGGCGCCCACCGTCGCCGAACTGGCCGGGCGGCTGGACGCCCCGGCCGAGATCAGACCGGCGCTGGTCCGCAGGCCCCGACCCCAAGGAGCGGCATGATCCCCCTGTCCTTCGCCCAGCGACGGCTGTGGTTCCTGCACCGGCTCGAAGGTCCGAGCGCGACCTACAACGTGCCGTGGGCGCTGCGGTTCCGCGGGCCTTTGGACGTCGAGGCGCTGCGGTGGGCGCTGGCGGACGTGGTGGAGCGGCACGAGGCGCTGCGCACGGTGTTTCCCGAGCGGGACGGCGAGCCGTACCAGCACATCCTGGAGCCGGACGAGGCCAAGCCGATGCTGGAGGTCGTCGAGGCGACCGAGGAGGAACTGCCCGCGCTGCTGGAGCGCGCCGCCCGGCACCGGTTCGACCTCGGCGGCGAGCCGCTTGTCCGGGCGCACGTGTTCGCGCTCGGTCCGCGCGAGTACGTGCTGATGCTGCTCATGCACCACATCGTCTGCGACGGCTGGTCGGCGGCGCCGCTCTCGCGCGACCTCATGGCGTCCTACGAGGCCAGGCGCGCGGGGAAGGCCGCGGACCTGCCAGAGCTGCCGGTCCAGTACGTGGACTACACCCTGTGGCAGCGCGAACTGCTGGGCGACCCGGACGACCCGAACAGTGTGATCGCCCGGCAGACCGCCTACTGGCGCGACCGGCTGGCCGGGCTGCCCGAGCAGATCCAGCTCCCCGCCGACCGCCCCCGCCCGCCGGTCGCCTCGACCCGCGGCGACGTCGTCACCTTCGCCTGGGACGCCGGCCTGCACCAGGGCCTGCTCAGGGTCACCCGCGAGACCGGCACCAGCCTGTACATGGTGCTGCAGGCCGCGCTGGCCACCCTGCTGACCCGGCTCGGCGCGGGAACCGACATCCCGATCGGCGCCCCGATCGCGGGCCGCACCGACCGGGCGCTGAACGAGCTGGTCGGGTTCTTCGTCAACTCGATGGTCATGCGGGTGGACACCTCCGGTGATCCGAGCTTCCGCGATCTGCTGAAGCAGGTGCGCGAGACGGCTCTCGCCGCGTACGCCAACCAGGACGTGCCGTTCGAGCACCTGGTGGAGGTGCTGAACCCCGCCAGGTCGGCGGCCTACCAGCCGCTGTTCCAGGTCATCCTGGCCTTGCAGAACGCGCCCGCCGGGGTCGTCGCCACCGGTGGCCTCGAGATCACCCCCGAGTGGGTCACCACCGGGACCGCCCGGATGGACCTGTACTGGAACGTCACCGAGAACCCTCTCGACACCGCCGATGGCGGGCTGCTCGGGTTCGTCGAATACGACACCGACCTG
Organism: Sphaerisporangium sp. NPDC051011; assembly: GCF_040653595.1. Classification (NCBI taxonomy): domain Bacteria; kingdom Bacillati; phylum Actinomycetota; class Actinomycetes; order Streptosporangiales; family Streptosporangiaceae; genus Sphaerisporangium; species Sphaerisporangium sp. NPDC051011. Next base: position 154,157 of record NZ_JBFAGG010000017.1, on the reverse strand, counting down.
TTCGACCGGGACACCGTCGCCGGGCTGGTGACCCGGATGGAACGTGTGCTGCGTGCGGTGGCCACCGATCCGGGCGTCCCGCTGGGCCGCATCGACCTGCTGGACGGCGCCGAGCGCGCCGCGCTTGCCGAGGCGGGGCGCGGCGCGCCGCTGGACTTCGCCGGCGCGCCCGGGCTGGGGGAGCTGTTCGCCGCGCAGGTCGCCAGGACCCCGGACGCGGTGGCGGTGTCCTCGGAGTCGGTGTCCTCGGAGGCGGAGTCGCTGACCTACGCCGAGCTGGACGCGCGGGCGGACGCGCTCGCCGGCCGGCTGCGCGCGGCAGGGGTGGGCCCGGAGGCGGCGGTGTTGCTGCCGATGGAGCGGTCGGCCGAACTGGTCGTGGCGATCCTCGGCGTGATCAAGGCCGGGGGCGCGTACGTCCCGGTCGATCCAAGATTCCCGGCGTCCCGGGTGCGGGCCATCGCGGCCGAGACCGAGGCCCGGGTCGCCGTCGCCCACCCCGCCCTGGAGTCCCGGGTCCCCGCGGGACTGCGGGTGATCCACGTGGACGGCGGCCCCGCCGGTGCCACCGGCGCGGCCGGTGTCCCGGCGACCGGGGCGAACCTCGCGTACGTCATGTACACCTCGGGCTCTACCGGCACGCCGAAGGGCGTCGCGGTCACCCACTACGACGTGGCGGCTCTCGCGCTCGGCTCCACCCGCCGCGTGGGTGCCGGCGGGCGGGTGCTGCTGCACTCGCCGACGGCGTTCGACGCCTCGACGTTCGAGTTGTGGGCGCCCCTGCTGTCCGGCGGTGAGGTGGTGGTCGCGCCGCCCGGCGAGCTCGACGTGTCCGTGCTGGCGAAGCAGATCGCCGGGCGCGGGGTGACCGGCCTGTGGGTCACCGCCGGGCTGTTCTCCGTGCTCGCCGACGAGTTCCCCGGCTGCTTCGCCCGCGTCCGCGAGGTGTGGACCGGCGGGGACGTGGTGTCGCCGCGCGCCACCCGCCGGGTGCTGGCCGCCTGCCCGGGCCTGCGGGTCGTCAACGGGTACGGCCCGACGGAGGCGACGACGTTCTCGCTGGTCAACCCCGTGGACGAGCTGCCGGCCGACGCGACGTCGTTCCCGGTCGGCCGCCCGTTGGACGGGATGCGGGTACACGTGCTGGACCGGTTCCTCCAGCCCGTTCCCGTGGGCGTGACCGGGGAGCTGTACGTCGCCGGAGCCGGGGTGGCCCGCGGGTACGTGGGCCGGGGCGCGCCGACCGCCGAGAGGTTCGTGGCCGAGCCGGGCGGCCCGCCCGGGGCGCGCATGTACCGGACCGGCGACCTGGTCCGCTGGATCGCCGGCGGCGTGCTGGAGTTCGCCGGCAGGGCCGACGCCCAGGTGAAGATCCGCGGCTTCCGGGTCGAGCCCGGCGAGGTCGAGGCCGTGCTGTCCTCCCACCGCGACGTGGAACAGGCGCTCGTCGTCGCCCGTGAGGACACCCCCGGCGACAAGCGCCTGGTCGCCTACGTCGTCCCGGCCGAGATCCCGCAGGACGGCGCGGCGGGTGAGCAGGTCGAGGAATGGCGGCAGATCTTCGACACCGCCTACACCACCGCGGCGCCCGTGGCGTTCGGCGAGAACTTCGCCGGGTGGAACAGCAGCTACGACGGCTCCCCGATCCCGCTGGAGGAGATGGCCCTGTGGCGGGACGCCGTGGTCGAGCGGGTCGCCGAGCTGCGTCCCCGCCGCGTCCTGGAGATCGGAGCCGGCACCGGGCTGCTGTTGTCCCGGCTGGCCCCGCCCGCCGAGGAGTACTGGGCGACGGACCTGTCGGAGGAGGTCGTCCGGGCGCTCGCCGCCGAGGTCGGCGCACGGCCCGAACTGGCGGGCAAGGTCGTGCTGCGGGCGGGCGCCGCCGACGACTTCACCGGCATCCCCGAGGGCCACTTCGACGCGGTGGTGCTGAACAGCGTCGTGCAGTACTTCCCGGGCGCCGATTACCTGATCGGCGTGCTCGCCGGTGCGATGCGCGCCCTGGCCCCCGGCGGTGCGGTGTTCGTCGGCGACGTGCGCGACCGAAGGCTGTCGCGCGCCTTCCGCGCAGCGGTCGAGCTGACCCGCGCGGACGAGACCGCCGACGCCGCCCGGGTCCGCACGGCGGTGGACCAGGCGGTCGCGCTGGAGAAGGAGCTCGTCGCCGACCCGGCGTTCTTCCCCGCGCTGCGGCAGGTGATCCCGGACCTGGCCGGGGTGGACGTGCGGCTCAAGCGCGGCGCCTACCACAACGAGCTGACCCGGCACCGGTACGAGGTCGTGCTCTACAAGACCGGCCGCGAGCTGCTGGACGTCTCCACGGCGCCCCGGCTGGTCTTCGGCGCCGACGTCGCCGGCCTGGCCGACCTGGCCGACCTGGAGGCCCGCCTGCGCGACCAGGCCGAGGACGTCGTGCGGGTGACCGGCCTCCCGAACGCCCGCGTGACGCACGAGGCCGCCGCGGCGGCCGCCCTGGACGCGGGTCTGCCTCTGGCCGAGGTCCTGGCCAGCCTGCGCGCCCCGGCCGGGGTGGACCCGGAGGACTGCCACGGGCTGGGCGAGCGGCTCGGCTACCGCGTCGCCACCACCTGGTCGGAGACGGCCCCGGAGCTGTTCGACGCGGTGTTCGTCAAGGCGTCCGGCGCGGCCGGGGACCTGCCGCCGGTCGGCACGGCAAGCGGCGCCGGCCGCGACCCGCGCGCCTGCGTCAACGACCCTCTGGCCGTCCGCGACCGGGGTTCACTGGCCCGCGAGCTGCGCGCGTACGCCGAGAGCCGGCTGCCCGAGTACATGATCCCGGCCGCCGTCGTCGTGCTGGACGGGCTGCCGCTCACCGCCAATGGCAAGGTCGACCGGGCCGCGCTGCCCGCGCCGCGCTGGGACGGCGCCGGCGGACGGGGCCCGCGGTCCCCGCGCGAGCAGATTCTGTGCGACCTGTTCGCCGAGGTCCTGGGCGTGGCGAACGTCGGCGTCGACGACGACTTCTTCGACCTCGGCGGCCACTCCCTGCTGGCGACCCGCCTGGCGTCCCGGGCCAGGCGCCTGCTCGGGGTGGAGGTCGCGATCCGGGCGCTGTTCGAGGCGCCGACCGTCGCGCAGCTGGCCCAGCGGCTCGACGTCTCCGAGCGGCCGCCACTGGTGGCCCGTCCGAGGCCCGAGCGGGTGCCGCTGTCGTTCGCGCAGCGCCGGCTGTGGTTCCTGCATCGGCTGGAGGGGCCGAGCGCCACCTACAACATGCCGTGGGTGATTCGCATGCGCGGTCACCTGGACGTCGGCGCCCTGCGCGGCGCGCTGGCCGACGTGGTCGCCCGGCACGAGTCGCTGCGCACGGTGTTCCCCGACGTGGACGGTGAGCCGTACCAGCACGTCCTGGACCCCGCCGACGCGGTGCCCGAGCTGGAGACGACCGCGGTGGCCGGGCCGTCGGCGCTGCGGGAGGTGGTGGACGAGGCCGCCCGGTACGGGTTCGACCTGCGCCGGGAGATCCCCGTCAAGGCCCGGCTGTTCGCGCTCGGCGACGACGACCACGCGCTGCTGCTGCTGTTCCACCACATCACCGGGGACGGCTGGTCGTTCGCGCCGCTGGCCCGCGACCTGATGGCCTGTTACGAGGCCCGCCGCCAAGGTGAGGAGGCGCGGCTGCCGGACCTGCCGGTGCAGTACGCCGACTACACGTTGTGGCAGCACGAGCTGCTCGGCGACGGCGACGACGCCGGCAGCGTCCTCGGCCGTCAGCTCGACTACTGGAAGCGCCATCTGGCCGACCTGCCACCGGAGATCCGGCTGCCCGCCGACCGTCCCCGCCCCGTGGAGGTCACCCACCGGGGCGAGGTGCTGGCCTTCGAGCTCGACGCCGAGCTGCACCGGGGCCTGGCCCGGCTGGCCCACGAGGCCGGCGCCAGCCTGTTCATGGTGCTCCAGGCGGGGCTGGCGGGGCTGCTCACCCGGCTCGGCGCCGGCAGCGACATCCCCATCGGCAGCGGCATCGCCGGGCGCACGGACGCGGCGCTGGACGAGCTGGTCGGCTTCTTCGTCAACACGCTGGTGCTGCGCGCCGACACCTCGGGCAACCCGGCCTTCCGCGCGCTGCTGGACCGGGTCAAGGAGACCGCGCTCGCCGCGTACGCCCACCAGGACGTGCCGTTCGAGCTGCTGGTCGAGGTGCTCAACCCGGACCGCTCGATGTCGCGCAGCCCGCTGTACCAGGTGTCGCTGGTGTTGCAGAACACCCCCGAGGTGCGGTTCCACCTGGCCGGGCTGGATCTGGAGTACGTGCAGGCGGCCATCGGCACCGCCCGCGACGACATCTTCATCAGCCTGAGCGAGCGGCGCGACCAGGACGGCGAGCCCGCCGGGTTCTACGGGTTCGCCGAGTACAACACCGACATCTTCGATCGGGGCACGATCGAGGGGATCGTCGAGCGCTACCGCCGGTTCCTGGCCGGCGTCGTCGCCGCCCCGGACACCACGATCGAACAGGTCGGCCTGCTCGAGCCGGACGAGCGGCGGGAGCTGCTCGCCCTCGGCGCCGGGCCGCGCACCGGGCTCCCGGACGCGACCGTTGCCGAGCTGTTCGAGGACTGGGCGGCCCGCACGCCCGACGCGGTCGCCTTGCGGGACGGCGCCACCGAACTGACGTACGCCGAGCTGAACGCCCGGGCGAACCGCCTGGCCCACCACCTGATCGCCTCCGGGGCCGGCCCCGAGCGGGTCGTGGCACTCGCGGTGCCCCGGTCGGCGGACTACGTGGTGAGCGCCCTGGCGGTGCTCAAGGCGGGCGGGGTGTGCCTGCCGCTGGACTCCGGGACGCCGGTCGGCCGGGTCGCGGGCATGTTCGACGACGTCGCGCCGGTGTTCGTGCTGCGGCACGTCGAGCTCGGCGCCGAGGTGCCGGCCGCGCCGGCGCTGCCGTACTTCTACCTGGACGACCCGTTCGGCCACCGCACCCTTAGCCGGTACCCGGACACCAACCCCGAGGGCAGGGGCGTGCTGCCGGGCAACACGGCGTGCATCATCTACACCTCCGGCTCCACCGGCCGCCCGAAGGGCGTGGCCCTGTCCCACCGGTCGCTGGTCAACGTGGGACTGGACCAGACCGCGCGGTTCGGCGCCGGTCCGGGCGGCTCGGTGCTCCAGGTCGTCTCCACCTCGTTCGACATGGCGGTGGGCGACCTGCTGCTGAGCCTGCTCGGCGGGGGGACGCTGGTGCTGCCCGAGTCCCGGGGTCAGGTCCTCGGCGACGAACTGGCGGCGGTGCTCACCGAAGCCCGGGTCACCCACATGATCGCGCCCCCGGCCGTGCTGAACACCCTGCCCGCTCGGGAGCTACCCGACCTGGCGTGCGTGGTCACGGCGGGCGAGGCGTGCGCCCCCGAGCTGGTGGCCCGCCTGGCCGCAGGACGCAGGGTGTTCAACGCCTACGGCCCCACCGAGACGACCATCGTGGCCACCACCAGCCGCCCCATCGACGGCGCCACCGCACCCATCGGCGTGCCCATCGGGGGGGCCGTGCGCAACGTGGACGTGCGGGTACTCGATGGCGGGCTCAACCCGGTGCCGCGGGGCGTCGCCGGCGAGCTGTACGTCGCCGGGTGCGGCGTCGCCCGCGGGTACGTCCGCCGGCCAGGGCTGACCGCCGCGCGATTCGTCGCCGACCCCTTCGCCGGGGACGGCTCGCGCATGTACCGCACCGGCGACCTGGTCCGCTGGAACGCCGGCGGAGACCTCGAATACCTCGGCCGGGCCGACGACCAGGTCAAGCTGCGGGGCTTCCGCATCGAGCCGGGCGAGATCGAGTCGGTGCTCACCCGGCACGAGGGCGTGGCCGCCGCGGCGGTGCTGGTCCGCGAGGACCGGCCGGGCGACCAGCGGCTGGTCGCGTACGTCGTGCCCGAGGTCGAGGGCGGCGCGGCGCTGGAGGGGCTGGCGGACGAGCAGGTCGGCGAGTGGCGGGAGATCTTCGACGCGGGATACGCCGCCGAGACCGAGGCGGGCTTCGGCGAGGACTTCTCGGGCTGGAACAGCAGCTACGACGAGGGCGCCGCGCTGCCGCCGGACCAGATGCGCGACTGGCGCGCCGCCGCCGTGGACCGCGTCCGCGAGCTGGCCCCCGCCAGGGTCATCGAGCTGGGCGTCGGCTCCGGCCTGCTGCTGTCGCGGCTCGCCCCGCACTCCGAGACCTACTGGGGCACCGACTTCTCCGCCGAGGTGATCGCGCGGCTCGGTGGCGAGGTCGCGGCCCGTCCCGAGCTGGCCGGGCGGGTGCGGCTGCGGGCCCAGCCCGCGGACGACCTGACCGGGCTGCCCGCCGAGCACTTCGACGTCGTGGTGCTCAACTCCGTCGTGCAGTACTTCCCGAGCGGTGAGTACCTGCTCACGGTGCTGCGCCAGGCGTTCGGGCTGCTGCGGCCCGGCGGCGCGGTGTTCATCGGCGACGTGCGCAACCGCCGCTCGCAGCGGGAGCTGATGTCGGCCGTGCGGATCGGCCGGGCGCGCGGCGACGGCGACCCGGCGGTGGTGCGCCGGGCGGTCGAGCACGCGCTCCTGCTGGAGAAGGAGCTCCTGGTGGACCCCGACTTCTTCACCGCGCTGCGCGGCGAGCTGCCCGGCCTGGCCGGAGTGGACGTGCGGCTCAAGCGGGGCGCGTACCAGAACGAACTGACCCGGCACCGCTACGAGGTGGTCCTGCACAAGGAGCCTCGCGAGCCCCTCGACCTGGCCGGCGCCGAGCGCGTGACGTACGGACGCGACGTCGCCGACCTGCCCGAGCTCGCCGCCCTGCTCGCCGGGCGCGCCGAACCGCTGCGCGTGACGGGCCTGTTGAACGCGCGGGTGGCGCCGGAGGCCGCGGCGGCGAGGGCACTGGACGAGGGACTGCCCTTGGCGGAGGTGCGGGCCGCGCTGGAGCGGCCCGAGGGCGTCGACCCCGAGGACCTGCACGCGCTGGGGGAGCGGATCGGTCACCGCGTCGCGATCTCCTGGAGCGCCGAGTCGGTGGACGGCATGGAGGCGGTGTTCCTGCCGCGCGAGCCCGGCCGGGCCCGGCCGCTGACCGGCCTGTACCGGGGCGGCGACCACGGCGGGCCGCTGCGGCACACCAACAGCCCGGCGGGCACTCGGGAGAACAGCGTGCTGCTCGGCAGGCTGCGCGCGTACCTGGAGGAGCGGCTGCCCGAGTACATGGTGCCCTCGGCGGTGGTCCCCCTCCAGGAACTGCCGCTCACGCCGCGCGGCAAGCTCGACCGCAGGGCGCTTCCCGCTCCCGAGATCACCTCGGCGGCGGGGCGCGGGCCGAGGACGCTCGACGAGGAGGTTCTGTGCGACCTGTTCGCCGAGGTGCTCGGCGTCGAGCGGGTCGGCGTGGACGACGACTTCTTCAGCCTGGGCGGGCATTCGCTGCTGGCCGCCCGGCTGGTCGGCCGCATCCGGGCGACCCTCGGTGGCGACCTGGCCATCCGCACACTGTTCGAGGCGCCGACGGTGGCGGGCCTGGCCGAGCGGCTCGGCTCGGGCAAGGTGGAGTCCTCGCTGGAGGTGCTCCTGCCGCTGCGTCCGCGTGGCGACAGGCCCCCGCTGTTCTGCGTCCACGCCGGGTGGGGCATCAGCTGGTCGTACTCGGGGCTGATCCGCCACCTCGGCGCCGAGCGCCCGATCTACGGCCTGCAGGCGCGCGGCCTGGCCCGTCCCGAGCCACTCCCGGGCAGCATCGAGGAGATGGCGGCGGACTACCTGGACCAGGTGCGCCGGGTGCGGCCCGAGGGCCCGTACCACCTGCTCGGCTGGTCGTCCGGCGGGCCGGTCGCCTTCGAGATGGCCGTCCAACTCCAGGCCCAAGGCCAGGACGTCGGCCTACTGTCGATCATGGACGCCTACCCGCCGACCGCGCTGCCCGGCCTTGAGGAGGGGCTCAAGAGCGAGGCGGGTGACCTGCTTCGCCGCGCGTTCAGCAAGGAAGGCATGCTCATGGCGCTCGTCGAGGCCATGGGCTTCGGCCAGCGGCACCTGATGGACGGCCCGCTGGACTTCTCCCGCGTCGCCGCGCTGTTCCGCTCCGAGGGAAGCGCCCTGGCCGGCCTCACCGAGGACGACGTGGTCGCGATGGTCGAGGTGTACGCCAACATCAGCGCTATCACCGACCGGTACGTCCCCGGCAGGTACCACGGTGACCTGCTGTTCTTCATGGCGACCCAGGACCGCGTCGACGGTACGCCCCTGCCCGGTTCGTGGGGGCCGTTCGTCGACGGCGCGATCGACGTGCACGACGTCGAGTGCGCTCACCACCGGATGACCTGGCCCGAGCACCTCGGCGAGATCGGCCGCGTCCTGCGCGACAGGCTCGCGGGCCCCCGAACCTGACGTTCTCCGCCGGTACCCACTGAAAGGAAAACAAGGATGACCAACCCCTTCGAAGACGCCGACGGCACCTTCCTCGTCCTGGTCAACGACGAGGGCCAGCACTCGCTGTGGCCCGTCTTCGCGGACGTCCCCGCGGGGTGGAGCAGCGTGTTCGGCCCGGGGCCGCGTGACGCCGCCCTCGCCTACGTCGAGGAGCACTGGACCGACCTCCGGCCGAAGAGCCTCGTCGTGGCGATGGAGGCGGAGGGCAGGCCCTGAACGCCGGGGCGGCGTCCACGCGCCGCCCCCGCGGCCGTCCCCCGACAGCACCTTGGGAGGTGTTGAATGACACAACCTGGTGAGACGACCGGCGGCGCGGTGAACCGCTCGCTGGTGGACACCTCGGACCCCGCCCCGTGGTTCGCGCTGATGCGGGAACAAGAGCCGGTCTGGCGCGACGACCAGTTCGGCATGTGGCACGTCTTCCGCCACGCGGACATCGAAGCCGCGCTGTCGGACACCGCCACGTTCTCCTCCGACCAGCGGGCCGCGATGGCCGCCCTGCCGGAGTTCCAGCCGTTCACCAAGGGCAACTTCATGGTGATGGACCCGCCCGATCACCGCAGGCTCCGCGGCCTGGTGAGCACGGCGTTCGGCCGGCGGGCCATGGAACGGCTCGAGCCGCAGGTGACCACGATCGTGGACGACCTGCTGGACGAGGTGAAGGGCGCCGACGAGTTCGAGCTGATCACGGCGCTGGCGCATCCCATGCCGGTGTACGTGCTCGCCGACCTTCTCGGCCTGCCCCGGGCCGACCGGCCGCTGCTGTTCACCTGGGCCAAGGTGCTCACCGGGGTGGACGTGACGGCCGGGTCCGCGCCGCAGGACCCCGCCGCCTCGCTGCGGGAGATGAACGAGTACCTGCTCGACGTGATCGCCCGGCGCCGCCGCGCGCCCGGCGCCGACCTGGTGAGCCGGCTCGTCCTCGCGGAGGTGGACGACGACCGGCTGGCCGATGACGAGCTGGTCGGCATCGTCAGCCTGCTGCTGATCGCCGGGCATCTGATGGCGACCATGCTGGTGGCCAACACGGTGCTCTGCCTGGACGAGCATCCCGGCGAGGCCGCCCGCGTGCGGGCCGACCCCGAGGCGCTGCCCGGCGCCATCGAGGAGGTCCTGCGGTTCCGCAACTCGGCCGACCGGCTGGTGCGCACCACCACCCGCGAGGCCGAGCTGTCCGGCCGCGTGATCCCCGCCGGGGCCCGCGTCCTGCTGTGGACCGGCAGCGCCAACCGCGACCCGTCGGCGTTCGCGGACCCTGGGCGGTTCGACGTCACGCGCACGCACAATCGCCACCTCGGCTTCGGGCATGGCGTGCACTTCTGCCTCGGGGCGCCGCTCGGGCGGCTCGAGGCGCGCGTCGCGATCGGCCGGATGCTGGCGCGGATGCCGTCCATCGAGGTGCTCCCGAGTGTCGAGTTCTTCGGCTCGTACTCGCTGATCAGGAAGGTCCCGCTGAGAGTGCGATGGGTATGAACGCCGCCAACGACCCGCGCGCCGCGGGCAGGCCGTCGCCGAACAAGTGGATACGCCGCCCGCCGCGCGCCGCCGAGCCGCGGGTACAGCTCCTGTGCTTCCACTACGCCGGGGGCGGCACGTCCTCCTTCCAGCAGTGGATCGGCAAGATCCCCGAATGGGTGGACCTGCGGCTGATCCAGCTCCCCGGCCGGGAGAACCGTTTCAGAGAGCGTCCCTACAGCGCCATGCGCCCGCTGGTCCAGGCGCTCGCGGACGAGCTGGCGACCGTGCTGTGCCCGCCGTTCCTGCTGTTCGGCCACAGCATGGGCGCCCGGGTGTCGTTCGCGCTGACCCACGAACTGGTGGCCAGGGGCCTGCCGCTGCCGGAGCTGCTGGTGGTGTCGGGCACGCCCGCGCCGAGCGTCACCGATTGGAAGCACGCCCACCACCTGCCGGAGAAGGAGCTGATCGAGCACCTGATCCACCTCGGTGGCGTGCCGCCCCAGGTGGTGGAGAACCCGGCGCTGCTGGAGCTGATGCTCCCGGTGATCAGGTGCGACCTCCAGCTGTCGGAGACCAGCGTGCTGACCTACCCGAGGCCGCTGGACGTGCCGATCCTCGCCCTGGCCGGCGAGGACGACGTGATCGCCCCGCCGGAGAAGGTGCAGCCCTGGGGCAAGGAGACCAGCGGGCCGTTCGAGTTCGTGGTGCTGCCCGGCAACCACTTCTTCCTGCACAGCCTGCTTGACGAGACGTTGGCGCCGGTCCTGCGCGGCATCGAGAGGTTCAGCTGACCGGCGCGTTCGCACGAACCTACGAGACCGAGTGGATGGGTGTGGAATGGACGAACGAGAGCTGGACTTGACCGGCACGCGCGTGCACGACCTGGTGCGGCGGTGGGCTCGTTCCACGCCGGCCGCGACGGCGGTGTCGTCCGGAGAGGAGACCGTTTCCTATGCGGAGCTGGACGACCGGTCCGACCGGATCGCGGCGAGCCTGCGCGCGAGCGGCGTCGGGCCCGACGACCGGGTCGGGGTCGTCATGGCGCGCTCCCCGCGACTGGTGGAGGCGCTGCTCGGCGTGCTGAAGGCCGGCGGCGCGTACGTGCCGGTCGACGCGTCGTACCCGGCCGGGCGCCGCGCCTTCCTGCTGAGCGACTCCGCCGCCGCCACCGTGATCACCGATGACGCGCCGGCCGCCGAGCTGGACGGCGGGGACCTGAAGGTCCTGACGTACGAGGACGCGGTGACCGCCGAGCCCGGCGACCTCGCCGACCTCGGCGACGGCGCCCGGGCGGGGAACCTCGCCTACATCGTCTACACCTCCGGCTCGACCGGGGTGCCCAAGGGCGTCATGGTGGAGCACGCCGACGTCGTGCGGCTGGTGGCCGACCCACGGCTGGACGTCCAGCCCGGCGAGGTCGTGGCGCAGCTCGCGCCGTTCTCCTTCGACGCGTCGGTGTTCGAGCTGTGGTCGGCGCTGTGCCGCGGCGGCCAGGTGGCGCTGCTCTCCAACCCGCAGCAGTCGGCGGGCGGCCTCGGCGAGCAGCTTCGCAAGATCGAGCCGGACTGGATGTTCCTGACCTCCGGACTGTTCCAGGTGCTGGTACAGCAGGACCTGCAGGCCCTCTCGCACGTCGGCACGGTGATCACCGGCGGCGACGTGCTGTCGCCGCGGACCGTGCGGGCCGGCGCGGGCGTCACCCGCCGCCGTGCCTACGCGGCCTACGGCCCCACCGAGACCACGGTGTTCGCGTCCCTGCACCCGGTGGACCCGGACGCGGAGCCGGAGCGCGTGCCGATCGGCTCGCCGCTTCAGGGCATGACGCTGCGGGTGTTGGACGCCGGGCTGCGGCCGGCCGAGCCGGGCACCGTGGGCGAGCTGTACGTGTCCGGGCACGGCGTCGCGCGCGGCTACCTGGACCGCCCGGGGATCACCGCCGAGCGCTTCCTCGCCGACCCCTTCGCCGGGGACGGCTCGCGCATGTACCGGACCGGAGACCTGGCCGCCGAACTGCCCGGCGGGGAGTTCGAGTTCCATGGCCGCGTCGACCGGCAGGTCAAGATCCGCGGCTACCGCGTGGAGCTGGGCGAGGTGGAGGCGGTGCTCAACTCCCATCCGCAGGTGGCCGCGGGCGCGGCCGAGGTGTTCGACGACGGCCCCGACCTCAAGCGCCTGGCGGCGTTCGTCGTGCCCATGGAGGGCGCCAAGGTCACCACCGGTGACCTGAACCGCTACCTCGCCGAGCGTCTCCCCGCGTACATGCAGCCGCTCGGCATGATCATCTTGACGGACATGCCGCGCGACCGGAACGGCAAGACCGACCGGCGCGCGCTGCCGTACCCCTGGACCCGGCGGGCCGCGCTCGGCCTGGAGGAGGAGTACGCCGAGCCGCGCACGCCGCTGGAGCGGACCATGTCGACGGTGTGGACCGAGGTGCTCGGCCTGGACACGGTGGGTGTGGACGACAACTTCTTCCAGCTCGGCGGGGACTCGCTGCGCAGCGTCACCCTGCTCAAGCGGCTGGAGGACCAGAACATCAAGGTCCTGGCCGACGACCTGTTCGACTACCAGACCATCGCCGAACTGGCCGCCGCCGTCGAGGCCGCGGCCCGGGGAGAGGACGGCCGGGAGGACCGGTCGGCGTGGCCGGCGGGCACCCCCGCGGCCGCGGGATGACGGCTTCTACCGCAGGAGGAGGTGCACGATGCGTATCGACTTCGGGGAGCCCAAACCCCTCGACTCGCTGGAAGGGCTGAGACTCCACGATCCCGCGTCCTACGTGGAGGAGTGCCGGCACGACGTGTGGCTGGCGCTGCGCCGGCAGCGGCCGGTCGGGGTGGACGAGATGCCCGACGGCACCAGGTACTGGTCGTTCGCCGGCTACGCGGACTGCGACAAGATCGTCAAGGACACGGCGACGTACAGCTCCGAGGAGGGCACCATCCTGGCCTCGGTCGGCGTCGGCGACTCGGCGGGCGGGCAGACGATCACGCTCATGGACCCGCCCGACCACGGCGCGCTCCGGCGCCCCCTCATGCGCACCATGCGCCAGTCGGTGGTGCGGCGCCGCGCCGACGCCGTCCGCGAGAAGGTGCTGGCGCTGATCGACCCGCTGCTGCACGGCGGCGAGCACGACGTGGCGCGGCTGATGCGGCTGCTGCCCATGGTGGCCGCCGGCGACATCCTCGGCATCCCGGAGAAGTACTGGGAGACCATTGCCTTCAACACCACCGCCAGCATCGCCCCGGAGGACCCCGAGTACGCCGTCGGCAGGAACGTCGGCGACACCCTCCGGCGCGTCCACCACCAGCTGTTCGCCTGCTTCACCGACGCGATCGAGACCCGGCGGCGCGACCCCGGCGACGACGTCGTCTCCGCGCTGCTCGGCCTGGAGATCGACGGGCGGCCTCTCGAGGACCGCCGGGTGATGCTCAACTGCTACAGCGTGGCGCTCGGCGCGAACTCCACCACGCCGCACGTCGCCTGCCACACCCTGCTCGCCCTCGCACAGCGTCCCGACATCTGGCGGACCGTCGTGGAGAACCCCTCCGTGATCCCGGCCCTGGTCGAGGAGGGCGCCCGCTGGACCTCCCCGACCCACCACCTGATCCGGCGCGTCACCACCGACGTCGAGCTGAGCGGCGCCCAGATGGCCAAGGGCGACTGGGTGTGCGCCTGGGTGGCCTCGGCCAACCGGGACGAGCAGGTGTTCGACGGCCCCTATGACTTCGATCTCGGACGCTCGCCGAACCCGCACCTCGGCTTCGGCGCGGGCGCGCATTACTGCATCGGCGCGCCGGCGTCCCGCTTCGCCCTGTCGGTCATCTTTGAGGCGCTGGCGCTGCGCCGGGTCCGGTTCGAGGTCACCGGGGAGATCCGGCACCTCTACTCCAACTGGATCAACGGCATCACCAGCATGCCCATGCGCTTCACGCCCGGCGCCGTGACGGCCTGACGGACGCACGCCGTAAGCGATCTCGAGAGAGGACGACCATGTTGATGACGGGCCCCAAGGGCCATGAGCGCGTGTCCCTGGACTCGATCGACCTGTTCGACCCGCACCGCTACCGCACACACCCCCAGCACCTGGACTGGGCCACCCTGCGGGCCGAGTCGCCGGTCTGGCGCCAGGAGCGCCCCGGCCGGCCCGCGTTCTGGAACGTCACCCGGTACGACGCGGTGCGCGCCATGATCAAGGACACCGGGTCGTACTCCTCCACCCACGGCAATGTGCTCGACGTGGCCGAGGGCGGGGACAGCGCGGGCGGCTACACGATGCCGCTGATGGACCCGCCGTCCCACGGCTGGCTGCGCGGGCCGTCCATCCGCACCATGTCGACGCTGGTGGTGCGGCGCAGGGAGGAGGAGATCCGCGCGCGGCTGCGCCGGATGCTGGAGCCCTGCTACGACGGCGGGGTGGTCGACATCGCCGGCATCATGCTGCACCTGCCAATGCTGGCGGTCGGCGAGATCCTCGGCATCCCGGAGTCGGTGTGGCCGGACATCCCGGCGTGGACCATGTCCGGCGTCGCCCCCGAGGACCCCGTCTACAGCGCCGGCACGACCGAGCGCACCCTGCGCAAGGCCCACTACCAGCTCTTCGCGATGTTCTCCGAGGTGATCGCCGACCGCCGCCGCAACCCCAAGGACGACCTGATCAGCGTGCTGGTCGGCCTGGACTTCGGCGGGCGCGGCCTGGACGACCACGAGGTGCTGCTCAACTGTTACTCGATGGTGATGGGCGCCAACACCACGACGCCCTACGTGGCCTCCCACCTTGTGGCGGCCATGGCGGAGCGGCCGGAGGCCTGGCGCCTGGTGCGAGCCGATCCCAGGCTGGCGTCCTCGTGCGTGGAGGAGGCCCTGCGCTGGGCCACCCCCACCAACCACCTGATGCGCAAGACCACCCGGGACGTCGAGATCGAGGGCGTGAAGATCGGCGAGGGCGAGATCGTCTGCGCGTGGCTGGCCTCGGCCAACCGGGACGAGCAGTACTTCGACGATCCGTACGAGTTCAAGCCCGACCGCAAGCCCAACCCGCACATGGCCTTCTCCATCGGCCCGCACTACTGCATCGGCGGGCCCGCCGCTCGGGCGGTGCTGAACGTCATGGTCGAGGAACTGGCCGCCGACTTCGAGGCGTTCGAGCCGGCCGGTGAGGTGGAGCACCTGGCGTCGAACTTCATCAACGGCCTGACCCGGCTGCCCGTACGGCCCCGCCTCGCCCCCGGGGCCGGCGCCCGCTCATGACCGGACGCGGTACAGAGCCAGAGCAGTCCCGACGAGGGGAGCACCGCGCATGCAGTTCCTGACCTTCGACAGCGCCGAGATACCGAGTGCCGAGGACGGCGGAGCCAAGCTGGCGTCGTGGTTGAAAGGCATGCGAGACCAGTCCCCCGTCTGGGTGGACGAGCGCACCGGGGCCCACCACGTCTTCACCTACGCCGACGTGAAGGGGGTGATGTACGACCACGCCCACTTCTCCTCCGACTGGAGTTCCTTCGCGCCGCCGCAGGAGGACATGCCCGAGTACGTGAACCTCGGCACGGTGGACCCGCCCGCGCACCGCAGGCTGCGCACCCTGGTCAACCAGGCGTTCCCGCAGAAGGAGATCGCGGCGCTGGAGCCGCGGGTCCGCAAGATCGCCGAGGACCTGCTCGACGCGGTCGAGGGCCAGGACCGGTTCGATCTGGTGGACACCTTGGCCAACCCGCTGCCGGCTCTGGTGATCGCCGAGCTGCTCGGCGTGCCGTTCGAGGACCAGCCGATGTTCCGCAAGTGGATGGAGGACGCGTTCAACTCGTTCGACAACCCCATCGGGGACCTGTCGGACGTCACGGTGGCCGACATCGTCGTGGAGAATCTGCGGGCCCTGGAGGAGTACATGCGCGACCAGGTGGTCCGGCGCAGGCGGCAGCCGCGGGACGACCTGATCAGCCGCCTGCTGGCGGCCGAGGTGGACGGGGACAGGCTGAGTGACACCGAGGCCTACGGCATGGCCTCGGCCATTCTCATGGGCGGCCAGATCAGCTCCACGGTGACGCTCGGCACGGCACTGCACACCTTCCAGGAGGAGCCGGGCGTGGACGCCGCGCTGCGCGCCGACCGCTCGCTCATCCCGCGGGCCGTGGAGGAGGTCCTGCGCTACCGGCCGCCGGTGATGCTGGCGCACCGCCTGGTCAAGCCGGGTGCGACCCTCCTGGGACAGCCGATCGCCCCCAACATGGCGGTGGTCGCGTGGATCATGTCGGCGAACCGCGATCCGGACCAGTTCCATGATCCCGACACCTTCCACGCGGACCGGACGCCGAACGCCCACCTGAGCTGGGGGCATGGCGTGCACTACTGCCTCGGCGCGTTGCTCGGCCGCATCGAGGCGAAGGTCGCCCTGGACCTGCTGTTCACCCGCTACGCCGAAATCTCGCTGGTCGACCCGGTCTTCCACACCACGCCCGGGGTGCTCGGGATCAAAAGCACGTCCCTCTCGGTTCGCCGCGCCTGACCGGGCGCGAGAGAAAGGATAGGAACGTTGGCCCACACAGGAACGGACGGGCGGGCCCTCGACCGGCCGCGCGTTTCCCCCGCGTACCATCCGAGCCCGGCCGACCGGGTGCTCGACTCCGCCCTCGAGATGTCCGGGGACGTGCGGCGCGACTGGGCCCGGGTCCGGGCCCACCTGGAGGCGGGCGGCGACCTGCTCGCCCGCCCCCTGCCCGACCGCCGCAGGGATGCCGTCACCAGGGCGTGCCGGGCGGCCCGGACGCGGTTCATGGCCGCGCACGCCGAGGGCGTCTACGACGAGCTGACCGACGGCCGCCGGCGGTACGCGCGCCTGGACGAGCTGGCCTACGCCGCCGCGGAGCGGTACCCGGGCCTGACGCCCACCCGCGAGCAGATCGCCGGCGACCGCAAGGCCGTCCAGGCGGACAAGCAGGGCTGGGAACTGGACCAGGGGATCCTCTTCTGGGGGCTGTTCGCCGCTCCCGTGGCCGGCGAGCACCTGCTGCGGGCCATGCTGCGGCCTACCCGCGCGGCCGTCGCGCTGGCCGCCGGCTTCGCCCGGAGCGGCAAGGCCGAGTTCCCCACCGCGACCCTCGAACGGCGCGACGGCATCGGCTACATCACCGTGCGCAACGAGCGCTACCTCAACGCCGAGGACGACACGGTCGTCGAAGATCTGGAGAGCGCCGTCGACCTGGCCCTGCTGGACGACGGCATCGAGGTCGGCGCGCTGCGCGGCGGCACCATGACCCACCCCCGGTACGCGGGCCGCCGGGTGTTCAACGCCGGCATCAACCTGACCCACCTCCACCAGGGGAAGATCGGCTTCCTGGACTTCCTGCTGCGCCGGGAGGTCGGGTACATCAGCAAGCTCGTCCGGGGCCTGGAGCGTCCCGACTCCGGCCGTCCCTATGGCGACGAGAAGCCATGGATCGGCGCCGTCGACACCTTCGCCATCGGCGGCGGCACCCAGATCACGCTGGTGCTGGACTGGGTGGTGGCCGCCGAGGACGCCTACTTCACCCTGCCGGCCATGCGGGAAGGCATCATCCCGGGCGCCGCGAACTTCCGGCTGCACCGCGTGATGGGCAGCAGGCGGACCCGGCAGGTCATCTTCGGGGACCGCAGGTACGAGGCGGACGGACCCGAGGGACGCCTGCTGTGCGACGAGGTGGTCCCCCCGGCGGAGATGGACACGGCGATCGAGGAGGCGGCGAGACGGCTGCGTGGCCCCGCCGCGATCGTCAACCGGCGCATGCTGCGCATGGCCGAGGAGCCGCTCGCCCTGTTCCGCGAGTACATGGCGTGCTACGCGCTGGAGCAGTCACGGCTGCTGTACAGCCCGGAGCTGATCGTCAATCTGGAACGGAAGTGGATCGGAAGGTCACGTGAGCCCGGTCTTGGCGAGTCGCGTGAGAGCGACCCCTGCGGGACAAAGACTCCGGAGCGAGCGAGGGAATCATGGAAACGCGACTGATCAGTCAGTTCGACATCGAACGGATCGTTCGGGCCATCGGGCGGCACAATCTGATGGATCGGGTCATCGACCGGCTGGCCGAGGGCCTGGCCGAGCTCGGCCGGGAGAAAAGGGAGATATCCCCGCCGCGTGGCGGTTTCGACCGGGATTATCCGACACCTGGCGTCCTTGAGTGGATGCCCCACTACGTGTCGGGCGACAGCATCACCATCAAGACCGTTTCCTACAGCCCGATGAACCCGCAGCGCTATGGCCTTCCTACTATTTTGAGCAACTTGGCCCGCTATGACAGCGCGACCGGCCGGCTGGTGGCGCTCACCGACGGCGTGGTCCTCACCGCCATGCGCACCGGCGCCGCCTCCGCGGTCGCCTCGCGCCTGCTGGCCGACCCGCGGAGCTCGGTGCTCGGTCTGATCGGGGCGGGCGCCCAGGCCGTCACGCAGGTCCACGCCTTGTCCCGGGTCTTCCCCCTTGAAAAGGTGCTGGTGTGGGACGTGGACCCGGCCCACGCGGAAAGCCTGGCGTCGCGGGTGGCGTTCCTCGGCCTGCCCGTCGAGGTGGCCCCGCCCGGCGTGATCCTGGCCCGCGCCGACGTGATCAGCACGGTGACCTCGGTGGCCGTCGGCGGCGACCCCGTCCTGCCGTCCGGGCCCTACCGTCCCCACCTGCACATCAACGCCGTGGGATCCGACCTGGTGGGCAAGACCGAGCTGCCGAGGCCCCTGATCCTGAAGGCGTTCGTGACCGCCGACCACCTTGAGCAGGCGTACCGCGAGGGGGAGTGCCAGCAGCTCGTGGACGAGCCCTCGGCGGCCGAGCTCATCGGGCCGAGCCTCGCCGAGCTGTGCGCCTCCCCCGACCTGGCGACCGGCCTCCGCGGCCGTCTGACCGTCTTCGACTCCACGGGTTTCGCCCTGGAGGACCACCTCGCGATGGACGTCCTGCTGGAGGCCGCCGACGAGGTGGGGGCCGGCTCGACCCTGCGCGTCGAGTACCACCCCGCCGACACCCTCGACCCCTACTCCCCGCCCGCCGGAGCCCCCGGCACACGTGCCCCCGAAGCCGCGCCGGACGCCCTCGCCCCGTCCCTCGGCGCCGTACCCGCAGGTACCGCGTCGTCCCTGGAGTCGTCCCTGGAGGACGCCGGATGACCGCCCAGGCCGTCAACGACGTCGGCCTGTTCGCCGGCGACGATCCGCGCGTCCGCCGCGTGATCGGCCCCTCCGGTGAGCCGGCCCGCCTCGGGGACGCCCCGCCCGCCGCTGAGCTGTGCCTGGACCTCTACCGCCGCATGGTGGTGGGCCGCCGCCTTGACCAGCAGGCCACCGCGCTGGCCAAGCAGGGCAGGCTCGCCGTCTACCCATCCTCGCTCGGCCAGGAGGCGTGCCAGGTCGGCGCGGTCGCGCCGCTGCGCCCCGGGGACTGGTTCTTCCCCACCTACCGGGACTGCGTCGCCGTCATGAGCCGCGGTGTCGACCCGGTGGAGGCCCTCACCCTGATGCGCGGCGACCACCACTGCGGCTACGACCCCTACCTGCACCGCACCGCCCCCCAGACCACCCCGCTCGCCACCCAGGCCGTGCACGCCGCCGGGCTCGCCCACGGAGCGCGCCTGCGCGGCGACGACACGGTGGCGCTGGCCCTGATCGGCGACGGCGCCACCAGCGAGGGCGACTTCCACGAGGCGTGCAACTTCGCCGCCGTGTTCCGCTCGCCCGTGGTGTTCCTGGTGCAGAACAACCAGTACGCGATCAGCGTCCCGCTTTCCCGGCAGACCGCCGCGAAGCGGCTCGCCGACAAGGCCATCGGCTACGGCATGTCCGCCCACGTCGTCGACGGCAACGACGCCGTCGCCGTCGCCCTGGTCGTCTCCGAGGCGCTGGAGGCGGCCCGCGCCGGTGAGGGGCCGAGCCTGATCGAGGCGCTGACCTACCGGGTCGGCCCGCACACCAACTCCGACGACCCCAGCCGGTACCGCGGCGAGGAGGAGGTGGAGCCCTGGCGCCGCCGCGACCCCATCGAGCGGCTACGGGCGCACCTGCGCGGTCGCGGCCTGCTCGACGACGCCCTCGACGACGACATCGCCGGCGAGGCGGAACGGCTCGCCGGCGACCTGCGCCGCCGCCTGGCCGAGGACGGCCCCGCCGAGCCCGCCGAGCTGGCCGAGCTGTTCGACCACGTCTACTCCAGGCCGACCCCCCGCCTGCGGCGCCAGGCCGCGGCGCTGGGGGCGGAACCGGGGGGAAGGCCGGACCACCCGCCGTCGCCCGGGAACGGAGAGCAATGCCGGCCGAGATGACGGTCGCCCGTGCGATCAACGCCGCCCTGCGCGACGCCATGGCCGAGGACGACCGGGTGGTCGTCTTCGGCGAGGACGTCGGCCCGCTCGGCGGGGTGTTCCGGGTCACCGAGGGACTGACCGAGCTGTTCGGCGAGGAGCGCTGTTTCGACACCCCGCTGGCGGAGTCCGGAATCGTCGGCACGGCGGTCGGCATGGCGATGTACGGCTACCGGCCGGTCGTCGAGCTGCAGTTCGACGCGTTCGCCTACCCCGCGTTCGAGCAGATCGTCAGTCACGTCGCCAAGATGCGCTCCCGCACCCGAGGTGCGATGGGCCTGCCCCTGGTGATCAGGATCCCGGTCGGGGGCGGCATCGGCGCCGTGGAGCACCACAGCGACTCCTCCGAGGCGTACTACGCCCACACCCCCGGCCTGCACGTGGCCGTGCCCTCCTGTCCGGCCGACGCGTACTCCCTGATGCGGGCCGGCATCGCCTCCGACGACCCGGTGATCTTCCTGGAGCCCAAGAAGCTCTACTGGGCCGAGCCCGCCGCCGTGTCCGCGACCCCCGCCGTGTTCGGCCGGGCCGCCGTGCGCCGCAGGGGCACCACCGCGACGATCATCTGCTACGGGGCCATGGTGAGCACCGCGCTCGCCGCGGCCGAGCAGGGGAGCGCCCGCGGCTGGGACGTCGAGGTGATCGACCTGCGCACGCTGGTGCCGCTGGACGAGGACGCGATCGCCGAGAGCGCGGCCCGCACCGGCCGCGTGCTGATCGTCCACGAGGCCCCGGGGTTCGGCGGGGTAGGAGCCGAGCTGGCGGCGTTGATCGGTGAGCGGTGCTTCGGGCGGCTCAAGGCCCCGGTACGCCGGGTCACCGGGTTCGACGTGCCCTACCCGCCGCCCCGGCTGGAACGGTTCCACCTGCCCACCGTCGAACGGGTGACCGCGGCCCTCGCCGACCTGCACGGGGAACACAGGGAACACAGGGAACACAGGGAACACAGGGAACACAGGGAACACAGGGAACACGCGGAGGCCGTCGCCGTCGCCCGGTCGGTCTCCGAGCGGGTCACGGCCCGGCGGTTCCTGCTACCCGACCTCGGCGAGGGGCTCGTGGAGGCGGAGATCATCCGCTGGCTGGTCGCGCCCGGTGATCTGGTCGATGTGGACGCGGCGGTGGTGGAGGTCGAGACCGCCAAGAGCGTCGTGGAACTGCCGATCCCCTACCGCGGGCGGGTCATCGGGCTGCACGGCGAGGAAGGGGACACGATCGGCGTCGGCTCACCCCTGGTCACCCTCGGCCCGGAGGACGAACCGGCCCCGCCGTCCCCGAACGTCGCCGCCCCACCCTCCGCCGCCCCACCCTCCGCCGCGCCGGTGGAACCGTCCACTCGCCGCGTCCCCCTGCGCGGCGCGCGCGGCGCGGTGGCCGAGAAGGTGACGGCGAGCCGCCGCGAGATCCCCGACGTGACCGTCTGGGTGGACGCCGACGCCACCCGGCTGCTGGAGGGGCGCCGCGCCGGGGGCGCCGCCCGGCCCGGCCTGCTGGCGCTGCTCGCGTGGTTCGCCCTGGACGGCCTGCGGCGCTTCCCCGCGCTCAACGGCTGGGTGGACGCCGAGCGGCGGGAGATCGTGGAGTCCTCCGACGTCCACCTGGGCCTCGTCGTCCAAGCCGCGCACGGCCTGGTCGTTCCCGTGCTGCCCGGAGCCCACGACCTTGGGCCGGGCGAGCTGACCGACGAGGTGCGGCGCGTCGTGGACGCCGCCCGCGCCCGCCGCCCTGTGCGGACCAACGGCGGCACGTTCAGCGTCAACAACTACGGCATGTTCGGCGTGGACGGCTCCACGCCGATCATCAACCACCCCGAGGTCGCGATGCTCGGCATGGGACGCGTCATCGAGCGCCCCTGGGTGGTCGCCGGCGAGGTGCGCCCGCGGGCGATCGCCCAGCTCTCGCTGACCTTCGACCATCGGGTGTGCGACGGCGACGTCGCCGGCGGTTTCCTGCGGCACGTCGCGGACCTGGTGGAGGGGGGTCTGCCACCCGCGTTCGACGTTTCCGCGAGCGGGTGGTGACCGGCGAATACCTGGTACGTGAACGTACATGAGGACGGCGGGGCGCCCCGCCGTCCTCATGCGCCGTTCTCGTGGACTGGCCTGATCTCCCGTGCTAGTCTTAAGGATTGCCTAGGCCGGGGTCATTGATTTCCGGCCCGCGAGGCCCACAGGGGTCCGCCGCCTGGTTCGCGCAGGTGGGCACGAAGATCTAGGGTGCGGGTCCCGCGCGTCACAGGGGGTCTGCCCCGCCCAGCCTCCGGTGTCCGGGGTCCACGCGGCGCCGGGACGGAACATGCGGGGCCGTCGTTTTGACGAGCCACGGCGGGCTGGGTAGCCTTGGTCGTCGTGCCTGCGGTCTCGTGGGCACTCGCTGGTGTCCCCGTTCGGGGGGCACCGTCGGCTTCCTCCACAAGCTCGGCCGCATCAGATGCATTGTTGTGAGCCGGGCGCGACACGCCCGAGCGCGTGGGTCGGAGCCGGAGTAAAACCAGCAGGTCATGACACCGGCAGAGCCTGCGAAACGTATGACTTTTCGAATCACCGGCCAAGCATGAACGGAGACGCGGTGCCCACGATTCAGCAGTTGGTCCGCAAGGGCCGCCAGGACAAGGTCAGTAAGACCAAGACTCCTGCACTCAAGGGAAGCCCGCAGCTTCGGGGTAACTGCGTGCGTGTCTACACCACGACCCCCAAGAAGCCGAACTCGGCGCTCCGTAAGGTCGCGCGTGTCCGCCTCAGCAGCGGCATCGAGGTCACCGCCTACATTCCCGGTGTGGGCCACAACCTCCAGGAGCACTCGATCGTGCTCGTGCGCGGCGGTCGTGTGAAGGACCTGCCGGGTGTGCGTTACAAGATCATCCGCGGTGCGCTGGACACCCAGGGTGTCCGCAACCGTAAGCAGGCCCGTAGCCGTTACGGCTCGAAGAGGGAGAAGAGCTGAGATGCCGCGCAAGGGTCCCGCTGGGCGCCGACAGCTTGTCGCAGACCCGGTGTTCAACTCGCCGCTGGTCACCGCGCTGATCAACAAGGTGCTGCTGAGCGGCAAGCGGTCTCTGGCTCAGAAGATCGTCTACGACGCCCTCGAGGGCTGCAAGGACAAGTCGGGCAACGACCCGGTCGTCACCCTCAAGCGGGCGCTCGACAACGTCAAGCCCACCCTCGAGGTTCGCAGCCGCCGT
The DNA here is from genome assembly GCF_040653595.1 of Sphaerisporangium sp. NPDC051011. Lineage (NCBI taxonomy): Bacteria > Bacillati > Actinomycetota > Actinomycetes > Streptosporangiales > Streptosporangiaceae > Sphaerisporangium > Sphaerisporangium sp. NPDC051011. Next base: position 130,805 of record NZ_JBFAGG010000017.1, on the reverse strand, counting down.
GTCGGTGGCGCGACCTACCAGGTGCCGGTGGAGGTGCGCGCGGCGCGCAGCACCACGCTGGCGCTGCGCTGGCTGGTGCAGTACTCCCGCGCCCGCCGCGAGAAGACCATGACCGAGCGCCTCATGAACGAGTTGCTCGACGCGAGCAACGGCCTCGGTGCCAGCGTGAAGCGGCGCGAGGACACGCACAAGATGGCCGAGTCCAACAAGGCCTTCGCCCACTACCGCTGGTAACCCCGGCGGCGACGACGAGACGACGAGGACGCGAGAGAAGTGGCCACATCGACCGCTCTTGACCTGGCCAGGGTCCGCAACATCGGGATCATGGCCCATATTGACGCGGGCAAGACCACCACGACCGAGCGCATCCTGTTCTACACCGGTATCAACTACAAGATCGGTGAAGTCCACGAGGGCGCTGCCACGATGGACTGGATGGAGCAGGAGCAGGAGCGCGGCATCACCATCACCTCCGCCGCGACCACCTGTACTTGGCTTGACCACACGATCAACATCATCGACACCCCTGGCCACGTCGACTTCACCGTCGAGGTCGAGCGCTCGCTCCGCGTTCTCGACGGTGCTGTGGCCGTGTTCGACGCCGTCGCCGGCGTCGAGCCCCAGTCGGAGACGGTGTGGCGTCAGGCCGACCGCTATGGCGTTCCGCGCATCTGCTTCGTCAACAAGATGGACCGCGTCGGCGCCGAGTTCCACCGCTGCGTGGACATGATCGTGTCGCGTCTTGGCGCCACCCCGCTGGTCATCCAGCTTCCGTGGGGCGTCGAGGCCGACTTCAAGGGCATCATCGACCTGGTGAAGATGAAGGGCCTGCTCTGGAGCGCCGAGGCGGCCAAGGGCGAGATGTACGACACCGTCGACATCCCGGCCGACCACGCCGAGGTCGCCCGCGAGTGGCGCGACAGGCTCATCGAGACCGTCGCCGAGAACGACGACGAGCTCATGGAGCTCTACCTGGAGGGCGTCGAGCCGTCCGAGGAGCAGCTCATCGCCGCCATTCGCCGCGCCACGCTCTCCAGCGCGCTCAACCCGGTCCTGTGCGGCACCGCGTTCAAGAACAAGGGCGTCCAGCCCCTGCTCGACGCGATCGTGGCCTACCTCCCGGCCCCGACCGACATCCCCGGACTCCAGGGGCACGCGGTCGGGAACGAGGAGCAGGTCATCGAGCGCCACGCGGACCCGAACGAGCCGTTCTCCGCTCTGGCCTTCAAGATCATGAGCGACCAGCACCTGGGCAAGCTCACCTTCATCCGGATCTACTCCGGCACGCTCGAGACGGGCACCTCTGTGGTGAACTCCGTCAAGGGCAAGAAGGAGCGCATCGGCAAGATCTACCAGATGCACGCCAACAAGCGCGAGGAGCGCCCGTCGGCAATCGCCGGTCAGATCGTCGCCGTCATGGGCCTGAAGGACACCACCACCGGTGACACCCTCAGCGACCCCGCGCACCAGGTCGTCCTGGAGTCGATGAACTTCCCGGCGCCGGTCATCAACGTCGCGATCGAGCCCAAGACCAAGGGTGACCAGGACAAGCTCGGCACCGCGATTCAGCGCCTGGCCGAGGAGGACCCCTCCTTCCAGGTCCGCCGGGACGATGAGACCGGGCAGACGGTCATCTGGGGCATGGGCGAGCTCCACCTGGAGATCCTCGTCGACCGCATGCGCCGCGAGTTCAAGGTCGAGGCCAACGTCGGCCGCCCGCAGGTCGCCTACCGCGAGACCATCCGCCGCAAGGTGGAGAAGGTCGAGTACACGCACAAGAAGCAGACCGGTGGTTCCGGCCAGTTCGCGCGCGTGATCATCGACCTGGAGCCGCTGGGCGAGGGCAACGACGGCTACGAGTTCTCCAACAAGGTCAGCGGTGGCCGCATCCCCCGGGAGTACATCCCGTCGGTGGACGCGGGGGCGCAGGAGGCCGCCGAGTTCGGCGTGCTGGCCGGCTACCCGATGGTGGGCGTCAAGGTCACCCTGCAGGACGGTGCCTACCACGAGGTCGACTCGTCCGAAATGGCTTTTAAGATCGCCGGTTCGATGGCCTTCAAGGAGGCCGCGCGCCGTGCGGACGCCGTAATCCTGGAGCCGATGATGGCCGTCGAGGTCACCACGCCCGAGGACTACATGGGTGACGTCATCGGCGACCTCAACGGCCGCCGCGGGCAGATCCAGGCGATGGAAGACCGGACCGGGGCCAAGGTCATCCAGGCTCTGGTTCCGCTGTCAGAGATGTTCGGCTACGTGGGCGACCTGCGAAGCAAGACCCAGGGCCGGGCGGTCTACAGCATGCAGTTCAGCTCCTACGCGGAGGTGCCTCCGGGCATCGCCAAGGAGATCGTCGCGAAGGCTCGGGGCGAATAGTTCCGACGCCCTTCAGGCCGGGGCGGCGAGACGATCGCCGCCCGCGGGCCGAGGGGCTCGGGGCGAAGGTCCCAGACCCCGACCGACTCGGGTGGCGAGCGATCGCCGCCCGGGGATCGGGCTCCGAGCCCGAGTGAGTAGCAAGGCACGTCAGAATCTCTAAGGAGACAGAGCAGTGGCCAAGGCCAAGTTCGAGCGGACCAAGCCGCACGTGAACATCGGCACCATTGGGCACATCGACCACGGCAAGACCACTCTGACCGCGGCGATCACCAAGGTGCTTCACGACCGTTTCCCTCACCTCAATGAGGCGACCCCGTTCGACAAGATCGACAAGGCGCCCGAGGAGAAGGCCCGCGGCATCACCATCTCCATCGCCCACGTCGAGTACCAGACCGAGAAGCGTCACTACGCTCACGTGGACTGCCCGGGTCACGCCGACTACGTCAAGAACATGATCACCGGTGCCGCCCAGATGGACGGCGCGATCCTCGTGGTCGCCGCCACCGACGGCCCGATGCCGCAGACGAAGGAGCACGTCCTCCTGGCCCGCCAGGTCGGCGTCCCCTACATCGTCGTCGCCCTGAACAAGGCCGACATGGTGGACGACGAGGAGATCCTGGAGCTCGTCGAGCTCGAGGTCCGCGAGCTGCTGTCCGCCCAGGAGTTCCCGGGCGACGACCTGCCGGTCGTGCGCGTCTCGGCGCTGAAGGCGCTCGAGGGCGACGAGAAGTGGGGCGACTCGATCATCGAGCTCATGAACGCCGTGGACGAGAACGTCCCCGAGCCCGTTCGTGACACCGAGAAGCCGTTCCTGATGCCGATCGAGGACGTGTTCTCGATCACCGGCCGCGGCACCGTCGTGACCGGCCGTATCGAGCGCGGCATCGTCAAGGTCAACGAGACCGTCGACATCATCGGCATCAAGGACAAGAGCACCACGACCACCGTCACCGGTGTCGAGATGTTCCGCAAGCTCCTTGACGAGGGCCGGGCCGGTGACAACGTCGGTCTGCTCCTGCGCGGTATCAAGCGCGAGGACGTCGAGCGCGGCCAGTGCATCATCAAGCCGGGCACGACGACCCCGCACACCGAGTTCGAGGCTCAGGTCTACATCCTGTCCAAGGACGAGGGCGGTCGCCACACGCCGTTCTTCAACAACTACCGCCCGCAGTTCTACTTCCGTACCACGGACGTGACGGGCGTCGTGACCCTGCCCGAGGGCACCGAGATGGTCATGCCCGGTGACAACACCGAGATGACCGTCCAGCTCATCCAGCCGATCGCGATGGAGGACGGCCTCAAGTTCGCCATCCGCGAGGGTGGCCGCACCGTCGGTGCGGGCCGCGTCACCAAGATCATCAAGTAGCACGACCGCGGGTCGGCGGTCGGAGCCGGAACTCCGGGTCCGACCGCCGCACCACGACGGGGCCGAGAACGCCGGCCCCCGAGCCCCGGCGAGACTTCGAGCCCGACCCAGGCCCGTGATCTCGCAGCCGTCTCGGTCTCACGACCGAGTCGACTGCAAGATCACGGAAGTATGAGACGGGTCAGCGGCACCCAGGCCGGGACACCTGACAGCGGCACAAGGCCGCACGAAACTTTTGCAGGACGACAGCGAAGGACACCGAGGCCACTATGGCGGGACAGAAGATCCGCATCCGGCTTAAGGCCTATGACCACGAGGTCATCGACAGCTCGGCCAAGAAGATCGTCGAGACGGTGACGCGGACTGGCGCGAAGGTCGCGGGCCCGGTGCCGTTGCCGACCGAGAAGAACGTGTACTGCGTCATCCGCTCGCCGCACAAGTACAAGGACAGCCGTGAGCACTTCGAAATGCGCACGCACAAGCGGCTGATTGACATCATCGATCCGACGCCGAAGACGGTCGACTCGCTCATGCGCCTCGACCTCCCGGCCGGCGTCGACATCTCGATCAAGCTCTGAGGGAACGCACTGACATGGCTAAGCAGATCAAGGGCGTCCTGGGCAAGAAGCTCGGCATGACCCAGGTCTTCGACGAGGGCAACCGGATGGTTCCGGTGACCGTCGTCGAGGCCGGTCCGTGCGTGGTGACCCGCGTCCGCAGTGAAGAAAAGGACGGCTACTCGGCCGTTCAGCTCGGCTACGGGCAGGTCGACCCGCGCAAGGTCAACAAGCCCCTGGGTGACTACCTGCGCAAGCACGACATCACCCCGCGCCGCTACTTCGTCGAGGTCCGCACCAGCGACGCCTCCGAGTACACCCTCGGCCAGGAGGTCCTGGCCGACACCTTCGAGGCCGGCCAGTTCGTGGACGTCACGGGCAAGAGCAAGGGCAAGGGCTTCGCGGGTGTCATGAAGCGTCACGGCTTCCGCGGTCTGGGCGCCTCGCACGGTACCCAGCGCAAGCACCGCTCGCCCGGCTCCATCGGCGGCTGCGCCACCCCGGGCCGCGTCTTCAAGGGCGTGCGCATGGCCGGCCGCATGGGCAACACCCGCACCACGGTCCAGAACCTCAAGGTTCACGCCGTCGACGTCGAAAAGGGCCTCATCCTGCTCAAGGGCGCCGTCCCCGGCGCCAACGGCAGCCTGATCCTCATTCGCACCGCCGCCAAGAAGGGGGCTGCCAAGTGAGCACCACCATTGACATCCTCGACGCGGCCGGCGCGAAGACCGGAAGCGTCGACCTGCCCGAGGACATCTTCGGGGCCAAGGTCAACATCCCGCTGATCCACCAGGTCGTCGTCGCCCAGCTGGCCGCGCGCCGCCAGGGCACCCACAAGACGAAGACCCGCGGCAATGTCAGCGGTGGCGGCAAGAAGCCGTACCGGCAGAAGGGCACCGGCCGCGCCCGCCAGGGCTCGACCCGCGCGCCGCAGTTCGCCGGCGGTGGCACCGTCCACGGTCCCCAGCCGCGCGACTACTCGCAGCGGACGCCCAAGAAGATGAAGGCCGCGGCGCTTCGCGGAGCCCTCAGCGACCGCGCGGTCGGTGGCCGGGTTCACATCGTCGACAGCCTGGTCACGGGGGAGACCCCGAAGACCAAGGTGGCGCTCGCGGCCCTGCGCACCATCACCAAGGCTCGCAGCGTCCTCGTCGTGGTCGACGAGGGTGACGAGTTCACCTGGCTGAGCCTGCGCAACGCCCCGGAGGTTCACCTCCTGGACGCGGGCCAGCTCAACACCTATGACGTGCTCTGCTACGACGACCTGGTCTTCACCCGTGAGGCCTACGACCAGGTCGTGGCGCGGCTGGGCGGCAGCGGGAAGGAAGACGCCTGATGCAGAAGATCGCCGACCCGCGCGACATCATCATCAAGCCGATCGTCTCCGAGAAGAGCTACGGCCTGATCGATGAGCACAACAAGTACACGTTCCTGGTGCGCAAGACGGCCAACAAGACCCAGGTCAAGATCGCGATCGAGCAGATCTTCGGCGTCAAGGTCACGAGCGTGAACACGATCAACAGGCAGGGCAAGCGCAAGCGCACGAAGTTCGGCTACGGCCAGCGCCCCAGCACCAAGCGGGCGATCGTGAGCCTGGTGGAAGGCGACCGGATCGACATCTTCGGTCAGATCAGCTGATCTCCACCGCATTGCCACGCAACACCGACGAGGGATGAACGAAAAAGATGGGCATCCGTAAATACAAGCCGACGACTCCGGGTCGTCGCGGCGCGAGCGTCTCGGACTTCGCCGAGATCACGCGTAGCACGCCGGAGAAGTCGCTGCTTGCTCCCCTGCACAGCAAGGGTGGCCGTAACGTCCACGGCCGTGTGACCGCGCGTCACCAGGGCGGCGGGCACAAGCGCGCCTACCGGATCATCGACTTCCGGCGCCACGACAAGGACGGCATCCCGGCGAAGGTCGCTCACATCGAGTACGACCCGAACCGGACCTCGCGCATCGCGCTCCTGCACTACGCGGACGGCGAGAAGCGCTACATCCTCGCTCCCACGGGCATCAAGCAGGGCGACCGCATCGAGAACGGCCCCGCGGCCGACATCAAGCCGGGCAACTGCCTGCCGCTGCGCAACATCCCGACCGGTACCTTCATCCACGCCGTGGAGCTGAAGCCCGGTGGCGGCGCGAAGCTCGGCCGGTCCGCCGGCGTGCAGATCCAGCTCCTGGCAAAGGAGGGGCAGTACGCCACGCTGCGTATGCCCTCCGGCGAAATGCGCCAGGTGGACGTGCGCTGCCGCGCCTCGGTCGGCCAGGTCGGCAACGCCGAGCAGGCCAACATCAACATCGGCAAGGCCGGTCGTAACCGCTGGAAGGGCAAGCGCCCGACCGTCCGCGGTGTCGCCATGAACCCGGTCGACCACCCGCACGGTGGTGGTGAGGGCAAGACCTCCGGCGGTCGCCACCCGGTGAACCCCAAGGGCAAGCCCGAGGGCCGTACCCGTCAGGCCAACAAGGCCAGCGACCGACTGATCATCCGTCGGCGGAGCAAGAGGAAGAAGCGGTAGGAGCAGCCTAAATGCCACGTAGCCTTAAGAAGGGCCCCTTCGTCGACGACCACCTGATGAAGAAGGTGGACACGCAGAACGAAAAGGGCACCAAGAACGTCATCAAGACGTGGTCGCGGCGCTCCATGATCGTGCCCGACATGCTCGGCCACACGATCGCCGTCCACGACGGGCGCAAGCACGTCCCGGTCTTCGTCACCGAGTCGATGATCGGCCACAAGCTGGGCGAGTTCGCGCCGACGCGGACCTTCCGCAGCCACGTCAAGGAAGACCGGCGTAGCCGGCGGTAAGCGCCTTTCAGAAACGAGGAGTAAGCGATGGAAGCCAGGGCTCAGGCGCGGTTCGTCCGCGTCACGCCCCAGAAGGCCCGCCGTGTGGTGGACCTCATTCGCGGGCTGCCCGCTTCGGAGGCGCAGGCCGTGCTGCAGTTCGCCCCTCAGGCGGCGAGCGAGCCGATCTACAAGGTGCTGTCGAGCGCGATGGCGAACGCCGAGCACAACTTCAAGCTCGAGCGCGACACTCTGGTCGTGAGCCGCGCGTGGGTCGACGAGGGCCCGACGCTCAAGCGGTTCCGCCCCCGTGCCCAGGGCCGTGCCTATCGGATCAACAAGCGGACGAGCCACATCACTGTGATCGTCGAGTCCCGGCCCGAGCGCCAGGGCAAGCCGAAGGGAAGGACCCGCTAGTGGGCCAGAAGGTTAACCCGCACGGGTTCCGGCTCGGCATCACGACCGACTTCAAGAGCCGGTGGTACGCCGACAAGCTGTACAAGTCGTACGTCGCCGAGGACGTGTCGATCCGCCGCATGCTGCAGAAGGGCATGGAGCGCGCCGGCATCTCCAAGGTCGAGATCGAGCGCACCACCGACCGCGTCCAGGTCGACATCCACACCGCCCGGCCGGGCATCGTCATCGGCCGCCGCGGCGCCGAGGCGGACCGCATCCGTGGCGACCTCGAGAAGCTGACCAAGAAGCAGGTCCAGCTCAACATCCTCGAGGTCAAGAACCCCGAGGTCGACGCCCAGCTCGTCGCCCAGGGCGTGGCCGAGCAGCTCTCCAGCCGGGTCTCCTTCCGGCGGGCGATGCGCAAGGCCATGCAGTCGGCGATGAAGAGCGGCGCCAAGGGCATCCGTGTCCAGTGCTCCGGCCGTCTCGGCGGCGCCGAGATGTCGCGCTCGGAGTTCTACCGCGAGGGCCGCGTGCCGCTGCACACCCTCCGCGCGGACATCGACTACGGCTTCTACGAGGCCCGCACCACCTTCGGTCGTATCGGCGTGAAGGTGTGGATCTACAAGGGCGAGGCCCCGACCAGCCGCGCCGAGCGCGAGGCGGCCGCCGCCGGTGCGCGCGCCGGCGGCCAGCGTCGTGACCGCACCGACCGGCCGCAGCGCGGTCGTGGCGGCGCGGGCGGCGGCGGTCGTGGTGGACGTGACGGCGGCGCGCCTCGTGGCGGCGGTCGTGGCGGAGCCAGCGGAGCCAGGACCGAGAACACCGCGCCCGCTGGGGCGCCCGAGACCGGCCCGGCGGAGCAGCCGGGTGCTGAGGGGAGCTGACCATGCTGATCCCGCGCAGGGTCAAGCACCGTAAGCAGCACCGGCCCGACCGCAGCGGCGCCGCCAAGGGCGGCACCAGGGTCGTGTTCGGCGAGTACGGCATCCAGGCGCTTGAGCACCACTACGTGACCAACCGCCAGATCGAGGCCGCTCGTATCGCCATGACCCGGCACATCCGCCGTGGCGGCAAGGTGTGGATCAACATCTACCCGGACCGCCCTCTGACCAAGAAGCCGGCCGAGACCCGCATGGGTTCCGGTAAGGGTTCGCCGGAGTGGTGGATCGCCAACGTCAAGCCCGGCCGCGTCATGTTCGAGCTTTCCGGCGTCACCGAGCCGGTCGCCCGCGAGGCCCTGCGCCGCGCGATGCACAAGCTCCCTATGAAGTGCCGGTTCGTCAAGCGTGAAGTGGGTGAGGCGTGATGGCTAAGGGCCTGACCGCCGGTGAGCTGCGGACTTCTGACCAGGAAGAGCTGGTCCAGAAGCTGAAGGAAGCCAAGGAGGAGCTGTTCAACCTCCGCTTCCAGGCGGCGACCGGTCAGTTGGAGAGCCATGGGCGGCTCCGCGCCGTCCGCCGCGAGATCGCCCGTATCTACACCGTGATGCGCGAGCGGGAGCTCGGCATCATCACGGTCGAGAAGGAGCCGAGCGATGGCTGAGACAACTGAGACCACCGAGACCGCACAGGCGCGGAACTACCGCAAGACCCGCGAGGGTCTGGTCGTCAGCGACAAGATGGACAAGACCGTCGTCGTCGCCGTTGAGGACCGCGTCAAGCACCCGCTGTACGGCAAGGTCATCCGCCGTACGACCAAGTACAAGGCTCACGACGAGCAGAACTCCTGCGGCGTCGGCGACCGCGTCCTCCTGATGGAGACCCGGCCGCTGTCCGCCACCAAGCGGTGGCGGGTCGTGGAGATCCTCGAGCGGGCCAAGTAAGTCGCCGTGCGGGAGGCCCCCCGGAAGGGGGTCTCCCGTGTGGCGTCCCCCCTCGGAGCCGGCAGGGCCGCCGCCGGGGGTGTAAAGACCGAATCTAGTTCCGCCAGGCTCAGAGAATGAGAACCGGCGTGACACACGGGAGTTGACGTGATCCAGCAGGAGTCGCGACTCAAGGTCGCCGACAACACGGGTGCCAAGGAGCTTTTGTGCATCCGCGTGCTCGGTGGCTCGGGTCGGCGCTACGCGGGTATCGGCGACATCATCGTCGCGACGGTGAAGGACGCCCTTCCCGCCGCGGGTGTCAAAAAGGGTGATGTGGTCAAGGCTGTCGTGGTGCGCACCAGTAAGGAGCGCCGCCGCCCCGACGGCTCCTACATCCGCTTCGACGAGAACGCCGCGGTCATCATCAAGGACAGCGGTGACCCTCGGGGCACGCGTATCTTCGGTCCGGTGGGTCGCGAGCTGCGCGAGAAGAAGTTCATGCGCATCATCTCGCTCGCGCCGGAGGTGTTGTAGATGCCGAAGCTGCATGTGAAGAAGGGTGACCTCGTCCAGGTCATCGCCGGTAAGGACAAGGGTGCCAAGGGCCGCGTGATCCGCGCCATTCCGACCGAGGACCGCGTGGTCGTCGAGGGCGTGAACCTGGTCAAGAAGCACTCCAAGGTCACCCACCAGGGACCGCGCGGCGCCAAGGAAGGCGGCGTGCAGACCCTGGAGGCCCCCATCCACGTGAGCAACGTGAAGAAGCTCAAGGATGAGGCCAAGAAGGACGAGGCGAAGAAGGACGACAAGCCCGCGAAGAAGGCCGCCGAGGCCGGCGAATCGGGTGAGGACAACTGATGACCGCCACCACCACTGAGACCGAGCGCCCCGTGCCGCGCCTCAAGCAGCGGTACCGCGAGGAGATCGCGGAGAAGCTGCGCGAGCAGTTCGGCATCGAGAACGTCATGCAGATCCCCAAGCTCACCAAGATCAAGGTGAACATGGGCGTCGGCGAGGCGGCCCGGGACTCCAAGCTCATCGAGGGCGCGGTCCGCGACCTCACGGCCATCACCGGCCAGAAGCCGGCGGTCGCCCACGCCCGCAAGTCCATCGCGCAGTTCAAGCTGCGTGAGGGCATGCCGATCGGCGCGCACGTGACGCTGCGCGGCGACCGCATGTGGGAGTTCCTCGACCGGCTGCTCTCCCTCGCGCTTCCGCGTATCCGGGACTTCCGCGGCCTCTCGCCCAAGCAGTTCGACGGCAACGGGAACTACACCTTCGGGCTGACCGAGCAGGTCATGTTCCACGAGGTGGACCCCGACAGGGTCGACCGCCAGCGGGGCATGGACATCACGGTCGTGACCACCGCCACGAACGACGACCAGGGCCGGGCGCTGCTCAAGCTTCTCGGCTTTCCCTTCAAGGAAGCGTAGGCAGTCACGATGGCTGTGGATCGCAACAAGGAGGCCTGAGCAATGGCCAAGAAGTCTCTGATCGCCAAGGCCGAGCGCAAGCCGAAGTTCGGTGTCCGCGCGTACACTCGTTGTTCGCGTTGTGGCCGGCCCCGCGCCGTCTACCGCAAGTTCGGCCTCTGCCGCGTCTGCTTCCGCGAGATGGCGCACCGGGGCGAGCTGCCCGGCATCACCAAGTCGAGCTGGTAGCCCGCGTGCGGGCCTCCTCCAGGGGGCCCGCGCCGTACCGGCTCATTTCAAAGTCATATCAACCGGGCGCCGATCGAGGCGCCCACGACCACACCGTAGGTCCCTCTCGGGAAACCGCGGTGAGGAGGGCCACCGGCCATGACGATGACCGACCCGATCGCAGACATGCTGACGCGTCTGCGTAACGCGAACTCGGCATACCACGACACCGTGGCCATGCCGTACTCGAAGATCAAGGCGCACATCGCCGAGATCCTCCAGCAGGAGGGTTACATCCAGGCTTGGACCGTCGAGGACGCCAAGGTTGGAAAGAACCTCGTGGTGGAGCTCAAGTTCGGGCCCACGCGTGAACGGTCAATCGCGGGCCTGCGCCGGGTTTCCAAGCCCGGTCTGCGGGTCTATGCAAAGAAGGACAACCTGCCCAAGGTCCTGGGCGGTCTCGGCGTCGCGATCATCTCGACGTCCGGTGGCCTCATGACCGACAAGCAGGCCGGCAAGCGTGGTGTGGGCGGGGAAGTCCTCGCCTACGTTTGGTAACGAGGGGAGGAATCCAGCATGTCGCGAATTGGACGGCTGCCCATCCCCGTACCGAATGGTGTGGACATCACCATCGACGGCCGGGATGTCACGGTCAAGGGGCCGAAGGGCACGCTCTCGCACACGATCGCCGAGCCGATCGACGTCGCCCGTGCGGATGACGGCAACATCACCGTCACCCGTCCGAACGATGAGAACAAGGTACGCGCGCTCCACGGGCTGTCCCGGACGCTGATCTCCAACATGGTGGACGGCGTGACCAAGGGCTACAGCAAGACGCTGGAGATCGTCGGCGTCGGTTACCGCGTCCAGGCCAAGGGCCCGACGCAGTTGGAGTTCTCGCTGGGCTTCAGCCACCCGGTGATCGTCGACGCCCCCGAGGGCGTCTCCTTCCGCGTCGAGCGGCCGACCCTGTTCCACGTGGACGGCATCGACAAGCAGAAGGTCGGCGAGGTCGCCGCGAACATCCGCAAGCTGCGCAAGCCCGACCCCTACAAGGGCAAGGGCGTGCGGTACCAGGGCGAAGTCATCCGCCGCAAGGTCGGAAAGGCTGGTAAGTAGTCATGGCCTTCACCAAGGTTGCCAAGCACACGGCCGCCCGTGCGCTGTCGCGCTCGCGCCGTCACCGTCGCGTCCGCAAGAAGGTCGTCGGCTCTCTGGCCCGTCCGCGCCTGGTCATCAACCGCTCCGCGCGCCACATTTTCGTCCAGATCGTGGACGACACCGCGGGTCACACGCTGGCGAGCGCCTCCACCCTGGACGTCTCGCTGCGTACGTCCGAGGGCACCAAGACGGACAAGGCGAAGAAGGTCGGCGAGCTCGTCGCTCAGCGGGCCAAGGCCGCCGGGATCACCGCTGTCGTGTTCGACCGCGGTGGCAACCGCTACGCGGGCCGCATCGCGGCCCTCGCGGACAGCGCCCGAGAAGGCGGGCTGGAGTTCTGATGTCCGAGGAACGCCACTGTGTCCGAGGATCGGAACCGGCCAGGATCGCAATCAAGAGCAACGAGGAGAGGAACCACTGATGGCTGCAGCTCCGCGTCGCGGTGCCGGCGGCGGTGGTGAGCGGCGTGACCGTCGCGACGATCGCCGCGGCGGCGCTGCCGAGAAGGGCGTCTCGTACATCGAGCGCGTCGTAAAGATCAACCGGGTCGCCAAGGTCGTCAAGGGCGGCCGGCGCTTCAGCTTCACCGCCCTGGTCGTCGTCGGCGACGGCAACGGCCTGGTCGGCGTCGGGTACGGCAAGGCCAAGGAGGTGCCCGCGGCGATCGCCAAGGGCGTCGAGGAGGCCAAGAAGCACTTCTTCAAGGTGCCGCGCATCCAGGGCACCATCCCGCACACCGTGCAGGGTGAGGACGCCGCGGGCGTCGTCCTGCTGCGCCCGGCCTCGCCCGGTACCGGTGTCATCGCGGGTGGCCCCGTGCGCGCCGTCCTGGAGTGCGCCGGCATCCACGACGTGCTGTCCAAGTCGCTCGGCTCGGACAACCCGATCAACATCGTCCACGCCACCGTCGCGGCTCTGAAGGGCCTCAGCAGGCCCGAGGAGATCGCCGCGCGTCGTGGGCTGCCGATCGAGCACGTCGCCCCTGTGCGCATGCTCAAGGCCCGCGCCGAGGGCATCGCCGAGGCTGCGGCCGCGGCGAAGGCGGTGAGCTAGCCCATGGCTCGTCTGAAGATCACCCAGGTCCGATCCAAGATCGGTGGCAAGCAGAACCAGCGTGACTCTCTGCGCTCGCTGGGCCTGAAGCGAATCGGCGACGTCGTCGTCAAGGAGGACCGCCCGGAGATCCGGGGCATGGTCGCCGTGGTGACGCACCTCGTCGAGGTGGAAGAGGTCGACTAGTCATGGCTAACGCTGAGAACACCGGCGGCGGCACGCCGCTGCGCATCCACCACCTGCGTCCGGCTCCCGGCGCCAACAAGGCCAAGATCCGCAAGGGTCGCGGCGAGGCGTCCAAGGGCAAGACCTCCGGTCGTGGCACCAAGGGCACCAAGTCCCGTACGACGGTGCCCTACGGCTTCGAGGGTGGCCAGGTTCCGCTCCAGCGGCGCCTGCCCAAGCGGAAGGGCTTCTCCAACGCCCTGTTCAAGACGACCTACCAGGTCGTCAACCTGGACAGGCTGGGCGAGCTCTTCCCCGAGGGCGGCGACGTCACCGTGGAGACGCTGGTCGAGCGCGGCGCCGTCCGCAAGAACCAGCTGGTCAAGATCCTGGGAACCGGCGAGATCACGGTGGCGTTGAACCTGAGTGCGCATGCGTTCTCCGCCTCCGCGAAGGAGAAGATCGCTGCGGCCGGTGGCTCCGTCACCGAGCTGTAGTAGGCAGGCAATACGAGGCGCGGGGGCTCGGAGAGAGCCGCCGCGCCCGTAGTGCGTTAGAGTGCGCTGGACAAACGGTGTCCAGGGCTCGTTGATCAGAGATGTGCCGATGGATCACCCGCAGACCTTCGCTGACCGATACCGCCGTAAAGGCGCGCAGGAGGGACCGTGCTGACCGCGATTAGCCGGGCGTTCCGTACGCCCGACCTGCGCAACAAGCTTCTCTTCACGCTGGGCATCATCGTGTTGTTCCGGCTCGGGTCGGTCCTGCCGACGCCGGGCGTCAACACGATCAACGTGCAGCAGTGTCTCAAGGAGGCGCAGGCCAGCGACGCCGCCAACATCTACGGAATGGTGCAGCTGTTCAGCGGCGGCGCGCTGCTGAAACTTTCAGTGTTCGCGCTGGGCATCATGCCGTACATCACGTCCAGCATCATCCTCCAACTGCTGACGGTGGTGATCCCGCGGCTCGAGGCTCTGAAGAAGGAAGGCCAGGCCGGCACCACCAAGATCACACAGTACACGCGTTACCTCACGATCGGCCTCGCGGTCCTGCAGTCGACCGCCTTCATCGCGCTGGCGCGTACCGGGCAGCTCTTCCCCAACTGCCGTCAGCCGCTGCTGGTCAACAACGACGCCTTCACCATCGTCACGATGGTGGTCGTGATGACGGCGGGCACCTCCGTGATCATGTGGCTGGGCGAGCTCGTCACCGACCGGGGCGTCGGCAACGGCATGTCCATCCTGATCTTCACCCAGGTCATCGCGGTCTTCCCGTCGGAGCTCCTGAACATCTTCCGCCAGAACGCCTTCACCTTCGTCGTGGTGATGGTCGTCGGGGTGTTCATGATCGCGGCGGTCGTCTTCGTCGAGCAGGCGCAGCGGCGCATCCCGGTGCAGTACGCCAAGCGCATGGTGGGCCGGCGCATGTACGGCGGGACCTCGACCTACATCCCTCTGAAGGTGAACCAGGCCGGCATCATCCCGGTCATCTTCGCCTCCTCGCTGCTCTATCTCCCGCAGCTCGTGGTGTCGCTGTTCGGCAACAGCGCGGAGCCGAACGCGGTGGTCCAGTGGCTGGCGCAGAACTTCGTGCGCGGCGACCACCCGGTCTACATGATCACGTTCTTCGTGCTGATCATCTTCTTCACCTACTTCTACGTGTCCATCACCTTCAACCCCGTTGAAGTGGCCGACAACATGAAGAAGTACGGTGGATTCATCCCGGGCATCCGCCCGGGACGGCCGACCGCTGAGTACCTGAGCTACGTACTCACGCGCCTGACCGCTCCCGGTTCGCTGTATCTGGGCCTGATCTCCATGGTGCCGATCATCGCACTGGCGGTGGCAGGAGCGAGCCAGAACTTCCCGTTCGGAGGCACGAGCATTCTGATCATGGTTGGTGTTGGGCTGGACACCGTGAAGCAGATCGAGAGCCAGCTGCAGCAGCGGAACTACGAGGGCTTCCTCAAGTAGTGCGCGTCGTCCTGGTCGGGCCCCCCGGAGCGGGCAAGGGGACACAGGCCCAGTTCATCGCATCGAACCTGTCCATCCCGAAGATCTCGACAGGGGACATCTTCCGTGCCAACGTGTCGGGCGGTACGGAACTCGGCAAGCTTGCCAAGGAGTACATGGACCGCGGCGACCTCGTACCCGACGAGGTGACCGTCGCCATGGTCCGAGACCGCCTCTCGGAGCCGGACGCGCAGGTGGGCTTCCTGCTGGACGGCTTCCCGCGCAACGTGCCACAGGCCCAGATCCTCAACAAGATGCTGGCCGAGTTCGACACCTCGCTCGACGTCGTGCTGGAGCTCGTCGTCGACGAGGAGGAGGTCGTGCGGCGCCTGGCGGGGCGGCGCACGTGCCGTTCCTGCGGCAAGGTGTGGCACGTCGTGTTCGACCCTCCCAGTAACGAGGGGGTCTGCGACGCGTGCGGCGGCGATCTGTTCCAGCGGGACGACGACCGGGAAGAGACCATCCGCCACCGGCTGGAGGTCTACCAGGACCAGACCGCTCCGCTGATCAGGTTCTACGCCGACGAGGGCATCCTGCGCGGCGTGGACGCCACCGGGCCGGTCGAGGAGATCACTCAGCGCGCGATGGCAGAGCTTCGCCGCTTCGCGGAATGACGTAATACCGCCGAATGCATCCGATTCGGTGCCAACGCCACTTCTGGGGATTTTTCCAGGGGTGGCGTTCGGCATGTTGGGGGACAATCGGGGGAATCGGGCCGCCGCGCCGTCCGTTGAATCACCCCAGGGGGTGCCAGTAAGTGTTCAAGAAGAACAAGCACGGAATCCAGATCAAGACGCCGGAGCAGGTGGAGAAGATGCGGGCCGCCGGCCTCGTCGTCGGGCGGACGCTCGAGCTCCTGCGGGAATCCGTGCGACCCGGGATCACGCCGCTCGACCTCGACGCGATCGCCGAGAAGGCCATCCGCGACGAGGGGGCGATCCCGTCCTTCAAGGGCTATCAGGGGTTTCCCGCCACCATCTGCGCGTCGGTCAACGACGAGGTGGTCCACGGCATCCCGACCGCCCGGCGCGCGCTGCGCGAGGGCGACATCATCTCCATCGACTGCGGGGCGATCTTGGACGGGTGGCACGGCGACTCGGCGATCACCGTGAGCGTCGGCGAGGTGGACCCCGCCCTCACCGAGCTGATGCGGGTCACGGAAGAGGCCATGTGGCGCGGTGTCGCCGCTCTGACCGTGGGGCGGCACCTTTCCGACATCGGGCACGAGGTAGAGCGTTACGTTCGATCTCAGGGCCGCTACGGCATCCCCCAGGAGTACGGCGGGCACGGCATCGGCACCGAGATGCACATGGAGCCGTGGGTGGCCAACCACGGCAGGCCGGGCAAGGGCCCGCGCTTCGAGCCGGGCATGTGCTTCGCGGTCGAGCCGATGCTCAACCTCGGCACCGACCGCACCCGCGTGCTCGGCGACGACTGGACCGTCGTGACGATCGACGGAAAGGCGTCCGCGCACTTCGAGCACAGCGTCGCCGTGACCGATAATGGTCCTTGGGTGCTTACCGCCCTTGACGGGGGGAAGGCACGGCTCAGCGAACTGCTGGGTGGGCAGGCCGTGGCCGGCGGAGAGACAGGGCGTTGAGTCCCTTTGACCCGCCGCGCCCCCGCGGCGGACGTCAGCGCGGAAGTTGAGGGATCGATGGCGGCGACACCGGACATGAGGGCGTCCGACGGCGACAGGGACAGGACCGCGGCCGCGCTCCGTGAGCACTGCGCCCAGGGCCGGCTCACCATGGAGGAGTTCCAGGAGCGCCTGGAACTCGTCTACCAGGGCAGGACGTACGGCGATCTCCAGAAGCTGACGGCCGACCTGCCGGACATCGACCTGCAGGCGCGGCCCGTCCCCGTCCCCGCGCCGGCTCCAGGCGCCGTCCAGGGGCCCACCGAGGCTCAGAAGGGGCTCAAGGCGGCGTGGGCGACCTGGGCCGGGGCGGTGGCGGTGTGCACGGTCATCTGGGCCATGTCTGACTTCGGCGGATATTTCTGGCCGATGTGGGTCGCCGGGCCCTGGGGCGCGATTCTGCTGGTCAGCACCATATTCGGCAGCAACCCAAAGAACCGCGGCAGTAAGGGCTGATATCCGCTTCTGTGCAGTAGTGCACGTTCGGCCCCGAGTGTGTATTCGTACGCGGAACGCGCGGTCAGATCTTCCTAACGTGAGCGATGTCCGGAACGAGCGGCACCGAAAGCTCGGCCGGCACGGGGAAACCGTCCTCATCCCGAGGGCGGCTCGCAATCAGGAGGAACACCGTGCGAAAGATTCGCAACCTGGTCGTCGGCACCGCCCTCGCCGGTTCGCTGGCCGCAGGACTCGCCGCCACCGGCACCGCCGCCCAGGCCGCCACCACCGACGCGAGCACCACCGCGGGTGTCACGGCGACCGCCCAGGCGCAGCGGTCCGGCGGGAGCTTCGGCCCGATCTACTCCGGCTTCGGCCGCGGCGAGGACCGGGGGCACCGCTCCTACGTCAAGGGTTTCTGGGGCGTCAAGGGCGGCCGCCACTACGTCGACTTCGACCTGTTCGACCGTGACCGCGACCGCGAGTACAGCTGGGCCGACTTCTACTACCACGACGACGAGGGCTGGCACTTCTACAAGCGCTACAAGACCTTCGGCCACTACCACACGCGCCTGTTCTTCAACGACCGTGACATCGACGGGTTCCGCTTCCGGGTCGGCGAGGGCTCCACGCGCGACTACGACTGGAGCGGCTGGAAGAACTACGGCTTCTGAGCCGGTGGGGGGTGAAGTGAGGTCTCCGGTCCCAGCGAGGAGGACCTGAGACGGGGGATCGCGGGCGGGTGCTCCAGGGGGGCGCCCGCTCTTCTCATGTTCACGGCCATTGGACGCAGGCTTTACCACTCATGGCAGTTTCCCGGTTTGTTGGCGGGTAAGTGATCTTTAGCGGACAACGGGGGTTACCGCCGAGAAAGACGAGCGCTGTGACCGTCCGCCCGCGCACTGGACACGTGATCGCCGCCGCCGACGGCCCTGGCGTGTCCTCCCGTGAGCACGCGCCCACCCAGGCCGGGTATCGGCGGTACCGGCGGCCGGGTGGGCGCGTCCGCGTGCCCGATCCCCTCGTCGTCACCAATCCCGTCAAGAGGCAGGTCTGAGGTAGAGTGGTGGGCGGTTGTGTCCGGACAGGCGCCAGGCGTTTCGCAATTCCTCGCCGGTTGTCGTACACTCCTTTGTCGGCTCACTATGACCATCTGCGCGTCCGGCGGTTCGATCCGCCGCTCTCTCACGCGCTCGCGGTCGCGGCTGCGTAGTGTGCCGAAACCTCAGACGACCGATCAGTGAAACGCGAGGGACATGGCCAAGAAGGACGGCGCCATCGAGATCGAGGGCACTGTGGTTGAGTCGCTGCCGAACGCGATGTTCCGGGTGCAACTCGACAACGGCCATAAGGTCCTGGCCCACATCAGCGGACGGATGCGGATGCACTACATCCGGATCCTCCCCGACGACAGGGTCGTCGTGGAACTGAGCCCTTACGACCTTAGTCGTGGGCGGATCGTCTACCGATACAAGTAAGCCTCCTACCCGGCGGCGAGGAAGAGCCGGTCGGCCGTGCGCGCACGGGCGGGCGACTCGACCGGCAGTGCCGGCGGGCGGGCCGTCTGAGGAAACGACAAGGACTATGAAGGTCAAGCCGAGCGTCAAGAAGATCTGCGACAAGTGCAAGGTGATCCGCCGGCACGGTCGCGTCATGGTGATCTGCGACAACCTGCGCCACAAGCAGCGCCAGGGCTGATTGCGTCCCGGTGAGGCCCGCCGCGCGCGGGCCCTCGGGTCACAAGTGAATACGACGTAATCGCGCATCACACCCGCGCAGGCGGCGCACGCCGAACCACGCGGGAGACCCCCGGTCGGAGGCCGGGGCCCTCACCCCGGGCATGGGGAGGGGTAGTGAGGCGCAGGACCTCCGCCACATCGAAGGAGAATGCCCGACCATGGCTCGCCTGGTTGGCGTCGACCTCCCCCGCGACAAGCGGCTGGAGATCGCTCTCACCTACATTTACGGAATCGGCCGCAGCCGCGCTCTCGAAGTGCTGCAGGCCACGGGGATCAGCGGGGACCTTCGCGTCCACCAGCTCTCCGACACCGAGCTGGTGCCGCTGCGTGACTACATCGAGGCCACCTTCAAGATCGAGGGTGACCTGCGCCGTGAAGTCCAGGCCGACATCCGCCGCAAGATCGAGATCGGCTGCTACCAGGGCATCCGGCACCGCCGCGGTCTCCCCGTGCACGGTCAGCGTACGCAGACCAACGCGCGCACCCGTAAGGGCAAGAAGAAGACCGTGGCCGGCAAGAAGAAGCCCGGCAAGAAGTAGTCCGCGCCGGGGGTGTCCGGCAGGGCCCGGCGGCCCGCCCCACGCCCCCGTACACGCAGCAGGACCGACCACCTCAGGAGATAGCGCTACATGCCGCCGAAGAGCCGCCAAGGCGCACCGAAGAAGGTGCGCCGCAAGGAAAAGAAGAACGTCGCTCACGGGCACGCCCACATCAAGAGCACGTTCAACAACACGATCGTCTCGATCACCGACCCGAGTGGGAACGTGATCTCCTGGGCCAGCGCCGGCCACGTCGGGTTCAAGGGCTCCCGCAAGTCCACCCCGTTCGCCGCGCAGATGGCCGCCGAGAACGCCGCCCGCCGCGCCATGGAGCACGGCATGCGCAAGGTCGACGTCTTCGTGAAGGGCCCCGGGTCCGGTCGCGAGACCGCCATCCGGTCGCTCCAGGCCACCGGCCTGGAGGTGGGTTCCATCCAGGATGTGACCCCGGTTCCCCACAACGGTTGCCGTCCGCCCAAGCGCCGCCGCGTCTGAGGCCCAGGAGAGACTGAGAAATGGCTCGTTACACCGGAGCGGACTGCAAGCTCTGCCGCCGTGAGAAGACCAAGCTCTTCCTCAAGGGCGCCAAGTGTGAGTCCCCCAAGTGCCCCATCGAGATCCGTCCTTACCCGCCGGGTGAGCACGGCCGCGGCCGTCCCAAGGAGTCGGAGTACCAGCTCCAGCTCCGCGAGAAGCAGAAGACCCGCCGCATCTACGGCATCCTCGAGAAGCAGTTCCGCAACTACTACGAGGAAGCCAACCGCAAGACCGGTAAGACCGGCGAGAACCTGCTCCAGATCCTGGAGAGCCGTCTCGACAACGTCGTCTTCCGCGCCGGCCTCGCCGTCTCGCGCGACGCCGCCCGCCAGCAGGTCCGTCACGGACATATCCTGGTGAACGGTAAGAAGGTCGACATCCCGTCCTACCGCGTGCGTGAGCACGACATCATCGAGGTCCGTGAGAAGTCCCGCAACCTCATGCCGTACGAGGTGGCCCGCGCCACCGTCGGCGACAGGACCGTCCCGGCATGGCTCGGCGTCGTGCCGGACAAGCTGCGCGTCCTCGTGCACCAGCTCCCGGTCCGCCAGCAGATCGACACGCAGGTCCAGGAGCAGCTGATCGTCGAGCTCTACTCCAAGTAAGAGCTCGCAGGCCGTCCGAAGGGCGTGTCTCCTCCGATCCGGAGGCGGCACGCCCTGGGTGGTCGGAAGAACCGTCGCGGTGGTCAAATAGCGGGCCCCGCGGAACCAGGGGAGAACCCACATGCTGATCGCACAGCGTCCCTCCCTCCTCGAAGAGTCCATCGAGGAGACCAGGTCGCGGTTCGTCATCGAGCCGCTGGAGCCGGGCTTCGGCTACACCATCGGCAACTCGCTGCGGCGCACGCTGCTGTCCTCCATCCCGGGGGCGGCGGTCACGAGCATCCGCATCGAGGGCGTGCTGCACGAGTTCTCGACCGTGCCCGGGGTCAAGGAAGACGTCACCGACATCATCCTCAACCTCAAGGCGCTGGTCGTCTCCTCCGAGCACGACGAGCCGGTCGTGATGTACCTGCGCAAGCAGGGCCCCGGCGAGGTCACCGCCGCCGACATCGCGCCGCCCGCCGGTGTCGAGGTGCACAACCCCGACCTGCACATCGCCACGCTGAACGGCAAGGCGAAGCTGGAGATGGAGCTGACCGTCGAGCGCGGTCGCGGCTACGTCTCCGCCGCCCAGAACAAGCAGCCCGGCCAGGAGATCGGCCGCGTTCCCGTCGACTCCATCTACTCGCCGGTCCTCAAGGTCACCTACAAGGTCGAGGCCACCCGAGTCGAGCAGCGCACCGACTTCGACCGCCTCATCCTCGACGTCGAGACCAAGCCGTCGATGAAGCCCCGCGACGCGGTGGCCTCCGCCGGCAAGACGCTGGTCGAGCTGTTCGGCCTGGCGCGCGAGCTCAACGTCGAGGCTGAGGGCATCGACATCGGCCCGTCGCCGACGGACGCGGCGCTCGCCGCCGACCTGGCGCTGCCGATCGAGGAGCTGAACCTCACGGTCCGCTCCTACAACTGCCTCAAGCGCGAGGGCATCCACACCGTGGGCGAGCTCGTCGCCCGCAGCGAGCAGGACCTTCTCGACATCCGGAACTTCGGTGCCAAGTCGATCGAAGAGGTCAAGCAGAAGCTGCACGAGATGACGCTGGCCCTCAAGGACTCCCCGCCCGGGTTCGACCCGACGGCCGTCGCCGGCGGCGACTACGACGACGACGACGCCCGTTACGTCGAGACCGAGCAGTACTGAGCCTTCGGGCGCCCGGCTTCATCGCGTACCCGAAGCCTCGAAGTTCCACGTCAGCGGGAGCCCCGGAGCACCGACTCCGAGGCTCCCTGCCCGACTCCGGTACCTGACACGGCCGGAGCGGGGCATCCGAGAACGGGAGTCCTGGGGGACCGCCTCCAAGACTCCCGGCCCGACCCCGGTACCTCGTACGGCCGGAGCGGGTGATCCCAAAGGAGATAGACCATGCCCAAGCCTCCCAAGGGCGCACGTCTCGGCGGCAGCCCGGCCCACGAGCGGCTGATCCTGGCGAACCTCGCCACCCAGCTGTTCCAGCACGGCCGCATCCGCACCACCGAGACCAAGGCCAAGCGCCTCCGGCCGCTGGCCGAGCGTCTGATCACCAAGGCCAAGAAGGGCGACATCCACAACCGCCGCCAGGTCCTGACCGTGGTGAAGGACAAGGGCGTCGTCCACCACCTGTTCACCGAGATCGCTCCGACCTTCGCCGAGCGTCCCGGTGGCTACACCCGCATCACCAAGCTCGGCGCGCGCAAGGGCGACAACGCCCCCATGGCGCTGATCGAGCTGGTGAGCGAGCCGCTGAACGCCGCCACGGTCACCACTCGTACGGCTCCCGCTGCCGCTGCGCCCGCCGAGGAGATCGTCGAGCTTCCCGAGAACGACGTCCCCGCCGACGCCTCCTCTGAGGCTCCGGCCGACGCCGCGCCCGCGGACGAGACCCCCGCCGCGGACGAGAAGACCGAGTCCAAGAAGGACGAGGCCTGATCGGGCAGTGGTGATGCCGGGGTCTTCGGTCCCGGCCGATGATCGATCGCGACACGGGCCCAGCGCACTCGACCGGTGCGCTGGGCTCGTGTCGTTCCCAGACCCTCCGCCGTCCGCCGACCTTTCCGAGAGGAGGAACCGTGACTCCCGGAACCCCTGACGACGCCCCCGAAGCTGCGGCGACGTCCCTGCTGGCGTCGTCCACGTCCTCCGTGTCGTGCATGTCCTCCGTGTCGTGCATGTCCGCTCCGGCCGGACCGGAGACCGCCTCCGAGACCGTGTCCGCGTCCGAGACCGCGTCCGAGAGCATGCCCGAGCCGGTGTCCGACGTCGCGCCTGTGCCGGGGACGGTGGCCGGGCTCGCGCCGGGGATAGGGGCGGACGCGGGGGAGCCGACCGTTCGCCTGCGGCTCGATCTGGGCTACGAGGGGACGGACTTCTCGGGATGGGCCCGGCAGCCAGGGCTGCGCACCGTCCAGGGGGAGCTGGAGCAGGCGCTCGGCCGCATCCTCCGCCTGGACCCGCCTCCCTCCCTGACCGTCGCCGGCCGTACGGACGCCGGCGTGCACGCCCGGGGACAGGTGACCCACGTCGACATCCCCGTCGCCTCGCTCAGGGCCACCGAGGGACGCCGGAGCGACCCCGTGGCGCCCATGACCATGGCTGAGCGGCTCGCTGCGCTCCTGCGGCGCCTCGCGGGCGCTCTGCCCCTGGACGTCCGGGTGAACGCCGTCACAGAGGCCCCTGAGGGCTTCGACGCCCGGTTCTCCGCCCTGTCCCGCCGGTACGCGTACCGCGTGTGCGACGCGCCTGGGGGCGTGGACCCGCTGCGCAGGGCCGAGGTCCTCTGGTACCCGCGCCCCCTCGACCTCGGCGGTATGAACGCCGCCGCCGCCCGGCTCATCGGCGAGCACGACTTCGCCGCGTTCTGCAAGCGCCGCGACGGTGCCACGACCATCCGGGAGCTCCAGCGGCTGGAATGGGAGCGCGAGGAGGACGGGCTGCTCGTCGCCACCGTGGTCGCCGACGCGTTCTGCCATTCCATGGTCCGCGCGCTCGTCGGCTCGCTGCTCGCCGTAGGCGAGGGCAACCGGCCGGTCGAATGGCCGGGAACCGTCCTCGTCAACGCGGTACGCGACTCCGGGGTCAACGTGGCCCCCGCCCACGGCCTGTGCCTGGAAGAGGTCCGATACCCCGGCCCCGAGGAACTGATCAGCCGCGCTCGGCAGACCCGCCGCGTCCGTACGCTGAGCCGCTGAGCCGTCCTCAGCCCGCATTCGACGGTCGGCGTCCGGCGCGGGCCGACGCTCGCACGTCTGTACCAGGGGCCGGACCGCAGGCCGCGCTGGGGGCCGGACCGGAGGCACTTTGGCGAGGGGACCCGCGGCACTTCCGGGTCGCCCCCTCGGCTCCCGGTCGGGGCCGGGGCCGAGGGGTGGGTCGTCCGCCGATTGCTTAGGACATTTCGGACCGGTCAGCCTGTGACGCGTTTTTGTATGACCTGGGCGGTGTAGTCCCGGAACGCGCCGCTGACCGGGCCGAGATCCTTCTCCTGGGCCGTCGGAGTGTGCCCGTCGCTGTAGGTGGCGAAGCTGAAGACGATGTACCGGCCCCACACCAGCCCGGACGCGTAGCCGCCCGAGATGTCGACCTTGTCCGCGCCGCTCCCCGCCGCTCCGGCGAGCCCCCGGAACCACAGGGTCTTCGCCAGGTCCTTCTTCTTGTCCACCGCGACGGCGGCCTCCTTGGTCGGGAACACCGCGATGCCCGTGGTGACGGCGTACCGCCGCTTCCCGTCCACGTACGTCGCCCGGAGGATCCGGCTGCACCCGGCCTTCTTCAGCGCCTTGGCGAACGCCCCCACGGCGGCCTTCTCCCACTGGGCGGTGATGTTCACCTTCGTCCGGACGAACGTGCGCCCGCCGACCGTCACCTTCTGCCGGGCGAACGCCTCCTTCAGGGTCAGCTTCCTCGGATCGGTCTTCTCCGAGTTGAGGACCGTCGTGATGGCCGGAGACGGCTCGGCCGACGGCAGGTCCGTGGGCTCGGGGATCACGACGTCCACAGACGGAATCGGGTCGGGCATGGTCACCGGCGTGCCGCCGCCCAGGTTGAAGGCCTGGTACCCGAAGACGGCGGCGGTGCCGACCGCGGCGACCGCCACCACGGCCCCGCCGACCAGCAGGAGCCGCTTCCGCGAGGACGAGGCGGGCGGCGTGGAACTCGGCCCTGCCGGAAGCTCCGGAACCGCACCCGGGGGGACGAACGGCGGGCGTTCGACCACGGGCCCGGACGACGGCCGGTCGGCCCCCAGCCCGAAGCCGGTCGCGGACGAGCCCGCGAGGGACCGCGCCGGGACGATCTCCTTGCTCGTGGACAGAGGCGAGGCAGGGGGCGCCGAGGCGGAGGCGACCGCGGGCGGGGTGCTCGACAGACCACCCGACGCGGGGGAGGCCGCGGCGGGGGGCGCGGCCTCCACCCCCAGGGCGGACGGCGTGCCCAAAGTCTCCGGAGGCGTGCCCGCCGGGCGCCCAGGCGACCTGAGGGGGAGGGCGTCGCTGGTCAGCGGCGCGGGAGGGAGCGGTGTCCCCGGCACGGGCGGGCCTGCCGCGAGACCGCCCCCACGGGACGCCGCCGTGCCCGGCGCCGGCGAGTCGGGCGTGGGCGAAGCGGCCGGGGACGGCCACGGAGGGAGCGACACCGGCGCCGGGGGGAGCGGTGTACCCGGGCGGCGTCCGGGAGGGGCCGCGGGCTTCGGCGGTGGGCCTGCCTGCGAACGGGGAAAGGGCATACCCCTCCGGCCCGTGGAAGGCGCGCCACCAGGGGACTCCTGCGCCGGAGGAGGCGGCGTCTCGGGAGACGGAACCGATGCGGGCGCGGCGGGCCGTGGCGCCGGGATGGTCGGCGCCGGGGCAGGAGTCGGCGGGGGAGAGGGCGCGGGCACCGTCGGAGCCGGTACGGGTCCGGGGGACGGGATCGGCGGCGCGGGCTTGGGACCGGGGCCGTCGGGGCCGGGCGTCAGGGGCGCGGGCCCCTCCGTACCGGTGGCCTCCGATGTCGGGCCGGGCGCGTCCTGAGCGGGCGTGGGCGCGTCGGCGGGCGGCGTCTGGGGCGCGGTGACCGAACCCGGCGCGCCCAGCGTGCCCGCGGCGACGGCTGGAGAGTCCAGAAGGTCCCCGGTGGCAGCGGAGCCACCACCGGCCGGACTCGGCGAGCCCGGACTCGTTGAGGCCGGACCGAGTGAGGCCGGACCGAGTGAGGCCGGACTGGGTGAGGCCGGACTGGGTGAGGCCGGTGAAGTCATGCCGCCGAGCGGCGTCCCACCAGACGACGAAGGCGCACCCCCGGCGCTCGCGTCACCGGAGGGCTGAGCGGTGACGCCAGGGCTCCCGTAACCAGCCGCCGGACCCGCGGCCCCCGGATTCGTGTCGCCCAGGGTGGGAGCGGTGCTGCTTGGGGTTGTCCCGCTAAGGGGCGGCGTGGTGCCGCCGGGAGTTGTGTCACTGAAGCTCGGAGTGGCGCCGCCGAAGGCTGGAGCACCGAGGGTGGGAGCGGTGCCGGGAGTTGCGCCGCTGAGGGTCGGAGCGGTGCCGCCGAGGGTTGGGGTACCGAGGGGGGCACTGGCGTCGCTGGGGGTTGGGTGAACGGCTGGCGGAGCGGCGTCCGCGACGGCTGCGTCCGCCGGTGGCGGAGTGATGCCGCCCGGGTTCGCACCCGCAGGGGACGGGGCGGCGTTGGCTGCGTCCGGCTGTGTCCCCGTGGCGGGGGATGGCGTCCTCGGGACGCGGATGGTGGACTCTCCTGGGAGGAGCGGCGCCTGGCCTCCGGCCGGGATGGTGGTCTCGCCCACCAGGGCGCCGCCTTCCGCCGCCAGTGCTCCGGAACGCTCCCCTTGACCGGGCAAGGGGGTCAGCGGCCATACGGGTACGTCTCCCGGCTCACCCGGGCGTACGGACCCCGTCCGCTCGGCCGGCGACGCGCCGGGGACGCCGGGCGTGCCGGACACCCCCGAGACGATCTGGCCGGCGGCGGCCTGCGGAGCGGACGAGCCGGGCATGGACCCGGCGTCCTGCGGCGCCGACGCCGGGACTGCCGAGGGAGCCCATGGGGCGTCCTGCGGCGCCGCCGAGGCCGTCGCCGGGGACCACGGGGCGTCGGCGGGAGTCGGCGTGGCCGTCCCGGGGCCGGCCCACGCGGCGCCCTGCCCTCCGGTCGACGCGGTGGGGGCGGTCGACGTGGTCGGGGCGTCGAGAAGGTCAGGGGGAGGAATCGGCCCCGCGTGAGGCGCGCTGGGTGCTCCCAGAACCGGCGGCACGGTTCCCGGCGGCGTCCAGGGCGCGTCCTGCGGCACGCCCGTGGCCTGGCCCCCGCTCCACGGCGAATCCTGCGGCACGGCCGTGGCCTCGGTCCCCGCCCGGGCTGCGTCCTGCGCCTGCGGGAAGCTTGCCGGTCCCGCCCACGCGCCCGGAGACGCCGGCGGGTCGGCCGGAGGCGCATCGGCGGGCAGCAGCACGGGGGCCGGCCACATTGGTACTTCACCTGCCCGAGCGTGCCCCGAACCGGCGGGACCCTGCGCGGGCAGGGCGGAGGCGGAGGTCTGCCAAGTCGTCGGGTCGGACGGGCCTGTGGTGGCGTGCGGGGGAGCGGGTGGGCTGCCTGGGAGGGCGGAGGTGGAGGTCCGCCAAGTCGTCGGGTCGGATGGGCTTGTGGTGGCGTGCGGGGGAGCGGGTGGGCTGCCCGGGAGGCTGGAGCTGGACGTTTGCCAGGCCGACGGGTCCGGCGAACCGGCGGGAGTGTGCGTCGCGCTGGTGGGTAGGCCCGGGGGGTTCGCAGTCGCGCCGGTGGTACCGGCCATCCCGGCCGAGCCCAACGTACCCGGAATAGCGGACGTGCCCGGCGCGGCCGAGGTGCCGAGCGTGTCTGAGGTGCCCCACGTGGCCGAAGTGCCCGATGTACCCGAGGCGCCCGTCGTACCCGGCATGCCTGAGGTGCTCGGCGTCGTTGGCGTACCCGAGGCGCTCGGCGAACTGCTCGACGTGCCGAACGGGGCCGCTGGCGCCGAAGTGGGGGGCTGCCAGTTGGAGGGGGTTGGGTTGGGGCTTCCTGGCCAGCGTTCCATGACCGGCTCGGCGCGTCGCGTGTCCGATCCCGCCGCGTCGTTGGGGGGCGTGGGGGAACCCGGGGTGGTCGAGGGCATGGGGTGGCCGGGCTGGGTGGATGGCCACGGGGGTGTGTTGGGAGTGCGGGACGTGGGGGCGGGCTGGAGCGGCTGGCCGAACCAGTCGTACTCGGTGGGGAAGCGTTCCTCGGCGGGCCAGGGCTGGGCATCGTTGCGGCCCCACGACTCGGGCCTGCCCCAGGAGTCCGGGGCACTGGAGGTCGTCGTTCCCCCTGGGCCCGTCGTTCCCCCTGGGCCCGCCGTTCCGCCTGGGCCCGCCGGGCTGCTCGGGCTCGTTGTACCGCCTGGGCTCATCGGGCCGCCAGGGACGCCTGGGTTCCCCAGAACGCCCGTGCCGCCGGGAGCGCCGGGGCCGGTGGGAGGGAGCGGGGGTGGTGTAGTGCCAGGTCCGCTCGGAGGCGAGGGGGTGGCCGAGCGGGACTGGGGGTGGTCAGGAGGCAGAAGGTGAGGGGGCGCCGGAGGGCTTGGGGTGTGTTCGGGCATGGGCACGGCGGGGAAAGCCTGGCCGAAGCTGGGGGGTGGCATTGCCGGAGCCCCCGAACTCTCGGTCTCTCGCTCGTGCTCGGGTCCGGAATCCTGGCCACGCATACGCGGAAGCGTATCCACAGTCGGAGATCGGCATACCGTTATGGGCGTTTCCGGGTCTAGCTCGCGGTCCAATATGTATGCTTATGTCCCCTTCTAGGGGAATCCGACCTGCTTCCGTGAGGCTCCACGTCCGCTCCTGACGAGTTCCGGGGTCAGTTTCGTGCTCCTGTGAGCGCCCGGGTGTCCAGCGCCGCGAAAACGGTCGCCTCGGTGATGTCGATGGCCGCCCGGTTGAGACGCTTCATCTCCGCCTTCGACGGCTTGTGCCCGTCCTTGTACTGGAACCACAGCATGACCAGGTAGTGCCCCTGGGGCCACGCCGTCGCGAAGGACTCCCCGGGGCCGCCGAGCAGCTTGGTCGCGGTGTCCTTGCCCGGCAGCGGCGTGACGTAGTCCGCGAGCTGGTCGCCCGAGCCCGGCTTCGCGGCCTTCTTCGACGCCGCCGCGTTCTTCAGGTTCGCGATTCCGACCGTCCCGATGAGGTTGCCCGGCTTGTCGCGGAAGCTGGCGCGCAGGAACTGGGTGCAGCCCGCGGCCGTCAGCAACTTCTGGATCTTCGTCCCGTGCACGGCGTCCTTGCACTTCTTGTCGGTTCGCCGGACCGTCATGGTGTACGACCGGCCGTGCGCGCTCACCGTCTTGTGGCCGAAGATCTCGTTGAGCGTGAGCGGCTGCGGGTCCGTCTTGCGGGAGGCCGCGAAGCCGTACTTGTCGGCGTTGTCCGCCGCGAGGGGCACCTGCGCGGTGGGACCCGTGGTCGGGGCGGCGGCCGGCGGCGGGGCGTCGTCGAGGTTGCGCAGGAACAGGATGCCCCCGACCACCGCGGCGATCAGCACGACGACGCCGCCCACGACGAACAGCGGGCCCTTGGAGCGGCCTCCAGGATCCGGCTCGCTCCTGCGCGTCTCCTTCGGCGGACGGGGCGACTTCCCGCCGTCGGCCGCGCCAACGTCGTCCGTACGTCCGAAAGCCCCGCCGGCCTGGCGGGAGAACGCCTCGAACGGACGCTCCTCGGCGCGGGCCCCCTCGGACGTGCCGCCCGGCGGCTGCGACGGCTCGAAAGGACTCGCGGGCGTGCGGCCGGTCCCGAACGGGTCCGCCTCGGGGCGCGACGGCTCGAACGGGTGGCTCGGAGCGCGGGGCGGCTCGAACGGGTTGCCGCCCGGCTGGTCGGCGAAGGGACGGGAGGCGGGCTGGCGCGTCTCGAACGGGTTGCGGGCCTCCTGCGGCCCGGGTTGCTCGAAGGGACGCGACTCGGGGTTCTCGAAGGCACGCTGGAAGGGCTGGTCGAAGGGACGACCGGCAGAGGGATCGGACGGCCGGCCGAAGGGATTCGGGCCCTCGGGGTCCTGGAAGACGCTTCCGCGTCCCCGGGGCGACTCGAAGGCGCTGCCCCCGCCGACCCCTCCGAACGCGGATCCGAATCCATGCGCGGAGTCGCCTCTCGCGCCTGGATCCCCGAACGCCGAGCCGGCGCCGTTGGCCGCGCCTGGATCCCCGAAGCCCGAGCCGGCGCCGTTGGTGGTGCCTGGTTGTCCGAAGCCGTTCGACGTGTGGGGGTTCGCGCCGAAGTCGAAGCCGGGCGCCGACGGGTTCGCCGACGCGCCGCCGAAGTTCGCGCCGCTCGGGCTACTCGGATTCGCGCCGAAGTCAGTCCCGGACGGGGGAGTCTGATCGCCTCCGAAGCCCGCGCCGGGCAGAGAGGGCGGGGAGGGCCGGGAGGGCGGGGTCGCGCCGAAGCCGGGGGCGGCGGAGGGCGACGGGGCCGCGCCGAAAGAGGGGGCGCCGGGCAGGCCACCTGGTCCGCCCAGGCCCGGGTCCGTGCGGAGGGCCGGGTTATCGACGGACCCCCGGTCGTGACCGGCGGGACCCAGGCTCAGCCCTGGGTCGGTCGTGGGCTCGGATCTCGTCCCGTACCCGGACGCCGGATCCATGCCGTATGTGGACGTGGACTCCGTGCCGTACGGAGAGCCGGTGCCGAACGCGGACGCGGGCCCCGTGCCGAACGTCGAGGTGGACCCGGTGCCGTACGCGGACTCCGTGCCATACGTGGAGGTGCCGAAGAGCGAGCCACCCGGAGGGCTCTGCTCGCGCGAGTCGCCGGAGTCGCCGAGGTCGAGGGGGCCGAACAAGGGGTCGCCTACCGGGCCCTCGGCGCGCCTGCGGCGTTCCTCCACGCGCGGCATCGGGTGTCGCGCGGGCTCGCGCTCCTCCTCCGGGGGCAGTGTGGGCCACGCCGCGGACTCCCTGGCCCGCTCGTCCGTTCGCTCCTCCGGCCTGGGCGAACCGGTCGGCGCGGGCGGCTCGTACGGACGGTAAGGCTGACGGCGTGGTGGCTGGTCCCCGGGGTAACCCATGCGCCGAGAGTAGCCCGGCGACGCGACATAACAGGTCAGGAATAGCCGAAGTCCTGGGTCCACCAGATGTCGCCCGAGCCGTAGGCGACTCCGACGCCAACGGTCTTGATCTGGCAGTTCAGGATGTTGCGGCGGTGTCCGCTGTTGGCCATCCAGCTGCGGACGGTCTCCTCCGCGGTCTCGTAGCCGCGGGCGATGTTCTCCGCCGCGCTGTTGCTGTAGCCGGCGCGGGCCATGCGGTCCCAGGGGCTCGTGCCGTCGGGCGAGGTGTGGCCGAAGTAGTCGCCCCTGGCCATGTCCCGGCTGTGGGCGCGAGCGGCTCGGGCCAGGCGCGGATCGAGCCGCAGCGGCGCGCATCCCTTGCGCGTGCGCTCCTCGTTGGTGAGCGTGACGGCGTCCGCTTCGAGCTGGGAGACGGGCGTGGCGTCGTCGGGGGGCGCGGTCAGGCCGTTGCCGCTGGCGGTGCCCACATTGGCGTTGCCGCCGGGGGTCTGGGACCCGCTCCCGTCGATCGCGTTGTCGTTCTTGGTGGTGGTGGCGGTGGGGCTCGGGACGGCGCGCGGCTCGGCGGTGGGACGGCGGGCGCTCGGGCGGGCGACGCGGCCGAGGGGCGGCATGTGCGTGGTGGCGACCTCGGGGGCGGCGAGGACGCGCCCGGGGGTGGCCGTGGGCACGCCGGTCTGCAGGTAGACCTCGTCCAGGGCGGCCTTGGGAGGGTCGAGCCGGGAGACGACGATGCCGGCGACCAGGGCGGCGGTCAGGCATGCCAACAGACCCACGTGGGTCCGCCTAGGGGGGAACCTCCGGGGAACTCTGGGGGTGAGGCGCTGACTCATGCCGCTGCCAAATATAGAGAGGTCGGCTCATGTTACAGAAGAGACGCGGTGGACGGGTTTTTGTTCCGGAAAGGTGTCCGAATCTCGGTTCGCAGGACAGGTTTCGGACGGCCGGGCCGGGTGGTGCGCCGAATCCGGGGTTTTCCGCGGTCGTCCGTACTCGTGTCCCCCGGAGTGCGCGGCCGTGACCGGTAGACTGTATGGCGCGGACCCGGTGTGACACCTCTGCGTCGGTCTCTCGTTTTGACCCATGCTCGTCGCAGCCGGTAGTCTGCTAGTTCGTTGTGTGTGGATCGGTCTGTCGTGACCGATGCGCGGCGCGTCCGGCGTCATCTCCCTGTTCGTGGAGACGGAAGGTCTGGGCCTTGTCGTGCGCCCGCCCATGACCTACTCCAGAGATGCCCACCCGACAGAAGGCTTACCACCGTGCGCACGTTCACCCCTAAGGCCACCGACGTACAGCGTCAGTGGTACGTCATCGACGCCACCGACGTCGTGCTGGGTCGGCTGGCTGCCCAGGTCGCGACGCTGCTCCGCGGTAAGCACAAGCCGATCTTCGCGCCGCACGTCGACACCGGTGACTTCGTCATCATCATCAACGCCGACAAGGTGGCCCTGACCGGCAACAAGCTGGAGCAGAAGAAGGCGTACCGCCACTCCGGCTACCCGGGCGGTCTGCGCTCGGTGTCCTACAGCGAGCTGCTGGAGAAGCGGCCGGACCGCGCCATCGAGAAGGCCGTGAAGGGCATGCTTCCCAAGAACTCCCTCGGCCGGAAGATGGTCAAGAAGCTCAAGGTGTACGCCGGCGGCGAGCACCCGCACCAGGCGCAGCAGCCGGTCCCCTACGAGCTCACCCAGATCGCCCAGTAGTCGCACACCGTTGGCCGACGGCTGACGCCAAGATCGAAAGTTAGAGGAGAACCGTGGCCGAGCCCACCGGTGTCGAAACGCCCTACGAAGGCGAGCCGGACTTTGCGGACCCCTCCGGCGAGGAGTTCCCGTCCGAGTACACCAGCGAGTCCGCTCCGAGCAGCGACGTCCCCGCGCGTAAGCCCATCACGACGGGCAACTCGTACGGCACCGGCCGTCGCAAGGAAGCGATCGCCCGGGTGCGCATCGCGCCGGGCACCGGCAAGTGGACCATCAACGGTCGCTCGCTGGACAACTACTTCCCGAACAAGGTGCACCAGCAGATCGTCAACGAGCCGTTCGTGACGCTCGGCGCCGAAGAGCAGTTCGACGTCTTCGTCCGCATCGACGGCGGCGGCGTGACCGGCCAGGCCGGCGCTCTGCGCATGGGCCTCGCCCGCGCCCTGACCGCGCTGGACACCGAGACCAACCGCCCGCCGCTGAAGAAGGCCGGCTTCCTCACCCGTGACGCGCGGGAGAAGGAGCGCAAGAAGTACGGCCTCAAGAAGGCCCGTAAGGCTCCTCAGTACAGCAAGCGTTGACGGGCCGGTTGTTCGGCACCGACGGAGTCCGTGGGGTCGCGGGCCGCGACCTCACGGCGGAGCTCGCCATGGACCTGTCGGTCGCGGCGGCTCATGTCCTCGGCGACGCCGGAGCGTTCGAGTCGAGCGTCGGGCGGCGCGGCCGCCCGGTCGCCGTCGTGGGCCGGGATCCTCGCGCTTCGGGGGAGTTCCTCGAAGCCGCGGTGGTCGCCGGCCTCGCGTCGTCCGGTGTGGACGTGCTGCGCCTCGGCGTGCTGCCCACCCCGGCCGTCGCCTACCTGACCTCGGCCCTCGGGGCTGATCTCGGGGTCATGCTGTCCGCCTCGCACAACCCGGCGCCGGACAACGGCATAAAGTTCTTCGCCCGGGGCGGCTTCAAGCTGCCGGACGCGGTCGAGAACGACATCGAGCGGCGGCTCGGCGAGAAGTGGAACCGCCCGGTGGGCGCCGCCGTCGGCCGGGTGCGCGACGCGTACGGCGAGGCCGACCGGTACGTCTCGCACGTCCTGACGACGGTCGACGGCCGTCTCGAGGGCCTGCGGCTGGTGGTCGACTGCGCGCACGGCGCGGCGCACATGGTGGCCCCGGAGGCGCTGCTGCGCGCGGGCGCGACCGTCGAGACGATCGGCGCATCGCCGGACGGTCTCAACATCAACGAGGGCGTCGGGTCCACGCACCTGGACACGCTGCGCGAGGCCGTCGCCGAGCGCGGCGCGGACGCGGGCATCGCCTTTGACGGCGACGCCGACCGCTGCCTGGCCGTGACGGCCACGGGCGAGGTGGTGGACGGCGACCAGATCATGGCGATCCTGGCGCTGGCCATGCACGAGGCGGGCACCCTGGCGAAGGACACCGTCGTCGCGACGATCATGTCCAACCTCGGCTTCAAGATCGCCTTGCGGAAGGCCGGGCTGACCATGGTGGAGACCGGGGTCGGCGACCGGTACGTCCTGGAGGCGATGAAGGCCGGGGGGTACAACTTCGGCGGCGAGCAGTCGGGTCACGTCGTGATGCTCGACCACGCCACGACCGGGGACGGTCTCCTGACGTCCCTCCACCTGCTCGCGGAGGTCTCCCGGTCGGGCCGGTCGCTGGAGGAGCTGGCGTCTGTCATGACGCGGCTGCCCCAGGTGCTGGTGAACGTCCGGGACGTCTCCAAGGCCAAGGCCGCAACGTCCAAGGAGCTCGCCTCGGCGGTGGCAGAGGCCGAGAGCTCGCTCGGGGACACCGGCCGGGTGGTCATCCGGCCGAGCGGCACCGAGCCGATGGTCCGGGTGATGGTGGAGGCCGAGTCGCAGGACGAGGCCGAGCTCATCGCCGGGAAGCTGGCCGAGGTCGTGCGCACCACCTGCGCTTGATCCCAGGCGCGTAGAGCGGTACCGAAAGGGCGGGGTCCTCCTGGAGAGGGCCCCGCCTTTCGTCGTCCAGGACTCGTGGCGCCTCAGGCGTGGGCGCGCAGGGCCTCGATCAGCCACTCGAACGCCGGGACGCCGGTCGGGAAGGGCTGCCGGTCGTTGAGGACGCCGGTCAACTCCCAGAACCGCTCCACCCGCCGGTCGGTGAAGGTCCCCATCTGGTCGGCCAGGCGGCGGCGCTCCTCGGCGGGGGTGTCCTCCGGGACGATCCTGCCGAGGACCTCCCGCCCCTCGGGCGAGCCGGGGGCGATGCCCGCCGCCAACGCGGCGCCGGCGTGCTCAAGGACCGGCTGCGAATCGAACGGCTGCTCCTGGCCGGCCTGGGCGCCGTTGACCGCCATCTGGCGCACGCGCTGCCGGAACGCGGGGTCGGCGACCAGCTCCGCCAGCTCGTCCCAGGCCTGGGCCTTGGCCGCGTCCAGCTCGTCTGGGGCGTCGGCGGGCAGTTGCCGCATGCCCTCGGCGATGCGCGCGCCGGGCGCGCCGGGGTCGACGCCGGCGAACGTCTCGCTCACGAACGCGTCGATGATCTGCTGCCGCTCTCGCGCGGTCGGCCGGTCCGCCATGATGGTCATCTCCTCATATATCCATACTCGGTGCTTAGCGCGGCACTACGGATGTGCCTTCGAGGAACAACCTTCCAGTCTCCAGCAGGTGGAGACTCAAGCCGGATTACGGGACGGTTCCCGACGCGGACGGGCCGGCCGCGCGACGGCACGCGGCTGCATTGTCATTTAGGGTGATTGTTCGTGGTCAATCGGTACAGGTATCAGATGATCGCCGTCGTCTCGTTCCTCGCGGGGGCGATCGTCACCTGGATCCTCGCCTCGACCGGCACCGACGGCTACTTCTTCCGCTCCTTGCTGTACCCGTGGACGTACGCCGTGGTGCTGATCGGCGGTCTGGTCCTCGGCGTGACCGTGACGGTCAAGAGCGCGGTGGCGACGCTGGTGCCCTTCGCGGTGCCGCAACCGCTGGCGGCCCTGTGGCAGGGCATCGGCCCACGCCCGGAGACCGGCGGCCTGTGGGTCGTGGGCTTCGTCTCCTCGACGATCCTGCTGGTCTTCGCGGTCGGCTGCATCGCCATCGGCGTCTGCGTCCGCCTGATGTTCCGCCGCTGACGGCGAAACCCAGACATGAACGTCACAGGAGCGACGAGCATCCTCATCGTTTCTGACGCGGCACCGGCGCGCGCCCGCTTCTGACGTCAAACGGCCGTATCAGGCGGCTCTACGCAGGCGACACCGAAGAGGCTCCCTGTCGCAGGTCAAGTCAGCCCCACAGGGTGGCAACTTTACATACGCAGTTGCTTTTTTTTTTACAGCTTATGATCAAATCTGTCCGTCAGCAGCTGCGGACGCCGGTCCCGCGAAGAATCAACGCCCGCAGCGCATCAACGATGCACGAGGAGGATACACCTCAATGAGCCTCACGTCGGGTTTTAAGCGAGCCGGAATAGGCCTCGCTCTGGGCTCAATCCTGGTGGCAGGTGGTGTGGCGGGACTCTCGTCCGCCGCAAGTGCCGCTGGCACGTCCCCCCCCACCAACGGTTGCTATGCGCAGTGGTGGAACACCGCCTTCGCTGGTAAGTGTTCGTCCGCGACCAAGGCCATGTGGCCTGTCTACGTCTATGGCGACTGCTCGGCCGAACTGGACTGGGAGGACGGGCCTTTCTCGATTAGCAAGGGGTACTCGGGAACGTTCGACAGCAACGAGTGCACGTTCTCTGTAAACAAGGCCTACCTGCTGTTCAGCTGACGTAGCCTTCATGCGGGTTCGCCAGTGAACGAAAGCCGCCCGCCAGTCAGCGGACGAGCATAAGAACTACACGACCAGCGGGTGCCCACGGGAGTGGGCACCCGTGTTGATGAGTGAGGTGGGACAGGTTGGAGCCGGTCGTGGAACTGCGCGGCGTCGGGCAGGGCTACGGCGCCCGGGAGGTGATCAGTGGGCTGGACCTCGACGTGCGGCCCGGTGTGCTGGGGCTGCTAGGGCCGAACGGCGCGGGCAAGACGACCCTGTTGAGGACGCTGGCGACGGTCGCCCCGCCCACTCGAGGCGCCCTCTCAGTCTGCGGAACACCGGTGGTCTCGCAGCGGGCGGCCCGGCGGGTACGGCGGCACATCGGCTACCTTCCTCAGCACTTCGGCTTCTATCCCGGTTTCACCGTCTATGACTTCGTCCGGTACTGCGCGTGGCTGCGCGGGGTTCCGGCGAACACCATCGACGCCAACACCCGTGAGGCCATCGACTTCGTGGACCTGTCGCAACGGTCAGGGGCCAAGCTCAGGTCGCTGTCCGGGGGGATGATCCGCCGATGTGGCATCGCCTCGGCGATCGTGGGCCGGCCGAGGCTCGTGCTGCTGGACGAGCCCACGGTGGGTCTCGACCCGGCGCAGCGGCTGGAATTCCGCGCGGTGCTGCGCAGGCTGCGCGCCGCGAACGTGGCGGTCATGCTCAGCACCCACCTCGTGGAGGACGTGGCGGCGGTTTGCGACGACGTGGTGGTGATGAGGGACGGGCGGTTGATCTGGCGGGGAGATCCGGAAAGCCTGGCGGCCGCGGCTCTTCCCTCGGCGGATGGCGACACTCCGCTGGAACGCGGCTACATGAGCCTTCTCGGAGGACAGGGGGCCATCGCGTGACGGCAGTCATGCTCTGGACGGAGGTGCGTCGCTCCCCGTTGCGCTGGTGGTTGCCGGTGCTGATCGCACTGGACGTCGCCATGCTGTTCGGTCGCAGCACATGGTGGATCGGGGTGTGGCCGGAGGCGAGCGCGGCCGCCCAGCTTCCCGCCTACTTCTTCGGCATGGTGCTGGGAGGCGGAGCGGCTTGGACGGCGGGGCGGGTGCACCGGGCCGGGATCGCCGAGCAACTCGCGGCGGCAGCCCGGCTACGGTGGCCGGCGGAACTCCTGCTCCTGAGCAGCACGTTGATCTACGGGCTGGTCGCCTATGCGCCCGGGGTCATGATCGCCGCCGTGGTGAGCGCGCCGCATGCCGGGCCCGGATTCCTGTGGCTGTCCTATCTAGGGATCGGCGTCTGCCTCGTCGTCCTCAGTGCCTCGGCGGGGCATCTGGCCGGCAAGCTCTGGTCGTCCAGGTTCGTTCCCCCCATCGCGGTCGCGATCTGCCTGTTCGGCCAGACCGTGCTGCGGCCGGTCAGGTTCTATGTGCTCTCGGGGCACGTCCAGGTCGAGATCGCGGCCACGGCGTTCGCCACGCGATTCGCCTTCGCCCTCGTGATGGCGGTGCTCGCGGTGACGATTCCGGCTCGCGCCGTCCACCGCGACACGCGTGGAACTCCCGCAGGTGTTCTCCGGCCGTTGGCAGCGGTCACGGTGATGGCCGGTCTCGTGATGATCGCCATGGCCGGCCCGTTGCAGGTGACGCGTGCGGCTCCGTCCCAGCCTCTGTGCTCGGCCGCGAAGCCCCGTGTGTGCCTGTGGCCGGAGGAGGGCAGGTACGTCGGCCTGGTCAGTGCGATGGCGGCTCGTCTGGCCGCGCTGCCCGGTGGGGGGCTCAAGCTACCGGAGACGTTCTATGAGGCAGGGCTGCGCGATCCGGCCATCCCCGACGCCGCGGCCGACTTCCGCCTCCTGGAGGGCGGCGTGTCGGTGCCCTCGTTCCTGTCCTCGGCGGTGCTCAATAGCACCCTGCCTGTCTGTGACGTGCCCGCGGCGAACAGCGAGAAGTTCACCCACGAGGCGTTCCGCCTCGACGCCTATCTTCAAGTACGGAGTTACGGCACCGCGGAGGCCCTGGGGAGCGGAGGCGGTCCGCCCGGGGTCGACATGCGGGAGATCGCCGATGTCGCCCACCGTCCTGAGCGGGTACAGGCTCAGTGGGTGAGCGACCGCCTGGCGGCGATCCGCAGGGCCGGAGAAAATTGCCGTGACAGGTGACCGTGCTGATCTTTGGCGTTACGCCCGCGCCCACCACCTGGTGCAACTGCTGGCCGGGTACGTGGTCGCGATGGTCGTCACCTGGTGGACGGGCGGGGGTGAGTTCGTCCTGCCCGCCGCCAACAGCCGGGGGTGGTCGCAGATGGCGAGCACTTTATTGACGCCCATCCCGTTCGCCGTCCTGGCCGCGGGGAGCCTGCACAGTTCCATGGCGTCGCTCGAACGGGCCGCTGGCACTCGGCTGATCCGGGCGGAGTTGCTCCATCTGGCGACGGCACTGGTCGTCGCGGCCGGTCTGGTGGGCGGCGCGACCGCGACGAGCGGGTCTGTGGCGGCCGGCGCCGAGGCCGTACGGAATCTGGTGCTGTACGCGGGTCTGGCATTGGTGTCGGGGCGGGCGTTCGGGAGGCCGCTGTCCTGGATCCTGCCACTCGCCGGGTTCGTCGTCGCGGCGTTCTGGGGGGCGGACGGGAGTGGCCCGCACTGGTGGGCTTGGCCATACCAGTCCTATGACGTCGGGGCCTCATGGGGCGGCGCGTTGGTCGTGCTGCTGCTGGGACTCGCCGCGGTCGTGATGCCGCCACGGCTTCTCAAGGGCTCGCGCTCCGTGGCGGTGTGAGCAAACCCCCGGCCGCGGCGATCGGTGGCGGCCGGGAGATGTCACTCCTCGCCGGTGAGGGAGATGGAACGCAGACGCTGGCCCGCCCACACCACCGAGCCGATCGTCACGATGAGCACGGCCGGGACGGCGAAGCCCATGCTGACCGAGGTCTTGAAGAAGCCGGAGGTGATGAGCTGCCCCGCGAAGGTCTGCGCCCACTGCTGGATCGAGAAGTTGCCCGCGCCGGGCACATACTGGCCGACCAGGCCCTCCCACACCACGGCGTAGATGATGCCGACCGTCACCGCGTGCCGGGTGACGACGCCGAGGAACAGGAAGACCCCGGCGTAGGCGACGCCGCCGATCAGCGCGCCGAGCGCGAAACCGGGGGCGATGCCCGCCTCGTTCCCGAGGACGATGTAGCCGGCGAGGTACGTCGGGACGGCCGCGAACAGCGCGAGCAGCGAGGCGGCCACGGCGAACTTCGTGACGGCGATCGACGGCCGGGAGATCGGCTTGGACAGCAGGTGGATGATCGTGCCGTCGTCGATCTCCGGGGCGATCGTGCCCGTGCCCGCGATCAGGCCGAGCAGCGGCAGCATCATGCCGATCGCGTAGACCTGCATGAGCCTGATCGTGGCGTTCTCGTCCGTGCTGCCGATGGCCCGCAGCAGCAC
The DNA here is from genome assembly GCF_040653595.1 of Sphaerisporangium sp. NPDC051011. NCBI lineage: Bacteria > Bacillati > Actinomycetota > Actinomycetes > Streptosporangiales > Streptosporangiaceae > Sphaerisporangium > Sphaerisporangium sp. NPDC051011. Next base: position 91,073 of record NZ_JBFAGG010000017.1, on the reverse strand, counting down.
CGCGAGGCCGATCAGCAACAGCGGCAGCAGGATCAGCAGCAGCACCCTGCGCCGCCCGAGCACGGCCCGGTAGGTGATTCCGGCGACGACGGAGTTCATCGGGAGCTCCCGGAGATCAGGTAGGAGAAGACGCTTTCGAGGTCCTCGTCGGCGGGAGAGACCTGCCAGACGGAGACACCGGCGTCGCGGGCGAGCCGCGGGAGCAGCCAGGTGAACCTGCGGAAGTCCACCGCCTGGACCTCCAGGCCCGCCTCGCCCAGGGAGACCGCGCCCGAGGAGGCGTCGGCGATCAGGGCGGACGCCAGCCGCCGGTCGTCGCTGGAGCGGACGCGGAAGAGGTGGGGGCGGTCGGTCATCCGGCGGCGGATCTCGCGGAAGTCGCCCGAGGCGGCGTGGCGGCCCGCGACCAGCACCTCGATCTGCTGGGCGACCCGCTCGACCTCCTCCAGGATGTGGGAGCTGAACAGGATGGTGCGCCCGGCGGCGCCGAGCTCCCTGACCAGGTCCATCAGGTGGAGGCGCTGGCGCGGGTCCATGCCGTTGAACGGCTCGTCCAGCAGCAGCACCTGCGGGTCGTGGACGAGCGCGGCGGCGACCTTGACCCGCTGGCGCATGCCCTTGGAGTAGGTCTCGACGCGCCGGTCCTTCGCGCCCTCCATGTCGACCATCGCCAGCGCCTTGGAGGCGGCGTCCTCGGGGGACGGCAGGCGGTGCAGGCGGGCGCTGGACAGCACGAACTGCCAGCCGGTGAGGAAGCCGTACACGGCCTCGCGCTCGGGCACGAGGCCGATGGAGCGGTAGATCTGGTGGTTGTGCCAGATCGGCCGGCCGTCGAGGGTGGCCGTGCCGGTGGAGGGGGCGAGGAACCCGGCCATCATGTGCAGCAGCGTCGACTTGCCGGCGCCGTTCGGGCCGAGCAGGCCGGTGACGCCGGGCCCGACGGTCATCGTGACGTCGTTGACGGCGACCACGTTGCCGTACCAGCGGGAGACCTGGGCGAGTTCGATGTTCACGATGAGGCCGCCTTGCGGTAGCGGAGGGCGAGGGCGGTCACGCTCAGGGCGATCACCACCAGGATGGCGGCCAGCGCGACGGGGCCGCCCGCGCTCGGATACCCGCCGTCGTTGTTCGGGGTGGTGCCGAACAGCCACACCTGCACGGCGTCGACGAGGAAGAACGGGTTGACCAGCCACGCCCAGGCGGCCTCGCCGTCGCGGCTCACCGACATCAGCACGCCCACCAGCACGAGGGACACCGCGGAGGTCAGCAGGTAGACCGCGATGACGGCCGCGACGCCGAGCCCGCGCCGCGGGGTGAAGGACGCGATGGCCACCCCGACGGAGGCCAGCAGGACCGCGAAGATGACGCTGGTGGCCAGCGCCGCGAAGTACTCCTTGCTCCGCGGCGGGCCGTCCAGGTCGATCAGCAGCTCGCCGGCGTACATGACGGTCAGCGGCACGGCGATGAGCAGGAACATCGCCAGGGCCATGGCCGCGAGCTTGGCGGTGATGTAGTCGGCGGTCTTCACCGGGCGCGACATGTACAGCGGCAGCACCCGGAACCGCAGGTCGGGGGCCACGAGGTAGGGGGACTGGGCGGCCAGGAACACGGCGAGCACGGTCTGCATGATCACCGCGTACGCCGGATAGCTCACCGACACCTCGACGCGCTTGACCACGGCCAGGAGCGCGATGGACACCACGGCGGGCAGCATCATGATGCCGGTCAGCAGGAACGGCATGATCTTGGCGCGGGCGGTGCGGCCGAGGCCGAAGACGCCGCGGAGGCTCTGGACGGTGAGCGCGGCCAGCGCGGCGCCCCGGCCGAGCCGCGGGCCCTCGTAGTGGCGGTAGCCGATGTCGTGGATGACGCCGGTCGGCGCGGCGGGGGCGGCCTGCGCGGTCGCGGGGGACGGCTCAGACATTGACGGCCTCCTCCCTGAAGACGTCCTCGATGCGGTGGCGGCCCTGCTCCAGCCGGACCAGGCACAGGTCCAGGTCGACGACGGCGTCGCGGACGACGTCGAACGTCTCCGGGGAGCCGGCCTCGACGCTCAGCAGGCGGCCGTGCGTGGTCACCGTCTGCCCGAGGGCGGTCAGCCGGTCGGCCAGGGCCGGCAGGCCCTCCTCGACCTCGACGGTGATCGTCCGGGTGGCCTGGGTGAACTCGCCGATGGCCGAGGACCGCAGCAGGCGGCCCCCGTCGATGACGATGACGTGGTCGCAGACGCGTTCGAGCTCGCCCAGCAGGTGGGAGGTCACCACCACGCTGATGCCGAACTCGGTGCCGATGCGCCGGATCAGCGCGAGCATGTCGTCGCGGCCCTGCGGGTCCAGGCCGTTGGTCGGCTCGTCCAGGAAGACCAGCTTGGGGTCGTGGACGAGTGCCTGGGCCAGCTTCACCCGCTGGCGCATGCCGGTCGAGTACCCGCCGATGGGCCGGTAGCGCTCCTCGTACAGCCCGACGTGGCGCAGGGTGTCGGCGGCGCGCTCGCGGGCGGCGCTGCGCGGGAGGCCGGACATCTGGGCCATGTGGACGGTGAACTCGGTCGCGGACACGTCGGGCGGGAGGCAGTCGTGCTCGGGCATGTAGCCGACGGATCTGCGGATGTCGAGGGCGCGCGTGGCCGGGTCGAGGCCGAGCACCGTCGCGGTGCCCTCGGTGGGCGGGAGCAGCCCCAGCAGGATCTTGATGAGCGTGGACTTCCCCGCGCCGTTCGCGCCGACCAGGCCGGTGACGCCGGCCCCCGCGCTGACGGTGAGGCGGTCGAGCGCCGTCACCCGGGGGAAGCGTTTGGTGAGTCCCTCGGTGGCGAGGATGGTCATGCCCGGGACACTATCCAACGCGCGTCCGGTGTGGCCTCCCTCACACGGAGGAGTTCCTCCTCATCCGCCGGGCGGGCGGCGCGATGCGCGGGCCGTACGCCGGGAGGCGTCAGGTGCGGCGCAGGCGGACGCGGCGGATGGAGTGGTCGGGGCCCTTGTGCAGGACGAGGCCCGCGCGGCCGCGGGTGGGGAGGATGTTCTCGACCAGGTTCAGCTCGTTGACGTCCCGCCAGACGTTCTTGGCGAACCGGGTCGCCTCCTCCTCCGACATGTCGGCGATGTAGGAGAAGTACGACTTCGGGTCGGCGAAGGCCGTGCGGCGCAGCTTGTGGAAGCGGTCGACGTACCAGGCGCGGATGTCCTCCACCTTGGCGTCCACGTAGATCGAGAAGTCGAAGTAGTCGTTCACCGCCAGCGCGGCCGGGGGAGGCGGCTGCAGCACGTTCAGCCCCTCGACGAGGAGGATGTCCGGCCGGTGCACGGTCTGCACCGCCCCGGGCACGATGTCGTACTCCAGGTGGCTGTAGACGGGCGCGTGGACCTCCGGGACCCCGGCCTTCACCTCGGCGACGAAGCGGACCAGCGCCCGGCGGTCGTAGCTCTCGGGGAAGCCCTTACGGTGGGGGATGCCGCGCTCCTCCAGCACCGCGTTCGGGTAGAGGAAGGAGTCGGTGGTGATCAGGTCGACCCGGGAGTGCTCCGGCCAGCGGGCCAGCAGCGTGTGCAGCAGCCGCGCCGTGGTCGACTTGCCGACCGCGACGCTGCCGGCGATGCCGAGGATGTACGGCGGCGGGGCGTGGTCGTCGCCGAGGAAGGTGTTCACCGCCGCGCTGCGCTGCCGCGCCCCGGTGAAGTGCAGGTTGAGCAGCCGGGTGAGCGGCAGGTAGATGTCGGTGACCTCGGCGAGGTCGATCGGGTCGTCGACGCCGCGCAGCTCTTCGAGCTCCTCGGCCGTCAAGGTGAGAGGCGTGTTCAGGCGCAGGTCCCGCCACTGCGCGCGGCTCAGCTCGACGTACGGGGTGGGTGCCTCCATGGCCGCAAACTCTACTGAGGGCCGCGCGCCCGGCCGCTCGGGGGTCTCGGCGCGGCGGGCGCGGTCTCCCAGGGGGTGAAAAGGGGGAGTGGATCTTCGAAACCCCGACACAGGGGTGTCGCCCTAGGGGTAGGGGTGGGGCGATACCGGGGGGTGCTGCAAGGAGACCTGAGCTGCTGGAGTGGGGCAAGATTGGACCGTGACGCAATGGCCGCCACCTGCCGCTCCGGTGCGCCCGAGCGTCGGGCCCCCCGCCTGTGCGCGGGTGCCGCATGGAGTCCCCCTGCCTGTCAAGGCCGGGCGGCACGCTTCGCCACCCCTAATGCGCTCCTGGGCGCAGGGGAGGGCGGGCCGGTGATCGTCGGCATCGGCGTCGACATCGTCGAGATCGCCCGCCTCGACGTCGCTTTGGAACGTACCCCCAAGCTGCGCGAGCGCCTGTTCACCGAGGCCGAGATCGGGCTGCCCATCGCCTCCCTCGCGGCGCGGTTCGCCGCCAAGGAGGCCGCGGCCAAGGCGCTCGGCGCGCCGCCCGGTCTCGCCCACCGCGACGCCGAGATCACGACGGCCGCCCTCGGCCGGCCCGTGCTCCGGCTGACCGGGCGGGTGAACGACCTCGCCCGCGAGCTGGGCGTGCGCCGGTGGCACGTCTCCCTCAGCCACGACGGCGGTTTCGCCATCGCGTACGTGATCGCCGAGGGCTGAGCGGCGGGTGGCCTTCGCCCCGATGATCGGGGAGGGCTAGATTCGGTGGAATGCTGACCGCGTACACCTCCGACGAGATCAGGGCGGCCGAGCGCGAGCTGATGAGCCGCCTGCCCGAGGGCACGCTCATGCGCCGCGCCGCCACCGGGCTCGCCGCGGCCTGCGCCGGTCTGCTGCCCCGCGTGTACGGCGCGCGCGTCGTGCTGCTGATCGGCGCCGGGGACAACGGCGGCGACGCCCTGTACGCCGGGGCGGACCTGGCCCGCAGGGGCGCGCGCGTGGACGCCGTGCTGGCCGGCAGGTCGGCGCACGAGGGCGGCCTCGGAGCCCTGCGCCGCGCGGGCGGCAGGACGCTGGACCTGCGGGAGGCCGGTGAGGCCGGTGAGAACGTCGAAGGGGACGCCGCCCGGCTGATCGACCGCGCCGACGTGATCCTGGACGGGCTGGTCGGCATCGGCGGCTCCGGCGCGCTGCGCGAGCCGTACGCCACGCTGGCGCGGCTCAGCGCGCGCGCCTCCGGCATCGTCGTCGCCGTGGACGTGCCGAGCGGGGTGGACGCGAGCACCGGCGAGGTCGGGGGCGACGCGGTGCGCGCGCACGTCACCGTGACCTTCGGCGCCGTGAAGGCCGGGCTGCTGATCGACCCCGGGGCGAGCCATGTGGGCGCGCTGAGCCCGGTCGACATCGGCCTTCGCCCCTGGCTGCCCGAGCCGGGCGTGACGGCTCTCACCGGCCCCGACGTCGCCGATCTGCTCCCGAGGCCCGAGGCGGAGTCGAACAAGTACCGGCGCGGGGTGGTGGGCGTCGTCGCCGGTGGTGACCGCTTCACCGGCGCGGGCGTGCTCACCGTCGGCGGCGCCGTGCGTGCGGGCGCCGGGCTGGTGCGTTTCGCGAGCGCCGCCGAGCCTGTCCGGTACGTCAGGGCCAAGTGGCCGGAGGCGATCACCACGATCCTCGGCCCGGGCGAGGGGGTGGAGCAGGTCGGGCGGGTGCAGGCGTGGGTGCTCGGGCCCGGCATGGGAACCGGCGACGACGCCCATGCTTTGGCCGCGTCCGTCCTGCGCTCCGATGTGCCGGTGCTCGTGGACGCCGACGGGCTGACGCTGGCCGCCCGGGACCGCTCGCTGCTGCGGCGCGACGCTCCCACGCTCATCACGCCCCACACCGGCGAACTCGGCCGCCTGCTCGGCGTACCGTCCGGCGAGATCGAGGCCCGCAGGCTCCACTACGCGCGGCGCGCGGCCGAGGAACTCGGCGTGACGGTTTTGCTCAAAGGGTCGACTACCCTGGTCGCGGAGGAGGGCCGGCCGGTCCGTGTGAACCTCACGGGCACTCCCTGGCTCGCCACCGGCGGCACGGGCGACGTGCTCGCCGGCATCGCGGGCGCCCTCCTCGCCGGGGGGTTGAGCTGTTATGACGCGGCTTCGTGCGCGGCCCATGCGCACGGCCTGGCCGCCCGCGCCGCCGCGGGTGATCCGCGCATGGGCGAGGCGCCCATCGTGGCGCTGGACGTCGCGCTGGAGCTGCCCGGCGCGATCCGCGCTCTCACGGCGGGCGCCTGACCGGCCCACCGGTGGGCAGGGTACGCCCGTGCTCCGGACAGGCGGTCACCACGCGAACCCGCACGGCCACGGGCGCGATCCTGCGAGACTGAAAGGGTGAGTTTCCCCATCCGCGGTTCCCTCGTCACACCTGCCGAGGCCCGGGTCGATCTCTCGGCGATCAGGCACAACGTGGCCCTCCTGCGCGAGCACTCCCGTGCCCCCGAGATGATGGTCGCCGTCAAGGCCGACGGCTACGGGCACGGCATGGTGCCCTGCGCGCGCGCCGCCCTGGAGGGCGGAGCCACCCGCCTCGGCACCGCCTACCTGCGTGAGGCTCTCGAGCTGCGCGCGGCCGGCGTCACGGCGCCCGTCCTGTCCTGGATCCTCACGCCGGGCGAGCCCCTTGACGAGGCGCTCACGGCCGGCGTCGAGCTGTCGGCGGGAGCCCCCTGGCTGGTCGGTGAGATCGCCGGGGCCGCCCGGAGCACCGGCCGCGTGGCGCGCGTCCACCTCAAGATCGACACAGGCATCACGCGCGGCGGCGCGACCTCCCGCGAGTGGCCCGCGCTGCTCGACCGCGCGCTCGCCGCCCAGGCCGAGGGCACGATCGAGATCGCCGGCCTGTGGTCCCACTTCGCCTGCGCCGACATCCCCGGCCACCCTTCGATCGCCCGTCAGATCGCCGAGTTCGACGACGCGGTGGGCCTCGCCGAGAAGGCCGGGGTCAACGGGTCGCACGTCCTGCGCCACCTCGCCAACTCGGCCGCCACGGTGTCGCTGCCCGGCACCCACTACGACATGGTCCGCCCCGGCATCGCGGTGTACGGCCTCAGCCCCATCCCCGAGCTCGGCGACTTCGGCCTGCGCCCGGCGATGACGCTCACCGCACGCGTCGCCCTGGCCAAGCGTGTGCCGCCCGGCACGGGGGTGTCGTACGGGCACCTCTACACGACCGAGCGCGAGACCACCATCGCCCTGGTCCCCCTCGGGTACGCCGACGGCGTGCTGCGCGGCGCCGGCAACCGCGCCGAGGTGCTCGCGGCCGGGCGCCGCCGCCGGGTCGCCGGGCGGGTCTGCATGGACCAGTTCATGATCGACGTCGGGGACGACCCGATCGCGGAAGGAGACGAGGTCGTGCTGTTCGGGCCGGGTACGGACGGGGAGCCGACCGCGCAGGAATGGGCGGATTCCCTTGGCACGATCACTCATGAGATCGTGACCAGGATTGGTTCACGCGTTCCGCGCGTTTACCGTTAAGAGGAGGTCGGGATGCCCACACGCCGCAGGGTCGGCATCGCGGGGGCGATCGTCGGAACCGCGTCGGCGGGCGTGGCGGCCGCCGCCCTCGCCAAAAGGTACGCCGTGGGGCGCATCCGCCTCAGGCCCGACCTGGAGGCGAGTGAGCCCTTCGGTGAGCTGCGCGGCCGTCCGGTCATGGTCGAGACCTCCGACGGGGTCGAGCTGTACGCCGAGGTCGACGGGCCCGAGGACGCGCCGCTGACGGTCGTCCTCTGCCACGGCTACACGCTCAACCTCGACTCCTGGCACTACCAGCGCCGTGACCTGCGCCGCACCCACCGCGTGGTGCTCTGGGACCAGCGCTGCCACGGCCGCTCCACCCGCACCCCCGCCGAGGACTGCACGATCGACCGCCTGGGCGCCGACCTCGCCGAGGTCCTCAAGACGCTGGTCCCGGGGCCGTGCGTGCTCGTGGGCCACTCCATGGGCGGCATGACGGTGATGGCCCTGGCCGACAGCCACCCCGAGCTGTTCGGCGACAAGGTGCGCGGCGTCGCGCTGATCTCCACCTCCGCGGGCAAGCTCGCCGAGATCACCCTCGGGCTCCCCGCCCTGTTCTCCAAGGCCGTCCACTGGGCGGCGGCGCCCGCCGTCTCCCTGCTGGGCCGCCGCGCCGCGCTGATCGACAAGGGCAGGCAGGCGGGCAACGACGTGTCCTTCCTGGCGCTGCGCTACCTCGCGTTCGGCGATCCGTCCTCGATCAGCCCGACGGTGGTCGACTTCGCCGAGTCGATGATCCGCTCCACGCCCACCGACGTCATCGCCGACTTCTACCCGGCCCTGATGTCCCACGACAAGCTGGCCGCGCTCGGCGTGCTCGACAAGGTGCCCACCGAGATCATCGTGGGCGCGGGCGACTGGCTGACGCCACCGGACCACAGCAGGGCGATCAGCGCGGGCCTGCCCGGCGCCCGGCTGACCGTCATCGACGGCGCCTCCCACCTGGTGCTCCTGGAGAGGCCCGACGCCGTGAACCAGTCCCTCACCGAGCTGATCAAGCGCGCCGAGGACGCGGGCGGCCGTTCCGCGGGGGAGGGGAAGGAGGCCGTATGAGCCTTTCACGGCACGTGCCCACGACCGAAGACATGCGCGCCCTGGGTGAGGAGCTCGCCCGGCTGCTCCGCCCCGGCGACCTGATGGTGCTGTCGGGGCCGCTCGGCGCCGGCAAGACCACCCTCGTGCAGGGCCTCGCCGAGGGCCTGAAGGTCCGCGGCCCGATCACCTCGCCGACGTTCGTGATCGCCCGGGTCCATCCCCCGCTGGCCGACGGCCCCGCGCTGGTCCACGCCGACGCCTACCGCATCGGCGGCGCGCTGGAGGTCGACGACCTGGACCTGGACGCCTCCCTGGAGGACTCGGTGACCGTCGTCGAGTGGGGTGAGGGCCTGGTCGAAGGGCTGGCGGACGACCGGCTGGAGGTGTCGATCCGGCGCGGCGAGACCGGCGAGGAGCGGTTCGTCGAGGTCCGGGGGGTCGGGGCGCGGTGGAACGATGCCGGCGCCTCCCCGGATGGCCCGCGTCCGCCGATCTAGACCGGTAATCTTGCCTGTATTGACGCACTCCTGAGATGTTGCGGATCATCGGTAATGAAGATCGAGCCGATGGATTGGCCTGTCATTTCTGGGTATGCAGGTTAGGTAAAGCCCAGGTGCGGTCGTATCGGGCGGGGTCGGATCGTACGGCGAAGTGGAGTGCGACGGTGCACAGGGTCGGGCGGGTCGCGGTGTCGGGTGCATTCCTTCTCTTAGGCGGCGTCGCGTGCACCGCCGAAGCCCAGACCGGCGCGAGTTCGGCGCCGAGTCCAACGGTCAGCAGGCAGGACATTCGCGTCCAGCTCGTCCCGGACAAGGTGCGGAGCGGGGCCTCGCGGTCGGTCCGCGTCCTGGCGTTCTGCCCGGTGCCCCAGGGCGGCACCGACTACCGCGCGACGGCGCGGTCCAACTCCTTCACCGGCGTCGTCACCCTCACCCAGCCCCCGCCGTCCACCCCCGCCGCGTCGTCCACCCCGGTCACCTCGGCGCCGTCGCCCGAGGTGCACGGCTTCGCGCTCGTCGACGAGGACGCCCGGCCCGGCAGCTACCAGGTCGACGTCAAGTGCGACGGCACCAACGACACCGGCAGGACCACGCTCACCCTCACCGCCCGCGCGGAGCCCAAGCCCACCCGGACGCGCGTCGTGCCCAGCCACGCGCCCCGGGCCGGAGGCGGCGGCACGGCGGCGGGCGCCGCGTCCGTGGACGAGCCGTCCGGCATCCCGACGGCCGTGACCGTCGTGGCGCTGCTCGCGGCCCTCGGCGGCGGCGTCGCCCTGGCACGGCACAACTCCAGGTCGCGCTGACCCCCGAACACGCCTCCCGCCGATGGCCGACACCCCCAAGTGGTTGAAGATCCTGGTGACGGGCTTCGTCGTGGGCACGGTGATGTACGCCCTCACCGGCGGGCCCCGTAAGGAGGCCGAGGCGCCCCGCGTCACGGCCGCCGTCCCGAAACGACTCGACATCCCCTCGCTCGGCCTGAAGGCCCCGCTGATGAAGCTCGGGCTCGCCGACGACGGGGAGGTCGAGCTGCCGCCGTTCGAGAAGCCCTCGACGGCGGGCTGGTTCGACCAGAGCGTCGTCCCCGGCGACGAGGGGCCCTCGGTGATCATCGGCCACGTCGACACCAAGACCGCCCCCGCCGTCTTCTACCACCTCCGCGAGGTCAAGAAGGGCGCCGTCATCAAGGTCCTGCGCAGCGACGGCAAGACCGCCCAGTACCGCGTCGAGTCGGTGGAACAGATCTCCAAGGACCGCTTCCCGTCCGAACGCGTCTACGTGGACGACGGCCTCCGCCTGGTCACCTGCGGCGGCGTCTTCGACCGCAAGACCCACGAATACCTGGACAATGTGATCGTCTACGCGGCGCTGGTGGGGCCCGTCTCCGATCCGCGGGTGTGAGAGCGACCGAGCCGCCCAGGCGGGGTCCGGTAGCCACTACGCTTGAGGTTTGTGCTGGTCTTGGCTTTCGATACTGCGACTCCCGCCGTCACCGCCGCGCTTCACGACGGCGAGCGTGTGCTGGCCGAGGTCACGACGGTTGACGCTCGGCGGCACGGTGAGCTGCTGATTCCGTCCGTGCGCGAGGTGCTGCGGGAGGCGGGGGCGGCGCTCGCGGACGTCACGGCGATCGTGGCCGGGTCGGGACCGGGGCCGTACACCGGGTTGCGGGTCGGGCTGATGACCGCCCAGGCCCTGGCGACCACGACGGGCGTCACGGCGTACGGCCTGTGCTCGCTGGACGTCCTCGCCTACGCGAGCGGGCTGTCCGAGCCGTTCCTCGTCGCGACGGACGCGCGGCGAAAAGAAGTGTTCTGGGCCAAGTACGCGGACATGCGCACGCGGGTCTCGGGGCCGTCCGTGGACCGCCCCGCCGACGTGCCCGGCGGCCTGCCCCTGGTCGGCGCGGGCGCGCGCCTGCACGCGGACGTGCTCGGCGAGGCGCGTCTGGTGGCGGGCGCTCCCGAGTATCCGAGCGCCGGGGCCCTGGCCGCGCTGGCCGCCGAACGCCTGACGCTCACGGCCGGCGGCCACGCCGATCAGGTCTCCGGGCCCGCCCCCCACGACGCCGTGCTGACCCTGCCGCACCCGATCTACCTGCGCCGTCCGGACGCCCACGTGCCTGGCCCGCCGAAGAAGGTCACGGCGTGAGCCCGGCGGAGGGCCGCAGCCTGAGCGCGGCGACGCTGCGGCAGATGACCGAGGCCGACCTGCCCGCCGTCCTCGCCATCGAGCGCTCGACGTTCCCGCTGGACGCGTGGAGCGAGGGCATGCTGCGGGGCGAGCTGGCCGACCAGCCGCGCAGCCGCCACTACATCGTGGCCGTGGCCGGCGACGAGATCGTCGGGTACGCGGGCCTCGCGGCGGCGGCCGACCAGGCGGACGTGCAGACGATCGCGGTGCTCGCGAGCCGCCAGCGGTCCGGCATCGGCAGCGCGATGCTGACCGAGCTTCTCGCCGAGGCCGCGCGCCGGGGCGTGACGGCGGTGTTCCTGGAGGTCCGCGCGGACAATCCGCCCGCGCAGGCGATGTACAAGCGCTTCGGGTTCGAGCGCATCGGCCTGCGCCGTAACTACTACGACGACGGAACCGACGCGATCATGATGATGAGGTCGCTGAACGGCCAGGGGGATGATCGAGATGGCTGACGAGCCCTTGGTGCTGGGCATCGAGACCTCGTGCGACGAGACGGGGGTCGGCATCGTGCGCGGGCAGACCCTGCTCGCCAACGCCGTCGCCTCCAGCGTGGAGGAGCACGCCCGGTTCGGCGGCGTCGTACCCGAGGTGGCCTCGCGCGCCCACCTGGAGGCGATGACGCCGACGGTCGAGCGCGCCCTCGAACAGGCGGGCGTGCGCTTCTCCGACATCGACGCCGTGGCCGTGACGGCGGGCCCCGGGCTCGCGGGCGCGCTGCTGGTGGGCGTCGCCGCCGCCAAGGCGTACGCGATGGGCCTCGGGGTGCCGCTGTACGGAGTGAACCACCTCGCCGCCCACGTCGCCGTGGACCAGCTCGAACACGGCCCGCTTCCCAAGCCGTCGATCGCGCTGCTGGTCTCGGGAGGCCACTCCTCGCTGCTGCTCGTGCCCGACGTCGCCAAGGACGTGATCTCGCTCGGCTCGACGGTGGACGACGCCGCGGGCGAGGCGTTCGACAAGGTCGCCCGGGTGCTCGGCCTGCCCTTCCCGGGCGGGCCTCACATCGACCGCGCCGCCGCGCGGGGGTCGGGGGCGGCGGTCGCCTTCCCGAGGGGCAAGTACGACGACGGCACGCTGGACTTCTCGTTCTCCGGCCTGAAGACCGCGGTCGCCCGCTGGGTCGAGGCCAAGGAGCGCGCGGGGGAGGCCGTGCCGGTCGCGGACGTCGCCGCGTCCTTCCAGGAGGCCGTCGTGGACGTGCTGACCCGCAAGGCGCTGCAGGCGTGTCAGCGGTACGACGTGAAGGACCTGCTGATCGGCGGCGGCGTCGCGGCCAACTCACGGCTGCGGGCGCTGGCGCAGGAGCGGTGCGACGCCGCCGGGGTGCGGCTGCGCGTGCCGCGCCCGGGGCTGTGCACGGACAACGGCGCGATGATCGCCGCGCTCGGCTCCGAGCTGGTCGCCGCGGGCATCGGCCCCTCGCCCCTGGACATCCCGGCCGACTCCTCACTGCCGATCACCACCGTCCACATGTGATCGTGTTGTGTCTATTGCGCGCTTCGCTCTGATCCTGTTCGGGGCGCGGCGGTGTTCTGGAGTCCTCGGGCGCGAGAGTGGGGGACGATCCCTTGCGTGCGAGGGCGGAAGAACGCCGCCTAAGGGGCGCTCCGAACCGCCGTGCCGGAGGCGCGGCAGCATCAGTCCTTGACGGGGCGGGCCGGCCGCAGCAGGGCTTCCGCGAGGGCGAGCATCGTCTCCTCCAGGGCGCCGAGCCTGCGGGTGAGGTCGGTGCGGGCGGGCTGGACGACCTCGTCCACGGTCTTCGAGAGCTGGTCGCGGTCGGGGCGGGCCCGCACCAGCTCGATCAGCTCCCCCAGCGGGGGCAGGGACGCGACGGTCTCGGCGAGCTTCTCGTCGATGCGGTCGAACCGCCTGCCCTGGTCGTCGCCCTTGGCGTCGAGGAGCTCGCCGACGCGCTTGTGCACCTCGCCGACCTCCAGCAGCGCGGGGAGCCGGCCGACGCGCTGGTTGACGGCCTCCACGCGGTCGTCGACCATCTCCAGTCGCTCGTTGACGTCCTCGAAGTTCGCGTCGATCGTGCCGAAACGCTCGTCGTGGCGCGACAGGGCGCCGTCGATGCCGGTGAACCGCTGATCGAACGCGGTGAGGCGGCCGTCCACGTCGGTGAGCCGCCGGTCGAGGCCGGTCAGCCCGGTGCCGACGCCGGTGAGCCGCTCGCCCAGGTCGTCCAGCACGGCGAGGCGGGCGCCCTCGGCCTCGACGCGCTCGTCCAGGCCGCGCAGCCGGGCGTCCACCGTGTCGAAGCGGCCGCGCACGGCGCCCAGGTGGCTGTCGACGTCGTCGAAGCGCCCGGGGAGGGCCGCGAGCGAGCCGTCCATGCCGGCCAGGTGGGTCTCGACGCCGGCCACGCGCCCGTCCACCGCGTCGAGGCGCTCGCTCAGGCGCGTCTCGGCGGCCTCCAGCCTGGTGCTCACGCCGTCCAGCTTGCCGGCCAGCCGCTCGACGGTGCTCGTGAGGCGGTCGATCGCCGAGGGCAGGGTCTCCTCCAGGCCCTCGGTGAGGTCGAGGACGCCGCCCTCCAGCCGCTCGGTGCGCTGGGCGAGGTCGGTCAGCGCCTTGTCCAGGCGGGTGAACCGGCCGCCCGCGGCCTCCATGCTGGAGGCGAGCCGGTCCAGGCGGCGCCCGAACTCGCCGAGGCGCTCGGGGATCGCCTGGCCCCCGTCCAGCACGGCCTGGAGGCGCTTGAGGGCCTCGGCGACGCCTTCGCGGACCGTGGCGAGGTCGGTCCACAGGCCGGACAGGTCGGCGATCGGCTTGACGCGGTCGCTGACGACCTCGATGCGGTCGCCGAGCCCGGCGAGGCGGTTGCCCACGCCGTCCACCCGGTCGCGCACGGCCTCGACATGCTGGGCCAGGCCCTCGGCCCACACGGGCGGCCGGGTGGTGAGCTCGCCGAGCCGCCCGCTGACCCCCTCCAGCGCGCCGCTGAGGCCGCCGAGCTCGCGCTCGCGGACCTCGCGAAGGAGCCACTCCATGCCTTCGAGCCGTTGCCGGATCTCGTCGAGAACGGCCCCCTGGGTGCGCTGTTCGTAGACGTGGTCCTGGGCCGCCCGGGCGAGGAGCTCGCGCATCCTGTCGGAGATGGCGGTCTGGTCGCCCGCCTGGAGGAGGGTGTGGTTGGAGTGATCCACCGGAAGCTCCTTCACTCGCGGGCGCTCGGCCGCACGGCGGTGGGGTCGGTCCCTGGTCGTCGTGGCACGACGAATTGGTCGACGTTCTTGACGAAAGAGGCGGGTCGGCGATCGATCGGGCCAAAATCCCGCGCTGGCCAACTGTAGTGGCTCGGCGGAAGACTTTCGGGGCCGACTTTAAAACTTCGTGATTATGGCGGGTTCGGCGGGATATGAGCCATTGGCGCAGGTCAGCGCGGTGGTACGTGAATATCGCGCACGTCCGGCGGTCGAGTTCACGCGGGCCGGCAGATGAAAGCGAAAGGACGCGCGCCGATGCGGGTCAGGGCGACGACGCACGATTTATCGCCAGAAAGACGGAGATCTTTTCGTAGGCGCTCCAGGTCCAGCGCGGAGCCGCGCTTCTTCAGCGTCACCGTGCCGATCTCGCGCTCGCGCAGCGCCGCGCGCAGGCGCTTCAGCGAGAAGGGCAGCGTCTCCAGCACCTCGTACCGCGCCGCCCACGGCGTGCTCACGGGGGCGTCGCCGGTGATGTAGGCGATCTGCGGGTCGATCAGGTGGCCGTCCACCAGGGCGGCGACCTCGGCCACCAGGTGCGCGCGGATCGCGGCGCCGTCCGGTTCGTACAGGTATCGCGCCACGGGGCCGTGCCCGGCGGGCCCGAGCGAGGGGTCGGCGGTGAGCGTCTCGCCGGACGGCAGCATCGTCGCCCTGCTGCCGGGGCCGCCGCCGGGGCGCGCGGCGAGGTCGCCGGTCCACAGGACGGCCTCCTTGACCTCGCCCCGGTAGGACACCCACTCGGCCTCGGCGCCCTCGGGGATCAGCTCGTACGGGATGCCGGGCGCGACCTTCAGGCAGGCCGCGCGCGCCCGCGCCACGAGGCCGAGCACGACCGGCCAGGGCGGGGAGTAGGCCATCGGGTCGAAGACGCGCCTGCCGGTCGAGCGGCGCGCGGGGTCGGCGAACAGCACGTCGTAGGCTTCGGGCTCGATCTCGGACGCCTCGCCCACGCGGACGGTGACGCGGCCGGCGAGGCCCAGCGCGGCGGCGTTGGCCCGGGCGACCTCCACGGTGAGCGGGTCCAGGTCCACGGCGTCCACCTGGCAGCCGGCGCGGGCCAGGGCGATCAGGTCGCCGCCGATGCCGCAGCAGGCGTCCGCCACCCGCGTGCCCGGCGCGAACCGGCGGGCGCGGTGGGCGGCGACCTCCGCGCGGGTCGCCTGCTCCAGGCCGTCGGGGGTGAAGTACATGCGCGCGGCGTCCTCGCCGAACTTCACGGCACCGCGCGCCCGTAGCCGCGCCTGCGTGAGCGCGGCGCCGGTGAGGGGCGCGTCGTAGCTCTTCCTGAGCCGGCTCGCGGCCGGCAGCGGATCGGCGTCCCCCGCGACCGCAGCCACGGCCTCACCGAGCGCCTCCTGTCCACGCGGCGTCAGCAACTCACGGAAGGCCTCAAGCTCCATGCCTCCCGACGCTAGCGTCCGCGGGACGGCTCCGGCGGCGGCGGGCGGCCCGATCACTGCCGACTGGGCACTAGCCTTCGGTCAATACGGACATTCGGGGCGAGTCGTATGGTGTGTTCGCGCGGGGGAGAAAGCGTTCTGAGCTGGGACGGCCTGTCCGTGTTGACTGCGTCGGCGGGCTTGCATACTGTTCAGTGTTGGCACTCGCCCATTGAGAGTGCCAAGACGAAAATGCGACGAGGCAGGTCTGACACCCGCGACGGCAGGCCGCTGGTCGCCTCTTCAGCTCATCACCACAAATCTGAAGGGGAGGTCCGATCGTGACGACCGCCACCAAGGTTCCCGTTAAGCCGCTCGGCGACCGCATCGTGGTTCAGCCGCTTGAGGCCGAGCAGACGACCGCTTCCGGTCTGGTCATCCCGGACACCGCCAAGGAGAAGCCGCAAGAGGGCAAGGTCCTCGCGGTGGGCCCCGGCAACTGGGACGAGGACGGCGAGAAGCGCATTCCGCTCGACGTCAAGGAAGGGGACGTCGTCCTCTACAGCAAGTACGGCGGTACCGAGGTCAAGTACGGCGGCGAGGAGTACCTCGTGCTCTCCGCCCGTGACGTTCTCGCGATCATCGAGAAGTAAAGCCCGGAACGCGCCGGCGACTAGCCAGTCCGGAGCCTTACAAAATACGCGTGTCATGCCCCGGGGTCCTGTCACTGAGGCCCCGGGGCCTCTGACGCTGAGAGGACCTTAAATGCCCAAGATCCTGGAGTTCGACGAGGACGCGCGGCGCGCTCTCGAGCGTGGTGTGAACGCCCTCGCGGACGCGGTCAAGGTGACCCTCGGGCCGCGCGGCCGTAACGTCGTCATCGACAAGAAGTTCGGCGCCCCCACGATCACGAACGACGGCGTGACGATCGCCCGTGAGGTCGAGCTCGACAAGCCTTACGAGAACCTCGGCGCCCAGCTCGCCAAGGAAGTGGCGACCAAGACCAACGACGTCGCGGGTGACGGCACCACCACCGCCACCGTCCTGGCCCAGGCCATGGTGCGCGAGGGCCTGCGCAACGTCGCCGCCGGCGCCTCCCCGCTGTCGCTGAAGCGCGGCATCGACCTGGCCGCCCGCGCCGTCAGCGACCGCCTCCTCGAGCGCTCCCGCCCGGTCGAGGACAAGAAGGAGATCGCCAACGTCGCCACGATCTCCGCGCAGGACGCCAAGATCGGCGAGCTCATCGCCGAGGCCTTCGACAAGGTCGGCAAGGACGGTGTGATCACCGTCGAAGAGTCCAACACCATGGGCCTGGAGCTGGAGTTCACCGAAGGTCTCCAGTTCGACAAGGGCTACCTGTCGCCCTACATGGTGACGGACCCCGAGCGCATGGAGGCCGTGCTCGAGGACGCCTACGTGCTGCTGACCAGCGGCAAGATCGCCTCGATCGCCGAGTTCCTGCCGCTGCTGGAGAAGGTCGCCCAGACCAAGAAGCCGCTGTTCGTGGTCGCCGAGGACGTCGAGGGCGAGGCCCTTGCCGTCCTGGTCACCAACAAGATCCGCGGCACGTTCACCTCCGTCGCGGTCAAGGCCCCCGGCTTCGGCGACCGCCGCAAGGCCATGCTGCAGGACATCGCGATCCTCACCGGCGGCCAGGTGGTCTCCGAGGAGCTCGGCCTCAAGCTGGACAACGTCGGCACCGAGGTGCTCGGCACCGCCCGCCGCATCGTGGTCACCAAGGACAACTCGACCATCGTCGACGGCGCCGGCGACCCGCAGGCGATCGCCGACCGCGTCCGCGAGATCCAGTACGCCATCGAGCAGACCGACTCCGACTGGGACCGCGAGAAGCTCCAGGAGCGCCTCGCCAAGCTGTCCGGGGGCATCTGCATCCTCCGCGTCGGCGCGGCCACCGAGGTCGAGCTCAAGGAGAAGAAGCACCGTCTCGAGGACGCGATCTCCGCGACCCGCGCCGCGATCGAGGAGGGCATCGTCTCCGGCGGTGGCTCCGCGCTCGTGCACCTGTCCAAGGACCTCGACGACCTCGGCCTGACCGGGGACGAGGCCACCGGCGTCACCATCGTCCGCCGGGCGCTCGTCGAGCCCGCCCGCTGGATCGCCGAGAACGCCGGCCAGGAGGGCTACGTCGTCACCTCGAAGATCAGCGAGCTGCCGGTCGGCCACGGCCTCAACGCCGCGACCGGCGAGTACGGCGACCTGGTCGCCCAGGGCGTCATCGACCCGGTGAAGGTCACCCGCTCGGCCGTGCAGAACGCCGCGTCCATCGCCGGCATGCTGCTCACGACCGAGGCCCTCGTGGTCGACAAGCCCGAGGAGGAGTCCCCGGCCGCCGCCGGCCAGGGTCACGGCCACGGTCACGGCCACTGAGCCTGGGCCCCGCCCCGGTACGGCTCCGAGCACGGCCCGCGTCCCCACGGACGCGGGCCGTGCTTTTTGTTGAATCGATTTTCGCGGTCGCGGATTTGACGCCGGGGTAAACCGATCGGCGGCCCCGGGCGTCAGTCGAGCCCCCCGGCGAGCAGGTGAGACATCTGGCGAATATCCCGCGAATTCGGTGGCACGCGTGAAATGCGCAAACGCGACTGTGTGCGATTGATTACCCTGCGTTATCGTCGCGTCAATGTGACCAATCCGTATCCGTTCACCATGACGACATGCGCGATCGTGGCGGGCATCATGCCTAACGTGACCGAGGGATGCGTCGCCGACGCCAAGACTGGGGTAAGGCTTGCGACGAGATCGGACGAGTCCGACCTCAGGGAACTGACGAGCCTTGCCGTCCAGGGGGATCGCACCGCGATCGAATCATTGCTGGGGCAGTTGCGCCCGATGGTGGTGCGCTATTGCCGTGCTCGATTGGGCCGGGTGTCCGGTCATTACCACATAGCCGACGACGTGGCCCAGGAGGTCTGCATCGCGGTGCTGGCGGCCCTGCCGCGCTACCGCGACATGGGCCGCCCGTTCGCCTCCTTCGTCTTCGGCATCGCCTCCCACAAGGTCGCGGACGCCCTGCGCAGCTCGGTCCGCTCGGCCGTGCCGACGCAGGACCTTCCGGACGGGCCGGACCAGGGGCCGGGGCCGGAGGAGACCGTCGTCCGGTACATCGAGGCGGCGCACGCCCGGGAGCTGCTCTCGCGCCTTCCCGAGAACCAGCGCGAACTGATCATTTTGCGTGTGGTCTCGGGACTGTCGGCCGAGGAGACGGGTAACGTACTCGGTATGTCACCAGGTGCGGTTCGGGTCGCCCAGCATCGGGCACTGGCAAGGCTTCGGGCGATGGCCGAGATGGAGTCGATAGCTTGACCGCTGTCCATCCGGCGCGTTCGCTCCGAAAACGCGGGGCCGAGACCGACCCCCAGGTGCTCAGGACGGACGCGATCATCGACGCGCTCGCGCGGCGCGAGGCGCCCGGCGAGCAGGAGGATGCCGTGGTGAGCCTGCTGCGCGCCCTCACCGAGGACGTCGATCAGCGGCTCTCTTCGGTGTCGATCACCCCGTCGACGTAACCCCGGGCGTACTCCCAGGTGACGTAGTCGGAGGGGTCGGGCTCGAACGCGGGCTCGTGCACCTGCGGGCGCCCGTGGTCGATCATCTGCCGCAGGTTGCCGCGCAGCAGATCCCAGTCGAAGTAATGCTGCTCGCCGCACTCCGGGCAGTCGAGCACCAGCCCGAGCACGCCCTGCGGCTCCAGCAGGGAGCGGAAGACCTCCACGTCGGCGAGGTCGGTGAGCGCCTCGTCGCGCTCGGCCGACGTCAGGGGCTCGGAGTCGTCGAGCTCGCCCAGCGCCGCGGCGGGGTCGTTCGGGTCGTCCGCGAAGGGATCGCGGGGGACTTCTTCCAGCACGCATTCCACCTTATGACCCCCACCTACCCTGATGAGGGCAAGTGGTGGTGAACCAGTAAACCGACCTACCCTGTCGTGGGCCGCCCGTGGGCGATCGGTGACCGAGCGGTCGCCGTCAGGTTATCCACAGGTCCGCAGTGGCTGTGACCAGCGGGACACTAAACTGGCTGCGGGGGCGGGCGCCTGACCCCATCAGTATCTTCAGCGCGCCATGGCAGGAGGGTCGTAGATGGCCAAGTTCACCGAACCCGGGCTCACGTTCGACGACGTGCTCCTGGTGCCCGCGTATTCCGACCTGCAGCCGGGTGAGGCCGACACCACCACCCGCCTGTCCAGGTCGATCACCTTGCGCATCCCGCTGGTGTCCGCCGCGATGGACACCGTCACCGAGGCGCGCATGGCCGTGGCGATGGCGCGGCAGGGCGGGCTCGGCGTGCTCCACCGCAACCTGTCCATCGCCGACCAGGCCCAGCAGGCCGACCTGGTCAAGCGTTCCGAGGCCGGCATGGTCACCAACCCCGTGACCTGCGCGCCCGGCGACACCCTCGCCGACGTCGAGGCCCTGTGCGCCGAGTACCGCATCTCCGGCGTCCCGGTCACCGACGAGCACGGCGTCCTCGTGGGCATCGTGACCAACCGCGACATGCGCTTCGAGAGCGACCTCAAGCGCCCGGTCCACGAGGTCATGACCTCAATGCCCCTGGTCACGGCACCGGTCGGCGTGTCCCGCGACGAGGCTTTCCGCCTGCTGCGCCACAACAAGGTGGAGAAGCTCCCGATCGTCGACCCGGACGGCAGGCTGCGCGGCCTCATCACCGTCAAAGACTTCACCAAGAGCGAGCAATATCCTCTCGCGACCAAGGACGCCGACGGCCGCCTGGTCGTCGGGGCGGCCGTCGGGGTCGCGGGCGACGCCGAGCACCGCGCGATGGCCCTGGTCGAGGCGGGTGTGGACGTCATCGTCGTCGACACCGCCCACGGTCACTCGCGCGGCGTGTGCGACATGATCGCCAAGATCAAGGCGAACGGCCGGGTCGACGTCATCGGCGGCAACGTCGCCACGCGGGCGGGCGCGCAGGCGCTGATCGACGCGGGCGCCGACGCCGTCAAGGTCGGGGTGGGCCCCGGCTCCATCTGCACCACCCGCGTCGTGGCGGGCGTCGGCGCGCCCCAGGTCACCGCGATCCACGAGGCGTCCCTGGCCTGTGGCCCGGCCGGCGTGCCGGTGATCGGCGACGGCGGCCTCCAGTACTCCGGCGACATCGCCAAGGCCCTCGCCGCCGGCGCCAACACCGTGATGCTGGGCTCGCTGCTGGCCGGGTGCGAGGAGTCGCCCGGCGAGCTGATCTTCATCAACGGCAAGCAGTTCAAGTCCTACCGGGGCATGGGCTCGCTCGGCGCGGTGCGCAACCGCGAGCGCGGCGGCTCCTTCAGCAAGGACCGCTACGCCCAGGAGGCCGTCTCCGGCGACGACAAGTTCATCCCCGAGGGCATCGAGGGCCAGGTCCCCTACCGGGGCCCGGTCGCGGCCGTCGCCCACCAGCTCGTCGGCGGCCTGCGTCAGGGCATGTGGTACACCGGCGCCCGCACCATCGAAGAGCTCCACGAGAACGCCATGCTCATGCCGATCACGGCGGCCGGCCTCACAGAGAGCCACCCCCACGACATCCAGATGACCGTGGAGGCGCCCAACTACCACAGGCGCTGACTCCCGCCCGCCCGGAGCCCGCACGGCGGGGGGGCGGCGCGGGCCGGCAGGCGTCGGTCGGGGCATAGTCACCACGAGTACACCGGTTTTCCAGACGACGGGAACGACGAAAAGCATGACTCAGGTAGAAATCGGGCGCGGCAAGAGCGGGCGCCGGGGCTACGCCCTGGACGAGATCGGCATCGTGCCCTCGCGGCGCACCCGCGACCCCGAGGAGGTCTCGATCTCCTGGCAGATCGACGCCTACCGCTTCGACCTGCCCGTCGTGGTGAGCCCGATGGACAGCGTGGTCTCGCCGAAGACGGCCATCGAGATCGGGCGGCTCGGCGGGCTCGCCGTGCTCGACCTGGAAGGGCTCTGGACCCGCTACGAGGACCCCTCGTCGCTGCTGTCGGAGGTCGCCGAGCTGCGCGGTGAGGCCGCGACCAAGCGCCTCCAGGAGATCTACGCCGCGCCGATCAGCGACGAGCTCATCGGCCGCCGCATCGAAGAGATCAGGTCCGCCGGCGTGACCGCCGCCGCGCGGCTGTCGCCGCAGCGCACCGCGCAGCACTACAAGGCCGTGATCGACGCCGGGGCCGACATCTTCGTCATCCGCGGCACCACGGTCTCGGCCGAGCACGTCTCCGGCCGGGCCGAGCCGTTGAACCTCAAGCAGTTCATCTACGAGCTGGACGTCCCGGTGATCGTCGGCGGCTGCGCCACCTACACCGCCGCCCTCCACCTCATGCGCACCGGCGCCGCGGGCGTGCTCGTGGGCTTCGGCGGTGGCTCGGGCCACACCACCCGGACGGTGCTGGGCGTGGCCGTCCCGATGGCCACCGCGATCGGCGACGTCGCCGCCGCCCGCCGCGACTACCTCGACGAGTCGGGCGGCCGGTACGTCCACGTCATCGCCGACGGCGGCATGACCAGCTCCGGCGACATCGCCAAGGCGATCGCCTGCGGGTCCGACGCGGTGATGGTCGGCTCGCCGCTCGCCCGGGCGGCGGAGGCCCCGGGCCGGGGTCACCACTGGGGGTCGGAGGCCCACCACGGCGAGCTGCCGCGCGGCGCCCGCGTGGAGGTCGGCACCATCGGCACGATGGCGCAGATCCTGCACGGCCCGTCCAGCGTCGCCGACGGCTCGATGAACCTGATGGGCGCCCTGCGCCGCACGATGGCCACGGCCGGCTACTCCGACCTGAAGGAGTTCCAGCGCGTCGAGGTCGTCGTCGCCCCGCACACCCACTGACGACGAAGGCCGTCTCGCCGCCCGTGCCTTGGGCACGCCCGGAGTGGACCGGACGTCCGCTCCGGGCGCGCCGGCGGGCCGGTCAGGTCAGCCAGGTGCCTTGGCGCATCACGGAGTGGACGGTCAGGTCGTCGTTGAGGACGACCAGGTCGGCGTCCTTGCCCACGGCGATCGAGCCGACGCGGTCGTCCACGCCGAGGACGCGCGCCGGGGTCAGGGACGCCATGACGGATGCCTCGGCGAGCGGCAGCCCGACCTGTTCGACGGTGCGCCGGAAGGCGACGTCCATGGTCAGCGTGCTGCCCGCGATGGCCCCGCCCTCCACCAGCCGCGCGGTGCCGCCGGAGACCTCGACCTCCATGGAGCCGAGCCGGTAGACGCCGTCGCCCATGCCGGTGGCCCCCATCGCGTCGGTGATGAGCGCGGTGCGGGCGGTGCCCGCGACGCCGTGCGCGAGACCGACCATGGCCGGGTGCACGTGGACCCCGTCGTTGATCAGCTCGACCGTGACGCGCTCGTCCTGGAGCAGCGCCGCCATCGGCCCGGGGTCGCGGTGGTGCAGCGGCGGCAGCGCGTTGTAGAGGTGGGTGGCGACGGTGCAGCCGGCGTCGATGGCCTCGCGGGCCTGGTCGTAGGTCGAGTCGCTGTGCCCCAGCGCGGCGATCACGCCCTCGGACACGGCCGCGCGGACGGTGTCGAGCCCGCGGGGAAGCTCGGGGGCGATGGTGAGCATGCGCACGTGGCCGCGCCCGGCCTTGAGCAGGTCCGCCAGCTCCGCCGTGGAGGGGTCGCGCAGCAGCGCGGGGTCGTGCGCGCCGCACCGGGACCGCGCGATGTAGGGCCCCTCGAAGTGGATGCCGGCCAGCAGCCCGTCGTCGCACAGGTCGGCCAGGGCGGCGGTCGCGCGGGCGAGGTCGGACGGCGCGGCGGTCACCAGGCTGGCCATGATGGTCGTGGTGCCGTGCCGGGCGTGGAAGGCGGCGATGCGCCGCGCCTCCTCCTGGTCGCCCGAGGGGAAGGAGCCCCCGGCCCCGCCGTGGGAGTGGATGTCGACGAAGCCGGGGACGACGTGCCGCCCGGCGAGGCTGTGCCCGTCGCGGGGGGCCTGCCCTCGCCCGATGTGGGTGAAGCGGCCGTCCTCGATGGTGATCCAGCCCTCGTGCACGCCGCCGGGAGTGACGACGCGGGCGTCGGCGAGTGTGATGCTCATGAGGACAGGATCACAGATCGGGTGAGGTGCAGTGGCTGGTCGGGGTCCATTCCGCGGGCGTGCGCGCGGGCCACGGCGACCCGCTCGCCGGGACGCGGCAGGGGGACGGCCGGCGCGAGCTCGGCGGCGCGGCTCCAACGGGCTGAGAGGCGATCTCGGACTCGGTGTGCCCTGCCATGGGGCCTCCTCGAAGCCGGGTTCTGCACTTTGTATAGCACTAATGAGCATGATTGTGCAGTGCCAGACCGAGGATCCACCGGCGCGTCAGTGACGGCGTTCTTGTGCCACGCTTTGGAGTCATGAGCCGGTATGAACGCTGGAACGCCCTTCTGGAGCTTCTCGCTCAGCAGGGGCGGCTGACGGTCGAGGAGGCCGCCGAGACGCTCGACGTGTCCACGGCGACGATCCGGCGCGACTTCGACGAGCTGGCCCAGCAGCAGATGCTCATGCGCACCCGCGGCGGCGCCGTCGCGCAGAGCGTCAGCTACGACCTCCCGCTGCGCTACAAGACGGCCCGGCACGCCGGGGAGAAACAGCGCATCGCCGAGGCGGCGGCCGAGATGGTGGCGCCCGGCGCCGTCGTCGGCCTGAACGGCGGCACCACGACCTCCGAGGTCGCGCGGACGCTGGCCGCGCGCGCCGACCCCGGCGCGCGGCTCACCGTGGTGACCAACGCCCTGAACATCGCGGCCGAGCTGACCGTGCGGCAGAACGTCAAGCTCGTCGTGACAGGCGGGGTGGCGAGGCCGCAGTCGTACGAGCTGATCGGCCCGCTGTCGTCGGGGGTGCTGGAGCAGGTGACGCTGGACATCGCGTTCCTCGGCGTCGACGCCATCGACGCCGAGGCCGGCGCCTTCGCCCATCACGAGGGCGAGGCCAGCGTGAACAACCTGCTGATCGGCCGGGCGGCGCGCGTCGTGGCCGTCACCGACGCCTCCAAGATCGGACGCCGCGCCTTCGCCCGCATCTGCGGCATCGACCGCATCCATACGCTGATCACGGACTCGGGGCTGTCGGACGCCGCGGCGGGCGCCTTCACCGAGGCCGGCGTCCAGGTGCTGAGGGTCTGAACCGGCCTGAACCGGCCTGACCGAGTCTCGATCAGAAGGGCAGCGTGGCGACCGGGTCGTCGCCGGCGTTCTGGCAGTTGCCGCACCCGGTGCTGGCACCGCACGTGTCGCCGAGGGTCTCTTTGCTGTAGGCGCCGTTCTTGGTCGCGGAGCCGAATTCGGGCTTGGCCGTCGTCGCGCAAATGCACACGTACATTTCGGGCTTCTCCTAATCCCAGCTGAAGCCGTTTGAAAGGGTCGTCCCGGGGTTCACGCCGTCGTGACCCCGGCCCGTGGCCGCCGCGGGCACGAGGATGAGCGCCGAACTCCACGGATTCGCCATTCCCGTCAGCCGAAGCATTTCCGCCTCCGTTTCGATGTGTCCCTGCTGAGATGATTTCTACCGTCCATCGGGGCCGGGGTCACCACCGCGGGGCTGGCATGAGGCTGCCGGGACAACAACAGTCCACAGTCGGGACGGGCTGGCCGGTATCGGCCGCCGCCGGAGCTGACAGCATTTCACCACTTTCGGCCGGCGCCCCGGCGGCGAAACATCGTGGTTGTCGGCAAGGTGCCGGCGAACTCCACGAAGGAGACCACATGTCTGCCAAGGACGAGCTCGAGAAGCTGATCGGTGCCATGGCCGCCGTCGAGCCGGAGGCGACCGAGTCGGACGAGGACGAGAACGGCAACCTCGGCTGGACCATTTCCTACACGACCTACCGGGCCTGACCGCCGCCCTGGTAAATCCATCCACCGCCTCGGCCGTTCCCGGGGGAACGGCCGAGGCGGTGGGGGCCTCATCGCAGGAACCGCTGGAACCGCAGGAACCGTAGGAACCGTAGGAACCGTTAAAAAAGGCTGGATTCAGAAATGACGTTTTCATTTCCCGACGAAAGTGTCTTCCAAGGGGTCAAGGTCCTCCTCGACGACTACGTGATGGCGTCCGACAGCGACCGGTTCGTCATCGCCTACACGCCCGACAGCCGTGAACCGGCCGCCTGGGTGGCGCTGGCCCTGCGGCAGCGCGGGTTCGCCCCCGAGATCCTGGCGATGCGCCCGCTGGTGGACCCCACGTTCGGCGCGCGGCTGGACGAGGTCCTGCCCGACCCGGCCACCCTGCCCGGCCGCCTGGTGGTGCTCACGATGGAACGCGACACCATGTCGCACTTCAACGTCTTCGCGCCCCTGCTCAGCCGGTACGGCCACGACCGCATCATGGTCACGAGGCTCATCAGCGCCTCGACCGAGTTCTTCACCAAGGCGCTCAACGTCACGCCGACCGAGCTGTCGGCGCTCAACGCCTCCCTGCTGCACCGGATCAAGCCGGCCAAGAAGATCCGGGTGAAGAGCGACGGCGGCACCGACCTCACGATCGAGATCGACTCCGACCGCTACCAGTGGGTCAGCAACCGGGGTGTGTGGCGTCCGGGTGGCTTCACCATCCTGCCCGCGGGCGAGATCGCGACGTATCCCGCCAAGGTGGACGGCATCTTCGTCGCCGACGGCGCGTACAACGCCAACGTCATCACCTCGCTCCCGGCGAGGCTCGCCGACCACCCGGTGTGGATCGAGGTCGAGAACAGCAAGGCCCTCAGTCTGACCTGCGCCGACCCCGCTCTGGAGGAGATGTTCCAGCTCTGCCTGGACAGCCCGCACGGACGCAACGTCGGGGAGCTCGGGCTCGGCACCAACTTCGGCATCGACGAGTTCATCCCCGCGAACTCCCACATCAACGAGCGGCGCTGCGGCGTCCACCTGGGCTTCGGCCAGCACAACCAGAGCCTGGCGCGGGTCCCCTACGTCGCCGACGTGCACCTGGACCTGATCACCAACGGCGCGCTGGTGTGGGTGGACGACGACCCCGAGCCGATCGACCTGAACCGTGTGGTGCCCACCGACGTCCCCCACCCGGTGGACGCGCTCGACGAGGACATCACCGGCGACTGCTGCGGCCTCGGCTTCGGGCAGCTCGAGACCCTGGCCTGCCGGGTCGACAGGGCCGGGTCAAGCGGTAGGACGCGGCCATGACCATCGAGGAGGCGTTCGCCGACCGCGGCTACGTCGTCATCAGAGGCGTCCTGGACGCCGGGGAGGTCGAGCGCGCCCGCAAGGTCTGCGCCGACAACCTCACCGGGACCGGCGAGGCGGAGATGATGACCTCCGATTTCCTCGCCACCCCCGAGCTGGCCGAGATCCCGCTGCGCGAGCGGATCGTCTCCGTCGCCCGGCGGCTGCTCGGCGAGCACCCCGTCCTCTACCCGAACTGCACGGCGCGGCAGAACGTGTACGTCCCGTGGCATGTCGACTCGACCTTCGTGGGGCCGGGTCACGAGTACGTCTGGGAGCCGGGCTTCACGCACGTGCAGGCGGGGCTCTATCTGCAGGACAACGACCCGGAGACCGGCGGCGCGATCGACGTGATCCGCGGCTCTCACCTGATGTCCTTCGACGGGTACGGCCGGACGCGCCCGGAGTACGAGGTCCCCGCGCGGACCCTCGCCGCGAGCTCGCTGCGGGAGACCGTGGACATGCGGGCGGGCGACGTGGTGATGTGGCACGGCCGCCTCATGCACGCGAGCACCGTGGCACGGCGGGAACAGGAGCGGCCGAAGTTCGGGGTCTTCTTCAGCTACGGCAGGAACGACCTCGGCGACAACCACCGCTTCATGTCCCAGTTCGGGCACGGCAAGGTGCGCACCGTGGACGGCGTCTCGCGGGTGATCCCCCGCCTGGACGAGATCTCACGGCTGCGCTACCCCGCCGACTTCCCGGCCTGGTTCGTCTCGGCCGCCGATGGGGCGGGCGTGGTGGTGAGCACGCCATGACCATGGAGATCGCCGGAACGGCCAGGGAGACGCGCTTCCCCGACCGTGGCTTCATCGCCTACTGGTCGGCGCTGGGCGTCTCCCAGCTCGGATCGGCGGTCAGCATGGTGGCCGTCCCGCTGATCGGCGTGGTCACCCTCGGGGCCACGCCGGGCCAGATGACCTGGCTCGCCTTCATGGAACTGGCCCCCTGCCTGCTGGTCAGGCTGCCCGCGGCCGCCTGGTCGGACTCGTTGCGCGACAGGGTTCCCTACATGATCGCCTGCAACGCCGTCCAGGCCGCCGTGATGGCGCTGATCCCGGTGCTGTGGTGGGCCGGGGTGCTGAGCCTGGCCACGCTGCTGCCCCTCGCGGGCCTCGCCTCGCTCGCGCTCGGCGTCTACTCGTCGCTGTCCAGTCCGCTGCTGGTGCAGATCGTGCCGGCCGAGCACCTCGTCGACGCCAACGGCAAGACGAGCGCGACGAGAAGCGTCGCCGACATCAGCGGTCCCGCGATCGGCTCCGCGCTGATGTCGGTGGTGGCGCTGCCGCTGGTCGTGCTCATCGACGCGGCGTCCTTCGTGGCCTCCGCCCTGCTGCTGACCCGCGTCAGGCCGGTCCCCGCGCGGGAGGGCGGCGCACCCCCGGGGGAGGCGGGCACCGGACGGGGACGCGCCACCCGCGGCGCCGTGCGGGACGTGTGCACCCTCGGCGTCGCGCTCGTCAGGCGATCGGGGATGCGGGCCGGCTGCGCCGTGGCGTTCGTCAACGGGATCATGCAGCCGGTCCTCGTCCTGTTCATGGTCCACGACCTGCGGCTCGCCCCGTCGGCCATCGGGCTCCTGCTCGGGCTCGGCGCGTTCGGCGGGATCACCGGCGGCCTCACCGTGGGAAGGATCATCGGACGCCGGGGCGGGGGGCGCACCCTGGCCATCGGCACGGTGATCAGCCTGTGCGCTCCGGCCCTGCTGCCGTTCGGCGGCCCGGGCGTCACCGGCGCGGCGACGGTGGTGGCGTTCGAGCTGTGCGGGAGCTTCGGCGGCACGCTGATGATCGCCACGATCTTCGGCGCGTTGCAGGCCGCCGCCGGGGAGGGAAGCGTGGCCAAGGTCATGGCGCTGGCGGGCACCCTGCTGCAGGTGGCGACGCTGTGCGGCGTCTTCGTGGGCGGGCTGCTCGGCACGTTCGCGGGACCGCGCGGCGCCGTCGCGACGGGCGCCGCGCTGCTGCTGGTGACCCTCGTTCCTCAACTCGTCCGCTGGTCCGCGGCGCGCTGGACCATCGACCCCATGGAGATCCGGTGACGTACGACAATTCGTGGATGTCCAACTCCGCGGCGCTCGTGGAGGCGTACGCCCAGCACAACGACGGGGTGCTCGGCATGCTGCGCCAGCGCCTGCTGGCCCGCGCCCTGGAGGCGCACATGGCTCCGTGGCCGCAGCGGGTCATCGACGTCGGCGGCGGCGCCGGGTACCAGGCGATCGAGCTGGCCAGGGCCGGTCACGACGTCGTCCTCCTCGATCCCGACCCGGCGATGCTGCGGGCGGCCGAGGAGCGGCTCGCCGCCGAGGACGCGGGCGTGCGCGGCCGGGTGCGGACCGTGCTCGGGTACGGGGAGGACGCGCCGTCGCTGGTCGGCGAGGGCGGATTCGACGTGGTGTGCTGTCACGGCATCCTGATGTACCTGCCGGAGCCGGCCGGTCTGCTGCGCGTCCTCACCCGGCTGGCCGCTCCGGGCGGCCTGCTGTCGGTGCTGGCCATCAACCGCGAGGCCATCGCCATGCGCCCGGCCATGCGGGGCCGCTGGGCCGACGCGCTGGCCGGCCTGGAGAGCGGCGTCGAGGAGGGCGGGCACAACCTGGCCCACCGCGCGGACCTCGTCGAGGAGGTCTCGGGGATCCTCGCGGACGCCGGAGCGCCCGCGATCACCTGGTACGGCCTGCGCCTGTTCTCCGACCATCTGGGCGACGTGCCGCCCGGACCGGATTTCGACGATCTCTGCGAGCTGGAGTGGCGGGCCGGCGCGCGCGATCCCTACCGCCGGCTCGGCCGGCTCTTCCACGTCTTGGCACGGCGATCACGCACGATGTAGCCATGTACCTCGTCGCCATCAAGATCCGCACGCCCGGTTGGCAGGTCGCCCTCGGCATCCTGCACCGGGCGCTTGGTGATGGCGCGACGGTGGCGGACGGTCTTGAGCACGTCCACCTTTTGGTGGACGAGGACGGCCACGTCGTCTTCTGCCTCTATCTGCGCGCCTCCTCGCCCGAGGAGGCGGCGGCGCACGCCGAGCAGCTCTGCCGCAGGACGATGGCGGCGCTGTCGCCCGCGTCCAAGGAGTGGGCGGTGCTGTCGACCAGGACGATGCCCGGCACGGGGTGACCCGCGGGGCCGGCTCAGCCGAGATCCTCGGGATCGATCCAGCCCTTGGCCACGGCCCGCGCCCCCGCCTGGAACCGGCTCTGGGCGTTCAGCCTGGTCAGCAGGGTGGAGGCGACGCGCCTCGCCGTACGGACCGAGACGCCCATGCGCCGGGCGATCATCTCGTCGGTGTGCCCCTCGCCCAGCAGCCGCAGCACCTGCTTCTCCTGCGGCGACAGGCCCTCGTCGTCGCGGCGCCGGGTCACGCCGAGCGGCACCGAGGTCTTCCACACCGAGTTGAACAGGGCGACCAGGCCCGTGAGCACGCCGCGGTTGGAGACCTCCACGGCGAGGGCGGCGCTGTTCTCGGTGTCGACGGGGACCAGGGCCAGTTTGCGATCGACGATCAGCATGCGCAGGGGGAGCGTCGGCACGGTGCGCACCTCGCTGCCGAGCCCGGCGAGCCACTGGGCGTACTCGAAGGTGGGCTGGTCGTTGCGGACGCTGTCCAGGTAGATCGTCCGCAGCCGTACGCCCCGCTCGATCGCGTCGGCGTCCAGCTCGCGGCTCGCCGTGAGGCTGGCCTCCGACTGGGCGCCGCCGGGGATGAACGAGCACGCCTCCCACTCGCACGTGGCCGCCAGCTCGCGCAGGCGTTCCCGGATCTCGTCGATGCCCTCGACGCGCTCGACCCCGTCCTCGGACATCCGGGAACGGGTGTCGGACTGCTGGGCCAGCAGCGCGGTGAACGCCACGCGCGTCTCTTCGATCTCCTGCCGGCGGCGGGCGACCTCCGCCTCCTTACGGGCCAGCAGCGCCGAGAGGCCGACCTTGGGGTTGACGGGCCGGGGCGTCTCGGTGCCGGACGCCGGGGTGCGCAGCAGGGCCATCCTGGCCAGGTCGTCCAGGGCGGCGCGTACCTGATCTTCGTCGACCGCCAGTGTCCGGGTGAGGTCGCTGACGCCCGCGTCGGGGAACCGCAGCATCGCCAGGTACACGGACTCGGTCAGGCTGTTGAGTCCCAGTGCCTCGAACATGGATCCCCCACCAACTCGGCCTAACGGGAATCTATGGGGCCCCTACACCATCACTCAAGATGGAGACATGACCACTACTCATATGTAACGGAAAATGGATATGTCGGGACTCTGTGTTTGACATCGCTGGTCAGAGCGCCGTCACCTCACCGGTCAGCGTGCCGCCACCTCGACGTCGGTGACCGTGGCGAGGGCCCCCGCGAACCGGGCGGCGTCGCCGAGCACGACCGCCGACGCCCGGGCCGGCCCCATGTACGCCTGAGCCGCCCGATGCAGGTCCTCGGGCGTCGCCGACGCCAGCCGCTCGGCGTGCGCGGCGAGATAGTCGAGCCGGAGGCCGAACCCGGCCAGCGCCCCGGTCAGACCCGCCAGGCCCGCCTGGGTCGCCATGCTCAGCTGCAACGCCCCCAGCGCGTACCGCCTGGCCTGCCCGACCTCGGCCGCGCTCGGCGGAAGCGCGACGATCCTGCCGAGCTCGTAGAACGTCTCCACCAGCGCCGGAACGGTCACCTCGGTCGCGACGTCGGCCGACAGCATCAGGATCGACCCCGCCCGCGAATGGTCGATCATCGACGTCGGCGTGTAGGAGTACCCCTTGTCCTCACGGATGTTCTCCGTCCACCGAGAGCAGAAGTAGCCGCCGAAGACGAGGTTGGCGAGCTGGAGGGGCGCGTTGTCCAGGTGCTCGCGGCCCGGCGAGGGCAGCGCGATCCGGATCGTCGACTGCACCGCGCCCGGCCGGTCGACCAGAAGCAGCGGACCCGGCCGCACCGGAGGCGCGGGCGGCGTCGAAGCGGCGGTTCCCTCCCCGGCCCAGTCGCCGAGCCGCCGCGCCGCCAGCTCGACGGCGGCGTCGGGATCGATGTCGCCGACCAGCACCAGGCCGGCGCCCCGTGGGCTCATGCGCGTCCTGTGCAGCTCTCTGACCCGCTCGGGCACCACCGCCCGCACACTGGCCGCGCAGGGGATCTCCACCCCGTACGGGTGGTCGCCGTAGACGCGCTTCAGCAGCTCGGCCTTGGCGATCGAGCCCGGCTGGCTCAGCGCGACCTGGACGCGGCCGGCGAGGCGCTCGCGCTCGACGGCGACCTCGCGATCGGGATGGACGGCGTGGCGCAGGGCCTGCGCGAGCAGTTCGAGCAGCCGGTCCAGGCCGGACGCCAGCGCGCTTCCGGTGACCAGCCACCGGTCGGGGTCGGCCTTGGCGCTCAGCGCGCCACCGATGGCCTGCGTCTCGACGGCGATCTCTGCGGCCGACATGCCGGGGACGCCGGTGAACAGCGTCTGCGCCAGCAACGCGTCGGCGGCCAGGTCGGTCGTGGAGGCCGGCACCGACAGCCTCAGCTCCACCAGCGGCACCGAACGCCGCGCGACGGCCGTCACGGTGAGCCCGTTGGGCAGGACCATCTCGGTACGCGGCGGGAGGGCGAACCGCCACCCCGGCTCGATGTGGGGCAGGGTCCTCACCGGGCACCTCCGGGAACGATCTCGGCCGAGGCCCTGCGGTCCGGGCGCATTCGGGTGGCGGCGGCGCTGACCTGCTCCTCGGTGACGGTGGCGATCAGCGCGGGCAGTTCGTTGATCAGGGCGGGGTCGCCGCGTTGCAGCTCCAGGACGGCCATCTGCACCGCGCGGCCGATCATCGGGTCGGTCGCCCGCAGCAGCAGGGCGGCCATCCGCGCCTGGACGCGGGCGAGCTCGGCGGGGACGAGCCCCTCACGGGCGATCCGGTCCAGCTCCTCGTCGACGGCATCGAGCACCGGCCCGGCGGCGCCGCCGCGCGGCAGATTGGCCTGGAGGAGCAGCGCTGTGGGGTCGCGCACGTCGAAGGGCTTGCCCATGAAGCCCATGTAGCCGCCGACGCTGGTGGCCGTGCGGTCCCTGAGGATGAGCCGGTCGACCAGGCGGGAGGCGACGCCGTCCGTCAGGACCTCGGCCAGCACCACGTACGGCAGGTATCCGGCCAGATCGGCGACCGGGTCGGGCACCCGCCACGCGGCGGCGATCATCGGCGCGGGCGCGGCCGGGTCCACGTACGCCCGGTGACGCGGGGCGGTGAGGTCCGGCTCCGCGAACGACCGCGCGGGCGGCGCGGGGCGCGCGGGCACATCCCCGAAGTGGCGTTCGACCAGCAGCCGCGCCCGGTCCACGTCGAAGTCCCCGGCCACGCTGACCACGGCGTTGCCGCAGGCGTAGTACTTGTCGAAGAAGTCGGCCGCCTCCTCCACGCCGGCCGCCTCCAGGTCCTCGAACGAGCCGTACCCGTCGTGCGCGTTCGCGAACGTGTCGAACATCACGGGCGGCAGCCGCAGCCAGGGGAAGCCGCCGTAGGGCCGGTTGAGGATGTTGACCCTGATCTCCTCCTTGACCACGTCGATCTGGTTGCGGAGGTTCTCGGGGGTGAACAGGGGCCCGCGCATGCGGTCGGCCTCCAGGAACAGCGTGCGCTCCAGGGCGTTGCCCGGCACCGTCTCGAAGTACTCGGTGTAGTCGAGGTGCGTGGAGCCGTTGAACGTGCCGCCGGCGCCCTGGACGTGGCGGAAGTGCGCGAGCTTCTCCAGGTTGGCCGACCCCTGGAACATCAGGTGCTCGAAGAGATGGGCGAACCCCGTGCGGCCCTCGGGCTCGGACCGGATGCCCACGTCGTAGACGACCGTGACGCCGGCCACCGTGGCGCCGGGTTCGGGGCTCAGCACCACCCGCAGCCCGTTGCCGAGGGTGAACCGCTCGACCTGGTAGGTGCCACGCACGACGGCGTGGGCGTGCGAGACGACGCTCATGATGACGTCCCCGTGGTCATGGTGCCCCTCTCGGCCCGGGCGGACGGATCGACCTCCATCCAGCTTTCTCGAGGGGAGAGTCGGCAGGAAGTGGTCATTTCCTGCCGCCCTGACGCTCCGGCGGAACCGGCCAGGAGCGGGCCGCGACCGGCTCGCCGTTCGCCCCGGGCCGGCCGCCGGAGGCACCGCGATCCGGCGGGCGGGCCCAAAGATCTACCCGTCGTGCCATGTCGGCCGGGAGCCCCTGAGACCACGATGCGAGAGCAGGGCACCCGCGGTGTTCCGACGTGGCGGTGTCATGATCGACGCTGGCCCTTCATTGGCATGTGGGTATCCGCTGTCGGGTAGAAATAGGACGCAACGCGACGAGCCGTACCCCAGGGGGATCGCGATGGACAGCCAGGACGGTGCGAGGGAACGAGCGGCGCAGGAGGGTGGGATCGGCGTGGAGGCCGGGCGAGGCGGCATTGAGGACAGGCGCGTCGGCGCCCGGTCCCGGGTCGGGGAGGGCGGCGGCACGCATTCCGCCCGGCTCGGCCCCGAAGAGAGATCGGCCGCCCTGGACTACTTGGCCGATCCCGCGCACGAGCTCGACGTCATCGTCGTCGGCGGCGGCGTGGTCGGCTCCGGCGTCGCGCTGGACGCCGTCACCCGCGGGCTGTCGGTGGGCCTGGTCGAGGCGCGCGACTTCGCGTCCGGCACGTCCTCGCGCTCGTCGAAGCTGATCCACGGCGGGCTGCGCTACCTCGAACAGCTCAACTTCGATCTCGTGCGCGAGGCGCTGCAGGAGCGGGCGCTGCTGCTCCAGCGGATCGCCCCCCACCTGGTGCGCCCGGTGCCGTTCCTGTTCCCGCTCACCCACCACGTGTGGGAGCGGCCGTACGTCGGCGCGGGCCTCACGCTGTACGACACGCTCGGCTTCTCGACCGGCCTGACCCGGGGCATGCCCGGGCACCGCCACCTGTCGCGCCGCCGCGCCCGGCGGCTGGCCCCGGCGCTGCGCAAGTCCGCGCTGACCGGCGCGGTGCAGTACTGGGACGCCCAGGTGGACGACGCGCGCTACGTGACGACGATGCTGCGCACGGCGGCCGCGTACGGGGCGTACGTCGCGTCCCGCACCCAGGTCTGCGGGTTCCTGCGGGAGGGCGAGCGGGTCACGGGCGTGCGGGTGCGTGATCTGGAGAGCACCGCCGAGTTCGACGTGCGCGCCCGGCAGGTGGTCAACGCCACCGGGGTGTGGACCGACGAGATCCAGGAGATGGTGGGCGGGCGCGGGCAGATCCACGTGCGCGCGTCCAAGGGCGTCCACCTGGTGGTGCCCCGTGACCGCATCCAGTCGCTCACCGGAATCATCCTTCGCACCGAGAAATCGGTGCTTTTCGTGATTCCGTGGGGGCGGCACTGGATCGTCGGCACCACCGACACCCACTGGTCGCTGGACAAGGCCCACCCGGCCGCCTCCCGCCAGGACATCGACTACGTGCTCGACCACGTCAACGCCGTGCTCTCGGTGCCGCTCACCCGCGACGACGTCGAGGGCGTGTACGCGGGACTGCGCCCCCTGCTCGCCGGGGAGTCGGAGGAGACCTCCAAGCTGTCGCGCGAGCACGTCGTCACCCACCCGGTGCCCGGCCTCGTCATGATCGCCGGTGGCAAGTACACGACGTACCGCGTCATGGCCAAGGACGCGGTGGACGCGGTCGCGCACGGCCTCGACCAGCGCGTGCCCCCGTCCTGCACGGACACGGTCCCGCTGGTGGGCGGCGAGGGCTACCAGGCGCTGTGGAACCAGCGGCACCGGCTCGCGCGCTCCTCCCGGCTGCACGTCGCCCGCATCGAGCACCTGCTGCAGCGGTACGGGTCGCTGATCGACGAGGTGCTCGCCCTGATCGAGCGGGACCCGTCGCTGGCCCGCCCGCTGGCCGGGGCCGACGACTACCTCAGGGCCGAGGTCGTCTACGCGGCCACCCACGAGGGCGCCCGCCACCTCAACGACGTGCTCACCCGTCGCACGCGCATCTCGATCGAGACCTTCCACCGCGGCACCGCCGTGGCGCAGGAGGCCGCCGAGCTGATGGCCGGGCCGCTCGGGTGGGACGACGAGCAGGTCAAGCGCGAGGTCGAGTACTACACCAAGCGCGTCGAGGCCGAGCGGCTGTCCCAGGAACAGGACACCGACCAGGAGGCCGACGCGATCCGCCTCGGCGCGCCGGAGATCGTCCCGGTGGGCGAGCCGGCGACCAAGGAGGTCTGATCCGGGGGTCTGCCTTCCGGCCGCACGGAGGGATCCCGTCACCGGGAACCCATCCCGTGCGGCCGGGGCACTCCGGGCCGTACTGCGCGATACGGCCCGGAAGCGTGCGAGGCGGTCTCACACCTCGAAGGGGATCCAGCCCTCGCCGGCCAGCGTGGTGGCGCTGCTGGCCTTCATGCCCGTGTCGGAGACGGTCCACAGCGTGTCCCCGATGATCAGGCAACGGCGGATCGCCGTGTCGAACTGGATCGGCTCGTCGGTCCGCGCCTGCTTCGGGTGCGTGACGAGCCCGGCCCGCGTGATGGACCCGTCGCCGACCTTCAGCACCATAGCGGCCATCTGGGCCGTGGAGGGATCGGGACCGCCCCAGCTGTTGACCGGCACGACCGCCAGCCCGGACTCCGGCCAGTACAGGAAGGCGTGCGGGTCCCATTCGGCCTCGGACCCGGAGTCCTTCTGGTGGAATTGCGCCAGGCGCGCCGGTTTGGCCGGGTCGCTGACGTCGAACAGCGAGACCTGCATGCCGAGCGTCCTGCCCTGCTCGCTGGCCTCCTGGCCGATGCCGAGGAGCCGTCCCTCGCCCGCCGGGTGCAGGTAGGCCGAGTAGCCGGTGATCTTCAGTTCGCCGGTGACCTTGGGGTTCGCCGGGTCGCGCAGGTCGAGCGTGTACAGCGGGTCGACCTGGCGGAACGTCACGACGTAGCCCACGGGGCCGATGAAGCGGACCGAGTAGATCCGCTCGCCCTTGCCGAGGCCGGTGACCTCGCCCACCTTGGCCAGGGTGTCGGCCTTCAGGACGTACACGCCGCTGGAGCCGCGCGACGGGTTCGCCCCGGGGGCGGCGTCGGAGGTGGTGGCGACCCGCAGGTTGCCCTGGAAGTCCGACAGGGAGTACTGGTTGAGCAGGCGTCCGGGCACCACGCCGGAGGCGACGTACC
This sequence comes from Sphaerisporangium sp. NPDC051011, assembly GCF_040653595.1. Classification (NCBI taxonomy): domain Bacteria; kingdom Bacillati; phylum Actinomycetota; class Actinomycetes; order Streptosporangiales; family Streptosporangiaceae; genus Sphaerisporangium; species Sphaerisporangium sp. NPDC051011. The sequence goes on along the minus strand of NZ_JBFAGG010000017.1, from coordinate 54,102 downwards.
GGGGCGCGCCGGCGCCGCCGATGTCGAACCGGTGGATCTCGGTCTGCTCGGGCGGCGCCGCCTCGGCCGTCGGGGACCCGGTGGGCTCTGTGGGGGAGGCCGGGACGGGGGTCGTGGGGGCGGGGCCGGACGGGGACGCCGTCGGCTCGGGGAGCAGCGACGGCATCGACGGGTCGTTGCTCGGCTCGATCTTCTCCGCGGGCGTCGTGGTGGCCGGGTCGCGCGGGGCGACGGCCGTCGGCGCCGTCTCGGGGGCCGCCGCCGCGCCGGGAACCGCCGCCGCGCTCGGCGTGGTCGCCGGGGCGGGGGAGACGTCCCCGCTCGGCGCGTTCTCGACGGGGGCGGGCGGGGTGTCGTCGATCATCATGCGGGGGAACCACCAGCGCGGGTTGCTGGTGACGTACAGGCTGGTGGGCGTCGCGTACACCGTGTCGCCGTCGGCGGCCACCGCGATCGGGTCGTCGGAGGTGAGCCCGGCCTCCAGGTCGATGGTGTGGACGGTCAGCATGGAGGTGCCGGTGTACTCGGCCGGGTGGCTGATCGCCTCGCACTTCAGCTTCTCAGTGCGGGTGGCCTCACCGGGGGTGTCCACCTCGTAGGTCGGCAGCCACGCCTCGATGGGCGCGTTGCGCACGTCGTTCTGGTTGCGCCGGGTCCGCTCGTCCTCCTTCTCGTCCGGGCGGCCCTCGGCGAAGGTGATGGTCGGCTGCGACCTGACCACGAGGCGGACGGTCGAGCCGACCATCCGGGCGTCCACGTGCATGCCCTGCGGGGTGATCGACCCGAGGACCTTCAGCTCCTTCAGATCGACCAGCGTGTACTTGGGGCCGGCGGTGGCGGGCCGCTTCGCGACGGCGCCGACCGGGATCGCCTCCCCGCCGCTGAACATCACCAGCGCGCGGTCGCCGTGGACGAGCAGGTCCCCGGGCGCCCAGGCCTGCTCCTTCGGCACGAGCCGCAGCGTGCCGGTCACCTTCTTGGACGCGGCGTCGATCACGCGCAGCACGCCGCCCGCGTAGCTGATGATCCGCCGGCCGTCCGTCTTGACCATGTCGGGCTCGTCGACGCCCGCCTCGTGGACGTTGGTGGTGGAGTACGAGGGCGCGACCGCCTTCGCGTCCATCCTCGCCGCGCCGTCGGCCGCGTAGAAGATCATGTTGCCGCCGAAGCCCCACGGGCCGACGTTCTTCGCCGCGGCCTCGCGCAGGCCGTCGAGCATGTCGTCGCATCCGGTGTACGCGACGAGCTTGATGTTCCCCAAGGCCACGGGCTCATCGGCCGCGGGCTTGACGGGCCCGCCGCCGCTCGTGCAGGCCGTCACCGCCAGGCCGCAGGCCAGCGCCACGGCCGCTGCCGTACCGATCGAAGTCCTCATGCCCCTACGACGCATTCTGTGGTGACCCGGTTCAGCGGCCGGTACGGCGACCGTAGATCACCGGCAGCGTTCGCATCGGCCGCCGTCGCTAGACTGTGAGGACCGCGGCGTCTTTTGGGAGGTCTTTTCGGTGTCTGAGTTCGACACGGTCCTTGTCGTCGACTTCGGCGCGCAGTACGCGCAGCTGATCGCGCGGCGGGTCCGTGAGTGCCACGTGTACTCCGAGATCGTCCCCTCGACGATGCCGGTGGACGAGATGCTCGCCAAGAACCCGAAGGCGATCATCCTGTCCGGCGGCCCCGCGTCGGTGTACGCCGAGGGCGCCCCCGCCGCGCCGCAGGGCCTGTTCGACACCGGGGTGCCGACCTTCGGCATCTGCTACGGCTTCCAGGAGATGGCCCGGGTCCTCGGCGGCCAGGTCGCCCAGACCGGCATCGCCGAGTACGGCGGCACGCCGCTCACCGTCGTCGGCGAGGGCGTGCTGTTCGCCGGCCTGCCCGTGGCCCAGTCGGTGTGGATGTCCCACGGCGACAGCGTCGTCGCGGCCCCGGAGGGCTTCGAGGTCACCGCGTGGACGCCCGACACGCCCGTCGCCGCCATGGAGCACCGCGCCAAGGGCCTGTACGGCGTGCAGTTCCACCCAGAGGTGCTGCACTCCGAGCACGGCCAGGCCGTCATGAAGCACTTCCTGGACGCCGCCGGCTGCCGGCCGTCGTGGACGATGCTCAACATCGTCGAGGACGCCATCGAGGCCGTGCGCGCGCAGATCGGCCCCGAGGGGCGCGCGATCTGCGGCCTGTCGGGCGGGGTCGACTCCGCCGTGGCCGCCGCGATCGTCCAGCGCGCCATCGGCGACCGGCTGACCTGCGTGTTCGTCGACCATGGGCTGCTGCGCAAGGGCGAGGCCGAGCAGGTCGAGCGCGACTTCGTCGCCGCCACCGGGGTCAAGCTGCGGGTCGTGGACGCCCAGGAGCGGTTCCTCAAGGCGCTGTCCGGGGTCTGCGACCCGGAGGAGAAGCGCAAGATCATCGGGCGCGAGTTCATCCGCGTCTTCGAGGACGAGCAGCGGGCGATCCTCGCCGACGGCCCCGTCGACTTCCTGGTGCAGGGCACGCTCTACCCCGACGTGGTCGAGTCGGGCGGTGGCACGGGCACGGCCAACATCAAGTCCCACCACAACGTGGGCGGCCTGCCGGACGACCTGAAGTTCTCGCTGGTCGAGCCGCTGCGCACGCTGTTCAAGGACGAGGTGCGCCGCGCGGGCGAGGAACTCGGCCTGCCGTCCGCCATGGTGTGGCGCCAGCCGTTCCCCGGCCCCGGGCTCGCCATCCGCATCGTCGGCGAGGTCACCCACGACCGCCTCGCCATCCTGCGCGAGGCCGACGCGATCGCCCGTGAGGAGCTGTCCCGCGCCGGCCTCGACCGCGAGATCTGGCAGTGTCCGGTCGTGCTCCTGGCCGACGTCCGCTCGGTCGGCGTCCAGGGCGACGGCCGCACGTACGGCCACCCGGTCGTCCTGCGGCCGGTGACCAGCGAGGACGCGATGACGGCCGACTGGTCCCGCGTCCCCTACGACGTGCTCGCCCGCATCTCGACCCGCATCACCAACGAGGTCCGCGAGATCAACCGCGTGGTCCTGGACGTGACGAGCAAGCCCCCGGGCACCATCGAGTGGGAGTGAGCGGGCTTCCGCGTCCTGAACAGCCCCCGGCCGGCACGCGTTAACCATGCGAAAACGCGATCGGGCCGGTTATGCCGCGCCGTGGTCCGGTAAATTGCGGTAAATGCTGACGGCCGGGTCGTCCCCCACGACCGCCCCCTCCCCGTCCGCGCGGCCAAGGCTGGCGTGGCTGGACGCCGTGCGCGGCCTCGGGGCCACGGCCGTGATGCTGGAGCACATGCTCTACCGCTTCCTGCCCGGGCTGCGGCCGTACTGGTTCAACCTCGGCATCTACGGCGTGCTGGTGTTCTTCCTGGTCAGCGGGTACGTCATCCCGGCCTCGCTGGAGCATCGGGGCGACGTGCGGGCGTTCTGGGTGGGCAGGCTGTTCCGGCTCTACCCGCTGTACCTCGTGGTCATCGCCGCCGTCATGGCGGCGGCGCCGGTCGTCCCGCTGCGCGGCGACCTCAAGCCGGACCTCGCCGCCCTCGCCGGGCACGCGACCATGCTCGTGGACGTGCTGGGGTCGCCCGGCGTCGTCGAGACGATGTGGACGCTGTCGTACGAGATGGTGTTCTACCTGGTCGTGGCCGCGCTGTTCGCCACCGGGACCCATCGGCGCAGCGGCCTGTGGGCCGTGGCGTTCGCGGCGGCGGCGCTGGTCGTGGCCCTGGCGCTGGCCGTGCCCGCCCTGACGCCGGGCCCGGCCTCTCTGGTCACGCTGGCGGTGTTCGCGGCCGGGTTCGGGTGCGTGGCCGCCGGGCCGGGATGGGTGCGCACGGCGGGCACGCTCGCGCTCGGGGCGCTCGCCGTCACGCTGGTGCTGCTCGGCGGGCGCACGCCGTGGCTCGGCCCGGCGATCCTGGCGGTGATGTTCATCGGGACCGCGCTGTACCGCTGGGACGCCGGGCGGATCTCCGGGCTGCGCGCGGTCGCGGCGGCGGTCGTCCTGCTGGCGATCGTGCCGTTCTTCGCGGTCCCGAGCACGTGGTGGGCCTCGCCGCGCGTCTGGATCACCACGGTCGTGCTGGCCGGGGCGACGTTCGCGCTCGGGATCGCCGTGCGCGACCGCGTGGTGCCGCGCCCGCTGGTGTGGCTGGGCGTGATCAGTTACTCGGTCTACCTCGTGCACGTCCCGCTGCTGAAGCTGTTCCTGACGATCATCGGCGATCCCGCCCGGATGCCCGTGCTCACGCAGGCCGCGCTCGCCGCCGCGTTCATCGCCGTGGTGCTCGGCGTCAGCGCGCTGACGTACCGGTACGTCGAACGGCCCATGCAGCGCGTGGGGCGCGGCCTGACGATGTCCCTGCCCGCGGAGCGGTAGCCGCTGTGCCTATTGCCGCGCCTCCGGCACGGCGGTTCGAGGCGCTCCTTTAGGCGGCGTTCTTCCGTCGTCACTCGGAAGGGGCTCGTACCTCACCCCTTCCTCCCTCCTCCTCCAGAACACCGCCGCGCCTCGAACAGGTCAGTCGTCGAACTCGCCGTCGCGGACGCCGAGGACGAAGGCGTTCCACTCGGCGGCCGTGTAGCGCAGCACCGTGCCGGCGGGGTCGGACGGGTTGCGCATGGCGACCGCGCCGCCGGGGAGGTAGGCGATCTCGATGCGGTCCTCCGAGGCGCTGCCCGGGGCGCTCAGCCAGGTGACGTCAGAGATGTCCATGGCGTAGAGCTCGGCCTTCTCGCGTACGTCGCTCATCCCTCGACCAGGTCTCCCTCTGTGGCGGCCGGTAACGGCCATGACGAAACCGCGGATGGTCACCGCCGGCGAGATCGGCCGGTGTCTCCCGGACGTCCGGCCCGCCGGCGCGTTCACCCCACCTTAAGACCGCCGCGGGGCGGCCGCGCAAGCGATTCCGCCGATAGTCCCGCCATACTCGGTCAGTTCCAGCCGCCCACGGGGAAGATCTCACCTGGGAGGAGCGTCCTGCCGCGCAGCAGCTTCTGGACCGGCACAACGTGGTAGCCGCGCTTCTCCAGGCCGGAGAGGATCTGCGGCAGGGCCTTCACCGTGTGGGGCTGGATGTCGTGCATCAGGACGACCCGGTCGCGCTTGGCCGTGTCGAGAACCTTCGCCGTCAGGGCCTTGGTGTCGCGCAGCTCCCAGTCGTGCGAGCTGCGGTTCCACAGGATCTGCGCCAGGCCCAGCTCGGCCGCGATGGCGCCCACGCGCGCGTCGGTGTCGCCGTACGGGGGGCGCATGAGGTCCGGGCGCCTGCCGGTGACGGCCTCGATGGCGTCCTGCGTGCGGCTGAGCTCATCGCGGATCTCGCCGTCGTGCAGCGTGGTCAGGTGGGGGTGGTCCCAGGTGTGGTCGCCGATCTGGTGGCCCTCGCGCGCCATCCTGCGGACCGTCCCCGCGTACTTCCGGACGTGCTCGCCGACCAGGAAGAACGTGACCTTCGCGTGGTGGGCGCGCAGGATGTCCAGCACCTTGCCGGTGTAGGGCCCGGGGCCGTCGTCGAAGGTCAGCGCGATGCACTTCACACGCGCGCAGTCGAGCGGGCGGCGGGTGGAGTCGGCCGCCGCGGGCGTCGTCGCCGTCAGCGCCAGGGCGGCCGCGACCACGACCGGGATCCATCGCCGCATGTGACCTTCTCCTCCGTGTGGGACTCCGTGGGAGACACCGGGTTGAACACCGGGTTGAACGGCGGGTCGAACACAGTGGTGATCACCGGGGCGAACACCGGGTGCGGCGCCGCCGCCGACGCCGCGTAACCCTATCCCGGTTTCCCATTGGAACGTAAAAATCACACAAAATCGGTATTAATCGTTCACTGGACCCGGGTCCGGGCCCCCGTCCCGGAAGCCTTCCTGTGGCGGGAGGTCAAGCCGCGGAGGCCAGTCGCCCGCGGCGGTCAAGAAAGCGCCTAGAGATCACATGGTAGTTACAGACGGTGAGTTTTCGGTGGCTTCACGTCGCCATGCTGGCAGCCATGAGGTCCTATTCGCTGAATGACGTCCTCGCGACGCGCAAACGCAGAGACTCATGGTGGACGGTGTTCATGGTCGACCCGGTCGCGTGCCGGGTGGCACTGTTCGTAGCGAATCGCACCGAGATCACGCCGAACACGCTGACGCGTTTCTCGCTGATCCTCGGCATGGCCTCGGCGGCCTGTTTCGCGTGGAATCGCCTGGTTCTCGGCGCGCTGCTCTTCTACGTCAGCTTCATGATCGATTGTGTCGACGGCAAGATCGCCCGGCTGAAGGGCACCGGCACGCCGTTCGGACTCTGGCTGGACTACGTGGGCGACCGGATCCGCGTCGTCTGCTGCGCCGCCGGCCTCGCCTACGGCCAGTACGCCGCGACCGGACGGCTCGCGTACGTGCTGCTCGGCGCGGGGATCGCGATCCTCGACCTGTTCCGCTACGTCAACGCCCCCCAGATGAAGCGCGTGCGCCAGACCGCCAAGGCCCGGCGGCGCGCCGCGCGCAGGGAGGAACTGGACGCGGTACGCGACGCGATGGCCGTCGAGTCGCTCGACAGGGGAGCCTACGACTACCCGCCCCCACCCGCCCACGAGCACCCGTTCCCGCCGCCCGCGCCCCTCGACCACGACCACCGTGCCGGAGAGCCCGCCGTCCGCCCCGGCGACGCGCCCGCGCCGCACGAGCCCGCAGGGCCCACACCGGCCGTTCCCCGGCAGGCGCCCCGGTACCCGGACTCGCTCGGGTCCACCCAGCCCATTCCCCGCGACCCGTTCCCGCGCGTCCCGCCGCCGCCCGGCCTCCTCCCGCACGACCGCCCCGCGCCCGGCCGCGTCGCGCCGTCCGAGCCGTATGACCAGGAGCGCGACCGCGGCGGCGTTCCCGGCGGCGCTTCCGGCACCGGCGGCGTTCCCGCCGACGCTTCCGGCGGCGCCGACGACCTCGACCACGGCCGCCCGTACGACCAGGCGCCGCCGCAGCCGCCAGGGGAGGGCGACGGCCCGGCGGGCGCGCGGCAGCGGATCGCCCACTTCCTGGCCCGGCACCGCGTGCGCTCGCACCTGATGAGCGGCATCGAGTTCCACGCGGCCGTGTTCGTCGTCGCGCCGGTGATCGGCCCCGGCGCGCTGCTGCCCGTCACGGCCCTCGCGGGCGGCCTGCTCGTCGCCAACGAGATCTTCCTTGTCTACCGCATGTGGCTCTCCACCCGGGCGCTCGCGGCGCGGGCCCGGCCCGGCGCGTCCGAGGAGGACGAACAGCCGCACGTGCGGACCGATCCTTTCTTCACGGGGGTGTAGAGCGATGCGTCCAGACCGGCCCGTCTTCATCATCGGCTGCCCGCGCTCCGGCACGACGATGCTGCAGCTCATGCTGCACGCGCACGAGCGGATCGCGGTGCCGCCGGAGACCCGCTACCTGCTCCCGGCGTACTACCACCGCCGGTGGTACGGGGACATGCGCGAGCCCGCGAACCGGCGCGCGCTCGCCGAGTGGATCGCCAGGGACAAGACCACCAAGTTCCGCGCGCTCGGCATCGACGCCGACGCCTACGTCGAGCGGGCCACCGCGGGCCCCGGGTCGCTCGGGTCGGTGGTCGGCGAGACATTCCGCTCGTACGCCGGGCGCTTCGGCAAGCCGCGCTGGGGCGACAAGCGGCCGGGCTACTCCAAGCACGTGGGCGTGCTGCTCCGGTTGTTCCCCGACGCGCAGTTCATCCACCTGATCAGGGACGGCCGCGACTGCGTGGCCTCGCTCAAGGAGATGCCCTGGTTCACGCTGGACGTCTACCACGCCGTCGCCATCTGGGCCGAGGCCGTCGACTACGGGCGGCGGCACGCCGAGCGGCTGCCCGCCGACAGCTACCACGAGCTGCGCTACGAGGACCTGACCGCCGACCCGGAGGCGGAGCTGGCCAAGATCTGCACCTTCCTCGGCGAGGACTACGACCCGGCGATGTGCGAGCCGCGGCGCGTGGCGGTGACGGCGGTGCCCGCCCACAAGGTCTGGCACAGCAACACCCACCGCGAGGTCAGCCAGGCCAGCGTGGGAAGCTGGGCCGGCCGGCTCGAACCGTGGGAGGCGGCGCTCTGCGAGGAGGCCCTCGGCGACCGCCTGCGCGCCAACGGGTACGAGCTGTCCGGCGCCTCCGGCGTGTCCGCCCGGCAGTTGCTGGCCTACCGCAGGACGGCGACCCGGCGGGCGCTGTCACGGGCCCGCACGTTCGGCCGCGACCGGATCAACCGCATGCGCGAGCCCGGCCCGCTGGCCGCGATGCTGACCTCCGGGCAGCTCTCGCCGGCGAGCATCCCGCGCCCGCGTACGACCTCAGGGCAGCTCATCGGACACTGAACCGCGGGCCGGTCTCGGTGAGATCAGCGGCTGATGCGGGCGAAGACGTCCTCCCAGCGGTCCAGCACCCGCTCCAGCCGGAACGCCTCGGCGTGGGCCCGGGCCGCCGCGCCGAGCCGCCGCCTCCGGGCGTGGTCTGCCATCAGGCCGTTCAGCGCGCCGGTCAGCGCGTCGACGTCCGCGGGCGGCACGAGCACGCCGGTCGCGCCGTCCCGCACCAGCGCGCGCACCCCTCCGGAGACGTCGAAGGCGACCGCGGGCATGCCGTACGAGGCCGCCTCGCCCACCACCAGCGGGAACCCCTCGTGCTCGCTGGACAGCCCGAGGATCGCCCCGTTGAGGTACTCCTGGCCGATCCGCGAGGCCGGGACCCGGCCGCGGAACACCACGCGGTCGGCCACCCCGAGGGACGCGGCGTGCGAGCGCAGGCGCGCGAGCTCGGGGCCGTCGCCGATCAGGTGCAGCTCCCACTGCGTGCGCGTGCGGGACGCGCGGGCGAACGCCGTGATCAGCCGGTCGTAGCGCTTCACCCCCGCCAGACGGCCGATGCCGAGCACCCGCGGCACGTCCAGGAAGGACGTCGCCTCCGGCCACGCCCCCAGCGGGTTCGGGACGTGGTCGGTGTTCGGCAGCAGCGCCTGCTCGGCGAACCGCGCCGCGTCCTCGGGGCTGAGGAACAGCGACCGCGCCAGGCCGCCGTAGGCGCGGCAGACCGAGGCGAAGTGCCAGGTGCCGCGCGCGTGCTCGAACGAGCCGTGGTACTGGCCGATGGCCCGCAGCCGGGGCGGCAGCGCGCCCGCCAGCCACGACACCACCGTGGGCGAGGTCAGCACGGCGTAGCCGGGCGGCAGTGAGGACAGCAGGCGGGAGACGCGCGCCCGCGCCGCCCCGCGCCTGCCCTCACCCACCGGCCTGCGCTGCGCCACATGGTGCTCGTACAGGGGCCGTTCGACGTAGCGGAACGGGTCGGCCGCCTCGTGCAGGCCGATCACGTGCACGTCGTGGCCGCGCAGCGCGAGCCCCTGGGCGACGGTGTGCGTGACCCGCTGGACGCCGCCGAGCGTGTCGGCGTCCATGCAGGCGAAGACCACGGTCCTGCCGCCACGGCGTGCCGTCCCCGCGGCCCTCATGGGCGGGGTCCGGGCCCGTGGAAGAAGGCGTCCACGACGCGGGGAGCGGCCTTGCCGGTCTCCTCCGCGCAGAACAGCGTGACGAAGTCGGCGTACCGGGCGGCGTACTCGGCCGTGACGGCGGGCAGGTCGCGCAGCGCGGCGACCAGCTCCCCGGTGGAGGACAGCACCGGGCCGGGCCCGATCTCCCGCAGGTCGTAGTTCAGCCCGCGCTCCACCCGCGCGTACTCGTCGTAGTCGTCGGCGTACAGCAGAATCGGCCGCCCGGTGCAGGCGTAGTCGCAGATGATCGACGAGTAGTCGCTGAGCAGCGCGTCCGAGGCGAGGATCAGATCGTTCACCTCGGGGTACGACCCGGCCTCGCGGACGAGGTGGCGCACCCGCTCGGGCACCTCGAACCGCTCGACCGGATGGGTGCGCAGCACCACCACCCACTCGTCCGCCAGCGCGTCGCCCAGCGCGTCCAGGTCCACCCGCACCGACGCGCCGCCCGACTTCGCCCGGTCGCGGTACGTCGGCGCGTACAGCAGGATCTTGCGGTCGGACGGGATCTCCAGCGCCTCGCGCACGCGCGCCTCGGCCGAGGGGTCGCCGTTGACCAGCACGTCGCAGCGCGGCGAGCCGAAGCGCAGCACGGTGCCGGTGTACCCGTTGGACGGCGGGAAGACCCGCTCGAACTCCGCGCCCGGCGACACCAGCGCGTCCCACCGCGCCACGGCCGCCCGCCAGCGCTCGCGCGGGCCCGGGAAGTCGCCGCGCAGGTCGGGGGCGTCGAACCCGACCGTCTTCAGCGTCTGGCCGTGCCAGGTCTGCAGGTAGCGGGTGCCCTTGGGCTTGGGGAAGGCGAGCGGCAGGCCGTGGCTGTCCACCCAGTAGCCCGCGCGGGCCAGGAGCCAGATGTACCGCCAGCTCATCCGCCGCACCAGAGGCAGGCCCGCCGGGAAGCCCGCCGCGTCCCCGCGCGTCGACCAGCGCACCTCCAGCGGCAGCCCCCTGCGGACGAGCTCCTCGTAGATGTAGCGGGGGTTCCCGGTGTACCCGGCGCCGATGTCGGACTCGAACAACGCCAGGTCGCGGCGGCGCGGGAGCACGCGGATCAGCCGCCGGTACGCCCACAGCTTCACGTCCGCCCGGCCCGCCAGGTCGCGCAGCACGCGCAGCCGTGACGCCCGGCGCAGCGCCGGGTCCGGCCGCCACGAGACGCGCAGGACCGCGCCGTCGCCCGCCGGGCCGGCCGCGACCTCGTGCCTGCCCACCGTCAGCACCAGCGGCGGCATGGCGGGGTCGACCAGCAACCGGTCCGCGGTACGGTGCCCGTCCTCGCGCGTGAAGCCGATACGCGGGTCACGCCGTCCATGGAAGCCCAGCCTGCCGAGCCTGGCCTTCGCCAGGTCGAACTCCACCTGGATGAGGTAGCTGCCGTCCGCCTGCCGGCGCGGCTCCAGCGGCACCGTCAGGCCCTTGACCGTCAGATCGGCCGCGCACTTCCAGCGGCGCAGCACCGCGAACGGGTCGTAGCTGCGGACCGTCATCGACACGACCGTCCCCGCCGCGGACATCTCGGTCACCTCGTGGCGGATCCGCGACGCCTGGAACGGCAGCTCCGCCAGGCGCAGCGCGGTGATGTCCATGGCCGGGTCCGCGCGCGTCCCCCAGTACGTCCGGCCGTCCACGCGCAGCGCGTGCCGCGGTGGCGCCTTCGGCCCGGTCAGCGACCGCGCCGCGACCACCAGGTCCTCGGGATGGCCGGTGCGGATGAGATGGGCGCACACCCGGATCATCGGGTCGGCGCGGCCGAGCACCCCGGGCTCCAGGTCGTCCAGGTACGGGCGCGTCACGGACGCGAACTCCTTGACCCACACCGCCGGGTGTCCGGGCAGCTTGTTCAGGTAGACGCGCAGGTCCTGCTGCAGGAAACGGTGCTGGCGGTCGGCGACCAGGTCCGAGCAGCCGTTGTCGCGCAGGATCGCGTCGCCGACCTGCGCCGCCCGCACCCGGTCGCGGACGTTGCCCATGTCCCGCAGCGACGACGAGATCGACGTCGACCCCGCCGCGCGGCGCCAGACGTACACCACCCACGGCACGACCGCGAACCTGCGGGCCGCGCAGTACAGGGCCGCGGTGAACACGTGGTCCTCGTAGTGGAGGTTCTCGGCGAAGCGCAGGCCGTGCTCGCGCAGGAACTCCGTCCGGTACAGCTTGTTGGTCGCGAAGCCGTCCAGGAACAGGCGCGGCTCGGCGCGGATCCCCTCCACCACCCGCCGGGGCGCGTACAGGGACGGATAGTAGCGCTGGGTACGGCCCGTCTCCTCGAACAGCCGCGAGATCTGCCCGGACGCGAAGTCCGCGCCCGTGCGCTCCACCTCCTCCAGCAGGCTCTTGCACGCGTGCGGGGCCAGCTCGTCGTCGCTGTCCAGGAACATGACGTGCGGGGCGCGGGCGGCGTCCAACCCGGTGTTGCGCGGCGCGCCGCAGCCGCCGCTGTTGGACTCCCTCCGGATGTACCGCACGCGCGGATCGTCGTGGCGGGCGATCACGCGGGGGGTGGCGTCGGTGCTCGCGTCGTCCACGACGATGACTTCCAGGTTGCGCAGGGACTGGTTCAGCACCGAGGCGAGGGCGCGCGGCAGTCTGGCCGAATCGTTGAACGTGATGAGCACGACGCTGACATCCGGCTGCATGCTGGTTCCCCCCAGTCGGCACCGACGCTGCCCCGGGGTATTCCCGGCCAGCCCCGCGTACCGCCCCTCCCGAAGGAGTGCTGACCAGCCCTTTCCCGACTTTTACCGCCCACCGCCGCGCATGCCTGCGCCCACCGCCGCGCATGCCTGCGCCCACCGCCGCGTGTGCGTGCCGCTCAGCGGCGAGTGAGCAGCCGTCGTACCAGCCAGCCGAGCAGCACCACACCCGCCAGGGCCGCCACCAGCGGGGCTGTGCGCGGGGTGTGCGTGCCGCTCAGCGGCGGGTGTGCAGCCGTCGTACCAGCCAGCCGAGCAGCACCACACCCGCCAGGGCCGCCACCAGCGGGGCTGTGCGCGGGGTGTGCGTGCCGCTCAGCGGCGGGT